>LFFE01000032.1 GCA_001510385.1 Actinobacteria bacterium casp-actino5 | reverse complement strand
TGCTCACATCAGGAACATCCCCACACGGATACACCGTCACAAACCCACCAAAATCATTCGCCTCCGTCGACACCGCAGTCACATTCAACGCAACAGCAGACACACCAGAACCCGGCACACCACCTTTACCAGTCACCTGCAACACATACGCAGCACCACTGCCATCAAGCTCACCAACCTTGTCACCGCTACGTGTATCCAACAACCGCTTCGGCGTCAACGCCGCAAAGGCTCCCGAACCATCATCTGAAGGTGATCCGAGTTCACCGGTTACCGAATGCATCCATTCCAAGTAGGTCGTGACTCGCGTATACAGCCCCGGAAGATCAGGCTGTGCGCAGCCAAAGCCTGAACTCACCACCCCTGCGAGGACATTCTGACCGCCCTCGCGCACCATGAGTGGACCACCACTATCACCGAAACACGCATCGACACCACCATCAACGGCACCGGCGCAGATCATGTATTCCGAGAGAAACGACCCTGAAGGCGTCGAACCACACGTTGACGACCCTGCCGGTCCAGCTAGGTCGTTCACAGTCACCGACTCGAGGATGTCTGAGTAGTTGTCGCCTGGGCAACTATCTTGGTTCCGAGTCACAGCAACAAAACAGCCCCAGCCTGACACGGTGTACGCTTGGCCAGCAGGCGGCCAAGCGGCTGCCGACTTACCAGTCGGCAGCGAAGCAACCTCAACAGATATCCCATCAATCGGAAGTGGCGCTGCCATCTCAACAAGGGCAATATCCGCAACGCCGTTTGCTTCTGCCTCCCAGTCAGGATGCACAACGAGCCGCTTCACCTGGCGGTGATCAGCGCTCGTCGTCGACGACAGGACCGCCTTACCGACGATGACCTCAACATCGATGGATCCGAGCCCGTTGTCGACACAGTGAGCTGCCGTCAACAGCCACGACGAACTCAGAATCGTCGCACCACAGAATTGCAAAGAATTGGAATATAAAAGCGCGGCTTGCCAAGGAGCATCAGTGATGGCGATTGCATCTCCACCTACAACACGCGCCCCTAACAGTCCATCGTTCTCATCATTCACATTTCTGGCGCTTGACGGCGCACCGACCCCGACAACAAGACAGCCCACAACGAGATTCGCCGTGAGCCACCTCAACAACATCACCCAGTTTGTTTTCATCTTCTCCGAGTATGACATGACCGGCATCGGTCACCTACTTGGATAACGTGCAGGACATGACAGCTCTCATCTTGGACACGTCCGGTTATCGCATTCTTGGATTACTCCACATTGTTTCTGCAATGGCTGCATTTGGACCGTTGTTCCTTTACACACCACTCAAAAAGGCTGGAGAAACTGCAACCATTGCGAAACTCCACCTCCGCCTCGTCATGCCTGCGCTCGTCCTCATGTGGGTTTTTGGTATGGGGCTCGCTGGCATCGGCGAATGGAAGATGTCATCGCCTTGGCTGAGCGCATCAATTCTCATCTGGTTGATCGCTCTTGCCGTGAATTGGTTTCTTGTTCGGCCGTCGCTCTCTGACGAATCGCCATCAGCGACATCAAAACTCGCGGCTGGAATTGGTGTGACCCACCTCAGCCTTGTTGTTGGCCTTGTGCTGATGATTTGGAAGCCCGGCGCCTAAGCGCCAGACTCCGCTACCACCTCAGTCAATTTCAATCGGTGCATCGTCGGCGTCGGTGAACGCTTCTTCACCGTCTTCGCCACGCAGACCAGATGCCACCATGACACGCTCAGTCACGTCGACCATGATCTCAGGGTGAGCAGACAGGAAGTTCTTCGCGTTCTCGCGACCCTGACCGAGTTGTTCACCGTCGTATGTGAACCACGCACCTGACTTGTTGATGATGCCGTAGTCGACAGCCATATCGAGCAGGCTGCCCTCGCGACTGATGCCCTTGCCGTACATGATGTCGAACTCTGCTTGACGGAATGGCGGCGATACTTTGTTCTTCACCACTTTGACCCGGGTGCGGTTTCCGACGACTTCTGCGCCATCTTTCAACGATTCAATGCGACGGATGTCAAGTCGAACTGAAGAGTAGAACTTCAGCGCACGACCACCAGGAGTGGTTTCTGGTGAACCAAACATCACACCAATCTTTTCGCGCAGCTGGTTGATGAAGATTGCGATGGTGTTCGTCTTGTTGAGGTTTCCGGTGATCTTTCGGAGTGCTTGGCTCATCAAGCGTGCCTGCAGACCCACGTGAGTGTCGCCCATCTCACCTTCGATCTCTGCTCGCGGTGTCAGTGCAGCAACCGAGTCGATGACGATGACGTCAATGGCACCTGAGCGGACGAGCATGTCGGCAATTTCAAGTGCTTGCTCACCCGTATCAGGCTGAGAGATGAGAAGTTCGTCGACATCTACGCCGATGGCCCGTGCATAAATGGGATCCATTGCATGCTCGGCGTCGATGTAGGCGCACACACCGCCATTGCGCTGAGCCTCAGCAACAACGTGCATCGCGAGCGTTGACTTACCGGACGACTCGGGGCCATAAATTTCAGTGATTCGGCCGCGTGGGAGTCCGCCGATGCCGAGTGCGAGATCGAGTGCAAGAGCACCAGTTGACACCGAAGCAATCGCAAGTGTGCCCTTCTCGCCCATCTTCATGATCGAACCCTTGCCGAACTGCTTGTCGATTTGGGAGAGGGCCATCTCCAATGCTTTGTCGCGGTCGTTGCTCATCTCATTCTCCTTAGCGGTGCGCTGTCATTCGGGTACATCCACCCAGTCGTTGTGGTTTCTGTCGACCGTACTCAGGGGGTGTAACACTCGCTGGAGAGGAAGAGGAACCGCAATCGTTTGTATGGAACATCGAATAACAAGATTGTAATTCATCGAACACTTGTTCGCAAGTATTACATCAGAAGAAATTGTGCGAACCGGCAGCTCATCACGATCAGACTGAGCTCAACAGCCGCGATTTGTTGCGGTGACACCAGATTCGAATAAGGCGCACCATCTCAGAGCTGCGCCTCGTATCGAGTACCGCTCTCGGCGCAGAACGACTAGCCCCTATAGGTCGGCGTCGCCATGTCCGGCTAATTCACTGGGTTCTGGGCGACGCATGAACAGATCGACCGCCTGCCACAACGTGAATGAGACCGGGTACCACAGCGCAGGCCCGAGCACTGCGAGAGAACCAATGATGACGATTAGTGCCGCAGTTGGAACATCCGGCCAGGTGATGACAACCGCCACCAGAATCGCGATCAGAATTGAAAAAAACGTCAAGATGATGTTGGCAGTTGTTGCCCCAAGCTCGAATGCCTCATCACCGCGCCGCCAGCCATGCCGACACGCACCACAGGCATCTTGGCGGCGAAACCAACCCGTGAAATAGGCCTTGCGATCTCCGCACCATGCACAGCGTCGGGTGAGCCCGCGACCGAGCAGTGCCCAAAATCCTGGGAGCGAATCAAACGCCACTGCGGGAAGTTCAGACGAGCCACCTTGCGATGAGGAAATGTCCGTACCTTTAGACATAGTCGCAGACTATCCGTTCACCTGACAGACTGACTTCGTGCAACGCACTTTCGCCTCGATTCTGCTTCTTATTTCGAGTGTTGCGTTCGGCATCTCGGCCGGCTGCTGGTGGCTGCAGCGCACCGTCTTCACACCAGATGACTCCCCGTCAATCGCCGCAGCAATTCTCGATCAATCAGAAATCAGACTTGAGATCATCACCGTGGTGTCAGCACGAACGGCAGGTGCCCTCGGTACCACACCAGACACTCTTGCGAACTTCCTCGACTCTGAAGTGCTTTCGAAACGAGCAGGCGCCGCTGAATTTGCGCCCTTTATTGAGCGTGCGCACCTCAGAGCGATCGGATCAAACGATGATCTTGTCGTCATCGTTCCGAGCGAACTCGTCAATATTGTTCGCAACGAAAAGGCATACGACGCCCCGTCAGCAACCATCCCGGTGCCAGTGATCGGCACTCTCAAAACTGCGAGGACATCGACTGGTTGGGCAATGATCATCTCTGCAGCCCTCGGGGCACTTGCACTCATCTTCGGACTCATTCTTCGGCCTTACCGATCAGAAATCATCCAAGCACTTGCGGAATTGCTCATCGCCACAGCAGGCTCGCTCATCATTATTGGCTGGGCAATCCCGACATTCGTTATTCCAGCAATCGATGCAAGTAGTTGGACCTCGCTTGCGCCAGCCCTCGCAGGAAGAGCATTTCCGGTTGCGCTCGTCAGCGCCGTCGTGCTCACCATCGGATCGGGAGCACTGTTTGTGACAGCAATGAACGGAAGCCGCCGGAGACAGTGGAACGGCCCGTCAGCAAGTGGGCGACGGCGCTCGCAACGTTGGTAACTAAGCGATTAGTTCGTCGACGAATTCCTGAAAAACCTGCGAATAACGCATTGCGTCATCTTCGTCGTGCATGACTGAGATCAGCCACTGTTCGTCAAGACCCGGAGGAAGCAGCACTCCACGATTAATGCCGTGGATCCACTGCGCAAATGCAAGATCAAAATCGGTCGCCTTGTAATCACGGTAATTGCGAACTCTTTTGGTTGACCACGTAATGCAACCCTTCGCCCCGAACTGCACGGTGTGCGCCGGAATTTCAGAATCGTCAATGATGGCCTGACACGCCTCAACAAGCCGGGTGTTGCGATCGACCGTCTGCGCAACAATTTCTTTCGTGCAGGCTTGCGTCAATGTTGCTTTCACCGCCGCCATCACCAGAGGGTTGCCGTTATACGTACCAAGATGAAGCACAGAACCATCGGTGATGTAGTCCATGTACTCGGCCTTACCTCCGAACGCACCGACCGGGAAGCCACCACCAATTGATTTCGCCAACGTAATGAGGTCGGGACGCACGCCCAGCTGATTAGTTGCTCCCCCATACCCCGCAGTAATGCCGGTCTTCACCTCATCAAATATGAGCAGAGTTCCGTGACGTTGAGTGATCTCACGAACAGCCTCGAGGTAGCCCTCATCAGGCATACAGATACCAATATTTTCCATCACCGGTTCGACGATGAAACATGCGATGTCGCCTGGGGCGAGAACGCGCTCAAGTGCAGCAGGATCGTTGTACGGAATGACCTTCACGTCATTGATGACACCGTGAGGAATACCAGCCGACTGAGGAACCGAATGTGGTGCATCGGCAGGGCCGGCTGCGTCAAGGGACGGCTTGTTCGAAATCATGACCTCGTCGTGATGGCCGTGGTAGCCACCCTCAACTTTCACGATCTTGTCTCGACCAGTCACACCGCGAGCAAGACGGATCGCGTCCATCGTTGCCTCGGTACCAGAATTTGTTGGACGCCACATCGGAAACCCGTAACGCTCAGCGAGCAACTCACCAACTTCACCGTTGAGTTCGCATGGCGTGACATAAAGGGTTCCAGAATCGAGTTGTTCTTCGACAGCACGGCGAACATGAGGGTTCATGTGACCCGCAAACAACGCACCAAAACCCATGTCGTAATCGACGTACTCATTTCCATCAACATCAGACATTCGACTGCCCGCTGCATGCGAGACCACAATTGGATGAGGGTCATAAGCCTGAAAACTTGACGGCACACCGGCTGGCATCACCTTTCGGGTGCGATCAGTTGCCCGTTGCGATCCCTGAGTGCGATCAGCGTAGATCGCCATCTCCCGCTTGGTGATTTCCCTCGCCCTTGCTGCCAATGCAGATTGGTCCGACGACGTCATCGTGTTGTTTTCTCCTCGTGCGATGGCCGCCAGCACAATGCCGGCAAACATTCCAGTTATGAGAACGTAGCAGAGCGCCACAGCCTCGCTAGGCGGTTTGGCACCCAACTCAGATCGTCAGCTGCGCGGCACCTTCGACCATGGAAGATCTTTGTCAACGCGAGGCTCACCCGGAAGCCCGAGTACTTGCTCGCCGATGATGTTCTTCAAGATTTCTGAAGTTCCGCCCTCAATTGAGTTCGCCCGAACCCGCAAGAACGCATATTGGGCACTCTTATTTGCTCCAGTCGCATCAAGTTCTGTCGGACGCCGGAAGGTGTAGTCGTAATCGATGAGCCCGGCGGGGCCCATGAGGTCAATACAGAAGTCGTACAGCTCTTTGTTGAGATTTGCGAACTCAAGTTTCGACACTGATCCCTCAGGGCCAGGGTTACCAACCTTGGCTGCTTCAGCAGCTCGAACATTTGTCAAACGGCCAACTTCAGCACGGACCCACAACTGCATCAGGCGGTCACGACGAACATCGGTCTTCTCGGATGCATCGAGTGTGTTCCAGATCTTCACCGCGTCGTTTGCGGCGGCACCCTTCTGAGGCTTGCCACCACCAGCCGATCCACCACCAATTGCAGTGCGCTCATTCATCAATGTGGTGAGAGCGGCACGCCATCCTTCGCCCTCTGCCCCGATACGTTGATCGTCAGGAATACGAGCATCGGTGAAGTACACCTCGTTGAACTCAGCCTCACCCGTGATCTGTCGTAACGGACGAACCTCGACACCTTCTGAGTGCATATCGATTGCGAAATAGGTCATTCCCTTGTGCTTCGGTGCTTCAGGGTCGGTTCGGGTGACGAGCATTCCCCAGTCAGCTAGGTGCGCCAAAGTGTTCCACACCTTCTGACCGTTCACGATCCACTCGTCGCCATCGCGAACCGCTCGCGAAGCGAGCCCCGCGAAGTCCGACCCTGCTCCGGGCTCAGAAAACAGCTGACACCACTTCTCTTCTCCGGTAAACATGGGCCGGAGGAAGCGGGCGCGCTGCTCGTCGGAGCCATGAGTCAAAATCGTCGGGCCAGCAAGTGCCATGAAGAACGAGGTCGGGTCGGCAGGCTCTGCACCGGCCTCACGCATGCGACGTTCAACAAGTCGGTTGAGGTCTGGGCGAAGGCCCAAACCGCCGTTTCCCTCCGGGAAGTGCACCCACGCCAGTCCGTGGTCGTAGCGCGCCCCTCGGAATGCAATGTTGTCCATTGCCTTTGGGTCATTTTCGGCGAGAAACGCGTCAATTGCTGATTCAAGAATGGTTGCGGCGTTGTCTGAACTCACCCGACCATTGTCGCAGAATCTCCGCGCTCACACCACATCGCGCGAGGGATCATTCGAGCATTCTGTTTCAGAGGTAGTGATCAACAATTTGAATGTGTCGATTGCTGTTCTTGCTGGCAGACTATTGAGGTACATGGTGGGCGTAGCTCAGGTGGTTAGAGCGTCAGGTTGTGGCCCTGAAGGCCGGGGGTTCAAGTCCCCTCGCTCACCCCAGATCCCGGGCAGTTGGGCATCGGCATTTCGCTGCCTACACTGCCCGGGCTTTTACCGCCTCTAGCTCAATGGCAGAGCAGTGGACTCTTAATCCATTGGTTCTGGGTTCGAATCCCAGGGGGCGGACCATTCGGTCTGGGCTTTGTTTATCTCAGACAAACACCATTCCCCCGTCGACCATGATCGACTGTCCGGTCATTCCACTCGACTCGTCCGACGCGAGATACACCGCAAGGCCGGCCATCTCGTCGGGTTGCAGGTATCGACCCATCGCAATTCGACCATGCAACCCGGCCTTCACCGCCTCTGGCGTCGTGCCCGACGCATCAGCCTGCTCACGCTCAAGCGCATCTGACATATCGGTCTCGACCATTCCCGGGCACAGCGCGTTCACCGTGATGCCAGTACCGCCAACTTCAACCGCAACACAGCGCGTCATTCCGATAAGGCCATGCTTTGACACGTTGTAGGCAGCCTGATTTCGTGACGCCCACTTGCCTGCAGATGAGCCGATGTTGATGATCCTCCCCCACTGCTGCGACTTCATATGTGGCAACACAGCTTGAGTGAGATGGAACGGTCCATGAAGGTTCACGTCCAGAATTCTTGAGAATTCGTCGTGAGTAAATGCCTCAAACTGGCGAGAGGCATAAATGCCGGCACCATTCACAAGAACGTCAATCGAGCCCGAGGTCTCAACCACCTGGTTGACCGCTTCAAAGCATGATTCACGATCTGACACATCGAGTTGAATTGCACGAACCGTTTCAGCGGAGCCCAGCTGGTCGAGCTGATCAACAGCCGCTGCATTCTTGGTTGCATTCGTGCCAGCAATCGTCACCCGTGCGCCTTCGGCAACAAACGCCGCCGCGATAGCCAAGCCAATTCCGCTATTGCCGCCTACAACAAACGCTGATTTGTGTTCGAGCCGATTTGCCATGGTGATTCATTACCCCCAAAGAGAAACGTTCCTGAGTTCAGGCTTCGTACGTACCTTCGCACGGTACTCGCATCAATGAGCGTCCTCGAGTACGAGGTCTCTCATTCGCTGCACACCGTCGAAGGATTACCCCTTAAATCCCACAACCAAAAAAATTCTCGCCAGCGTTGCAAAATATGTTAGGCATACTTAACATGCTGGCATGCCCCGCTCTCGGTCACACATTCTCATCGGAATGACCACACTCGCAGTTTCCCTCTCTGCATGCGGAGGTGATGACAACAGTCTTACCCTGTACTCAGGTCGCGGTGAAGACCTGGTACAGCCTGTTGTCGACCTGTGCTCAGAACAGCTCGGAGTAGAAATCAAGACCCGCTATGGAGACTCAGCCGAGATGCTGTTACTCCTTCAAGAAGAAGGCGGAAATACTCCAGCAGATGTCTATTTCTCGCAGGGGGCAGGTTTCCTCGGAGTGCTCTCAGCAGACAACGCCCTTCTCCCACTTGATGAGTCGGTCACTTCAACTGTGAGCGACCCAAATCTCGTTTCTCCAAAGAACGATTGGGTTGGAATTAGTGGCCGAGCACGAACGGTGGCGTACAACACCAACGTCCTCAATGAGGGAGACCTTCCAGACTCCTTTGTCGAATTCACTGATCCAAAATGGTCAGGCCGAATCGGCTGGGCGCCAACCAATGCATCATTCCAAGATCACATCACAGCCCTTCGAGGACTTTTGGGCGAAGATGCAACAAGAACTTGGCTCACCGAAATAGTGGCTAATGACCCCGTGTCGTATGACGGCAACACAGCGATTCTTGAGGGAGTTGCTTCAGGCGAAATCGACGTTGGCTTCGTCAATCATTACTACCTCTACCGGCTCCTTGCGGAAGACCCCAACTACCCAGTTGCAAACCACTTCTTTAGCGAAGGGGACCCTGGTGCCCTCGTCAACGTTGCCGGGGCAGGAGTTGTCACTCACTCACAGCATCCTGAAGCAGCAGAGCAACTATTGACCTGCCTGCTTTCAGCTGAGGTACAGAACTACTTCGCTTCGACGAATTACGAACTTCCCGTCACCGATGATGCAACCCCATGGGCCGACCTTCCAAGACTCAATTCGCTGATACTGCCGAACTTCGACCTCAACCTCCTCTCAGACCTCCAAGGAACGGTCGACTTGCTGGTTGAAGTCGGCGCCCTCTAACGCAACGACGACATGAGGGCATCGAGAAGAATTCGTGATAACGCAGTCGTTGGTGTTGCTGCGCTTGCCGTAGGTATTCTCGCTGCCCTGCCGATCGGCTATCTCGCGTGGCGAGGGTTTGAGTACGGGTTCTCCTCGAGCTTCAAGATCGCCACATCATCTCGCACCATCAATCTGCTTCGGTCGACTCTCCTACTGGCGATCGCTGTAACAACGGCTTCAGTTGTGATTGCACTGCCCATTGCGTGGCTCACGGTTCGCACAAATCTCATTGGTAGAAATTTCTGGTCAGTCGTCACCGTGCTCCCACTCGCAATTCCGACATACGTCGGCTCGTGGGCGATGATTGGGGCCCTTGGACCGCGTGGCATGGTCTCAAATCTGTTGGGGGTCCAATCGATTCCCTCTATTTATGGATTTTGGGGAGCGTGGGCGAGTCTCACTCTCTTCTCATACCCGTACGTTCTCCTCACTGTTCGAGCAGTTTGGGTACGACTCGATCCCAGCCTCGAGGAGGCAAGCCGCATGCTGGGACGCTCCTCGTGGCAAACCTTCGTTCACGTTGTGTGGCCTCAGCTTCGGCCGGCCGCAAGCAGCGGAGCGCTGCTCGTTGCGCTGTACTCACTCAGCGACTTCGGTGCCGTCACCATGATGCGTTACGACACATTCACGCGAGAGATCTACCTCCAATACCGGGGAGCACTCGAACGAGGAGCGACGGCAGTTCTAGGTCTCATGCTTGTTGTCCTCACGGTGACGGTGCTCACTGGGGAGCAGCGACTTCGAAAGCGCGAGGACGTTTACCGACTACATGGCTCAGGGGCGCGAAACCCCCAACTCGTCCACCTCAAACGGCTACAAGTTCCCGCTCTTGCGGGCCTCGGGATTCTTACGACGCTTGCCCTTGTGGTGCCTCTGGGCGTGATTTCCTATTGGATTGCCCGCGGTGTGCGTGCCAATGAGCCCGTATGGCCGGCGTGGAGCCTCATCTCCAACAGCCTGTCGGTATCGCTTCTTGCAGCCGCCGTGACAACCGTTGTAGCGATACCAGTTGCCCTATTCATCCGGCGATCACCAGGTTGGTTCGCAAATATCGTTGAACGGCTCTCATGGTCTGGATACGCATTACCTGGAATTGTCGTTGCGCTTGCTCTCGTATATCTCGGAGCAAATGCGTTGCCTTGGGCCTACCAGAGCATGGGGATGCTCATTTTTGGTTACTCAGTCCTGTTTCTCCCCCAAGCAATAGGTGCAGTGCGATCATCACTGCTTCAGGTCACTCCGAGCCTTGAGGAGGCCTCGTTACTCCTCGGCACACGACGAATCACAACATTCAGGAAAGTGCTTCTGCCGCTGTTGCGTCCTGGTCTCGGAGCCGGCGCAGGACTCGTCTTTCTCACAACGATGAAGGAACTACCTGCGACACTGTTGCTATCTCCCACTGGATTCTCGACTCTTGCGACAAGAATTTGGAACTCGACAAGCGAGGGCTTTCTCGGTCGTTCCGCAGGCTCGGCACTTACTCTCGTGTTGCTATCTTCGGTGCCGATGTCGTTATTTATCGTTCGAAACCAAGCTCAGGTATTACGACCGAGTCACCGGCCGAATAGTGGTCACGATGACAAGAAGGCCAAGCACGCGCTGCCATCAGATACAAGCGACACCCGCTGACCTCGTCGAACGTGAGGGTTGCCTGAAATTCGCGCCGCGACATGACTGCCGTCGTCAAGATCGACTTGCACCATGTGGTCATGACCGAAGTACTCGACATTGCGCACAACGCCGTTACCAGACTCGTTCTCGGTGACCACTAAATGTTCGGGTCTCAGCAGTACATCGACCTGCCCCTGACGCAACTCTGAAAGCGCCACCTCGCCGATCGAGGTCGTTGCGAACATTCCGGTTGCTTCGCCCCGAAGGAAGTTCGCATCACCAACAAATTCGGCAACCCATGCAGATGCGGGATTCCCATAAATCGCAGATGGAGTATCGAACTGTTCAATCCTGCCATCGCGCATGACGGCAACCCGATCACCAAGAACGAAAGCTTCTTCTTGATCATGAGTGACAAACACTGCAGAAATTCCAAGTCCTGCGAGCAGGCTGTGAACTTCAGATCGAACCTGCACACGGAGCCCGGTATCAAGGTTCGAGAATGGTTCGTCAAGCAATAGCACTGAAGGTTGAGGGGCTAAAGCCCGCGCTAACGCAACCCGCTGTTGCTGGCCCCCTGACAGCGTTGCAGGCATTCGATCCCCAAGTGTGTTGAGCCCCACCAACGCAAGCACATCGGCAACCCGGTCATTGCGATGCGCAAAACTATCGATCCCATATGCAACGTTCTCTGCAACAGTCATATGTGGGAACAACGCCCAATCTTGAAATACCAGACCAATTTGTCTTGCCTCAGGTCGAACATGTAGCCGATCGTTCGCTACCTCGTGCCCATTCAACGAGATCGTCCCCGAAGCAATACGTTCCAAACCGGCGATTGATCGCAAGAGAGTGGTCTTTCCACAGCCACTCGGTCCGAGCAACGCCACAATCTCTCCAGGAGCAACGTCAAAGTCGATCCCGTGCAGGACATCTACTCCGCCAAATGCCACATGGACATGCGAAACATCGACATGGCCAACTGGCCCGTCTCCACTGTTTGCTTTCAGGTCGCGAGAACGCATCGCGCTCTTGATGTTAAGCACACCTCACATGCTAGGAGCGGTGGAGTAATTCTTCACAACTTGGCAATCTGCCTAGGCCAAACTCTCACCGGCCATTGTCGCAACAACTTGTTCGAGCACGCTTGGGCTCGTTGCGAAATTCAGGCGCACATGACCTGAGCCTCCCGCTCCAAACTGGGTTCCTGGGCTGAGCTCCACCCCACGAGATTGAAACAACTCAAACGGGGCATCCCCATCACCCAGCATTGAGCAATCGATCCACGCAAGATAGGTCGCATCAGGTACCCGGTACAGCGCGCCTGGCAGATATTGATCAAGTAACTCGGCAAGATGATGGCGATTCTCATCGAGTACGCCCATCACCGCGGCTAGCCAATCGTCGCTCTCGGCCCACGCCGCAACAGCGGCTTCGACTCCAAACATGTTGGGCGAACCAAACCAGTGTTTCGGGTAGCTGCGCAGCATGGCATCGAAACGCTCGATGCCAACATGCATCACCGCCCATCGCAGACCGGCCAAGTTAAATGCCTTTGATGTCGAAGTGACGGTGATCGTCCGAGACTCCATAGCGGGACTCACTGATGCAAACGGAATATGTTGACCAGGCGAGTACACGAGATCAGAATGGATCTCGTCAGAAATCACGATGAGATCAAATTCTTCGACAATGCTCGCAATTGCTTCAAGTTGCGGACGATCGAACACGCGCCCCGTCGGATTCTGAGGATGACATAGAAGCAATGCCGCCGGCCGCTCAGCCGCAATGACTTCACGAAGTTCACCAATATCGAATGGCGCATGCACGAGCCGACGATCCATGTCGGTCAATGAATGCAAGAAGGGATGATATGCAGGCGTATGCAGAGCGATCCCTGCTCCAGGCTCGGTGAGCATGCCGATCGCCAGTCGAACTCCCTGCAGCACATCAGCGAGGTCGTGTACCCGCTCAACATCAATGTTCCAGTTGTACTTCGATGCCATTCGGTCAACAAACGCATGCCCCGCCGGCGATGCACCAGCACCCCACTTCTGGTAGCCAACCATTCCACGATCAACAATTGACCCGAGGCGCTCAGAAATTGCAGGTGCCATTGGGAAATCCATGTCTGCCACCCATGAGGCAAGCCGGCCAGGGTGCTGCTGCCACTTCACCCCCGGGGTTGAACGAAGTTGCTCAACGGTAAGCGAGCGCAAACCAAATGGATCGTGTTCCGTCATTGCGGCTCCCCAACCTCGATTCCAAACTTTTCAGCCCGTTCACGCATAAATACGGGCACACCCCACGACAAACCTGCGGCCGCTCGGGCATAGGCCGGACCGTCCTCAGCCCATTCGTGACAAGTGTTCGTGTTCATCTTCCACGAATCATCGTCAGGGTCGCGGTTAAAACCCATCTTCAACGCGGGTTCACCGGTATCGGGAGCCTCAAAGGTTCGCATCGACCATGCACACTGCACAGCAACCGGGCCCATCGCCAGCAGCAACGCCGTCGTGTGAGTACAGCCACGCGGACCACCAAATAACTCACGCACCTTGTTCGAGAAGCCCCGAGCAATCGACAGGCCTTCGAGTTTCTTGTAATGATCGGTGATTACCGAACACGTCGTATGCGGGAATGTGTTGAAGGTGACCTCGGCACGGCCAATCTCAAGTCCAGGGAACGACACCTCAAGTTCAACCACCATGTGATGCACAGTGATCGGATCCGGATCATGTGAGATGTACAGTCCGGGTGGCTTCTGGTCGCGCACAGCCCCTCGAATCAGAATTCGATCTGGACTCAGGCGATACGACCGAACCCGATATTCACGATCGTGAATCGGTGTGAGGTCAGAATCATCGGGGAGGATTGAGTCTGAGAGAAACGGGTCGAAGCCAACGGTCATATGCCCCGATAATCGCAGACTTGCCCGTCGTTCAGCGAATGAGAGTCATGGCTTCGACGACATCGGGACTAAGACGCCTGACAAATAGCAACCGCCACTTGCGCTGCGACCTCAGCATTATGTTCAGCCAACGCAAGATTTGCCGGCAAACTGTCGCCATCAGTGGCTTCGGCAATTCGCCCGAGCACAAATGGTGTGATTGCGGCACCGCGAACGCCCTGCGCTTCACATTCATCGAGAGCAGCCGTCAACACAGCATCTAAGTGATCGACATCAAGGGCATCTGATTCAGGAATAGGAACGGCAAGCAGCAACCCTTGGTCATTGCGAGTGCGATTGCGATAGATCGCTGCAACAACCTCAGCGGAGTCGACGCGATGAGGAACGTTGAGACCCGATGAACGGGTGTAAAACGCCGGGAAGTCATCAGTCTTCCAGCCGAGCACCGGAGCACCCGCAGTCTCGAGGTATTCAAGAGTACGAGCAAGGTCAAGGAATGCTTTTGCTCCTGCTGACACGGTCACCAACGCGCGGCGCGCAATCGCATCAAGGTCAGCACTGATATCACCCGTCAGTTCTGAACCTCGGTGAACCCCTCCGATGCCACCGGTAGCGAACACGCTGATGCCCGCACGTTCTGCGAGGGCAAGCGCTGCTGAAACCGTCGTTGCCCCGTAGTTCCATCGTTGGGCGATGGCAACTGGAATATCCCGTTCGGCCATCTTCTTTGCCGGACCACACACCCGTTCACGAGAAGCATCGTCAATACCAATCTGTGCCACACCACCGAACACCGCCGTCACAGCAGGAACCGCCCCAGCCGCTCGCACCACAGACTCACAGCGAGTAAGCGCTTCCTCATTCGCCGGTGAGGGCAAACCAAGATGCGAGAAGATGGTCGACTCCATCGCCACCACCGCATTGCCTTCGCTCAGCGCAGTTGCGACCTCGTCGCTGACCCGAACATCAAACATCGTTGCCCTGTCGTGATTCACGCTGAAAGTGTGCCAGCACGAACGAACCGTGAGACAACTTCGACATGGTGGGTGCCGGGGAAAAGGTCAAGTACCTCACATCGATCAAGTCCAAAGCCCTCTTTTTCGAGCAACGCCGCATCACGCGCGAATGACACCGGATCGCAACTCACCAACACGAGCACCTCCGGGCGTGACCTCACGACAGATGCAACTCCGGGTCGTCCAAGACCAGTGCGAGCTGGGTCAGCGATGACAACCTCGGGACGCAAGTCCCCACGCGTCGGGCGCCATCTGCCAAATTCACTGCGCACAAGCTGAGTGCGACCTGATCGCCCATCCAAGTTGATTCGAGCATCAGCCAACGCGGACCGTGATGTTTCCACCACCCAGACATCGGCCTCAGGAGACACAACGGTGGCAGCAAATAGTCCGATTCCGCCGTATGCATCAACGACAGCTCTTGCCGATGAAAGCTCAGGGGCAAATCGAGTGATGGCGTCGACAAGAAGGTCTGCAGCCTGCGGGCCACTTTGGAAAAATGAGCCAGCACCCACGACAAGATCGACGTCCGCAACTCGTTCAATCAGGGACGCGCTGGGCCCGATGTCAACGCTTGATGGGAGTCCGTCAACCGTTCCAAGGCGCTCATCCCAGCGCGCGGTTACCTCGCCTGTCGCCACCGAAGCTCGGAGCGTCACTTCGAGACCTGGGTCAACGGTGATTGATTCGATCATCTCGGCAAGTACCGGAACTGCAATCTCACAACGTCCAGCAGCGATGGTTACGTCATCTGAAGCTCGCCGAAACCCCGCCTGATGGTTTGTGGTTCCTACCACCCTCACACCAGATCGGTACCCATTGCGAGTAACTGAGGCACCGATTGACGGCAGGTGCTCGATTCGAGCGGTTCGGCGAAGCGCCTCGGTCACGATTTCCGCTTTCAGCTCAAGCTGGTGTTCAGCTCTGATTTCAGCCCAGTCACAGCCACCGCAGCCGCTACGCCGAGCGGGACATGTTGGCTCCATACGTTGAGGAGATGCCACGTCGACCGTCACCAACGTGGCGCGAGCCCAATCACGTCGATCATCAACGAGGTTGATCGTGGTGATATCACCAGGGACCCCACCTTTCACAAATACGACACGTCCGTCAGCAAGGCGGCCGAGGCCCTCGCCGCCGGCAACAATCCGCTCGATCGCAATGTCGGAATGGCGGAGCGATGCGTCATTTTGCATCCCCACAACGTAGGTGAGCCCGAACTCCCAACTATGGTTCAATGCGTGGCACGTCCAATTCTTATCTCCCCTTCAGTTCTTCCTGCCGACTTCTCACGCCTTGGCGAAGAAGTTGTCGCACTTGAGCATGCTGGAGTTGACCTCATCCAATGGGATGTGATGGATGGACAGTTTGTGCCAAATCTCACCTTCGGACCCGATGTCATCGCTTCTGCCCGTGCCCACACCTCGGTGCCCTTTGAAGCACATCTCATGGTGCTCAACCCTGACCAGCTTGCTCGTCGATACGTCGAGGCCGGATGCTCGCGTCTCATCGTTCATGCGGAGGCATGCACCCACCTGCACCGCACTCTCGCCCACATCAACGAACTCGGCGCAACCGCTGCGGTTGCGCTCAATCCAGCGACGCCCGCTTCAGCGGTTCAACATGTACTCGACCTCGTCGACCTCGTCTTAGTGATGACCGTTAACCCAGGGTTCGGCGGGCAAGCGTATATCTCGACGATGGAGCCAAAAATTCGTGAAGTTCGCAACATGATCGAGGACTCCGGACATGGTGACCACATTCATCTTGAAGTAGACGGCGGAATCGGTCCGGCCACGATCGCTGGAGCTGCCGCCGCAGGGGCAAATGTGCTCATCGCGGGCACCGCTCTGTACCGGCACCCCGACGGTCTTGCCGCGGCCGTCTCAGAGTTGCGGGCGCTCGCGACCAGCGCAATGCCCTAACGCCTGCGCGGTCGACGCAGGTCCCTCAAGCTCGATACAAGACTTTGTGAGGACAACCGCAGCATGGCAAGCAGAAAGATCACCACCATTGCAACGGTGAACGGGACGAGCAACGCCCCCGCAATACTTGAACGCTTCGCCAACATCGGATCAATGATCGAAAAATTGACCGGTGATCCGTCGGTGTTCAAGGTGATGATCGGATCTTCTGCCTCAGGACACTCAACGTCATTCTCCGAAACCCCAACTATCTCGTCGCCCGCAAAGTCAACGGGTGGCTGAGTGAGTTTTGAGACCAAAATGCCCAGGTCAGGGTGCTGATCCGCTCCGACAAGGTAGGTCTCGCCCTCAGCGACATATTGGGCGTCATATCCAAAACGAATATCAACCGTTCCTCCAGCCGAGATGAGCGCCTCATTGCCCGCACGCACCGTGATATCCGTGAAGCGAACTGTCTTTGCATCACGAGCGGCGACCGTTCCGACAAAGACCACATCAGCGAGCTGCCAGGGTTCGCACCCGACCGGCACTTCAACGAGAGGAAGTGTCATCGCAGTCTCAACATCTTCAACGACAACCGCACCGTCATCGGGTTCGGCATCATTTTCTTGCGCGACTACCACCGACCCTGTTCCGAAAGCGAACACGCAGGACGCGGTCATCAACCACCTCAAGGCAGACGATCGACGTTGTTTGCTCACACCCCCACGGTAATGGTCGGTGCATCATCAGCATGTTCACCGCCATACTGATCACGTGGGCTTCAACCCGTACCGAAAATTCTCTGCTCGACCAAGCGATTACCTGTTTGTTGCATGCGCACTTGTTGTTGCTGGAGCATTACTCGCATGGGGCCTCTTCGGCTAACCGGCTACTCGAAGGCCGCTTCAAACACCTCAATCACTCCGCCAGTAACTGCTGCAACATCGAAGCGAACTGCGAGATCATCTCGCTGAGACCACGCCGGGTGACGTACAAGCCACAATTCGGTCGCCGCCTTGATTCGGGACTGCTTGACAGGGCCTACAGCGCCGGCGGCTCCACCAAATTCACTTGACTGACGCCACTTCACTTCGATCACTGCGAGCGTTGAGGAATTTGCCGAGACGATATCGAGTTCACCGACACCGCACCGCCAATTGCGGTCAAGAACAACAAACCCTCGCTGTTCATACTGCAACGCAACTCGACGCTCGGCGAGCATCCCACGACGATGAGAAGACGCCAACAACCACCACCTTGTCCGATGAAAGGACCGTCATGGCCGATCGGGCTCTCAGAGCGAGAGCGACAGAATCAGAATTCGCGCTTCTCGCGAACGCGTGCAGCCTTACCGACGCGATCACGCAGGTAGTACAACTTCGCACGACGGACATCGCCACGCTTCACAACTTCAACCTTTGCAACGGTTGGCGTGTGCATCGGAAATGTGCGCTCAACCCCAACGCCGTAACTCAACTTACGAACGGTGTAGGTCTCTTGCAGGCCGCCACCACGAATTGAGATGACGTTGCCTTGGAATACCTGGACGCGCTCTTTGCCACCCTCAACAACACGGACGTGCACCTTGAGTTCGTCTCCCGGTCCAAATTCGGGGATATCCGTACGCAGTGAGTCCTGATCGATGAAATCGGTGGTCTTCATGAGTCTTCCTGATCTTTCGGGGTGACCCGGCTCAATCCGGGTCGGCCGACAAAGGATACGGGGTCGGTGGGAACTCTTCCAACAAGCGAGCGTCATCTGCCGAAAGTCCACCGCGAGCTTCGATGAGATCGGGACGCTGACGAACAGTTCTATACAGCGCCTGAGCTCGCCTCCAACGCTCGATCAGCGCATGGTTCCCGCTTCTGAGAACCTCAGGAACCTCCCACCCACGAAACTCTGCCGGTCGGGTGTATTGCGGCTCCTCAAGGAGCCCAGAATCGCTAAAACTCTCTGTAACCGGGCCCATCTCATTACCCATCACCCCCGGCAGCAACCGTGTCACTGCTTCAATTATCAAACAAGCAGCGACTTCACCACCTGCAAGAACAACATCGCCAATACTGATCTCGCCATCGACAAGATGCTCACGAACCCGATGATCGATGCCCTCATAGCGTCCGCAGAGCAAACTGAATCCATCGAGCTCACTGAGTTCAGTCGCGTACCCCTGATCAAATGTTCGTCCACCAGGTGATAACAGCAGGAGGGGCCGAGGCGGATTGGCTGCCTCAACAGCGGCAAAAATGGGCTCTGGGCGCATCAGCATTCCTGCTCCGCCACCAAAGGGCGAATCGTCAACCGTGCGGTGGACGTCGGTTGCGTGGTCACGAGGATCGTGACAGCGCAGGTCAACTAAACCAGCCTCGCGGGCTTTGCCAAGCAAACTTTGGTCGGTGAATCCATCAACCATCGATGGGAACAACGTGAAGACATCAATTCTCACGACGCACCGTCAGCAGTTCCAGCAAGCTCGAATAAGCCCTCAGGCGGGTTAATCACGATGTTCTCTGAGTTTGACTCGACAACAAACACCGATGGAACAAGTGCGCCGCTTTCAAGTTCGATGAGGTCTGATGCCGGGTTCGCGACAACAGCCACGCACCTTCCCCACTCCATCCCGTCTACGTCGACCACTAGAGCACCAATCATCTCATGCACCCAAAGCGCCTTAGGGTCCTCAAGAGGATGAGCACGCAGAACCTTCCCCGTCATCTGCTCGGCATCATTGCGAGATTCGATTTCAGCAAAACGAACAATGAATCGACCAGAAGATGGCCGAGATGAAACGACGGTCAACCACAAGCCTTCCGCTTCCAACGTGGACCCCTCAGCAACGCGTTCAACTCGATCCGAGGTCAGCGAAACGAACATCTCGCCACGGATTCCGTGAGCTCGGCCAAGTCGACCAATCTCTAACAGGTTCGGGTCAGTCATGGTTGACTCCCGCTCAAAACAACGACTACTCAGTCGTCGAGAAATTCGATGTCGACCTCGACACCGTCTTTTGCAGCGGCCGCACGGGTAACCGTGCGAATGCTCGCAGCTGTGCGGCCACGACGACCAATCACACGCCCGAGGTCACCATCTCCAACACGAACATCGAGACGGGTACGGTCTCCTGATTCGCTCACTTCAACATTGACAGCGTCAGGCTGATCGACAATCGACCGGACGATGTGCTCGAGAACTGCTGCAGCGGTTGGGGCCGCCATGACCAGACTCACCCAGCCTTTGAAGACTTGAACTGTTCCATTGCTCCTGAAATCTCCAGAAGCTTTGAAACACGCTCGGTTGGCTGCGCTCCCTCGGAAAGCCACTTCACGGCTTTGTCGTTATCGACGGTGAGCACTGAAGGGTCCTGACGAGGGTCATAGTGACCAAGGATCTCAATGAATCGTCCGTCACGGGGCGAACGCGCATCAGCCGCAACGATGCGGTACTGAGGCTGCTTCTTTTTTCCGATGCGAGTAAGGCGCAACTTAACTGCCATGTCTAAACCGTCTCCTGAGGCAATGAGGAACCATCGCAGACTATCGGCGCTTAAGGCCGATACCCACCGCCAGCCGCAAACGAGATGAATCGCCTTGACTACTTAGCGTTTTCCGAGGTCTCCAAATGGATTCGAGTTGGGAAGTTGGCCACCACCAAGCATTGATTCGAGATCACTCATATCTGGCATGCCAGCACCTCCAAATGGATTGCCTTTCACGCCTTTTGCCGCTCGGCGGGCCTTGCGCCCTCCAGGCATACCGCCGCCACCACCCATCTTCTTCATCATCTTCTGCATCTCAGAGAACTGCTTGACAAGACGGTTCACCTCAGCAACAGAGGTGCCAGAACCGGTTGCAATACGTGCTCGCCGACTGCCATTGATGATTTCTGGACGTGCACGCTCTTCACGTGTCATCGAGTAGATGATTGCCTCTACGGGTTTGAGATCATCGTCACCGATTTCTGCGTTCTTCAGTTCCTTTGGCATTCCCGGCATCATTCCGAGCACCCCTGATAGCGGACCCATTTTCTTCAGGGCCTGCATCTGCTCCAAGAAGTCATCAAAGGTGAACTGGCCGCCCATGAGTCGGGCGGCAGCCTCTTCAGCCTGTTCTTTCTCGAAGGCCTGTTCGGCCTGCTCGATGAGGGTGAGCATGTCACCCATCCCAAGGATTCGACCCGCCATTCGATCGGGATGGAATTGCTCAAATGCTTCGATGCGCTCACCCGTTGATGCAAAGGCGATCGGCCGTCCGATGACTTCTTTCACCGAAAGGGCCGCACCACCACGAGCATCACCATCGAGTTTCGACATGATGACGCCATCAATTGCGAGGGTCTCGTGGAAGGCAGATGCAGTTTGAACTGCGTCTTGACCAGTCATTGCATCGATAACAAGGAAGGTGTAGTTCGGAGAAATTGCCGCAGAGATATCTCGCACCTGCTGCATGAGTTCGGTGTCGATTGACAATCGGCCTGCCGTGTCAACGATGAGCACATCGCGACCCAGACGACGAGCCTCCTCGAGACCGTCCGCAGCGACTTGCACCGGATTCGTCGGCTGCGACCAGACCGGAACATCGATCTGTGCTCCAAGGGTGCGCAACTGCTCGACCGCAGCAGGGCGCTGAAGGTCAGCCCCCACTAGCAATGGCTGATGACCCTGCGATTTAAACCACGCGGCGAGTTTGGCCGAGTTTGTTGTTTTGCCTGAACCCTGCAGGCCGGCCATTAGCACGACCGTTGGTGGCTTGGATGCATACGAAATGCGAAGCGTTTCGCCACCGAGTATTCGAATGAGTTCGTCGTGCACAGCCTTGATGACCTGCTGGCCGGGGTCAAGAGCCTTTGACTTCGTCGCACCAATTGCATGTTCACGAATACGGTTGGTGACCGAACGTACGACCTGCACATTGACGTCGGCTTCAAGAAGAGCGGTGCGAATCTCGCGCATCACTTCATCGACATCAGCCTCAGTCAGTCGACCTTTACCTCGGAGTCGTTTAGCGATGCCGTCAAGCCGGCTGGACAGCGAATCAAACATTGCTCTTGAGGCTACCTGCCACAGATTTCAGGTGCCCTCAGTTTCATCTCACCTGTTATTGAACTACTTCCACAGATCGCCACGCATCACTCGACCGTCACGGTGTGAAGATCGTCTCCAACCTCAATTTGGCCGCCGAATTCGGTTGCGGCGAGATCCACCCACTCATGTTCACCACCTGGCGCGATCGCCGGTACGTAGTGGGTCAGCACCAGGGTCGTCACTCCGGCCCGTTGAGCCGTTGCACCAGCCTCTTGTGGTGACGAGTGATAGTCGAGAGTGTCGAGCAAGCGCTGCATCGGCACATTAGCGATGATGTCCTTGCGGATCACCGTGTGAACAAGAGCATCAGCTCCCGTACACAGCGCATCCAGCGAGTCACACGGAACGGTGTCACCTGCGACCACAACCGAATTTCCACCTAACTCAAACCGATACCCAATACTTGGTTCAACAGGTTTGTGATCGGTTTGACCCGCGGTGATCACCGTCGGTCCCGGCAAAGCAATTTCCCCTGACTCAACCTCAATCACGCGAACCATTGGCTCGTGGTTGAGGTCATCGTGATGTGCAAGTCGATAGGCGATATCGGGGCCAAGACTCGCGAGTAGGTGATCAACAACATGTTGCGTTCCAACCGGCCCGATGATCGTCAACGGTGTTGGTTCAAAGGTCATCACCCATCGTGTGGTGATCACATCATTCAGGTCAGTGATGTGGTCGCTGTGCAGATGGGTGAGCAACACTGCCGAGAGTTGTGGAGCCCCAACACCAACTGCTGCCATTCTCATCAGCACTCCGCGGCCAGCGTCAACCAAGAAGTGCTCACCCTCAGTTGAAATCAATGTCGAGGGCCCTGCACGATCTGGGGCCGGGATTGGGCTTCCCGTGCCAAGCAAGGTGACGGTGATCGTCATTGGCGGGTCATCTCTGCTTGAGCCGCTGCGTTCTGTTCAGCCTGAGATCGCCGCTCAGGAACGCGAATAACCACCTCGTGTAACTCCCCGGTAAACGGAAATGAGGAGTCGTAACGCTCAGAGACAGGTGACCCATGGTCGTAGCCGACGCTTGACCCAACCGATGAGACCATTCTCATATACAACGGAATTTCCTCACGCCCACTGGCTTCGCCGTCGATGGAAACCTCGCACCAACCGGTTTTGCGTCCGGTTCGCTCGAGGCGCACCCTGAGAACAACATCTCCCGGGGGTATTGGGCGTGTTGATTCGACGATCGTGTGCTCGTTAAAGGCGTTGTAATCGGCAACGAGCCGTCCCCCTTGCACAAAGATCGAGACCCCAGAATTCTCAGTTCCGGTTGCCCAGAGCACGCCCTCATCACCTTCGGTTACCGTGACGTTGGCAGCGAGTTCGAACCAACGGCTGCCGGTTGTCGCCGAAGCACTTGCGGGTATCGGCGCCATCGGAGGGCGATACCGATACACCCCGTCGAGGCGGTGTGACGAACGATCATGCCGTACGGCAGCGAAGAGTTCGAGAGTGCGATCATCGAGAGGCAACACTCCATGACGTTCTGCTTCTCTCCACCACAAGTCAATGAGGTCGTGCGTCATGCCTGGTTCAGACTCGGCAAGGTTCTCGCATTCAGATGGGTCATTACTGAGGTTGTAGAGCTCCCATGGTTCGGTCTCAAAGTCATCGCCTTGGTTGTGCTTTGTCACTGCCTTCCATAACTGACCATCACGCTCAGTGATCAACGCCCGACTGCCGCTGTTCTCGAAATACTGAAGAGTGTTCGCAGCAGGAAGCGCAGCATCACGCAAGATCTGGGCAAATGAGTGGCCGGTTACCGGCAGCTGCTCAACACCGCGAAACACCTCCGGCGCATCAATTTTCAACAACTCGAGAACCGTTGGCATTACATCTGACACGCTGACAAATTGATGTCGATATGTTCCCGATTGCGGTGCCAACTCCTTTGGCCACCTGACGATCAACGGAACGTGAACGCCACCTTCATGGGTGTTCTGTTTGTACCAACGGAATGGAGAGTTACCGCACTGTGCCCACCCCCATGGGTAATTCGTGTGGGAATGAGGCCCGCCAATGTCGTCGATCCGTTCGATTGCCTCATCGGGTGTTTCCAGAATCCCATTGAAGAACTTCATTTCGTGCATCACCCCGAACGGACCACCTTCTTGAGAGGCACCGTTGTCTGCAAGCAACACAAAAATGGTGTTGTCGAGCTCGCCGAGATCGCTCAGGCCATCAACAAACCGCCCGATCTGGTCATCGGTGTGATCGAGAAACGCCGCGAACGCCTCCTGCAGTCGGCATGCGAGACGACGCTGGTTGTCTGGAAGATCGTCCCACGCCTGAACACCCCAATTTCGCGGGGCGAGTTTCGTATGCGACGGAATCACCCCAAGTTCAAGCTGCCGTTCAAACCAACGTTGACGAATTTCATCCCAGCCTTCGTCGTACCGACCTCGATACTTCTGCAAATATGCCGCTGGCGCCTGGTGCGGTGCATGCGTCGCTCCAAATGGAAGATACGCAAAGAACGGACGATCTGGCCGAACACCCTTTGAGTTGTTAATCATCTGAAGAAGGTTGTCAACGAGATCTTCAGACAGGTGGTATCCCTCCGCTGGTGTTCGTGGCGGCGAAATGTGCGAGTTATCTCGCACCAGCTCAGGATGGAACTGATCGGTTTCACCCTCGAGAAACCCATAAAAACGATCGAATCCACGTGCAAGCGGCCATTGGTCAAACGGCCCTGCAGCCGAGATGTCGCTGGTCGGAGCAAGATGCCACTTCCCTGCACAGAACGTTGCATATCCATTGGAATGGAGAATTTCTGCAATCGTTGCAGCACGTTGAGAGATGTGTCCGAGTTGATGCGGGAAACCCGTCTTCCAATTTGAAACTCCGCGCATCCCAACCGCGTGTTGAGATCGACCGGTGAGGAGCGCAGCCCGTGTCGGCGAGCACAGAGGAGTCACATGGAAGTTGGTAAAAGTGATGCCGTCCGATGCAAGTGCATCAATGTGTCTGGTGTCGATATCTGAGCCAAAACACCCGAGTTGGGCAAAGCCGGTGTCATCAAGTAACACGACCACAACATTTGGTGCTTGCGCTCCAGGGTCGGCCCCTCGATCAAATGACGGATCAGAGTCCGACAACGTTCGACCAATAGTTGCACCGCTTGATTCCCACGACTCGTTTTGCCCCACCTTGAGATCTTGCTTGATGGGTGAGGACTCGTCAATGATGCAAACACCCCAAACATTTTTGGCAGCCGCATGGGAGACGGTCTAGGCGCTAACCAATCGAGTCGACAGCGACCACTATTCCGTCTTCAACGATGACATTGACCCTCGATGTCGAGTAATCCTGGGTCACCATAAGGAACTCTCCGTCACGCTGGATCACCCGCGTGGTTAATCCAAATTCGGCGGCGAGATCAGCGAATTCGTCTTCGGTGAATGGCACATCAACGACCTCTTCCAAGAAGGCGATCATTTGCTCATCGATCTCTTCCAGTTGATTGTCGATCACCACCGCAACGCTTTCGCTCATTCGGCCAAGTGATCCGGAAGCGCCGACACCTGAGGACGGTTCTGACACCGCAGGCAACGGTGCAGGCTCATCGACATCATCGACGTACACAGGTGTTTCGATGAGATATTCATCAGCAACTGCTGGCACCGTGTACCAACCACCGTCATCGCCGATGAACCGGTATGCCGGGATGAGCCAGGTGTTCTCATCAACATCAGTTGCCCACCACAGGTCTGCGACGACGTCGATCAAGGTGACGGTGATTTCTTCGGGCTGCTGTTCAACCCAAGATTCGTCAGGGTCGATCGACATTTCCGAGGTTGCCATTTCAGACTCTGGCGGCTCAACAGCTATCGCCGAATCGGTTGCAACTGATTCGTCAGCGGCCTCCATCACCGCAACATCGCCGCCCCATGAACCGCCTGATCCGAGATAATTCGACCGGAGGCGTGTGAGTGCAGTCTCGACGTCAATCAGTGGATACGGTCCAACTTTTTCAGGGCTGACGAACGAACCACCTGCCCATTCCAGTGCCCCCTCTGCACCAAATCCGAAACTCCAATTCTCTCCGGTTGCTTCAACCCCGTCGATCAACGGACGAGTTGCGTACACCGATGCATACCAGCCTTCAGCACTGACCTCGAACTTGAGTGCATCGTCATCGAATCCCGCTGCAGCGATGAGTTCACGCGCCGCAGCCTCAGCCTCTTCAGCAGTCGGCACCCCGACGGGTGGCTCGGGCTCAGGGCAGTCGACCGTGACGTTTCCTTCGACATCAACACTTTCCGTGCATGCGTACAGGGCGACGGCATCCTCACGCTCAGACCAATCTGGCGAATACCACCAGTAATGCTGGCTGTAGGCGTCGATCGTGAGTGACGGAGCGGTGCCATCTTCTGGACCAAACGCCCATGCGACTTGATATTCGGCTGGGCGAGTCTGCGGAGTTGGGTCAACACCAAATACTGTCGCCAAACGAACGGCAGCTTCCTCAGAAACGGTTGAGTTGGATCGGTATACATATCCGGTGGAATTACCGGGAAGGGCAGGAAGGTCGCCAACGATGAAGTCGGTGACAATCGTCCACGGCATCATGTAATCCAACGCCATGTCTCCGTCTGCGGCAGCTTCATCCATCGCCGAAAGTGAGGACTCAGCGGTATCAGCAACCGCTGCCTGTTCAGTGGCCGCAACTGCCCCGCCTTCCATTGCGCCCACACGGATGACCTCAGGTGGAGTGAGTCCACCCGAGTCGGTGTCATCGGCGATACAAGCGGTGAGCGACAATCCGAGAACGAGTGTCACAACAGTTGACTTCAGAACACGATTTATTCGCATACTCCTTTTGACGTCGTCAGGTTCAAGAAAGTTCCCGGTCACACACTGACGAGCGCGTCAACGAATTCTTGCGGGTCAAACGGCACTAGATCATTGATCTGTTCCCCAACACCAACAAACTTCACCGGAATTCCCAGTTCTGTCTCTACCGCGAACACGATGCCACCCTTCGCCGAGCCATCAAGTTTTGTCACCACCACACCGGTGACACCGGTCGCAGCAGCAAATTCCCTTGCCTGCGCAAGACCGTTCTGACCAGTTGTTGCATCGATCACCAACAAGGTCTCAGTAACAACTCCACTCCCCTTTTCGGCGACTCGGCGAACCTTAGACAGTTCATCCATCAAGTTTTGTTTGTTGTGCAATCGACCGGCAGTGTCTGCGAGCACAAGATCGAACTCCTTAGCAGTCGCCCGTTCAACAGCATCAAACACAACGCTCGAGGGGTCAGCACCATCAGCTCCGCGAACAATCTCTGCTCCAGATCGCTCAGCCCACATCTGCAATTGATCGGCCGCTGCGGCGCGGAACGTGTCACCTGCCGAGAGCAATACCTTGGTTCCAGATGCGATCTGTCGGGAGGCCAATTTGCCAATCGTTGTTGTTTTACCAACACCGTTCACCCCAACAAACAGCCAGATTGACGTGCCGTCATCATCTCGCATCGAAAGTTCTCGATTCGCGCCCTCGAGTTGAGTCACCATCGACACTCTGAGCGCTGCAATGAGTTGCTCCGGGTTCTCAATTTCTCCCTTCGTAACTCGATCACGCAACGGTTCAAGCAATGAAGTGGCGACACCAATTCCGACGTCGGCGATCAACAGTGCATCTTCGAGTTCTTCCCAGACAGCATCATCGATGCCAGACCGTCCAAGCACTGAGCCGACCGCTTCAGAGAATGCACCGCGGGCTCGAGCGAGACGATCTCGCATCGACTTCGGTTGCTCTGGATCGTCGCGCGCGACCTCTCGCTCGTCGACCGCATCGTCAGTGCCAACGGCTAAATCTGGTGCGTCATCGGATTCTTCAACGGAGGTCTCTGCGAAGGGCTCGGCTTCGGCCGGTTCATCGGCAACCGCCGTGACAGCAGATTCATGCTTTGATGCGTCCGCTCCCGCCGTCCGAGAATCAGGTATTGGAGCCTCAGAACCACTCCGGCGCCGACCAGCAATGATGACCCCCGCACCAAACCCGACTACGAGCAAGATGAGAACAAGATAAATCCAGTTATTTTGGTCCATTGGAAGTTGACGCTATCTGTGAGTCTGAATCACCAGGTGGACTTCTCGGCTAAGGATGGCCAGCTTATCAACTACTGGGCTGAGGCGGTCGAGACACGCTCGGTCACAACTTTTGATGAACCACCCGGTTGCATCGAGACGCCAAGCAACGCGTCACCTGCCTCCATCGTTCGCTTCTGGTGCGACACGATGAGCAGCTGTGCCTCCTTGCGGAACTCCTGAATGAGATTCAAGAAACGGTGCAAGTTGACATCGTCAAGCGCAGCCTCGACTTCGTCCATCACATAGAACGGCGAAGGGCGCGAACGGAAGACGGCAAACAAAAATGCAAGCGCAGTCAATGAACGTTCACCACCGGACAGCAGTGACAACTTCTTCACATTCTTGCCGCTGGGCTTGGCTTCGACCTCGATACCGGTATTCAGCAGGTCATCAGGAGCAGTCAGTTTGAGCGAACCGTTACCACCCGGGAAGAGCGCTCCAAACAGTTGGGTGAAGTTCGCACTTACATCAGCAAAGGCCGACACAAACACATTCTGGATCTCAAGATCAACGGCGGCAATGACTCGGTTGAGTTCACGACGGGTTGACCGCACGTCTTCAAGTTGCCCTTCAAGGAACTCATTCCGCTGGCTCAACTCGTTGAACTCTTCAAGAGCGAGCGGGTTGATCGGCCCCAACAAACGAAGTTCACGCTCGAGTTCACGAACACGACCAGCAGGAGTTGCACCCTCTGGTACCGCTGGGGGTTCAGCTGCCTCCGCGACCTCTGGTTCGATGTCGAGATCACGCCGCAATGACTCGATTGTGGTTTCGAGGCGCAGCCTCACCTCTGCCTCTGCGATCTCAGCTTTCGTGAGTCGTTCACGTGACTCCTCAAGCGACCGTTCTGAGGCGACACGCTCTTGACGGAATTGGTCGAGGCGCTCGGTGAGTTCGGTCACCTCTGCAGACTGACGTTGGCGTTCTTCGACAAGTGCGTCACGAGCGGCAACGACTTGAAGGCGGCGCTCGACGACAAATGCGTTCAACGCGGCGACGGCACCGAGGGCTTTCTCAACTTGTTGCCGACGATCGGCTGCTCCGGCCTGTGCTTCACGGTCTGCTTCGAGCCGGCCATCAATATCTGCGATCCGCCGGCGCAAGAACTCCGATTGTTCATTCAGCCCAGCCGATCGAACTTCGACATCACGTCGTCTCGACACCAGCATCGCCGACCAGGCGTCAAGCGCCGTCCTTGATTCGTCGCGTTGCCGCACCGCATCAGCCTCGGCTTGCTCTTCAGCGACCAGACTTGGAAGTGCAGCCTCGAGTTCGGCAAGGCGTTGCTCGTCCCCCTCGATGACAGTCACAAGTTCCGTAATTGATCGTGCGGCGCCCTCACGCTCGGCATCGACCTCGCGCCGACGTGCCTGGGCCTGTGACAGCGCCTCTGATGCCGCAATGAACCGTCCATCGTTTCGATCGAGAGCAGTGACGAGTTCACGCTCCGCCGCAAGAGCCGCATCGAGGGCAGTGCGAGCCTCAAGGCGCCCCTGCTCGGCAGCATCTCGAGCCTGCGTTGCTGCTGCAACCCGCGCACTTACCTCTTCGAGAGCTGCGGCGGTTGCACCACCGGAAGAAGATCCAATTCGCCACCCAGTCGATGAGAGACGGTCACCGTCTTGAGTGACGACGACAAGATCCTGATGGGCTAGAGCAGTATCAATCGCAGCGTCAAGGGTTGGGGCGCTCACCGCGTGCGAGAGCAACCGCTCGAGAAGTGACTGAACACCGGAGTTTGTTGCTCGCACATGGCCGAGAACTGATGCACAACCACTCGGGACGTCAGCCTTCGTTGCATGAGCCGAGACTGCTGCTAACACTGCGCCTGAGGTCGCCGATGTGCGAAGAGCTTCGAGCGCACTGCGCGCATTCGAGGCCGACTCAACAACAACCGCGGAGAGCGCCTCGCCGAGCGCTGCCTCAACGGCAGCCTCCCACCCCGCATCGATCGCGATGACGTCGAGTAGCGTGCCAAGGACGCCATCGAGACCAGCAAGCCGTTCGGCTCCGGCACGAGCCCGCGCCGCATCAAGGGCAAGTTGCAATGCCTCTTGGCGTGCCGTTAGCCGCTCGACCTCTGACGAGGCTTTGCGTTCGTTTGCTTCGGCCTCATCAAAAGCGGCTGCAGCTCGCAAGCGAACTGCCTCAGCGTTCACGTGCTGACGAACCAAAGGTTCTTCAGCGTTGCTCGCAGCTTCGCATTCACTGCGGTAGCGCTCGATCTCGTCTGAGAGCTCAACCAGTTGTCCACGTGAAAGTTCGACGCGCTCAACCGCACGGTCACGCTCGGCCCGGCTGCGTTCGAGCGAGGATCGCACCGACCGAAGTTCACCGCGTACCTCAGCGGCTGCGCTTGCTGCTTTTGAACTCAGATCTGTTCCACCGTGATCTGCAGACTCACGTTCGAGTTCAAGCTGCCGCTCTTCTTCCTCGAGCGATGCAACCTCTGGCTGTAACGCTGCTTGTGCAGCTTCAACCTCGGTAAGTTCGGAGCGGAACCCAGCGACGTCGGCCTCAAGGGTCGCAATGACATCGGCATCTAGGCCCTGCGAACGGTCACGCTCGAGTGACCGACGACGCTCGTCGATGATTCCGAGTAGCCCATCTGCGCGCTCGATGAGCCGTTCTACGTTGGCGAGACGATCTCGAACATCACTCGCACCGCGAGCCGTGAGTTGCGCTTCGATACCCATAATCGCAGTGTCGAGTTCGGCCAACCGAGATTTCGAGGTGTGTTGGGTTTCAGTGGCTTGAATGCGATCGTGTTCGATCGCCACCAATCTCGTTCGTTGCGTTGCAATTTCTCGTCCGGCAACAAAGATGCGCAAACCGTCGAGCTCTCTCTGAAGTTCGACATGGCGTTGGGCTGCCTGCGCTTGCCGCTCAAGTGGCTTCAACTGCCGTCGGACCTCACGTAACAAGTCCTGTAAACGAACTAAATTTGCTTCGGTCGCATCAAGCCGCCGCTGAGCCTTTTCGCGACGCTTGCGGTACTTCAATACGCCAGCAGCTTCTTCAATTATTGATCGACGATCCTCTGGGCGGGCATTCAACACCGCGTCAATCTGACCCTGCGAAACAATGACATGTTGTTGGCGGCCAACTCCGGCGTCGGACAGCAATTCTTGGACGTCGAGAAGGCGGCACGGCACGCCGTTGATCGAGTACTCGCTATCTCCATTCCTGAACAGCACACGGGTGACCGTGACCTCAGTAAACTCAAGCTGGAGCAACCCGGCTGAGTTATCGAGCGTCAGACTGACCTCTGCCCGACCAAGAGCAGAACGCTTTTCTGTGCCCGCAAAGATGACATCGTCCATCTTTTGGCTTCGAACAGCTTTCGGTGCTTGAGCGCCAAGCACCCAGGCAATTGCATCTACGACATTTGACTTGCCCGACCCATTTGGACCGACGACGACGGTCACACCAGGTTCAAGGTCCATCACCGTTGAATCTGCGAACGACTTAAAGCCTTTGAGGGTCAAACTTTTGAGAAACACGCCTCCACGAATCTACTCCGCCGCACCGCACAAAACGTGATGCTTTAGCGCTGGCAAACCGGACAAAAGTGACTGCCCCGTTGGTCGATGAGGATTCGACGAATGACACCCCGACCACATGAGACACATCGCTGACCCGTCCGGGCATACACGCGATGGCGCTCTTGAAATGTTCCTGGCTGTCCATCGACACCGACATATTGCGAGTCTGCAAGGGTTGACCCACCAAGTTCGACTGCCTGCTCGATGACGTCAACAATTGCGTCGGTCAATCGACGACGTGAACGAGATGACAGTGTTTCGGCTGGCCGATCTGGACGAATACCAGCAGAGTGACAAATCTCATCTGCGTAAATGTTTCCAATGCCTGCGATATGCGACTGATCGAGCAACAGTGACTTCACACGCCGGCGCCGGTTCCGACACATCTCGGTCACCGCCTTCATGTCAACACCATCAACTAAGGGGTCCCGACCAAGTCGGCCGATCTCAGGAATCAGCACATCAATGCGGCTTCGCGGTGCAACCACTACCTCGCCGAATGTTCGAGGGTCAACAAACAAAAACCGACTTCCGTCATCGAGCAGGGCTGTGACGTGACTATGCCGAGGAGCCTCGCTAGCCCCATCATCGATGATCACCTGGCCACTCATTCGAAGATGCACCATCACGACAGCATCGGTATCCAGTTCAAGGAGCAGATATTTTCCTCGGCGATTCGCCTCGACAACTCTTGCGCCGGTTAACCCATCTCGTAACTCCTGTCGTGATGTCCGTCGGGCGACCCTGTCGCGGCCAACGGCTACCTCATCAAAACGGCGACCGACAAGTGACCGTTCAAGACCACGACGAACTGTTTCAACCTCAGGTAGTTCAGGCATGATCAGCCGAGTTCAGACGGTCGATTGCTTCACCGGCCGCCTGCTGTTCAGCAATCTTCTTCGAACGCCCAACACCAGTTCCAAGCACTTCATCGTCGACGAGGACGGTTGCAGTGAATTCTTTGTCGTGATCAGGACCTCGGGACGTCAAGACATACGACGGAGACCGACGGCCGAGCGATGCAAGAAGTTCTTGAAGAGTCGACTTTTGGTCGAGCCGGTCAAGTCGCGACGGAGCATCGGAGAGCCATGGTGCGATCAGACGTTGCACGACTTCGAAGGCTTTCGCTGAGCCCGCATCGACATACACGGCCCCGAAAACTGCTTCAAGGGCATCAGAGAGAATCGACTCTTTGTCCCGGCCGCCCGCCGCATCCTCACCATTGCCGAGCAACAAGCTCTCACCAAGATTGATCTCCCGTGCAATCTCAGCTAACGCAGCGGCATTCACCACGCTCTTACGCAAGTCGGTCAGTCGGCCCTCATCCCAATCTTCAAATTCGGAATAGACGAGATCGGCAACAACCCAACCAAGAATCGCATCGCCAAGGAATTCAAGGCGCTCATTCGAGATTTCATCGGAGCTTTCAGCGATCCACGAACGGTGGCTGAGGGCTCGATAAAGAAGTTTCTCGTCACCAAATTGGTGACCAACTGCCCGCTGCAGATCGTCTAAACGTCGGCTCATCGCCGACCCTGCTGTCAGAGCCCAGCCCGAGACGCCACGTAGTCGACGGCGTCACGAACCGTCTTCAGATCTTCAAGGTCTTCGTCGTCGACTCGGAAGTCAGGAATTCGAGTGCCAAAGGCTTCCTCCAGCGCCTCAACGAGTTCGATCAACGCAAGTGAGTCGGCTTCAAGGTCGTCCACGAACGAATTACCCTCGGCAATTCCAGATGGATCAGTTTCGAGAATGTCAGCGAGCCGGTCGCGAACGGTGTCGAGAATTTCATCACGGGTCAATTGTCCTTCAGCCACGCCACGAGTGTACCCGTGACACACCTACCCGAAGATCACTCTTGTGGACGTATCGCCGCAGCGATCGAACCAACGACGTCGGCTTCAACCATGTCGCGGGCAACTCCGACCGCATTGTGAATGGCAGTCGGTGAGGATGAGCCGTGCGAGATGATGCATACGCCATTCGTTCCAAGCAGCATCGCTCCGCCGTACGTTTCAGCTTCAAGAGAGGCCTGAAGGGGAAGAATTTCTGGCAAGAGCGCAGCAGCGTGCTCGGTGAGTTCTGCGTTGGAAGTGACCGCTTCGGTCAACGCCGACATCACCTTACGCATTGCCCCCTCGAGTGTCTTCAGTACGACATTGCCAGTGAACCCGTCGGTAACAACCACATCACAGTCGTCGGACATCACATCGCGACCTTCGACATTGCCAATGAAGTTGAAGCCGCTTGCTTCGCTCAATACGTTATAGGCCTCTTTACGAAGGGAATCACCCTTGCCGGCCTCTTCACCAATAGAGAGCAGACCAACTCGGGGATTCGAAATTCCCAGTCGGTGCTCGGCGAAAATACTTCCCATCTGGGCGAACTGGACGAGCCACTCGGCCTGAACTTCAGAGTTAGCACCGGCATCGAGCAATACGGTTGGAGTGCCACCAGGAACCGGGATCATCGCTGCAATCGCTGGTCGCCCAACACCGCGAATTCGGCCCATCCTGAGAAGACCCGAGGCCATAGTTGCCCCTGTGTTGCCAGCCGACACCATCGCCGATGCGACGCCATCACGTACTGCCTCAGCGGCGCGAACGAGCGTTGAATCTTTTTTACGGCGGACCCCATGGGCCGGGTCTTCGTCCATCTCAATGACCTCGGAGGCCTCAATGATCGAGAGCCCGCCGGTGTCGACGCGAGAAGGCAGATCCGATGGACCTACCAGGACAACAGGAATACCCGACTCAGCAGCGAGCAAGGCCCCCGCCACGATGGCGTCGGGGGCATGGTCGCCGCCCATTGCATCAACGGCAACCGGAAGCATGTTGCGAGACTACTCAGGAGACGTCAACAACAACGCGATTCTTGTACCAGCCACAGGACTGGCAGACAGTGTGCGGCGTCTTCGCACTACCGCAACGTGGGCACGTGCTACGCGCTGGAGCAGACAGCTTCCAGTTGCTCGCACGGCGGCTGCGGGTCTTCGATTTTGAGGTTTTCTTCTTCGGAACGGCCACTTGACTTCTCCGTCACTCAGTTAGAGGAACAGACTCTTCTCTTCCTCGAGGGCGAGTTGAGACTATCGGGGAACCGGCTAATTGCGGTCGAAAGATTTAATCATCGAGTTCGAGTGCATCGAGTGCGGCCCAGCGCTCATCGCGAATGACGACGACACATTCACACGAATCGTTGTTTCGATCAGCGCCGCATACATCGCAGATCCCTTCACATGACTCGCTGCAGAGCACGCTCATCGGGGTTTCAATCATCACGGTCTCGCGAATTGGCTCCAGCAAATCAATTTGATCGCCTTCGATAATCGATACATCGCCGTCTGACAATCCGATCCGATTTCGACTTCGGGCGGGAGCAAATCGTTCATCGAAATCGACAACTTGAATGCCTGAGATCGATTTCAGACAACGCCGGCACTCACCACTCCAGGGAATAGAAATTGACCCGGCCACCGAGACGTCATCTGTGGCCGACACTGCGGTCACATCGACCGACACCATCCCTGAGATTTCAGACTGCCCAGGTGCGAGTTCACATTGAAGGTCGTCCGATGAAATCTCGTGCTCAACCCGACGTTCACTTCCTGGCTGTCTCAGTAATTCAACGATGTTGATTCGCAGCGCGTGCATGCTCGGCGAGGACATCACCGCTCCCCTCGTTAACGATCTTGGTCGAAGAACCCAGACTCGTCATGTTCAGGGTGTGACTCGTCCGGAACTGCCGCATCAATGCCAGTAATCGACAGCTTCTGGCGGCCAGTTGCCACTGCCCGGGTGAGGCGCTCGAGCAAAATCTCGAAACTCGCCAAACGCTGATCTAGGAAATCTTCAGTCTCATTCTTCAGCCGACGAGACTCAGACGAAGCGGTTTCCATGATGTGGCGAGCTCGTGCTTCAGCAGCGCGCACAACCTCGGTTCGTTGCACCATTCGCTCTGACTGCACGCGAGCTGCCTCAACAACCTCGGCCGCCTCGCGGCGGGTGCGGGCGATGAACTCATCTCGCTCACGGAGCAGGTGGCGGGCTTGGCGAAGTTCTTCCGGAAGACGAGACAGCGCTTCTGAGAGAAGTTCGACCATCTCATCTCGATCGATACGGGGTGACGAGCTCAGCGGCATGGTTGGAGCAGTCACCACAATGTCAACGGCCCTCTTCAGCAATGTCTCAGCATCACCAAGGTGTGGGTCTCGCGCGGGTGCCGCGTCATATGGCTGTTCGAACTCGTCATCGTCGATACCGACGTCGATACCGGGGTCGACCTGGTGGGGTGCTCGATCATTCACCCATTCATCATGGCTCATGAGGTGGCCTCTCCGTGCTTCACCTGAAGAGCGACAGATACTGCCGGATCCACCATATGGTCGATAGAGATCCCCTGCGAGGAAATTTCTCGGATGAACCGGCTACTGATGTAGGCAAGATCAGGGCGACATGGCACAAAGACCGTGCGAATTCCTGTGAGAGCGACGTTGTTCTGTGCCATCTGCTGTTCGATGTCGAAGTCGCTCATCGTTCGCAGACCCTTCACGATGATGTCTGCCCCAGCTTCAGCAGCGGCTTGTACAGCCAGCCCACTGAACGCTCCAACGGTCACATTCGACCTGTTACCAACGGTTTGTTGAGCGAGAGCAACGCGCTCTTCAGGAGTAAACAACCCAGAGGGTTTCGATGGGTTATGGAGGACTCCTACGACAACCGCTCCAAAGACCTCTAACGCTTGGTCGACAACGTCAAGGTGCCCGAGGTGCATCGGGTCGAAACTTCCGGGGACGAACGCAATACTCATGAGTGAGACCAACCTAGTTGAGTGAACAGAGCGAACAGTGGCGCGTCAGCCTGCTTCGCTATCCCGACCCACAACTGTCACCCAAGTTCGGCCATAACGACGAGCCCGCAAGGTTGACCACCCTTCGATTGGTTCAATCTCTCGACTGGCTTCAGCGACCAGCAGGGGTGCTGAAAGGTTCGACATCAGATCGCTCCAATCTGCAGTGTCATAAGGCGGGTCCGCCAGCACAATGTCGACATCAAGGCGCGCTGCGTATGACTCGACAGAACCCTGAACCACCGTTACCTCGTCGACGAGGCCGAGAGTCGAAATATTGTCGTTGAGTACTCGAAGCGCCGATCGATTGTTTTCGACGAACGTGCAATGAGCCGCTCCTCGAGAGAGCGCCTCAATTCCCATCGCTCCACTTCCCGCATACAGATCAGCGACAAGGGCACCTTCAATAACCCCCATTGACCCGAGCGTGTTAAACACCGCTTCGCGGACACGGTCAGTCGTCGGCCGAGTGCTCGTTCCTGCGGGCGCCTCGATTTTCCGACCGCCTAAAAATCCCGCTACCACACGCACACCCTCAGGCTACGTGTTCGTATCGGCCATACTCGCAGTTATGAGTTCTGACGAGGAGCCCTTCGAGCCATACCCACAGATCGACTGCATCGACTGCGGAGGCCGAGCGTTTCTTCTCACTCACCCAAGGGAGGAAGGCCCTCGTTGGCTGCCCGGAGACATCGTTGCGTACCGCTGCGAAGATTGCCTTGACCGCTGGGATCTTGTGCTTCCGGAGGATGACGAATTTCCCAAATTCTGACCTCACGACTTCGTGAGATAGTCACCGTCACGCTCTGACAGCAGCAGCGCTATTTCAGAACGCAACACTTCAGAATTGGCAAGTTCTGGATCTTCGTCGACGATTCGAAACGCCACCTCTCGGGCGCGCTCGATGAGCTCGCGGTCGCGCCGCAGAGAGGCAAGTCGAAGATCACTTCGGCCTTTTTGCGCAGATGACATCAACGTTCCTTCGCCTCGCAATTCCAGATCGATTTCTGCGAGTTCAAACCCGTCGGTTGACCCCACCAACGCGTCGATACGCGGATTGACATTGTCACTGCTCGTTACAAGCCAACAGGTCGAGGCGTGCGTACCCCTGCCAACACGTCCGCGCAGCTGGTGCAATTGCGCAATTCCGAACCGGTCGGCATCAAGCACGACCATCACGGTTGCGTTTGGCACGTCAACCCCGACCTCGATCACCGTCGTCGCCACCAGCACATCGAGCTCTCTTGCCCGAAAGGCATCCATAGTCGCCTCTTTTCCTGCCGACGGCATTCTGCCGTGTAGCAAGCCAACGCGGAGGTCCGAGAGTTCGCTGGCAGCGAGACGTTGAAAGGTTTCCTCCGCGGATGCGACCTCGAGATTCTCGCTTTCCTCAATGAGCGGGCACACCACGTACGCCTGCCTTCCCTCGGCAACCTCGCTACACACGGTCGCCCAGACGTTTGCCTCAGCCAGTGGACCAGCCGCCCAGTGGGTGGCGATCGGGGTGCGGCCCGGCGGCAGCTCATCAAGAGCACTTACGTCAAGATCGCCGTACACCGTCATTGCAGCAGTTCGCGGAATTGGCGTTGCCGTCATGACCAACAGATCGGGCACAGCCTCATCCGATTTGGCTCTCAGTGCAGCCCTCTGCTCGACACCAAATCGGTGCTGCTCGTCAACAACGACTGCACCGAGACTCGAAAAATCAACTCCCTCTTGAATCAGGGCGTGCGTACCGATCACGATGTCGACAGATCCGTCCGCAAGTCCGGCAAGCACCTCACGACGATCTTGACCGGTCACTCTGTTCGTCAGAAGTTCGATTCGCAGTGGTCGCTCCCCAAACAAGTTGTCACCATCTTCGATAACGAGTCCGTCGAGTAATGCTCGAACACCTGTGCCGTGCTGCTCAGCAAGCACTTCTGTCGGCGCCATCAACGCTCCTTGATGTCCCCCCTCAACAGCATTGAGGAGGGCGGCCACTGCGACAATTGTCTTACCGGCACCAACGTCCCCTTGAAGCAGTCGATGCATCGGCTGAGACGATCCCATGTCCTCGGAGATCTCGGCGATCGCTCTCTGCTGAGCAGTCGTCAGAGGAAACGGAAGGGCGGATACAAATCGTCCGACAAGGTCGCCGCCAACCACGTGTTGAATACCTCGCGAGGTGCGTTCGAGTTCTCGCTTTCGACGCACCAGTTCGACTTGCACGCGCAGTAATTCGTCGAAGGCAAGCCGTCGTCGGGCGTCATTCGCAGCTGTCATCGAATCAGGGCCGTGTATCGCTTTCAACGCCTCAAATCGTCCGACAAGCCCAAGACGTTCACGGTCTGAAATAGGCACGGGGTCAGCTATGCCACGGGAGTCGCAGCGACGAAGTGCTTGTTCAACGAGCGCAGCGATCTCCCAGGTCGTAACCCGGACCTTCTCGCTTTGCGGGTAGATCGGAACTATTCGACCTGTGCGATCCCCGATGAGGTCGACCACCGGGTTTGTCATCTGCAGGCTCCCTCGGTAGTCCTCCACCTTCCCGTGGATCGCAATCACCAGCCCCACAGTGAGTTGCCGTGCCCGCCACGGCTGATTAAAGAAGGTGATGCGCAATGAGCCGGTTCCGTCACCGACACGAACATTTACCATCTTGCGCCGGTTCCGCATCTGCCGTTCTTCGACCCCACGAACCTCGACAACAAGTAACACCTCTTGTCCAGGAAATGCGTCTGCCACCCGCTGCTGGTTTGTTCGATCAACCCAGCGCCTCGGGTACGTCATCAATAGTTCAAGAACGTCGTGAATGCCGTATTCGCTCAGCGCACGTTGCTTTGCATCGCCGACTCCCTTCAGCCGAGCAATATCGATCTGCGCAAGTTCGCCGAGTGTGAGCGGGCCGTCGACGGTCTCAATCACCTGACTCATATTGTGAAATCTCGCTGGTGAACGTGCACTCTGTAGAAACTAGTGGCGCTGAAATTTCTCAGGCCGAATTTCTCAGTCCGAATGGCCGCGCGGTGTTAGTTGGGGTTCGTCACCGATAACGTGCGGGGGTCGCTTAGGAGTTCGAAAACGAATTTCTGTCCGGAGGCGGAACGAGTCCGCTATCGCAAGGAGTAATTGGTCGAGATGGCATCGGTATGTGAGTTGTGTGGAAAGGGCCCATCGTGGGGCATGAATGTGTCGCACTCGCATCGTCGCACGAAGCGTCGGTGGAACCCGAACATCCAGCGTGTGCGGGCACTAGTTAATGGCGCAACAAAGCGAATGAATGTTTGCACTGGCTGCATTAAGTCAGGCAAAGTCGTCAAGGCTGGCTGATCAGGCTTCAGCCTGATCTCTTCACCACTCAGGCGCTACAGTTAGTTCCATGCAGGGAGTCATTAAGTCGTTCGACCCGTCATCTGGTCTTGGAACCGTGATGTGCGATTCTGATCTAGCTGATTATGACCTCGCGTCGAACGCTCTTGAGGGCTCAATCTTTCGGATGCTCCGTCAGGGGCAACGGGTCGTCTTTGATCTTGACGAAGCCGGCAACGCAACTTCGCTTCGCCTCGGCAGCGAAGTTGATATGGGAACACCCGGCCACTAGCCACGTCTGTCCACGTGCTCGGTTGCTCACTGAATGAGCGCTTTCTCGTGCCTCAAATTGGTTCTTTCGCCACGTGCCATCTCTAATCGTGATGGTCTCAATATCATCACCATCTGTTCGAGCGATAACCTATCTTCACAAACGCACGAAAAGAGAGCCTCGCGGCTCTTGACAACCCGCCCGCCCGCGTAAGACTGTCAACACAAATCCTCAAGGGTTCCCCGACCCAAGAACTAGGAGTAGACGACAATGAGCGGACAGAGCACCAACGAACGTCTCCAACAATGGGTCTCGGAGTGGGCGGCGATCATGCAGCCCGACGACATTTATTGGTGTGACGGCACCGCAGAGGAATACGACCGACTCTGTAACGAACTCGTCCAAGCTGGCACGTTCACCAAACTCGATGATGCCAAGCGGCCTAATTCTTACTGGGCCCATTCTGATCCAGGCGACGTCGCACGTGTCGAGGACCGCACTTACATCTGCTCGCCCACCGCCGAAGAGGCTGGCCCGAACAACAACTGGCGTGACCCAGCTGAGATGCGAACTGAGCTCACCAATCTTTACACGGGTTGCATGAAGGGCCGGACGATGTACGTGGTGCCGTTCTCGATGGGGCCACTCGGATCGCCAATCGCCCACATTGGCGTCCAACTCACCGACTCGCCATACGTTGCCGTTTCGATGCGCATCATGACCCGAATGGGTCAGGCTGCCCTCGACGTTCTTGGCGATAATGACTGGGTGCCATGTTTGCACTCGGTCGGAGCACCTCTTGCCGAAGGCGAAGCGGACGTTTCTTGGCCATGCGACGCTGAGAACAAGTACATCGTGCACTTCCCTGCAACTCGCGAGATCTGGTCGTACGGCTCGGGCTACGGCGGCAACGCTCTCCTCGGCAAGAAGTGCTTTGCCCTACGTATCGCCTCAGTGATGGCTCGCGATGCCGGTTGGCTCGCCGAACACATGTTGATTTTGAAACTCACGAACCCCGAAGGCCAGTCAAAGTACATTGCGGCGGCCTTCCCCTCGGCATGCGGCAAGACCAACCTCGCCATGCTTGTCCCCACCATCCCCGGCTGGACAGCCGAAACCATCGGCGACGACATCTGTTGGATGAAATTTGGTGACGACGGCCGTCTCTACGCAATCAACCCAGAGGCCGGCTTCTTCGGCGTTGCGCCAGGAACTGGCTTTGACACGAATGCCAATGCAATGGAAACACTGTGGGGCAACTGCATCTACACCAACACAGCCCTCACTCCCGATGGCGATGTGTGGTGGGAAGGCATGAGCGACGATCAGCCCGCCCGCGCAACCGACTGGCGCGGCAATATGTGGACACCAGAGTCTGATGGTCCTGCCGCGCATCCCAACGCTCGCTTCACTGCTCCGGCCTCGCAGTGCCCATCGATCGCCCCTGAATGGGAGGACCCAGCTGGCGTTCCAATCTCAGCAATCCTGTTTGGCGGCCGGCGTCGCTCAACAGTGCCTCTCGTCACTGAGGCCTTCGACTGGGAGCACGGCGTGTTCCTCGGTGCGATCATGGCATCGGAGACGACCGCCGCTCAACAAGGCGCAGTCGGAAAACTTCGTTTTGACCCGATGGCGATGTTGCCATTCTGTGGCTATAACTACGGCGACTACTTTGCCCACTGGCTCAGCATCGGCGCAAAGACTGACCCGAAGAATTTGCCAAAGATCTTCTTCGTGAATTGGTTCCGTCGTGACGAAGATGGCAGGTTCTTGTGGCCCGGATTCGGCGAGAACTCACGAGTACTCAAGTGGGTGTTTGACCGCGTCGACGGAAAGAGCGATGTCATTGAGACCCCGATCGGCCTGCTTCCTGCCGAAGGCGCGCTCGATACGACGGGTCTCGATATTGATGCAGCTGACCTCGAGGCAATTCTCAGCGTTGATGTTGATGGCTGGAAGAGCGCGATTCCTGAAATCCGCGATCACCTCAGCCGCTTTGAGCCGAAGATTCCGGCCGCTCTGCCGGCCGCAGTTGATCGTCTCGAAGCAGCGCTTGCCTGAGCGCGACGAGAACTTACTTGAGGTCCTGTCCTCCCGATAGCGTCGTTGTCGTGCGTTCACGATTCCGCTCTCTCATCGCCGTTGCTCTCATCGCTGCCGTGGCGAGCAGTTGCTCAACGCTCACCGGTAGCGACCTCGCTATCAATGTGGAAGGCGAGGGGTACACCATCGCAGAGATGGATGGCTTGCTAGCGGAGTACTTCTCGGAGTCCGACATTTTCGGAACAACCGCTCTCGACACTGGTGGCTACGGCGATGCTGATCGAGCTCGTCTGCTGCTGAACGCGATGGTTCGTACGAGCGCAGTTGAAGCGATTCTTGCTCGGGCGGGAGCGTCC
>LFFE01000031.1 GCA_001510385.1 Actinobacteria bacterium casp-actino5 | reverse complement strand
AGCCCGAGGAGATGCCCTCTTGGACGACGACGTAGTCGGCGCCCGCTGCCTCGAGTTTCGGCCGGATCATTGAGCCGATCGAGGCAATGAACGCACCTCAGTCGGTCGGCTTGAGCTGGGTCGCAATCGCGTAGGTCATCTCTCGGCCTCAGTCTCTGCGTTGTTGGCCATGGCGAGAATGTCCTCGCGCGATAGGTCCATGTCGTGAACTCCTCCAGCGTGGTCGCTCACCTGAGCGATCAGGCTCTCCTCGTCATCGGTCTGCACCACGGCGCCGCAGTCACACCTCACGGTGAATGTCATTGTTTGCTCCTTTGAACGTGTCGCTCGATTCAAAATACCCTGACATGTCGTCCTTGTCAACGGCTTGCGGTCGAAGACACAGAAGGCCGTGAACTAGAGATGAACAGTGGGTCCGCCCCTGTAGGGCCGAAGCCTCGCGAACTGCTCTCCCGGAATGGCGCTCGAGTTGAAGCTTCTTGGAGACACGCACCTCACGTTCGAGGGCAAATCCATTGGCCCGTGTTCTTGGTCAGGGTCCTCGGGACCCCGTCCCCAATCAGCGTCGTATCTGAACGACTCGCAGCGACCCGGTCGAAGTCGGCCCGAATCAGATCCAACGGGCCGGGACGGGACAGAACTGGACCGATCTGGCCGGGCTGCGCTGACATCTCGCAGGATCGACAGCGGGGCCGTACATCGCAAGATAAGTGCCCCAATAAGTGCCCCACGGCTGCACGGGTCACGGCCTACAAATGTGAAAACCCCCGCTGAGCAGGGGTTCTACCGGTGGGGCTAACAAGAATCGAACTTGTGACCTCATCCTTATCAGGGATGCGCTCTAACCGACTGAGCTATAGCCCCGGCAGAACGGAAACGCTATCGGCGCCTACACCAGAACCTCAACCTTGGTCAGTCGGGGCGACGCCGACGGAAGGTTTCGATCCGATCAAAGGTCCGTTCGGTGACCTCTTCTTCGAGCACCGACACCCGGACGCCGCCAACCACGTCACTGATGAGGTTAAAGATAGTGGCGAATAGCACCGCCGTACCGGTTGCCGCGACCACCAAAAACAACCCAATAACCCAGGCGGCACTGAACACTTCATCGCCATGCAGTTCAAATGTTTCCCATCCAAACTGCGTAAACCAGCGCTCGATGTTCGCAATCGTTCCCGTTGAATCAGCTACACGCCACAGCATCACCCCAGCTGTCAATAACACGACATACGACACCAATGAGAACATCGCCGCAACCTTGAAGGTCGACCAGGGATCAATATGTCGAAGCACCCGGGACACACGGCGAACGCGTGGTCGTCCGCTTCCCCGTCGCAAAACCACTTGGCGGCGGACACCAAGAAATGCCGGCGTTGTTTTCGATTGCTTATCGATGTTTGTCGAAACAACCCGCGGTACCTCGCCTGAGGGTTGAGCGGTCACGATGTCTGGAATAACGAACTCACTAGTTTGCTCACCAACATCACCGCCGTCATCTGGGAGATTCACGGGTGTCGTTCGTGCATGGCTAGGTGTATGGAGACCGCCATCGGAACCATTGGGTTCCTTCTCGTTGTGCGCGTTGTCAACCACCATCTTGAGTGTAGGCACCCGAGGTCATTCGAATGGTTCAGCCACTTCAGGCATCGCTTGCTGCAGCACGAACACGCACCTGACCGACCTGCACAACAACTATTGATCGTCGGCCACCTTCGACTTCGGTGACGTCAAGTTCAATAATGTCGGCGCCATTGCTCTGTGAAATACGATGAGCAGTCGATTCACCCCACCACAACACCGCCAAGGCGCTCGCATCAGCAGCAGCGACTGCTTGCTGACGCTGAACCAATAACGTCATCGGGCCACTGATCACCACTCCAACAACTGCAGCGATTACGCCACACAGGGCGACACTCAACACCACTCCACCACCCTCATCACGAGAGCGATGTGCTGAGCAAGTGATCTGACTATTCGCCAGCGATGATCGGCGCAACAGATGCAACGGTCTGACCGTCATCGAGGTTCATCACGCGAACCCCCGTGGCATCTCGTCCTTGGGAGGAAATCTCGCGAACTTCCATCCGAATGGTCACACCACCAGAAGAAACGGCCACGATCTCGTCCTCGATGCCGACCACGAAGGCTGCTGCTACAACACCCTTTTTGCCGGTGAGTTTGATACCGCGAACCCCCTGACCGCCACGGCCCTGCGTATTGAACTTGTCAAGTTGTGTTCGCTTACCAAATCCGGCTTCTGTCATCAAGAGAATGGCGGTGTCGTCTCGTGCCACGTCACATGACACAACGGCATCATCACTTGACTTCAACTTCATTCCGCGAACACCGGCTGCCGAGCGACCCATCGCACGGACATCTCCCTCATTGAATCGAATCGTCATACCTGACTTCGCGACCATGAAAATGTCGTCATAACCACTCGTCTCGATGACTTTCACCAGCTCATCCCCATCGTTCAAGTTGATTGCAATGAGACCATCCCGACGACTTGAGTTGTACGCGTCAAACGACGTTTTCTTGACAGTGCCTTTACGGGTCGCAAAGAACAAGAACCGTTCGCCCGCGAAGTCACGCGTGTCGATAATTGCCTGGATGTATTCGTCGGCCTGGAGTGGCAACAAGTTGACAATTGGCATTCCTTTTGCTGTGCGCTCACGCTCAGGAATGTCGAGTGCTCGCAAGCGGTACACGCGACCTCTGTTTGAGAAAAACAGCAAGTGGGCGTGCGCTGTCGTAAAAATGACGTGCCGAATAATGTCGTCCTGCTTGAGTTTTCCTCCAGACACACCACGGCCGCCACGACCCTGCGTCTTGAACGACGAAGCGGGTACTGCCTTGACGTACTGTGCCTCGGTCATCACGACCACAAGTTCTTTATCTTCAACGAGGTCTTCGATGCTCATATCGCCTTCGTCGTAGGTGATTGCGCATACTCGATCTGCAGCAAAGTCATCACGCACAGATGCCAACTCGTCTTTGATGACGCCACGAAGTTTGTTGTCATCAGCGAGGATCGACTCAAGTTCTTTGATGTTTTCGCGGATGTTCTCGAGTTCTGCCTCAATATCGATACGGCTCAATCGAGTGAGTTGGCGAAGTTGCATATCGAGAATGTCGACTGCCTGCGCTTCAGAGAACTCAAATGGTTTCTCCATCAAGGCGACCTTTGCTGCCGGTGCATCTTCGCTGCCACGGATCAAGGCAATGATCTCATCGATGACATTGAGTGCTTTGATACGTCCGTCAAGAATGTGCTCACGGCGCCTGGCTTTCTCAAGCCGGAAGTTCGATCGACGAGTAATGACTTCGATCTGGTGTCGGACATATCCGTCGATTGCGTCTCGCAACGTCAACGTGCGCGGCACACCGTCGACAAGCGCCACCATATTGATTGAGAAATTGGTTTGAAGCTGGGTGAGCTTGAACAGATTGTTCAACACAACATTCGCATTCGCGTCACGCTTCAACGTGACAACAAGGGACGTCTCTCCACCGGAGGAACCGTCGTTGATGTCAGCAATGCCATCTATGTCACCATTGTCAACGAGTTCGGTAATTCGAGCAGCGATTGCCGAACAACTTGTCTGATACGGCAGTTCTGTGACGACAATCTCCATACGACCGGACTTGCCTTCATCAATGGTCGCCGTCGCACGCATCTTCACCGACCCGCGGCCGGTGCGATACGCATCAATGATCCCTGCACGACCAAGGATTGAACCACCCGTTGGGAAGTCGGGTCCTTTAACAAATTCCATCAAATCGTCAGAAGTTGCATCCGGATTATCAATGAGGTGCACCGTGGCATCAATCACTTCACCCAAGTTGTGTGGCGGGATGTTCGTCGCCATACCAACTGCGATTCCCTGCGAACCATTCACAAGAAGGTTTGGGAACCTCGCTGGCAATACAGAAGGCTGTTCGGTGCTGCCGTCGTAGTTCGGCAACATGTCGACCGTGTCCTCGTCGATATCAGCCAACAACAGCATGGCAAGTGGATGCAATCGGCATTCTGTATATCGACTAGCCGCCGGGCCGAAGTCAGGTGAGCCGTAGTTGCCATGGAAGTCAATTAGTGGGTGACGAACCGAAAACGGCTGGGCAAGACGAACCAACGCATCGTAAATTGCGCTGTCACCATGCGGGTGATAACGCGCCATGGTGTCACCAGACACACGGGCGCACTTTACGAATGGCCGGTCTGGTCGGAAGCCTTGTTGCTCCATATCCCAGATGATGCGGCGGTGAACTGGTTTTAATCCGTCGCGAACGTCAGGCAATGCACGCGACATGATGACCGACATTGCGTACTCCAAGAAGGAGTTCTCCATCTCGTCTTGAAGTGCGATTGGTTGAACCGGATCGCGTCGTTCTTCTGGTTCGATTGGGGTTTGATCGTCACTCATCAGAAATCAAGGTTCCTCACGTCGCGGGCGTTGGTGGTGATGAAGTTGCGACGACTTTCGACGTCGTCTCCCATAAGCACACTCATGATCATGTCGGCTTCGGCAGCTTCGTCGACGGTGACTTGGAGCAGTGTTCGAGTATTGGGGTCGATAGTGGTTTCACGAAGTTCTTGCCAGTCCATCTCACCAAGGCCTTTCAGGCGCTGAAATTCTTTTCGGTGATTTGGGCGATCAGCAAGGAATCGATCCTTCGCAAGATCGTCCTTGAGGTACACCTTCTCTTTTCCAACCTCCGTTGAATACAGAGGCGGCTGTGCAATGTAGATGTAGCCCGCCTCGACTAGATCTCGCATCTGACGGAAGAAGAACGTAAGGAGCAGGGTACGGATGTGACTGCCGTCAACATCGGCATCGCAGAGCGCAATGACCTTGTGGTAGCGAGCTTTTTCAACAGTGAAGTCTTCGCCAACTCCAGCACCAATCGCTGTGATGAGCGCCTGAATCTCATTGTTCTTCAACATTTTGTCGATACGAGCTCGTTCGACGTTAAGAATTTTTCCTCGGATTGGCAGAATCGCCTGAGTGCGCGGGTCGCGAGCGTTGATTGCCGTGCCGCCAGCTGAGTCACCCTCAACAATAAAAATCTCGGACTCATCAGGACTTCGCGATGAACAGTCACGGAGTTTGTCGGGCATACCTGCGCCAGAGAGGGCGGTTTTGCGTCGAACGGTTTCGCGGGCTTTCTTCGCTGCGACGCGAGCCTGCTGTGCAGCGATCGCTTTCTTCACAATTTTATTCGCCTCGGTCGGGTTCTCGTCAAACCATTCAGCGAGGCGTTCGTTTGTCGCCTTCTGAACAAACGAGCGCATCGGTACGTTGCCGAGTTTTGCTTTTGTTTGTCCCTCAAACTGCGGTTCACGCAACTTCACCGAAATGATTGCGGTCAATCCTTCTCGGATGTCCTCTCCAGTGAGATTGTCATCCTTTTCTTTCAACAAGTTTTTGCCTCTGGCGTACTTGTTCATCACCGATGTCAACGCCGTGCGGAACCCTTCGACATGCATTCCGCCTTCGATTGTTGAAATACCGTTGGCGTATCCATGAATACCTTCGTGGTAGCCAGTATTCCATTGGAGGGCAATATCGAGATTTTGGCCCTCGCCGTCATCGTCTTCGAAGTGGCATACCTTCGCAAAGAGTGGTTCTTTGGATTGATTGAGGTGCTTGACAAAGTCAACAATTCCACCCTTGTATTGGAAGGTGACCTGCTGTTCACGGTCTGGCCGTTGGTCCGTAAAGCTGATTTCGAGGCCACGGTTCAAAAAGGCCATGATCTGCAAGCGATCAAGAACCGTTCGAGCAACAAATTCGGTTCCTTCGGCTTGAAAGATCGCTGGGTCAGGCCAAAAGGTCACGGTCGTACCTGATTCACGACCTCGCTTAGGGGTCTCGCCAGTTGCAGACAGTTTGTTTTTAGGCTCTCCACCATTGTGGTAGTCCTGCGAATACCGTTTGCCCTCACGATCGATTTCAATCGACAAGCGCTCGGAAAGGGCGTTGACAACACTGACACCAACACCGTGCAAACCACCTGAAACCTTGTACCCCTCCCCACCGAATTTTCCGCCGGCGTGAAGGACGGTTAGCACCACCTCAGCAGCACTTTTACCCTTATGTGGCCCTGACGGGTACGGGTCTACTGGCACGCCACGGCCGTTGTCGCTTACCTCACACCCGCCATCTGCCAGCAATGTCACGCCGATGCTCGTGCAATAGCCTGCCATTGCTTCGTCAACAGAGTTATCGACAACTTCCCAAATGAGGTGGTGTAGACCGGCCAGACCCGTTGAGCCGATGTACATGCCGGGCCGCTTGCGAACCGGATCAAGCCCTTCGAGAACCTGAATGTCTTTCGCGCCATATTGACTCTTGGATTTTTCGGTGTCTTTGGACACGCAGTACCTCGTTCATTGTCGTCACAAATTGGAGAGAACATGATGTTTCTCCGCCGCGCGTAAATGGGTCAAAATCCCATCAGCACTTGAAAATTCTACCAAACAGGTGTCCGCCGAACCGGTCAATCGAACCAAGGGCGACAACTGTCACGCCCATCCAGAATGGATCCAAAATTTGACGACAACGGTTAACGGTGACGACGAGGTCGTTATGCCAGAGCGGCTTTGACAAGGGTGGCAATTCGACCCCCATCAGCGCCATCGCCAGCGCGGTCTTTTACCGCTTTGATCACCTGGCCCATCGCCTTCGGTCCCTCAACTCCGGCATTTTTCGCGGCTGATATTTCCTCATTGACGATGTTCTGTAATGCCTCATCATCCATCGCTGCAGGGAGATAGCTCTCAATGACGGCCAGTTGACTCTGTTCAGCCGCTGCTTGTTCGACCCGGCCGGCTTGTTCATAGAGCTCTGCCGCTTCAACACGGCGTTTCGCTTCGGATCTCAACACCGCTGTGATCTCGACATCTGAGAGCTCTACTGCTTCGTCACCGGCGACCGAGGCGACCTGAACCGCAGACAAGATCATCCTTATGGTTGATGTCGACACCTGGTCGCGATTCTTCATCGCAGCATTCAAGTCGGTTCGAAGTTGCTCAAGTAGTTGAGATGCCATGCCACATCATGCCGGAATCAACGACGCCGACGCGCCACCCTTACCTCGATCTGCGCAACCTTCACTTGAGCAATTTCATGCAATCGACGAGAAATTTCCTCGGTGCGGAACTCAATTTCAGTTACCCAAGCCGGTTCGTCCACGTCGACGAGCAAGATCCCATCCTCAAAGCGTGACGGCCGTGCATGATGAGCAACGTATTCGCCAACCGCCTCTTCCCACCGACCAAAGATCCCCCCCACCTCGGCCCGACTCGGACCACGAAGCGACCGCACTACCGAATCGAGCGACGTCGAGAGAGAGATCACACCATCGTCGTCACTCATCGCTCACCACCGTACCGTTCGCGATCTGTAGCACCCGATCAGGACGTGCTGATAATGGAAGAGGCGACGCCGTGGTAATCAACACCTGACCAGTTGGTAGCTCGCGCAACAACGCCGTTGCTCGATCGTCGTCTAGCTCTGACAACACATCATCGAGGATGAGGACCGGACTTGAAGCCACGTGCTCGGCAACCAATCGGTGGGCACCAAGGCGAAGACTTAACGCCAATGTGCGCTGTTCACCTTGGGACGCGTGGGTGCGCGCCGGCAGGGCATTAATCGTCAAGTCAAGTTCGTCACGATGAGGACCAACGGTCGACACACCCCGGCGAACGTCGTCAGTTCGTGCATTGACAAGAGCAGTCTGAAGCCCTTGTTGGCGCCACGGAGGGTCATATGTCAACGACACCTCGTGTTCTCCGCCAGCTAATTGCACATACGCCTCAGCAACAAATGGTTGTAACCGTTCGACCAAGACACGTCGGCCGTGGCCAAGTCGTTCACCGACCTCGACAAGCCGGGCATCCCAGACATCAAGGGTGATCGACGCGTCTGCACCAAGTCGCCCGCTTGCTTGACGCAACAACGTGTTTCGCTGCTTAAGAACTCGATCAACCTCAAGACGTAGGGCATCATTTTTTGTTGCGAGAGCGACAAGCGCATCATCAAGGAATCGACGTCGCTCTCCAGGCCCACCCTTTACCAACGTGAGATCGTCAGGGGAAAACACCGAGGTTCGCACTGTGCCCAAAAGGTCTCGAGTGCGCTGTAGTCGTTGCCGATTCACTTGCACGCGCCCTCGACCAGTACGAGTGATCTCAACTTCAATTAAGGACGTTCTGCCATCGTCGTCGATGATGTGGGCACGAATAATTGCCCGATCGGCGCCGACCCGAACAAGAGCGTCAGACGGAACCTGACGAAATGAACTCAGACCAGAGAGATATGCAAGGGCTTCAGCAAGATTTGTTTTTCCTTGACCGTTCTGGCCAATGACGCAGGTGATACCAGCAGTGAGGTCGAAGGTTGCGTGTTGATAATTCCTGAAATCAACAAGCTCAAGTTGCTCAACGAGCATGATGCCGGGACTACGGCACCCGAACTGGCATCAGTAGATACAGATATTCGTCATGACCGACTCCACGCAACACCACAGGTTTCATTGGGTCAACGACTGCAAGCCGGACTTCATCGCCATCAACAGCATCGACTCCAGCAGCTAGGTAGTCGGGATTAAATGCAACTGTCATCGGCTCACCTTCAAAGTTTGCGTCAATTTGCTCGGATGCCTCGCCGACGTCAGTCGTGATTGCCGACAACACGACATGATCTTGCTCAAGTTGTAGGCGGACCGGAGTTGCGCCTCCCTGGGCGAGAAGACGAACCCGTCGCAGCGCATCAAGTAACGCCTCGCGGCCAATTGTCGCAATATTTGGGTAAGAACTCGGTAACAGATTTCGATAGTTCGGATAGTCGGCTGCAATTAATCGGGTGGTGAGTTGAACGTCACCAATTTCGAACACCACGTCGTTATCGCCGAGGTACACCTTGAGATCACCCTCTCCACCGACAAGCCTCTGCACTTCGTTAAGTGCTCGAGCCGGAACTAGGACTTGTTGTCCAGCACCGAGTAGCGCTCCTTCATCGAGGTCGCGTACAGCGAGCCGATATGAATCGGTTGCAACCATCCGTACAGCATCGTCCTCGGAGACGATGAGCACGCCGGTCAGTTGTTGGCGTGCTTCGTCTGTACTTGCCGCTCGAACAACCTGGCCAAGAGCGGCAGACATGGTTGAACCCGAAAGAACAAACGGTTCACTGGAAGGTGAACCAATCGTTGGGAAATCGGCGACTGCCATTGGACGAACCGAGAACTGGCTACGCTGCGCAGAAATCGCGACATTGTCATTAGTGAGTTCCACATCAACACTTCCGGCAGGAAGGGCCTTCACGATATCGGCGGTAAGCCGTGCCGGGATAACGGTAGAACCGGGTGATTCCATTCCGACAGCGACAGAAACTTTGATCGTAAGTTCAAGATCGGTGCCCGTGACGGTCAGCGCATCATCTGCAACGTCGAGCCGAACGCCAGACAGCACTGGTGACGTTCCTGTTGAATTTGTCGCCCCTCGTCCAGCTGTTGCCAGAGCTGTTGCCAAGATCTCACGTTCGCATCGAAATTTCACAGGCTGATCCTTTTCCCCATAGAGGGCTTATAAAGAGTGTTAGTGATAGTAGGTGCTGTGGATTGGGGATAACAGTGAATTACCCCAGTACACGGCACACATTTTTCGTCACAGGATGTTCGACCGTTATCCCCCACACGATGATCACACGCGTGTGATTCAGTGGATGTGTTCACGAGAACCCACAGATTTCCACTAGTTGACCACATGCCATCCACCGGAACATCCACAGCCATCATGACTTCAACCGCTGTAGCAGGTCGGTGACCTGTTCGTAGATTTGTTTCCGCTCACCCATCTGACGTTGGATCTTTTCAACAGCGTGAATCACGGTTGTGTGATCCCGCCCACCGAAGAGGCGAGCGATGCTCGGATAACTGAGGTCGGTCAGCTCACGGAACACATACATAGAGATCTGACGCGCCGTCACCAAAGGGCGTTGCCGGCTCTTGCCTCGTAGGGCATCGACCTCGTAGCCAAGGATGTTGGCCATTTCAACCAGGAGTTCCATGTCGGTACGAGGCTTGGCAACAGATTCGGTCAAGAGATCGGATAACTGTGACTTCGCGAGGTCTGTGGTGATTGGGACCCCATTGAGTGAGGCATACGCCGTGACGCGAATGAGGGCTCCTTCGAGTTCACGAATGTTTGAAGTGATGTTTGAGGCAATGAACTCAAGGGTTTCAGCCGGCACCTCGACCTTGTCCCGTTCGCTTTTGTTACGAAGAATCGCAAGTCGGGTTTCGAGATCTGGTGGTTGAATGTCGGTGATCAGGCCCCACTTGAAGCGTCCTCGAAGGCGCTCTTCGAGTGTGGGAATGGCATCAGGCATCCGGTCACTTGACAGAACAATTTGCTTGTTCGCTCCATGAAGAGCGTTAAACGTGTGGAAGAACTCTTCCTGCAAACCCTCTCGACCTTCGAGAAATTGGACGTCGTCAATGAGAAGGACATCCACTTCGCGATACCGCCGACGCAACCCTGCCATTGAGTTCGAACGAATCGCGTCAACAAATTCATTCATGAAGGATTCGGTTGACACGTATCGAACAACATGATGCTGATAGTGAGATTCGACGTAATGACCGATGGCATGAAGAAGGTGAGTCTTCCCTAAACCAGCGGAACCGTAGACAAACAATGGGTTGTATGAACGGGCTGGTGTCTCAGCAACACGTTGGGCGGCAGCCAATGCGAACTGGTTCGATGCACCTTTCACGAAGGTTTCGAAGGCATATCGGGGGTTCAGTCCACCCGGGTCGTCACCTGTCGAAATTGTGATGGAAGGGTTCTGTTGAACACCAGCGTCGGTTTGGGTTTCGTCACTCGGACGAAATTCTGGGGCTTCGACCATCGCGACTCGAACATCAAATGAGCATTCAGAGTGACCGATCTCAGCCAATGCATCATCGATCATGCTTCGGTAGCGCGACATGATTCGTTCGCCTGCGACATGATTTGATACTTCAAGCAAAATGCTGTCGGTGCCGCCGATGTTGACCGCATCGTTGAATGTTGAAAACCAGACTGACTCAGTGAGTTGGTCGCGTAGAATTGGCGCAATGGTTTCCCACAGGTCAGTGGTGGTTTCACTCTCCATGTCAGTTGCGCTCTCTAGATTTCCCTCATAATGACAGCAAATTCGTTTGTGCATTACATCAATGTAAGTACCCACATGTTTATCCACATCTGTGGAAAACACTCAAGATCCTATGATCCCAAGCTGTATGGGTGCCAAGCACAGAAGATAGACGCTACCACGAAAGATGAACTGTGGAAAACCTGAGGTTGTGTAAAAGTGCAGCCATAGTTGGCTCTGTCAAGAACTGACCGTAGTCTTTGAGGGTCTGGTTCCAATTACGTGGAACCGTCATGTAGTCGAAATACTCGATCGTGTTGAAGATGTGTGTCAATCAGATCGTGTTTATTGAGGAGTGACGAAGAAGTGAAGCGAACATTTCAACCAAATCAACATCGTCGTGCGAAGAAGCATGGCTTCCGAGCTCGCATGAGCACTCGCGCCGGCCGCGCCGTGTTGAAATCACGCCGGGCAAAGGGTCGCGCTCGCCTTTCCGCTTGATTCACAGAATCCGCACTTCACACGAGTTCACGCGACTCGACATTGAGGGAGTTCAGGTGCGGACCGATGTGCTGTGGTGCAAATTTCTTGCCGACCCAATGATGTCGCCACCTCGAGTGGCCTTTTCCATCAGTCGCGCCCACGGGCCTGCAGTTCGACGGAATCTGGCCCGTCGTCGCCTGAAAGAACTTCTCCGCGAACATGTAAGGAACAACCAACTGCCGCCAGGAGCATTGTTAGTTGGGATCATACGTTCGAAAAGCGATCAAATGTTCGAAATGTCTCCGCAACATCTTGCTCATCAGGTGCGGCAACTCATCGACGGTCTTGCTCGTCAATGAGTGGGTCCGTTTGGCAGCGTCGCATGCTGCGAGCAATTGAGTGGTACCAAAAGGCGTTCCAATGGCGTCCATCACCATGTCGTTTCTCTCCGACATGTTCGCATTACTCGCACGAGGCAATTTCTCTTCACGGACCGCGAAAAGGCCTGTGGTTAACCGTAAAACGGTTGTTGAGATGCCGCCCATTCGGGCCATCGGGGTTTGATCCGGTCCCTGAAGTTGATCACGCAATCGTTACCTACCATGAACCAATGAGGACACCATGACGTCTACTCCGTTGATCGCGGGAATCTTTGAAGTTCCGGCCTCTGTGCTGAATTGGCTCTACACATGGACGGGCAGTTACATGATTGCCGTGTCGCTCTCGGCATTCATTGTGATGGCGATTGTGACGCCGCTTACCCTGAAGAGCACTAAGGGAATGCTCGAAATGCAGCGCCTTGCCCCTGAAATGCGCCGATTGCAGCAGCAGTACAAGACTGATCGCCAAAAACTGAACGAAGAAATGATGAAGCTCTATCAGGCGCACAAGGTCAATCCAATGGCCTCTTGTCTGCCGTTGTTGGCACAAACTCCGGTCTTCATCGTGATGTTCCGTATTCTTCACGATGCGACGTATACGCCAACAGGTGGAAATGAAGCAATTGCACGGGCTGTTCTCACCTCGGTTGGGCGAGGTCAAGACATCATCGGCTTCTTACCCCGTTACCTCTCAATCGAATCTGAGATGTACCAGAACCTGGTCCGGGAAACGACCATGCCGTCATGGGGACTCGACCTCTCAAAATCACCGGCAAGCATGCTGGGCAGCAACTTCGGCCAAGGATTGATCTATGCCGGGCTTGTGGTGGTTCTTGGCTTGCTCTACTTCTACCAGCAGCGAATGGTGGCGGCTCGGGCCTCAATCAGCCCAACGATGTCGGAATCACAGCAAAAGTTGATGCAGTACCTTCCAGTTGTCTTTGCAGTGTTCCAGATTTTCTTCTTGCTAGCGCTCGTGATCTACTACATCATCCAATCGGTTATCCGAATCATCGTGCAGTTCTATATCACGAAACGCTTTTACGCTGGTGATGAATCGTTGGGTCGTCAGGCTCAGGCGGCGAGTGCAAAAGCCCGCGAACTTTCTGAATCCGATGGTGGCGGCGGAGGGCTGATCGCTCGAGCAAAACGCGAACTAGAAGACGCCACCGGCTCAGCGAGTGAGAAGAACGACTCTTCGTCAGGCGCACGGCCTGCGTCAAAAGGCTCTAATTCTCGAACAAATGGCGGAAATAAAGGGGCAAAGGGTCGTCCACAAGCCTCAAAAAACACAAAAAAAGGAAATCTGCAGCGCCCTGGCGGTCAAAGAAAGCGCTAAGAGCAGTACAGAGAAGAGGAACACCAATGGAATGGGTAACAACATCGGGTCGTAGCGTTGAAGAAGCGACCGAAGTAGCACTTGACCAACTCGGGGTCGCTGCAGACGAGGCAGACATCGAGGTTCTAGAAGAGCCAAAGAGTGGATTATTTGGCCGAACTCGCGGAGAAGCAAAGGTGCGCGGCCGGGTGCGCCCAGCAGAAGTCCGCCCCAAGCGCGATAATCGGCGTTCGCGAAGCAACAAGTCTCACGGTCAGCAACGCCGCGAACGTCAGGCACCTGACTCGCCGAGTGGTGATAAACCAGCCAACTCGCGAAAGAATGGCGGCCAACGCAACAATCGCAACCCAAAAGGTGACAAACCAATGAATGATGCACCACGTGACCCAGTCGATCCAGCAGCAGTTGGTGAAGCAGCCGAGACCTTCATGAGTGGTCTGGCAACCGCATTCGGCGTCGAGGCATCCGTGACGGTGCAACGGGAAGATACCGAAATTGAAGTCGCAATGAATGGCTCAGATCTTGGACTTCTGGTCGGCCCAGGTGGCCGCACGCTTACTGCGGTTCAAGATCTTGTTCGGGTGGCGGCTCAACGTCGACTCGGTGACCACGACACACATCTTCGCCTTGATATCGCTGGATATCGCGAACGCCGCAAGGCTTCTCTTGAGACATTTGCACGCAAGATCGCTGAGCAGGTTCGTGAGTCCGGAAAGGCGCTCGCAATTGAACCAATGGCATCACCCGACCGCAAGGTGATTCATGATGTGTTGTCCACTGAAGAGGGCGTAACGACGGCGTCACAAGGTGAAGACCCGAATCGTCGAGTAATTGTCTCACCGAGTTGAATTTGTGCCCGTGAGGCGCAACCGAATCCATGAGTGCTGATACACACCTTGTAGGCGTTCTGCAGCTCGCAAAAGATGGCGGAGTGATTGGCAATACTGATCTCACCATTGAAATTTCAAGGGCCCGAGTTTTTGTTGATGTGATTCGTTCCCTCAGCAACGTCCACAGCATTCTTGATATTGGGTCGGGTGGCGGCCTTCCAGGGCTTGTTGTCGCCCATGATTGCCCAGAGGCCTCCATCACTCTTGTTGACCGGAGAGAAAAACGGACAGATCTCCTTCAGCGACAAGCACATCGCTTGCGGCGACATGTGCCTGGTAGGCCAATCGAGGTCATTTGCGCTGACGTGAGCGCATTGCACGGGAAGGCCACATTTGATGTCGTCACTGCAAGAAGTTTTGGCTCCCCTGATGTTGTTCTTGATATCGCCCTCCCCCTTGTTTCTGTTGGTGGACGGCTACTCGTTTCGGAACCACCGGACACAACCGAAAATCGTTGGCCATTAGAGCTGCTTGCGGCGTGGAATGCCGCCATTGCGGCGTGGAAGACGCCAACCACCTCACTAGCTGTCATTCAACGCCAATAGGAATGTTTCCCGGGAAACCACAGACTGTGGATAGCACTGTTGAAATTTCACCAGTGAAACTGCGCGCCTCAACTAGAGGCTTATCCAAAATTTTGTTTCCCGGGAAACAAATCGGCGCATATCAGTTGCAGAATCCAGCCAAACGCGGCAAAGTGGCGTGAATGACTGACGTTTCAGGCTCTTCACCGCAACCCCAGAATCTGATGTCTCGCAGCCTCCCGCGGATCATTGCCGTTGCAAACCAAAAGGGCGGAGTCGGGAAAACGACGACCTCAATCAACACCGCGGCATCCCTTGCTCAACTTGGTCTACGAGTCCTGCTAATTGACGTTGATCCTCAAGCAAACGCCACAAGCGGGCTCGGCATTGATGTTCGGTCACTGGAGAACACGATTCTTGACGTTCTGATTGATGATGCACCCCTCACCGACTGCATATGCACAACAGAGATCGACGGTTTGCAAGTTGCACCATCAAATCTTCGGCTTGCTGATGCTGAGATGACGATGTATTCAATGTTGGCTCGCGAAACACGTCTGAAGAATGCCGTTGATGCCGTGATCGATCAATTTGATTACATCATTATTGATTGTCCACCTTCACTCGGCTTATTGACCCTCAATGCACTTTGCGCGGCGCGAGAAGTGCTGATTCCTATTCAGTGTGAGTACTTTGCGTTGGAAGGTGTGGGGCAACTGCTCGAAAACGTGCTGAGGATCAGGCGCAGTGGACTCAACGCAACCCTTGAGGTGTCTTCAATTGTTTGTGTGATGTACGACGCTCGAACAAACTTGGCCGATGAAGTTGTTGCCGAAATTCGGCAACATTTCGGCCCAACAGTCTTAAAGACCGTTGTTCCTCGCAACATTAAATTGTCTGAAGCTCCCAAATACGGAATGCCAATCGTGACATACGATCCCTTGTCGCGAGGAGCAATTGCCTATACCGACGTCGCTCAGGAGGTACACCATGGCTCGCAATCAACGGCAGGGTAGAGGTCTCAGTTCGCTCATTCCTGGCGGAATGGATGAAGTGTTTGGGCGAAGCGATGACGCACCTGCTCTCAGGGACATCCCTGTCCAGACAATACGACCCAACCCACACCAGCCACGCCGGTTCTTCGACGAAGAGGGCTTACATGAACTCGCCGCATCAATTTCACACATTGGTGTGTTGCAGCCCATTCTGGTTCGGCCAGTTGACGGCGGATATGAACTGATTGCGGGCGAGCGCCGGTGGAGAGCAGCGGGCATCGCTGAACTTGCGACCATTCCGGCAATTGTTCGCACCACAGATGACATGTCATCAATGGAGCAGGCGCTGGTAGAAAACCTTCATCGAGCTGACCTCACCCCACTCGAAGAGGCAGCCGCATATCACCAACTCATTGACGACTTTGGATTCACCCACGAGCAGGTAGCTGACCGCGTTGGAAAAAGCAGATCAGCAATCTCTAATGCCTTGCGACTCATGGGATTACCAGGCGAGATTCAGCAATATGTGAATGATGGGCGACTCTCCGCTCGGCATGCTCGAACACTGCTTTCGGTCGATGATCGTGACACCCAACTCCGACTTGCTCAAGAAGTTGTTGAACATGACTTAACTGTTCGCGAACTTGAGGCCTCGATCGCACCAGCAACAACCCTGGCGCCACCTGTCGACACCCCTGAACCAACTGACGGCGCTGGACTTATTGCAGGCACCCGATTACGAGAGGCTGGCGTAATTGAAGTCGAAGAAGCACTTGCTCGACTGTTGGAGACACGAGTCCGAGTGTCGCTTGGGGCAACAAAAGGCAGAATTACCGTCGATTTTGCCGATCTCGATGACTTACGCCGAATTCACAGGGTGTTGTTTGAGGAACCCTCGAGTGCCAGTTGAGGTACGTGGTCTCAACATGAAGTAGAGGTAAGTGTTTCCACAACATATTGAATATGCTGTGGATATTCACTTTATCCCGAATTTACACGCACTATCTTGGTATTTTATACATAAAATCAATTTTTATTCACCGCGTGTCTGAGCCCAACCCTCGATTGCAACGACCACTCCGCGAACGAGAGTTGGTGTATGGGAAATGATCTCCGCAGTTGGTCCTAATTGCCAGAGAATCGCTGGCATACGTGTTTCCCGAAGAATCGGTAGTCGATTTCCGATCAACTCGATTTCAGATGCTCGAAATGGTTGCCGCACGTCATTCGCGAGTTGTTCACCGAGCGAACGACCTGCTGCTGACTCAAATCCTTGAACTGCATAGTACTGAATGCGCGATATTTTCTCAGGTGCCGCTTCGAATCCAAGGTAGAGATCAGCTCGATATCGATTTGCAATGTCGGCATGAGTGGACGCATCCGGGTGACCGACAACGGTTGCTGACGCCGAGTGTTGACGTAGAGCGGTTGTCACCTGTCGTGCAAGGGCCCCAAGACCACCGAATTCGCCAATGACGATACGAAGGTGACCAAGTGACCGTCGCCCAGATGTCACTGCGGCAACTTCCCGAACCATCACAACGCCAGGCCCACTGCCGGTGTGGCGTGTGAGCACATCAAGCGCTGAGACGGTGTCGGATCCACAGACTCCGTCATCAGGCAGACCAGAGTTGCGTTGAAAGTCTTGTAGTGCGCTTGCAGTGTCGGGTCCGAAAATGCCGTCAACACGACCGCAGTTGAAGCCCAGACGGGCCAATATGCGCTGCAACTCGGCGACATCCTCACCACGAAGGTTTGGTGCAGTGATCATCAACAAGCGATCACCGAGCGTCCACCCCGCCTCGACCAATGCCGTCCATGTGAGTTCGTCACAACGGCCATGAACAGGTATTCCCTGTGATGTCTGAAATGAGGTCAGGGCCTGCCGAGTTGATTCACCAAACCAACCAATTTCAGTTGCTCGAATTGAGTAAGACGACTGAATCAGTCGCCGCTGAAGGTCACGTACGGCTTCGCCGCGATCGCCTTCAGTCAGTGGGAGTTGCCCAGAAATGTTCCGAACTCCTCGAGGAGAGCTGACTTGCTCTTTGCCCCGACGATCCGGTGGACGGCTTCCCCGCCATTGAACACGATCATCGTTGGGATACTCATGACTTGGTAACGCATCGCAATATCAGGATTTTCATCAACATTGAGTTTTGCAATTGTCATTTGCCCGGCGTTCTCGGTAGCGATTTCGTCGAGGATTGGAGCGACCATTTTGCATGGTCCACACCACTCGGCCCAGAAGTCAACCACCACAGGAACATTGGAGGCTCCCACTGTCTCGTCGAAGGTGCTGGTGGTCAGATTGATTGAAGCCATGTCAGCCTTTCCTTTACAAATGGATGCCCAAAGGAGATCTTTAGGGCGTACGTCGAGACTACCGCGACCAATGTGGTGTTGGTTGGCACAGGCGTTTAATGCTGAGCTTCAAGCCACCGTTCAGTATCAATTGCGGCCATACAGCCAGACCCTGCTGCGGTAATCGCTTGACGATACGTATGGTCCTGCACATCACCGCAGGCGAACACGCCATCAATATTCGTATACGACGAATCAGGTTTCGTTTGCAGGTAGCCCGACTCATCCATATCGAGTACACCGGCGAAAAGATCGGTGTTAGGTCGATGGCCGATCGCAATGAACACACCTGTCACAGGCAGCGTTGAGACGGATCCGTCAATTGTGTTCGTCACTTCAATCCCGTCGACCTTGTCGGCACCATCAATTTTCGTCACCGTGTGATTCCATAGAACTTCAATTTTTGGATTTGCAAACGCCCGTTCCTGCATAATTTTTGATGCCCTGAACTCATTGCGACGATGGATAAGTGTGACCTTTGATGCAAATTTTGTGAGGAATGAGGCTTCTTCGATAGCGGAGTCGCCACCTCCAACGACCGCGATGTGGTGGTCACGGAAGAAGAAGCCGTCACAGGTCGCGCATGTTGAGAGCCCGTGCCCGATCAGTCGCCGTTCCTCTTCGAGGCCAAGCATGAGCGAACGCGCGCCTGTAGAAACAATGACAGCGTCGGCGTGGTACTCCTCGTCCCGAACCCACACCTTGAACGGGCGCGAAGAGAAGTCGATATTTGTGACTTTTTCAGTGACGAATTTGGCGCCAAAACGCTCTGCTTGTGAACGGAAGTTCATCATCAACTCTGGTCCCATGATGCCATCTGGGAACCCTGGGAAGTTTTCCACTTCAGTGGTCAACATCAACTGCCCGCCTGGTTGATCACTTGTCGATGACGGCTCTCCTTCAATGACGAGAGGCGCGAGACTTGCACGAGCGGTGTAGATGGCGGCAGTCAAACCTGCCGGGCCTGAGCCAATAATGATGACGCGTTCGTGTGTAGCTTCCATGTAATTCTCCAAGTTAACGATCTGTCAGATCAGGTGTCAGGTGAGCGTCGGCGCCGCATGACAAGCCCGCCCGCCAACAGCATCAACAATCCGGAGATGAGATAACTCACATACACCGATCGACTGTGACCAATGCCGGAATTGCCGGTGAAGAGGCTGATTCCGGACTGAACCGCACGGGTCACCATGATGAGCGCAATGACCAGTAGCGCAATACCCAGGATGAGGCTGATCAGTCCAAACACAATGCCGCGCACAACTTTGACGATGTTGTTGGTGACGCGGTCGCGAACGGTTCCAACCGCACTCTCGACACGCTCAGCTGTCTCAGCTGCCCAGTCGTCATTGGTGAACGGATTGCCGACCATTCACAGGACTGTAGTGAAGTTGCGATGTATTCGGCACCCTGCGCCGCGATTTTGAAGTATTTCGTTCCGATCGACTGCAGTTCGAACGGAACCGTTGAGCCGGTGCGCACCGGTTACTCATCATTGGGCGTGACCTCCGCAATCACTTCACATGTAGAGAGATTGATCGCAACAACGGTTGTCAATGTTATGTCACGAACGATTGACACGAGTTGGCCATCAAGTTCGACATCGGCGAGCAACTCGCCCTCGTTAATGCTGCAGACAGAGCCAATCAGTGTGCGAATGCCTCTTTGGGCAAGCAATTCATTGACGAACTCAGGAAGTTGCTCACGCGAAATTGAGGTAAGGGCAGAGGCCTCATAGGCCATATCGGCTGTTGCCTCTGACTCGAGAGCCATCTCTTCCTCCAACTCCATTAACTCTTCCGAAGCAACGGAGCTCTCCAACGACTCTGCTTCAGGCACTGCTCCGCCGACAGCGTCGTTTGCATCGTCGGCCATTTCCGCATCTGCTGCATCAGCCTGCGATCGTTGAACGGCGGACTCCTTAATGGAGAGTTCAATGGAATCGTCGCCACCGGTTTGCAGTCGCAAGAACACGCCGGCGCCGATCGCAACGGCGACGACTGCTGCCGCTATTTGAAGCCATGAGTTCGATCGAGTTCGTCGATGAGACGACAGGTCGGCGACAGCACCGGTCGACGAATCACGATCGATCTCTTCAATCGCAGCCAGAATTGCCTGCGCTTGGGTGCTCTCGTTAACAGCGACATCATCGAGTAGAGCGGAGCGAAGACGCGCAACAACAACTGCATCTGCATCGCCCTCGTCTGGTGCGACTTGATTGATGTTGTCGTCACTCATTGCTCGTCTCCATTGGTTAGACGTTCAACATCACCGTCACGGTTCCCACCAAGTAATTCAGCAAGCAATGCTCGGCCGCGAGAAATTCTGGACTTCACAGTCCCTAGTGCGATTCCGCTCAACTCAGCAATGTCGACGTAATCGAGTTCAAGCACATCGCGCATGACGACCGCCCTCGCAAATTCAATAGGGATTGCATCAAGGGCCGATCGAATGTCGGCTCGTACATCACTCCACTCGATTGAAGTCGTGATATCCACGTCGTCTGAAATCTCAAGATCCGAGTCGTCATCTTGGGTGAGGCTGGTCGTCAGAAGACGTCGCCGTTGTCGACGAAGTTCGTCCAGGCATGTCGTGGTCGCCACTCGGTGACACCAGGTGCCAAACGTTGAATTTCCTTCGAATGTGGTAATTCCACGTGCGATACGAAGTAGTGCCTCCTGTGATTGATCCTCGGCGGAAGAGCGGTCTCCTAACATCCGGTAGCAGACCGCGAACACCCGTTGGTATTGGGCCTGCAGCACGACGCCAAGAGCGTCGCGGTCGCCCTCTTGCGCTCGTTGAACTAACTCGGAGTCGTTCAGGGGTTCGTTAGCCACTGCAGTTCACCGATTCGTCCCCTGTAAGGGTTCGCCGAAGAGCAGGCTTCATCTGGTCCGAGTCCTTTCAGCCAGATTGCAAGATGTGTTGACGCTTCATCGACAGGCACTGAGACAGCACCTGGTTCATTTCCGTAACTCATTGAGCCAACCTGTGTCCACGACTCAAGAGCAAGTGGCGGTTCGACAGCATCCGTTCGGTAGATCTCAATCTGGAATGGCGCATTGAGCGTCTCGAACTCGAGACGTCCGTTCGACAATTGAGGAAGACTCACGATGAGACCAACACCAGGCTTTGCTCCAAGGTATTGATCGTTGTAACACTCGGTTGACCATGCGGTATCCCGACTGCCATCTGCAACGGCGAGAGGGGCCTGCGCATCATTTTCAGATCCGTTGTCACCGAACGGATCCCATGCGGTGAGCTCAATCGAGGTTGAACTCACCGGCATCTGAGTCTCAGGTGACAACGAATCTTCAATGTCATCAAGGATGATCGAATCTTCGATATCTCGTTCAACCACCGGTGACGTCGTGAGATCAGGTAGTGGCGAGACGTTTGAAGAGGAGTCACCATTTCGGTTTGCGATGATCAGCGCTGCGATAAGGAAGATCACCACGGCATTCGCAAGCGCAATTGGAATCCAGGGTCGCCGAATAACTCGAGGTGCACCAACTGACGGATCATCAAAAAGTGTTGTGGGGATGACCGGAGCAGGTTCGGTAACAGTTGGAGCGATCATCGTGTCGACCCGCGGAAGGCGACCTGACTCACCTGGCCGAACAGGCTGGAGGCGAGGAGTTGGAGGCTCGATTGGCGTTCCATCAATTTGTGGCGGTGTCGTATCGACATTCATCAACTCTTGACGAAGTTCACCACCAGTTGCTGGACGATGTGCAGGATTACGAGCAAGAGTCCGGTGGATGAGATTGACAAGGCTGATTGGAAGCGTCGGCCGAAGATGTGCGAGGTCGGTTGGATCGCGCTGCAGGCGGGCAAGTGCGGTGTCAGCGTCAGACTGACCAAGAAACGGAACGCGACCTGCAAGGCATTCGTACAGCACGAGCGCAAGTGAATACAGATCGGCTCGACCGTCAAGTTTGTGTCCACGCACCTGCTCTGGCGAAAGATATTTCGCAGTGCCCATCATGACGTTGTCGCTGGTGAGGTCGTCTTCGACCCCGTCAAGTCCTTTTGCAATCCCAAAATCGGTGAGCAGAACGCGACCATCTTCAGTGACGAGAATGTTCCCCGGCTTTACATCCCGATGAACGAATCCAGCAGCGTGGGCGGCATCTAATGCTGCAGCAACAGACGCACCGATATGAATCGTGAGCTCAGGCCCGAGCCGCTTCTGGCTGTCGAGCACCTGTCGAAGGCTGCGCCCCTCGACTAATTGCATGACCACCGCTTGGCGTCCATCGTGCTCGAACATGTCATGAACCGAAACGATGTTGGGATGGTTAAGCCGAGCAACTGCAATCGCTTCTCGTCGAAATCGCTCAGCGACAACTTCATCAGTCGCCAAATTTGACTTCAACCACTTAACGGCGACACGTCGATCAAGTTGCTCGTCGATTGCAACCCATACCTCTGCCATACCGCCTTGACCAATCCGGCGGTCAAGACGATAACGCCCAGCCAGAACTTGGGCGTCCTCAAGCTGGCTTGGCGAGCCGTGGGAGTCATCGAAGGAGGTCATGGACGACACGAACGCTAGTGCGACTTGGCCTCACGATCGGGGAAATCCAATCGGGTTCCGAAATCTCATTCTCAGAACCTGCAATAGCGTCGGCAACTTGGTGGGTCAATGACGCGTTCACTGTCGCCGCTGTTGACGCAGATGACTGATCCACCACGAAATCAAAACAAGGATCAAGCCGAAGCCGACGAGGCGACCAAACCCAGACAGCGTCATTGCGGTGGTCGTGATGGTGACACCACTCACCACCGGAGTTTGAGCGGGCGACAACACTTCAATTTCAACCTCAAACGATCCATTTGTGCGCGCTTCAACCGGGACCTGAAGAGAGTTTGTTCCTGGGAGCAGCACGGTTCGTACTGGATCTTCTGGGACAATGAGTCGCGGGGCATTTAGTCGTACAAGGACAGTAAGTGGCTCGGTTCCACTGTTCTCAATGACGAGCGGAAGCGGCGTATCGCGGCCCGTCAGGTTGACGGTGCCACTCATCGGAACAGACACCCGATTTCGGACCTCAGTGGTCTCTGCAGTCACAAGATCGATCATGTCAACGACAAATTTCCCGTCGCCTCTTCCATCAAAGAGATCGTCGAGCAGTTCGTTCCATCTCGTGACTTGCGGGTTACTAATCCCCAACATGCTGGCGGTGTCATCGATGAGGCCGCGCAGCGAATCAGCAGTGAGCTGTCGCTGCGAAAGATCAATTGAGGGAGTAGTTGAATTAACTAGCGCACGATTTGAGGCGGTTAGCAATGGAAGCGCAGATGCCGTTGTGAATTGCACGGTGGGATCGTCAGTAAGCATGCGCTCAATCGCAAGAAGCACTTCAGCATTGGGAACTGCGAAGTTAGTCGATGTCAGAATGATTGACCGAGCCATCTCTGGACGCGCATGACGACGTTCCATGATTTGGGCAGTGACGAGCACTGCTTGGTCGGTTGCTGTGTCTACTGATGTCGCAGAAGGGGCGACGGAATGGTCGGCGATGGTTACCGGTAGCGCTGCTGATCCCACGGCATACAACCCAGGAAGGGTGACATCAAGGCTGTCGTGAGGTATTCCGCCGGCATACGCGTCACCGTTCATAACAAGACGTTGAACACCAAGATCACCAAGAAGCAATGCCCCTTCTTCGGTGACAATGTCAGATGTTGCGCTCTCGTCAACAAGCCAGATAGTGCGAGTGGGGATGTGTGAGGGAAAGGCGTTCTGAAGGGACAGATTGCCAGCATCAAGTTCTGTAGCGAATCGTTCAGCTAGCCCGGCACGAGCAGCGGCAGATGGGTCGACGTTGCGCAGTGGGAGGGAGAGCAACTCACCCCCGTTGTCGACGAGGAGTTGATCGAAGTCGACGTCGATTTCCGAGGAGGCGATCGTGCCGTCCACAAGGAGCGGAGCAAGTTCAGGTGCAATTGCGAGCGAGATTGGAATCCGAGAGATGATGAGGAGAGAGGCAAGGTGACTCAACTCGTTGTTCACGCGCGAAATATCTTCAGCGGATAGCGAACCATCTCCTGGTGAAGTCAAGGTCGAACGACCTGCGATGTGTGCAACAGTTGACATCGTGAGTGGTGCAGCATCGACGTACTGCCATCCAACATCGATCAACGTGACGTCATGGGCGATGACTGTTGTGCCGCGGATAATCGAAACTGAAATTGGAGTGATTCCAGGATCGACGTATTCGAGAACATCCCCGAGGTAAGCGAGATAACTCGATCGCATTTGAAGAGGCACATCAATGTTGAGCGAGACAGTATTTGTTGCAACATCACGCGCCGCAAATTGATTCAGAGGTGCGGTCACAACATCAATAACGTCTCCCGCGTTTCCAGTGACCACATCGGTCAACGACTCACCATTGAGCGGACGGTGGATGGCGACACGCACGATCATGGCCGGCTCGTAAACGCCTGGTGGGGCGATCTCGGAAGGATCCGCGCCTTGAGAGGCACCAAGGGTCGTCGACGGAGTTGCGTTGATTGACGACGATGACGTGCTGACCTCATCACCCGTGGGGGAGGGACGATCTGCCGCAACGGTCGTTGGTTGAGTGATTTCGGGGGTATTCACGACAAGGTCGTAGGTGAGCGACACACTGTCATCCGCAAAAAATGTTGATGCGATAAGACGAAGCCCGGAGGTCTCCGTATCGGCGGTAACTGAGGCGCGCGCCAATGGAGCAGCATTCGCAAGCAGTGCAGCCAGCAACACTGTTGCGAGACCTGCCGCACTTGCGCAATGGCGTCGTCGAGCAATTCCCATCATTTGGGAATGTCCATCTCAATTTCAGCAATCGTGAGTTGTTCAGGCAGTTCAGAAAATCCGATGCGTTCATAAAGACGCAAAGCGGCGCTGTTCTGCACGGATGTGTTGACGAGTACTCGTTCGCAACCACGTTGCTCCATCCATCGCAGAGCATCACATGACAGGGACCATCCGATACCACGCCCAGAATGAGATGGAGAAACCGCAAGGCGTTGCAAGTAACCGACGTCATTGGTGTATCCCGATAATGCAAAACCGATCACCGGCTCGTTGTCGCCACTCACTCGTCGACTTCGAGAATGCAGTGTGGCCTGTCGCGTGTCACGTAATGCGTTGCGGTGCTGAGCCCACTTTGGCCCAAACGCGTCAAGGTCGACCGCTTCCGCCTGCTCGTAATGCCGACGACGCAGCGGTTGAATTCGAGAACTCTCCCGTCGGTGGGGGATCGGTTGTGACAGATCGAATGACAGCAGCGCAAGCGTGTCGATGACATCAAACCCCTGTGCGAGGACACGCTGAGCCGAGGTGGCCCGCAGAGCCCCAGTCCGAATTTTTCGTACCCCTAGCGCTGACGCCCGCTCGATGAGTTCGACGAGATGATGTGAGTCGATCTCAATGGTGTGGTCTGCTTGGACCAGCATTGCGATCGTTACATCAAATGGCCACTCTGTGAGGTGGAGAGTTGGCTGTGACGACGATGCGATGGTGAGCGCGTTCGACGGTGGGGTGTCGTCGATTGGTTGAAAGCGCTCTTCTTGCATTCTCCCTGACGGTAGTCGCCAACGGTGACTTTCTGGAGACGGTGTCGGCGGTAGCCTCGCATAAGTGATCCCTGCCCGGTTTGAACCCGTGCTCCAAGAACTTTCTCCTTTAGCGGAACGTTTCAGAGAAGCCGGCCACCGTCTCTACGTCGTGGGTGGCACAGTACGTGACTTACTGCTTGGCGATGACTCCTTTGGTGAAGCCGATGACATCGACCTCACCACATCGGCTCGCCCAGATGAGATTCATTCCTGTCTTGATGGATGGGCTGATGCGGTTTGGAATCAGGGTGAAAAGTTCGGAACGGTCGGGGCTCGTCTTGGTGAGCGCATTCTTGAGATCACGACTTTTCGAGCCGAGTCGTATACCGACGAATCTCGGAAGCCGCATGTGGTGTACGCCGATGACATCGAGACGGATTTATCGAGGCGCGATTTCACCGTTAACGCAATGGCACTCGAGCTCACAGATGACACCCCAACACTTGTCGATCCTCACAACGGGGCAGTTGATCTGTTGCAGCGTGTGTTGCGAACACCTATTGCACCGCAGGAAAGTTTCAGCGACGACCCGTTGCGAATGTTGCGGGCCGCCCGCTTCATCACAAAACTCGAACTCATACCCGAAGAAGGGCTGTTGGCGGCGGTGCGAGAGATGGCACCTCGTCTTGAGATCGTGTCTGCAGAGCGGATTCGGGACGAGTTCGAAAAGATCATTTGCACCCCACATCCAACTGCAGGGTTGTGGTTTCTTGTTGAGACGGGTCTCGCGGATTTGTTCTTGCCGGAAATTCCCGCGATGCGCCTTGAGCACGACCCAATTCACCGTCATAAAGATGTCCTCACGCACACATTCGCCGTCATCGAGAACGTTCGTCCGCATGATGAACTGAACGAAGAAGCCCGGAACTTTGATTTTCGAATAGTCCGACTCGCGGCACTATTCCACGACGTTGGCAAACCCCGTACTCGAGGATTTCAAAAAGGTAAGGGGACAACCTTCCATCATCATGATGTTGTTGGAGCAAAGATGACTCGTAAGCGTCTCAACGCAATGCGTTTCTCAAATGAGGACATTGAGTCGATCACAGAGCTTGTTGCGCTTCATCTTCGGTTCCACACGTATCGCCTCGGTTGGAGTGATTCTGCGGTTCGTCGTTACGTACGAGACGCGGGCGAACTTCTCAACGAACTCAATGTGCTCACTCGCTGCGACTGCACGACACGAAATGAGAAAAAAGCTCGGACGTTGTCGCGTCGTATGGACGAACTCGAAGCACGCATTTCTGAGTTGGCAGTAGCCGAAGAACTGAAGGCACTTCGACCTGAACTTGACGGAAAACGAGTGATGGAACATTTAGGTCTTTCGCCTGGACCAGAAATTGGCAAGGCACTTGCTTTTCTCATGGACATTCGTCTCGATGAGGGCTTGATTGGCGAAGAGGCACTGCTGGCTCGTCTCGATGAGTGGTATGCAAGTCAACAATGATCCTTTCACCTGAATCGGCTGGTCAGTAGCGTCTGGACATGAGCTCGCTCTCAACCTTCGCAACTCCAGTGGCAGTAGGTGTGGGTGTCGTCATCATCGGCGTGTTGCTGCTTATGCGTGAACGGCGATCGAACTCGTCACCTGTCGCGAGTAATTCGGCAGCGGCTGAGATGACGGCGAGTTCAGCACCAGCCCTAGTCGGTGATGCGACGTCGGCGAGGGCATTACTCGACGCTCTTGATGAGGCACTCCTTCATGTTGATCACTCAGGTGTGATTGTTGAAGTAAACCGAGCGGGCAGTGAGCTGTTGGGTTTACCTGTGAGTTCCATCGTCGGTTCACCATTTGACAACTGGCTAGATGAGCCAGATCGTGGCGCCTTGGGGCCATGGATCACACGACTTCCACATGAGGTTTCTGACGGACATGGTGGGCCTCATGCGGCAGTCGAGGTTTCGGTCACAACGACCGATGGTCGTGTCGTGCCGATTGAGGTCACCGTTCAGCGACCTGACGACACGGGTCCAATTTTGGTCAGGCTGACCGATCGCGACGAGGTCGCTGGCCACCGCCGAGCACTTGATGAAGCTCGCCATCGTTTTCACCAGGCATTCCACTCAGCACCGACCGGAATGGTGCTGGTTCGTCTTGATGATGGGCGAATAGTCGAAGCAAACGAGTCTCTCGCCAGCATGTTGCAACGTTCGACCGATGAACTCGTTGGTCGCACGTTGAGAGAACTCACTCATCCAGAGGATGTTCGTGCATCTCAATCTCATCGCGCGCAACTTGAACTTGGCGTGGTTGATTCGTACCTTGTTGACCAGCGTTATCGACGGCGAGACGGGGCCTATCTCACGACTCGCACAAGGGTTTCGGTGTCAGAAGATGACGGAATTTTGTTTGCCATTCATCACATTGAGGATGTCACCGAGGAGCGTCGAACCGCCGAACAACTTACACATGCGGCTCGCCACGACGAACTGACCGGGATTGCCAACCGCTCGTACTTCATGCAGGTGCTTGAGCAACGGTTAACGGGTTCACGGCCCGGACTTGTCGGCTTGCTGTTCATTGATCTTGATCACTTCAAGGTGGTGAACGACAGCCTGGGGCATGCTCGCGGTGACGAACTTCTTCGACAGGTGGCACAACGGCTGGAGGGAGCAGTCCGGGAAGGAGACTTGCTTGCTCGTTTTGGTGGCGATGAGTTCGTTGTTGTCCTCGATGGGCGCGGCGGCCCTGTCGATGCGGCTACCGCTGCTGAACGTCTTCGGGCTGCGGTTCATCCGGCTGTGACTGTTGACGGCCATGAATTTTTCGTCACCGTGAGTATTGGATGGTCGACAAATCACGACGCAGGGATGTCACCAGACGAGATGCTGCGAGACGCTGATGCGGCGATGTACCGAGCGAAAAGTCGCGGCCGCGATTGTGTTGAAGCGTTTCAAGTTGGCAGCCACGAATCTGGAATGCAGGCCCTTCGGACGGTGGGCGAGCTCCGCCGTGGGGTTGAGCGTGGCGAGATCGTGCCGTATTTTCAGCCGATCGTTGAACTCCAAAGCGGAAGAATCGTCGGGTTCGAAGTCGTTGCTCGATGGCTTCACCCTGACCGAGGATTGCTACCTCCAGCTGAGTTCCTTCCTTTTGCCGAGGAGTCGGGTCTCTTGGTTTCACTCGGGGCTTCGATGATGCGGAATTCGCTGTCACAGATGGCACGGTGGCGTGCTGCCGGCCACTCGTTTGCGAATGGCTCGGTTGCTGTGAACGTTGGTAGTCGTCAACTTGTCGATAGTTCGTTTTTACCAACGGTCGTTGAGATTCTCGATGAGACTGGACTCGACCCCGACTCGGTGTGGTTTGAGATCACTGAATCAGCCTTGCTTGCTGACGCCCGAGCAGCGACGTCAACTCTTCGAGAAATTCGTGGGCTGGGTATCCACCTCAGCGTCGACGACTTCGGCACGGGGTATTCATCATTGACCTATCTAAAGCGGTTCCCTGTTGAGGCGATCAAGATTGATCGAAGCTTTGTCAGTGGTCTTGGCATCGAAGATGAGGACTCAACAATTGTTGAGGCGGTGATTCAACTCGGGCGAGCCCTTGGATTGACGGTGGTCGCTGAAGGAGTTGAAAGCCCGTTGCAGTTGCAACGATTGCGTGATCTCAAGTGTGATCGAGGCCAGGGCTATCTCTTTGGTCGACCCAGGCCAGCGAACCTGATCGAAACCGAACTCTCGGCGATTTAAATAACACCAAGTGACCGGCAGGCGATTCACCGCTATTGTCGAGACATGTCGGTTGTCGGCTCATTCTCGGTTGGCTCAATGCGTGGCTCAACTGATGGAGGCGGAGTTGTCGATCATCGTCTCGCCCGTCGGATGTTGATCAATCAGGTTCGGATAGGCCGTTTGCGTCGCGATGAGGTGTGTGATGCCCACCCTGAACTTATTCGGGCCGCAGCAAACGTTGGTACGGAAACCGAAGCGACGTGTCCAATTTGCGAAGAGGACAGTCTTCGTTTGGTGACATATGTGTTCGGACACCGACTTCCAGCACATGGCCGATGTGTGTCGTCATCAAAAGAGTTGCGCGAATTGTCTGCGGCGGGAAGAGACTTGCGGGCGTATGTTGTCGAGGCATGTTGTAGCTGCCGTTGGCATCATCTGCTTCGTGTCGTTCCTGTGTGATGAATCTTCACACGATGCGACTTGCGACAGCAGTCGTGGTGGTCGGAGCGATCGCTGCCTGTGGAACGTCTCCAACTAATGAAACAATCGACGTGCCTCAAGAACCGACTGGGTTCGATCGACAGATCATGCGCATTTCAACGGCTGATTCTGTGGGCGACACTGAGAGGCTTGACCGCTGCGTGTGGGTTGCGGATACGAGTGATGAGCGCCGCCGGGGATTAATGGGAGTCACAACTCTCGGCGCTGCTGATGGCATGTTGTTTGTTCAAGAGCAACCCACCTCTGGCGCATTTTGGATGAAGGGCACTCTGATCAATCTTTCAATTGCATTTTTTGATCAAGATGGAGTGTTGCTTGATGCCACGAACATGTCGCCTTGTCTTGCATCTAACGGCAACGACTGCCCCCGCTACCAAACGCCCGCAAACTACGTCTTCGCACTTGAGGTCGCGGAGGGTGATCTTGCCGAGTTGGGCATTCACGCGAATAGCACCATCACTCTTGTAGACCAAACTTGTTCTTCTTCGACATCAACAGAGTGATACACCCTTCATACAACATTCTTGTTATGTCGAAGTTGACGCGATTAGCGGTATCGTCTCCCTTTCCATATCCACCCTGCTCCACCTCGCCGGAAACAATCTGGTGCATGTGGGGCCAACGGCCACATATGGTGGCCACGTCCGAAGGGAGTTAACTAGCACATGAATCGTGCCTATGAACTCATGGTGATCGTCGACGGAGACGTCGAAGACCCGAAGGCCCAGTCTTGGGTAAAGACGGTTTCCGATGGCATCATTACAGCCGGAGGTTCCCTCCATGGCAAGCCCGATTGGTGGGGTAAGCGAGCATTCGCCTATCCAATCAATAAGAAAGAATCGGGGTACTACCTCGTTGTCGAGTGTGTTGCACCAGCAGGTGCTCTTGATGAACTTGAGCGTTCCCTCCGTCTTGCGGACGACATCGTTCGCCACAAACTCATCCGTCTACCCGAGGCCGAGGCAGAGCGTCGCGGTATGACCGGAGCTGCTGCCTGAGCGCAGCGTACGAAGGGAGTTAAAGATGGCAACAAACACCATCACCCTGATTGGTAACCTCACCCGCGATCCTGAGCTCCGCTACACCACTGGTGGTCGCGGCGTTGCAAGTTTTCCCCTCGCGGTCAATCGTCGCTATCAGGTCAACGGTGAATGGCAAGAGCAAGTGTCCTACTTCAACATCGTGTGTTGGGGCGATCTCGGTGAGAACGCTGCCGCAACCCTCACGAAGGGCAATCGCTGCATTGTGACTGGTCGCATGGAACAGCGCGACTATGAGACGAATGCTGGCGAGAAGCGCACAGTTTTTGAAGTAGTGGCCGACGAAATCGGACCAAGCCTTCGTTGGGCGACCGCACAGGTCGAGCGCACCGAACGGTCCGGTGGTGGCTTTGGTGGCGGTGCCCCAAGTCAGTCAGGTCAAGCAGCACCCGATCCGGTCTACGGCGACGAAGAGCCGTTCTGATCACACAACATTCGTAGTTTCACCACATTCGTCCAGGAGGACCGAGAAATATGGCCACGAGCCCAGCCCGCGGACAGCGCTCACGAGATGCTGCTCCACGCAAATTCAAGAAAAAGACCAGCCCGCTTATCATCGAGAAAGTTGAATACGTCGACTACAAAGACGTAGACCTCCTCTCGCGCTTCATGAGTGATCGTGGAAAGATCCGCGGTCGGAGCATCAATGGAAACGACGTCCAGCAGCAGCGCGAGGTGGCTAATGCCATCAAGGTCGCTCGCGAGATGGGCTTGTTGCCGTATGCCCGTCGCGTTGCTTCGGCATCACGTGGTCGCCCGTCGCGTGATGGTGGTCGTCCTCGCAACGAGGATCAGGTCGTTGAGAACAACGAGGCCGAGAACGATGAGGTAATGGAGGACCAGGTCGACGAGCAGACCGAAGCCACGACCGATGAGGGAGAGGAGGCCTGAAATGAAGGTCATTCTTCGTGATGACATGCAGGACCTTGGCAAGCGCGGCGACATTGTTGATGTGGCTGACGGTTACGCCCGCAACTATCTGCTTCCAAAAGGCAAAGCGATGATTGCAACTGATGGGGCAGTTGAGCAGGCAGCAAAAATGCGTCGGGCTCGCGACCTCCGCGATGCGAGCGATTGCGAGGCGGCAACAACGGTTGCTTCGAAACTGGTACCAATGGTGTTTACCATCGAGGCAAAGGTCGGAAGCGAAGGCAAACTCTTCGGCTCTGTTACCGCTGCTGATATTGCCGACGCTGTTGAAGCACAATCGTCAGTGGTGATCGATCGCCGCAAGATCGAAGTTGGCGAGCAGATTAAGACCGCTGGACAGCATGTGGTGACCGCATCTCTACATCCCGAGGTGTCGTTCCCAATTACTGTCGAGGTGGTTCCTTCCTGATTATTTAGGAACTACAACGCTGTGTACACAACCGGCTCGATTTAGCATCGAGCCGGTTGTTGCATGTTTACTGCTAAATCCACCGGCCACCTGAAGGCCTTCCACATGTTTATCCATAGTGGTATCCACATGCTTTTCCACAGAGTTGTACCCCTTCCTTCCCACAGGCAAGACGTGAGAGAGTAGAGACCTGATGAGCGAAGACGCACCATTTCCACCGTTACCACCAGACGAATATGCTCCGGAGGCTGCATTCTCAAATGGGCCGACAGGCAGAGCATCATCGCGCGGAAACGAGCGAGGAGGTCGCCGTCGCTCTGGGTCGGTCGGTCGGGTACCTCCGCACAACCTTGAAGCTGAAGAGTCGGTTCTTGGAGCGTTACTGCTGTCGCGCGAAGCGATCGGTACGGTTTCAGAGCTCGGGCTTCGACCAGATGACTTCTATCGACCTGCGCATCGGCACATTTATGATGCGGTTCGATCGTTGTACTCGAGTGCAGGCCCCGTAGATGTCATCACCGTTGGCGACGAACTGCGTCGCGCCGGATTACTCGACGAAGTTGGTGGTTCCGAAAGTCTTCACGAACTACAGAACATGACGCCGGCAGTGTCGAGCGTTGGGCACTACGCAAAGATCGTGCAGGACACGGCGCTGCTCCGTCGGCTTATTTTCGTCGCAGGTGATATCGCTGAACTTGCCTATGGCGAACCTGATGATGTTGCTCAGGCGCTTGATGCTGCTGAATCGCGAGTCTTTGAGATCGCTGAAGCCCGCGTCGCTGACACGACGCGGAGTCTCGATGATCTGTTGCCTGAAATTTTCCAACAACTCGAAGACACCTTTCACCGCGGCGACGTGGTCACTGGTGTTCAAACAGGGTTCGTTGACCTCGACGAGTTGCTATCGGGACTACAACCAAGCGCTCTCTACATCGTTGGCGCGCGACCTTCGATGGGAAAGAGTGCCTTCGGGCTCAACATTGCCTCGCACGTAGCGATGCATTCTGGACAACCAGTGCTTGTGTTCTCTCTCGAGATGGGACACACCGAGCTTTCCCATCGAATTTTGTCCTCCGAGGCTCGTGTTGACTCGATGAAGATGCGAAAAGGTGACCTTCAAGACACTGATTGGACAAAGATCGGTAAGGCGATCGGCCGCCTTGAAGTGCCGATGCTTCTCGATGACAATCCACGCGTCACAGTCATGGAAATCAGGGCAAAAGCACGTCGCATTAAGGCTCGTTACGGCGGGCTCGGATTGATCGTGATCGACTACATCCAACTCATGACCTCAGGCAACTTCGCGGAGAACCGACAACTCGAAGTGTCAGAGATCAGCCGAAACCTGAAAATCCTTGCCCGTGAGCTTGAGGTTCCAATCGTGGCGCTGAGTCAGCTCAGCCGACGGTTGGAAGAACGCTCTGATAAGCGGCCGATGTTGTCTGACTTGCGCGAATCAGGATCGCTCGAGCAGGACGCCGACGTTGTCATGTTCTTGTATCGCGACGAGGTGTACAACCCAGAGACGAATGACCGGGCAAGTGCTGAGGTGATCGTCGCGAAACATCGTGCCGGACCGATTGGTACGAGAAAGTTGGTCTGGCTCGGCCAATACACCAGATTCGAGAACGCGGCGCGTGGCGGCGTCTAACCCGAGGGCATTTCAGGCATACTCCACGAGTGACTGAACGGTTTGCAGTTGAAATGCGTGGAGTTGTCAAGCGCTTCGACGACACTCTTGCGCTCAACGGAGTCGACCTGGCGGTGCCCACTGGGGCGGTGTACGGGCTTCTCGGCCCGAACGGTGCAGGAAAGACAACATCGGTCAAAGTCCTCACCACGCTCATTCGACCAGATGCTGGAATGGCAACAATCGATGGCATTGACGTTGTGGCTCAGCCTGATGATGTTCGCCGGCGCATTGGTCTGACGGGCCAGTACGCAGCTGTTGACGAGCGTTTAACTGCTCGAGAGAATCTTGTGTACGTCGGTCGGCTTTTTCACCTCGGCACCACCGAAGCGCGATTGCGGGCAGGAAACTTGCTTGACCGATTTGATCTTGCCGATTCCGCAGACCGTGTGGTGAAGGGCTTCTCAGGAGGAATGCGCCGTCGCCTTGACATCGCCATGAGCTTGATTGCTCATCCATCTGTGCTGTTTTTAGATGAACCAACAACAGGCCTCGACCCACGAAGCAGACTCGGCATGTGGGATGTCATTGAGGACCTCGCTGCCGATGGCACGACAGTGCTACTCACGACGCAATATCTCGAAGAAGCCGATCGTTTGGCTGAGCAAATTGTTGTCATTGATCATGGCCAAGTGATTGCAGAGGGCTCTCCAGATGAGTTGAAAACGCGAACCGGTGGAGCGTTGCTGCAGGTATCGATCGCTCGGGCCGAGAATCGAGAGGTCGCCCTTTCAGTGCTCGCTCCGATGTGTTCTGGTCGAGTTGAGATTCGTGATGACCGAACATTCGAGGCACCGATCGTTGCGGGAGACCGAGTGGTGCCAAGTGTGATTCGTGCGCTAGACGATGCCGGTGTCGACGTCCTTGATGTCGTTGTTCGGCGTCCATCTCTTGACGATGTCTTTCTTGCACTGACTGGTCATGCAGCCTCAGGTGAGGAGGAGCAGTCGTGAACCGCTTGAAGTTGACGATGCATGACTCACTTGTCGAGGCCGAACGCCATCTGCGGGTGATTCCTCGCAATATCGAATTGCTGATCTTTGCGACAATTCAGCCGATCATGTTCCTGGCGCTGTTTGCGTACGTTTTTGGCGGGTCCATTTCGATTCCCGGGTTTGACAACTACGACCAGTTCCTCATGCCCGGTATTTTCAGTCAATCATTGGTCTTTGGCTCTGCCTTCACGTCGATCGGACTTGCAGAAGATCTTTCAAAGGGACTTGTTGACCGTCTGCGGTCGCTCCCAATGAGTCGCTCGGCGGTCATCATCGGGCGAACGGTCAGTGACCTGGTGCGCAACCTCCTCACTTTTTGCGTCATGCTCACCGCCGCGTTTTTGTTGGGTTTTCGCTTCGGTGGCTCAATTCTCGAAGCGTTGATTGCAACAGGGCTGCTTGTGCTCTTTTCGTATGCGCTGAGTTGGGTGCAAGCATTGATTGGTCTCACAGTGTCATCAGTTGAAGCAGCGAACTCTGCTGGATTTATCTGGATGTTTCCATTGACGTTTGTGTCATCGGCATTCGTTGACCCATCAACTATGCCGAGCTGGCTTGAAGTGGTTGCCAATGCGAACCCATTCACTGTGGTCACAAATGCAGCGCGAGCTCTTTATAACGGACTTCCTGTCGGCAATGATGCGTGGATATCGCTGCTCTGGTCGGTCGGTCTCATCGTGGTATTTTCGATGATTGCAACCCGGAAGTTCTCGCAGTCAACATCCTCGTGAGGGTTCGCTGATTGGCCGTTAGCGTAAAAGATCTGCGGCACGGTCGCGAAGTTCTGTCAGCCGAATCTTGACGCCGTTCGGCCCATCAGTGATGGGGAATGCATCGAGAGGAATCACACGGACAGGGACTTTGTAACGCGCAAGTCGCCCTCGACAGAACTCAATGACCGCCTCTTCATCAATGGTTGCTCCATGTTCTGGAATAACGAATGCAACGGGCCGCGAGCCAGATTCAAGCCCGACCGCAACAACTTGTGCATCAGCAATATCTGGGGCGTCACAGAGTGCTTCGGCGATTTCCGCGGGAGCAACAAGAAATCCGCCGAGACGAAGAATGTCACCAAGTCTTGAGATGTAGTGGAACGTGCGGTCGTCATCCATTTCTGCGAGATCGCCGGTTTTGAACCAAACGGTTTCTTCATCATCGGTAACGAGGTATTGAGACGTCAGTTCGTGATCAACCGCAGCACCACCCTCTTGCAGGTAGCCGGAAAACAAACTTGGCCCCCGAAGTTGCAGTTCACCATCGACCACTCGCGCACCTGCTCGTGGAGACACCAACGTTCCACCGGCACGCGAGCGCTGGTCGGTGTCGAGTTGTGGATCGCGTAACGAGAAGAGAGCTTGGACTTCACTCATCCCGTAGAGGCCAGTCAGTCGTGCGCCTGCTGCCTCGGCTCGTGTCACGATGTCGGTGAGCGAGGTGTTGAACTGCGCGTATCCGCTGCGCCGAAGGTGTGAGAGATCGGCATCTGCGAGCAGCAGCCGGTGGAACATGTCGTCGCTGCCATTCATTGCGGTGACGCGCTCACGGCGTGTCAAAGCCGCTGTGATGTCAACCGAAAATTGATGAACGAGCACTCGAGCACCCGAAGCGACAGCAGCAAGGAGGCTGCTGAGTCCGAAGGTTCCACAGAGCGGTAGCGCCATGAGAACAGTGTCTGATGGCGAGTATCCGAAGTGGTCCACGATCTCAACAGTGTGTTCAACGATGGAACGCTGATGATGCAGCACCATCTTCGGTTTTGAGGTGGTACCGGATGTCGTGAAGATAATGAATGGCAGGTCGAGGGCATCGGCGAGCACGGTTGGTGGGGCGGTGTCGGTGCTGGAGAGGTCGGGGTGACGAGCGCCTGATCGTTGCACGAGATCATCAACCTCAACTGTCGAATACTTCGTGTTGACAGCCACCACAACAATTCCACCGAGCGCTGCAGCAAGGAGCAGTTCGATCGCTTCAACGTCATTTCCTCGGTGGAGTGCCATCCGATCTCCCTGCGCGAACCCTTGAGCACCGAGGTGAGCGAGGCGTTGCTCGGCACGGGTGAGGAGATCTGCACTTGAGATCTCAAGTCCGTCATCGAACACCAGCATGGCTGTAGACATCGAAAAGAGATCAGCCACGTTCTGAGGAGTTGTTTCAGCAATGGATGCCATACAGCAGTGTCGCGCGGCAGACTGTTGAGATGTTCCTCGGAGAGGACCTCATTGCATGGTTACTACTGGCACTTGGTGGAGCGCTGTGTGTCGGTAACTTGCTCGCGCTCGTTCGTCCACCCACCCCACCAGAAGGATCGATCGAGGCGTTAACAGATGGCCCACCGCCTCGCCCCCCTCTATTTCGAAGTTTGCTGTATGCAACGCTTGGCTTCATTGCCTCGGTGTGGGCACTTGCGACACTGATTTCTGGGTGATGAGTCGTGGCATCTAAACCTCTTCAGTTGACCTTTGTGCAATCGGGTACTCGAGTTCATCAACTTCCTGAAATGGGCCCCGAGGTTGCGTTTGTAGGTCGTTCGAATGTTGGCAAGAGTTCCCTAATCAATGCGCTTGCTCATCAGCGACAGCTCGCCCGAGTGTCGAACACTCCTGGCCGAACGCAATTGATCAATGTCTTTTCTCATGCTAGTGGCGGAGCGGTCGTTGACCTTCCGGGCTATGGCTACGCAAAAGTTCCAGGCCACATTCGTGGTGACTGGTCGTCAATGATTGAGGGCTATCTCCTTGACCGCGAAGAACTTGTCATGGTGTTTGTGCTGGTCGATAGTGAAATTGGGCCAACACCACTTGATGTTCAAATGCTCGAATGGCTGAGGTACAACGAAGTGCCGCATACCGTTGTCGCAACCAAGTCAGACAAAGTGAAGTCAGCTAAACGCCAACGGCGGAAACGTGATCTCGCAGAGGGCTGCATGCTTGAGCAAGGTGACATTGTGTGGGTCTCTGCATCAAAGAACATCGGTATTGATCGCTTACGAGACCTTGTCGTGAGTCATCTCTTAACCTGACTTGGTGCCTCGTTCGCATCATTGCCAATGAGAGCAGTAGGCGGGTCATCGGCAAAGATACTGATCTATGCCTACGCCTCTGATGCAGCATTATTTGTCGACTTGGGAAGAAATGGCTGCTGCTGGCGGCCAGTTTGAGATGGAGGAAATCACTGTGCGTGGCATTCCCATGCGTGTGTTTAAAAATGCTCCACCAACAATGCGAGCCTTTTGGGAACTCACTGCCGGGTACGCCGACCGTGACTACATCGTCTACGAAGACGAGCGTTACACCTATGCCGAGGTTGCAGCAACTGTTCGATCACTTGCACACCATTTGCGCGATGCCCATGGCGTTACCAACGGAGATCGTGTGGCGATCTCGATGCGCAACTTCCCCGAATGGGTGATGACGTATTGGGCGACAGTTTCACTCGGTGCTGCCGTTGTGGGGATGAACGCGTGGTGGACATCAGAAGAGATGAAATTTGGCATGACCGACGCGCAACCGAAGGTTGCTGTCGTCGATGACGAGCGAATTGAACGTCTCCTGCCTGTACTCGACGACATTCGTGCTGAATCGCCGATGCATGTGATTTCTGTGCGAAGCGATCGTGAGCTTCCTGCTGATTGTTCGCGATGGAGTGACGTCGTCGACGGGTCGACTGCACCAACTGAACTCCCTGCCGCCGAGATTGACCCAGACGATGACGTCTGCATCTTCTACACCTCGGGAACGACTGGCTTCCCGAAGGGCGCACAGCTCACCCACCGTGGTTCCGTGCACAATGTCATGAATCTGGTGTTCATGAGTTTGACAGCGGCAACAGCAGAAGCGAAAGCGAAAGCAGCTGGCGATATCGAGGGCAAAGAAATGGGCAACCTCACCGATGCTGCAAGTCAGCCGGTGTACATGGCGCCAACACCGTTGTTCCATGTGACCGCCAACAACTGTTTGTTGCAGCCATGCACTCTCGTGGGTGGAAAGATCGTTCTTACCTATAAGTGGGATCCAGGTCGGGCGCTTGAGCTCATTGAACGTGAAGGTGTGACGACGTTCTCTGGTGTGCCAACGATGAGCCGTGAACTCATCTCTCATCCAGATTGGGAGAAGCGCAACACGAGCACTATTCAAGGAATGGGCGGTGGCGGGGCCGCACTTCAACCTGACCTTGTGGAGAAAATTGACAAAAGCCTGTCGAAGGGTGCTCCCTCAACTGGGTATGGGCTCACAGAGACCCATGGCATTGTGACTGCGAACGCTGCGAAGTTCTTTGTTGAAAAGCCCGCATCATGTGGTCGCGCTGTTCCGGTGTGTGACGTGAAGCTCGTCGATGATGAGGGCAATGAAGTTGAAATGACACCCGAGGCGCGCGGACAACTCTGCGTTCGCGGACCAATTGTCGTGAAGGGATATATCAATCTTCCTGATGCAACCGCAGATGCCATTCGTGAGGGCTGGTTTAACACCGGTGATATTGCGATGGTTGACGACGATGGCTTCATTTACATCGTTGACCGCGCAAAAGACATGGTGCTGCGCGGTGGAGAGAACGTGTACTCAGCCGAAGTCGAGGCAGCGATCTACCAGAATGAAGCGGTTGCTGAGGCTGCGGTATTCGGTGTTCCAGATGATCGCCTCGGTGAAGAGGTTGGTGTGGCGATCTACCTCCACCCAGGATCGTCGTTAACAGCAGAACAACTTCAAGAGTTCTTGGGCGCAAGTATCGCGAAGCACAAGGTGCCCCGATATGTCTGGACTCTTGATGAGCAACTGCCGCGCAACGCAAGCGGCAAGTTCTTAAAGCGCGATCTCAAAGAACGCCTTATTCCGACGCTGTGAGTTGAAGCGTCCCACCGTTCATGTCAACGATGAGCGAGCTGCCATCGGTGACGCGTCCTTCGAGAATCATGACTGCAGCGCGGTCGCCAATCTCTCGTTGAATCACTCGCTTCAGCGGTCGAGCACCAAAGGCCGGGTCGAAGCCAGTTTGAGCTAGGTGATCGAGCGCGGCTGGGCTCACCGACAGTTGAATACGTTTGCTTTCGTCGAGCCTTGTTCGTAAACGATCGATGTGGATTTCAACGATCTGTCGGAGATCAGCCTGGTTCAACTCACCAAATCGGATGATGTCATCAACGCGATTGAGGAACTCAGGCTTAAAGAATGATGATGGGTCACTCGAAAGATTTGACGTCATGATGAGCACCGCGTTTGTGAAATCAACCGTTCGCCCTTGGCCATCGGTCAGTCGTCCATCATCAAGCACTTGTAACAGCACATTGAAGACATCGGGGTGGGCTTTCTCGATCTCATCGAGCAGAACAACTGCGTAGGGGCGTCGACGCACTGCTTCGGTTAGCTGGCCGCCTTCGTCGTAGCCGACGTATCCGGGAGGTGCACCAATCAGCCGACTCACCGTGTGCTTCTCCATGTATTCGCCCATGTCAATGCGGACCATCGCCCGTTCGTCATCGAAGAGGAATTCGGCGAGTGCTCGGGCAAGTTCAGTTTTGCCAACCCCGGTTGGTCCGAGGAACATGAACGATCCGATCGGACGATTCGGATCGCTGATTCCTGCCCGACTGCGACGAACAGCATTTGCCACTGCGGTGACCGCCTCGTGCTGTCCGATAACTCGCTGGTGAAGGGAATCTTCGAGGTGGATGAGTTTTGCCATCTCACTTTCCATCAGTTTGGCAATTGGCACACCCGTCCACTTCGCCACGACCTCAGCGATGTCCTCTGCATCGACCTCTTCTTTCAACATACGCGAGGTTTGTTGAAGTTCGTTGAGGTGAGCAGTTGCATCGTCAATGCGTCGTTCAAGTTCAGGAATTCGGCCATATCGAATTTCGGCTGCGACATTGAGATCGGTTTCTCGCTCAGCCTGACTTCGGAGTTGTTCGAGCTCTTCTTTGAGGTTTCGGATCGCCTCAATGGCCTGCTTTTCGGATTCCCAACGTTGTTTCATCGCGGAGCACTCGGTGTTAAGCGCTGCGAGTTCGTTGTGAAGAGCATCGAGACGCTCGCGACTGATGTCGTCGTGTTCCTTTTCGAGTGCAACTTGTTCGATTTCAAGTTGAAGAATTCGTCGCTCGACGACATCGATTTCGGTTGGCATCGAGTCGATTTCAATTCGGAGTTTTGAGGCTGCTTCATCGACAAGGTCGATTGCTTTGTCCGGCAGGAATCGGTTGGTGAGGTAGCGATTCGAGAGCACTGCAGCAGACACAAGCGCAGAGTCTTGGATGCGAACACCGTGATGGACTTCGTATCGTTCTTTGAGTCCTCGAAGAATGCCCACAGTATCTTCGACTGACGGTTCACCGACATAGACCTGTTGGAAGCGGCGTTCGAGGGCCGGGTCTTTCTCGACATATTTTCGGTATTCGTCGAGCGTGGTTGCGCCGATGAGGTGGAGTTCACCGCGGGCCAGCATCGGTTTGATCATGTTGCCTGCATCCATGGCGCCTTCGGATGCTCCGGCACCAACGATGGTGTGCAGTTCATCGACAAAGGTGATGATCTCGCCTGCTGAGTCGGTGATTTCTTTGAGAACTGCCTTCAGGCGTTCTTCGAATTCGCCGCGATATTTCGCTCCAGCGAGCATCGATGCGATATCGAGTGAGATGAGCCGTTTGCCTTTTAAGCCTTCAGGAACGTCGCCGTCAGATATTCGTCGGGCAAGCCCTTCAGCAATTGCGGTTTTACCTACTCCTGGTTCACCGATGAGTACCGGGTTGTTCTTGGTCCGCCGGCTGAGAACTTGAATCACTCGACGGATTTCGTCGTCGCGCCCGATGACCGGATCGATCTTTCCAGCGGCCGCCTGCGCAGTGAGGTCTTGACCGTACTTTTCGAGTGCCGCAAATTTTGCTTCTGGATCTTGGTCGGTGATGCGATGGTTGCCGCGGACTTCTTTCAGGGCTTGCAGCATTTCCTCTGAGCCGACACCGACTCGTTGGTTCATTGCGAGTAGGAGGTGTTCGACCGAGAGAAAGTCGTCCGTGAGGTCTTTGCGGTATGAGTCAGCGTTATCAAAGACGTTGGCGAGTTCACGGTCCATACGTGGCTCGTCAGAACCTTGAGCCTGCGGAAGTTTCGCAATGGCGTCGTTGGCACGGTTCGCCACCATGCCTGGCGCTTGACCGAGTTTTGAGAGCAGCGCGGCAGCGACAGTCCCTTCTTGGGAAGCAATCGCAGCAAGAAGGTGATCGGCGGTGAGTTGCGGGTTTGCAAGCGTCCGCGCCTGATCTGCAGCTTCAGCGACAGCCTCTTGAGTCTTCGTCGTCCACTTCTTTGGATCGAGTGCCATGTGGATAACTTAGCGACCTCAACGACAGAAACCTACAAATGTTGAGTCATTTCGACTAAACATTTCTAAGTTGTGATTGGAAGAATCTTCCTACAACTGTTGTAGATCAGAAGCTAGAACGCATCTGCGGCGATGGCATACAACGTCTCAGATGACATCTTTGCCGCACTCGCCCAGCCAAGAGCAGCAGGCAGTAACTGCTCGCAGAAGAAACGTGCAGAGGCAATCTTTGTGGCCTCGAACTCGTCGTTTTCGTCAAGTCCGATCACACTGCCTGCAAGAAGCCCAGCGCAGACCGTCGTACCGAGCATCCGAAGGTATGGGGTCGACGATGCCAACAAACTGGCCGGATCAGATCCTGAGACCTCGACGAGATGTGCGGTGACTTCGCGACAGGTCGCAATCGCCTCACG
>LFFE01000030.1 GCA_001510385.1 Actinobacteria bacterium casp-actino5 | reverse complement strand
AGCCCAGAGTTTTCACACCCGACTTACTGAACCGCCTACGAGCTCTTTACGCCCAATAAATCCGGACAACGCTTGGTGCCTACGTGTCACCGCGGCTGCTGGCACGTAGTTGGCCGCACCTTCTTCTGCAGGTACCGTCATTTTCTTCCCTGCTGAAAGCGGTTTACAACCCTAGGGCCTTCTTCCCGCACGCGGCGTTGCTGCATCAGGCTTTCGCCCATTGTGCAATATTCCCTACTGCTGCCTCCCGTAGGAGTCTGGGCCGTGTCTCAGTCCCAGTGTGGCTGACCATCCTCTCAGACCAGCTACCCGTCGATGCCTTGGTGAGCCGTTACCTCACCAACAAGCTGATAGGCCGCGAGACCCTCCCGGTCCGGTAACCCTTTCGTCGATCCATCATGCGATGGTCCGACGGCATCCGGTATTAGCAGTCGTTTCCAACTGTTATTCCAGAGACCGGGGCAGGTTTCTCACGTGTTACGCACCCGTTCGCCACTAGGTCTTCACCAATCCGAAGATCGGATGGACCTCGTTCGACTTGCATGTATTAAGCACGCCGCCAGCGTTCGTCCTGAGCCAGGATCAAACTCTCCAACAAAAACCTGCCGATATCGGAACGGTTGTTCCTCCACCGAGCGGCTGATGGTCGAGCGCAGTGTGAGTGGAATTTACTCAGTGACTGCAATCTTGACTTATTACTTAGTTTGTCACCGGGTGGAAACCCGGCAACTGAATTGACAGACAGTCGAATCTCAGAAACCTAAGTTTCCCCTGACCGACTGCCCGCACTGGCGTTCTGTCTTCTCTTCCGTTTTCAAGGAGCTACTGCTCTGACACTTTCACTTTCGTGACTAGGTGTCACCCTCGAACCTTTCGGTTTTTGGGGCGAATTGAAACACTACTGCTCGCGCGGTGCGTGCACAACCCTGCGTCAAGAAAAAATCTGCAGAAGATGATGTGACGTTCGTCCCTTCTGCATCAATCGGTATCCGCCCTCGAGTGGGGCAATTTGCAACACATCAGAATCAAGGTCGAGAACCTCACCGTTACAACGAAATCCTCGCTGCTCTAACGTGCGACGGGCATCACCCTTCGACTTCGCTAACCCACACCTAACCAGCAGATCAGGCAGGTCTGCGCAATCTGCTGCAGCAACCTCAGTCAACGCCAACTCGCCTGCAACAACCGCCATTGCATCGGCATCTGCCTCTCGAGGGTCAGACCCGAACAACACCGCTGCTGCCGCACCAGCAGCACGCGCCGCTGGCTCGCCATGAACCATTGCCGTGAGCTCATGCGCCAGCGAGCGTTGGGCGGCTCGCTCATGAGGGGCCGCTTCGTGCTCTGTGAGGATCGACTCAATCTCTTCAATTGGCTGCAAACTAAACCGCAACAGGCGATCACGCACATCAGCATCATCGGTCTGCAACCAAAACTGACGGAACTGATACGGGCTCGTTCGTTCAGGATCAAGCCACACGGCTCCCGAGGCCGTTTTTCCAAACTTCGTACCATCACTCTTCGTCAGCAGCGGCCACGTCAACCCAAATACGGATGCACCTGAGGTGCGACGAATCAGATCGATTCCCGCAACAATGTTGCCCCATTGGTCGCTGCCACCCATTTGCAATTCAACATTGTGAGCGGAATGCAAGTGCCGAAAGTCATTGGCTTGCAACAGCATGTAACTGAACTCTGTAAACGACAGACCAGACTCAGCCGACAACCGAGATTTCACCGAATCTTTAGCAAGCATCTGAGGAACTGACACGTGCTTGCCGACATCCCGCAAAAATTCGAGAAGCGGCATCTGCTCGGTCCAGTCAGCGTTATTCACCATCGTGGCGGGGTTTGGTCCCGAGAAATCCAAGATCCCCTCGAGCTGATGAGAGATGCTGCGCACGTTATGTTCGAGTTCGTCACGGGTCAGCAAATTGCGCTCTTCAGAACGTCCACTCGGATCGCCAACCATCCCAGTTGCGCCACCGGCGAGCGGAAAGACTCGGTGACCGTTCATCTGAAATCGGCGGAGACCCACCTGACCAAGCAGGTGGCCGACATGTAATGAATCTGCAGTTGGATCAAAGCCGACGTACACCCCAACTGATCCTGACGCTAACCGGGCAGAAAACTGCTCACGATCAGTCGTGTCGTGGATAAGCCCACGGGCCTCGAGTTCGGTGATGAAATCCATACGCCAACATCGTGCCACGACTCAGCACGAGATCCGACATTGCCCGGCACCTACGCTACGAGAATGCCGCACGAGCCGTCGGGAGATCACGAACTCGCAGAGTTATTCCGAGACTTTGCAGCAACGACCGGCTCACGCGCTCCGCTCTACGCCGACATTTCTGAAGCCATTGCTAGTGACCCGCGCTCGCATATTCGCGAACTCTTAAACAATGCTCCAGGACCGCAACGACGACCGGTGCTTTTTCTTGCGGCAGTGCACCACCTCGTACTCAAGCATCCAAACTCACCGCTCGCACAGCGATTTCCCTCAGTCACTGGACGAGCCCATCAACGCGAAGCACGTGTCGCTGACCTACTGCGCGACCTCAACGATTTCTGCAGAGAGTTCAGTCAAGACATCGCTGCTCTCGTCAGCACACGCCACACACAAACAAACGACGTTTCTCGCTCGGCAATTCTCAGGCTGGCGCTAGCGCACCACCCGGTTACGACTGACTCGGCCCTTATCGACATCGGGTGTTCTGCCGGGCTCAACCTGCACCTTGATGCCTACTACTGCACCTACACCGCGGAGAACCGAAGCTGGACAGCAGCAGCCGGCAACCTCAACGCCCCATCGCTGCACTGCAGCGTGAGAGCAACAGAGCAACCAAGTGTTGAGATCGGCAGATTCACACGGCGCACCGGATTCGACCCCCTCCCAATCGATGTGCACAGCGAGGACGCATCGTGGCTTCTCGCATGCGTGTGGCCAGACCAGTTAGATCGCATCAGCCGGCTCACCTCAGCGATCGACTGGGCAAAACGCCATCCCGTAGACCTTCGCCGAGCAGATGCCCTCTCAGCGCTTGACGACGTCGCAACGTTCCACGACGAACACCTCACCATTATCAACTCTTGGGTGCTGTCGTACCTCAGCGAGGGCGACCAACACGCCTACCGCACTCGACTTGAGGAGCTTGGCCGACATCGCAACTTCACCTGGGTGTACCTCGAACAACCCTCAACCACGCAAGCGCTCGCCCACGACAAGGGTCTAGCCAATGACCCGAAGCGATCGGAACACACTGCAGTGACCCGAATCGACTGGGTCGACGGGTCATCGCACACTCACCACTTGGGGATCATGCACCCACACGGCTACTGGTTCCATCCGAGTTCGCCCGCGGCAACTTGATGCCAGGACCAGTCGGATCGTGCAGGTCTACTCAAAACTACGAAGACCACTTATGGTGCCGCGTTGATGAACCCGGTGACCGAGTCAGCAATCATCTGCACGGCAATCGCAGCGAGAAGCAAACCAGCAATCCGGCTCAGCAGCAGAATTCCGGACTGGCCAATCAATCGGTTGACCAATTCGGCAAATCGCATCGCCAGGTAGACCAGCACAAGGACGACCGCAAGGGCGGCAGCAATCAACCACCGCTCGCGAGCAGTTGAAGAATTTTGCACAAACACAATCGCTGCAACAATCGCACCTGGACCCGCCAGAAGCGGCGTACCAAGAGGAACCATTGCAACCGCCACATGATCAATCGCAGGCGAGTCAGCGTCATCGTCGTTTGCGCTCATCAGCAATTGAAGAGCTACGAGCAATAGCAGTAAACCCCCTGCACCCTGAAGAGCAGGTACGGAGACATCGAGGAATCCCAGCACCTGTCGACCACCGACAGCAAAACCAGCAATCACGAGGGCTGCAGTCAATACCGCCAATAACGCAGAGCGCGACCGCTCCCGAGGCGAGAGGCGCCGAGTCACCGACAAGAAGATCGGCACATTGCCGATCGGATCCATAATGACCAGCATCGTCACAAACACAGCAGCAAAGGTCACTGCCATCTCGTCAACCCAACTGCCCTAAGCGATCGATCGATTCTTGCAGCCGTGCAGAAAACATCTCGATTTGCACGGCCACCGGAGATGGGCCCGCCCCACCAGGAGAGGTGCGCATCCGTGTTGCACCGCCTGGTTCAAAATATTCGGCGCAATCAGGACCAATCTCTGCCACTGCAAGGTCACGCAGGTTCGCCTCACCAGCAACATGACGCCGAACGAGTTGCCCAACTTGTGCATGAGCCTGACGGAACGGGATGCCACGACGGACGAGGTGTTCAGCAAGGTCGGTGGCAGCCAAAAGGTCTGCATTTGCAGCCTCAGCCATACGACTTCTATCAAAGACGGCAGTGTCGATCATTCCTGCGATGGCTGCAAGCCCGAGCACCGTTTGTTCAACAGAGTCGAAAAGCGGCTCCTTGTCCTCTTGCAGGTCACGGTTATAGGCCAACGGAAGCGCTTTCAGAGTTGCCAGTAGTCCGGTGAGGTTTCCGATCAAGCGTCCCGATTTACCGCGAGCGAGTTCTGCGATATCAGCGTTCTTCTTTTGCGGCAGCATCGACGACCCGGTTGCGTAGGCATCATCGAGGCGGGCAAAGCCAAACTCCTCAGATGTCCACAACACCCACTCCTCACCGATTCTTGACAGATGAATTCCGATCAGCGATAAGTCAAACAACGTCTCCGCAACGAAGTCACGGTCGCTCACGGCGTCAAGCGAATTCGAGAACACCGATGCGAATCCTAAATCTTCAGCGGTCGATGCTGGATCAATGGCAATCGAGGTGCCAGCAAGTGCACCGGCACCGAGAGGCGAGACGTCAAGCCGGCGATAAGCATCGAATAGCCGATCAAGATCCCGATGCAACGACCACGCATGCGCCAGCAGATGATGCGCAAGCATGACGGGCTGCGCGCGCTGAAGATGGGTGTACCCCGGAAGGTACGCTTCACCCGACTCGCGGGCACGCGAGAGCAATACCTGTTGAAGGTTCACCACACCAGCTGCAACCTCGGCGATGGCCTGCTTCGTCCACAGCCGCAGGTCGGTCGCAATCTGGTCATTCCGGCTCCGAGCCGTGTGCAGACGCGCACCAGCATCTCCGGCGATTTCAGTCACTCGACGTTCAACCGCAGTGTGAATATCTTCATCACCTTCACGGAACTCAAACGTTCCCGCAACAAACTCTGCTCGAACATCGTCGAGGGCGGCGAGGACATCCTCGACTTCTGGCGCCGACAGCACACCTGCCCGACCGAGGCCACGAACATGAGCCTGCGACCCGCGAATGTCGACCTCCCATAGCCGACGATCAAACGGAAGGCTGACGGTATAGGCCATCAAGGCTTCTGCGGGCCCGCCGGCGAAGCGACCGTGCCATAACGAATCTGAACTCTTCTGTTCATCCATGACTCAAACCTCCATCAATGCCGGCAAGACGACGAAGATGTTCTGCAAGTTGTGTTCCGCTCGAATTCTCCCCGGCAATACACAACACCGTGTCGTCACCTGCAACCGTACCGATCAGGCCATCAACAGCGCTGCGATCAAGAGCAGATGCAACAACATGGGCACAACCCGGCGGCGTTCTCACCACCACAAGATTTGATGAACTAGTGACCTCACCGACCCATTCGCCCATGACACGACGGAGTTGATCTACCGGCGCAACACGATCAGGAGCGAACTCAGGCAGCGCATACACCGAGGAACCAGATGCCGTCCTCACCTTGATCGCCCCGAGATCGTCGAGATCGCGCGACACAGTGGCCTGCGTCGCCGGTACCTGCTCAGCGAGTAACAACTTGACAAGCTGCGCCTGGTTAACAACTTCTTGCTGCTCAATAAACCGAGAAATCAACTGTTGACGGCGGGTCTTGACACTCAACGGACACCTCCCAGAAATGCGAGTGCTCCACGAGCCGCGTGCAAACGATCGTGACCCTGTCGAACCACTCTTGATGCGGGTCCATCAATCACCGAGGCCGCCACCTCGTACCCTCGATATGCAGGAAGGCAATGCATAAAGATGGCGTCGCTCGAAGCCACCGCCATCAACTCATCGGTAACGCTGTAGGGCGCAAATATGCGACGACGCTCTTCGACCTCGTCCTCCTGCCCCATCGACACCCAGGTGTCGGTGTGAACAGCATCAGCGTGGGTGGCCGCTTCGACAGGGTCATCAGTCGAGATGACCTCGCCCGAGCCAAGTTTCGCCAGACGCTCACACTCGGCAACCGAGGGTTCGAACCCCCCGGGACACGCAAACCGAATAGACATCCCCGACATCACGCACGCCTCGCCGAGCGATCTTGCGACATTGTTGTAGTCACCCACCCATGCGACTTGGCGACCCGACAACGAACCAAATTCGTGACGCATCGTCCGGAGATCAGCAAGCGCCTGAAGCGGATGCGACCAGTCGGACAACATGTTGACAATTGGAATCGATGACAGTGCTGCCATCCGCTCGACGACACCGTGCGAAAACACTCGAGCCGCCACCATCGAGTGATAACCCTCGAGGATCTGGATGACATCTTCGACGGACTCGCGGGTATCCAAACCAACTTCCTCACCGCGGGTATACACCGGGTGACCCCCCAGTTGAACAACCGCCATCTCCATCGACTGGCGCGTGCGGTTTGACGGCTTTTCGAAGATCAAGGCAACGCCGCCACCAGCGAGCGGGCGGTGCAAGTCGTTGAGCACACGATCAGACAGGTCTCCGACTAATGAAAGTTCATCGATTGAAAGGTCAATGATGTTGAGTAGGTGCCGTGTTGTCATGACCGACTCCGGACAACTGAAATTGCGTCGATCAGGATTGCAATTGCCTCCTCGATCTCCTTGTCGGAAACCGTTAGCGGAGGGGCCAAGCGAATTGTTGCGGCATTCACCGCATTCACAATGAGGCCGTTTGCGAGTGCCTCGGCCGCGACATCACCAGCCACAATTCCTTCCTCAAGAGCAACACCCAACAACAGCCCACTCCCGCGAACACCAGTCACACCATCTGCACCGTCAAGCAACGTCCGAATACGTGCTTCTGCTGTTCTTGCGAGGACTGGAGCATCAAGACGCTTCATCTCCGAGATCACCGTCTCAACCGCAACAGTTGCAAGTGCTGTTCCGCTATACGTGCTGCCATGGTCTCCAGGCACAAAGGCCGCCGCAATCTCGACAGGAGCCCAGCATGCTCCGATCGGCATACCATTACCCATTGCTTTCGCAAGAGTGACGACGTCTGGTGATACTCCTGAGTGCTCAAATCCAAACCATGCTCCAGTTCGAGCAAAACCAGTTTGCACTTCATCGATCATCATCAGAGCACCCTTTCGAGTGCAGATTTCTCTGACGCCCTCGAGGTAGCCAGCTGGAGCCGGATTCACTCCGCCTTCACCCTGAACCGACTCAAGGAACACTGCACCGACAGAGTCATCAACAGCTGCTTCAATTGCCGCCAAATCACCCCACGGAACATGAATAAACCCCTCGGGCATCGGAGCAAACGGTTCATGCTTGGCGGGCTGCCCAGTTGCGGCCAACGTCGCGAGGGTTCGGCCATGGAACGAACCAAGAGCGGTCACGACGTTGTGACGACCAGGGCCCGCGAACTTTCGTGCGAGCTTTAACGCACACTCATTTGCCTCGGCACCAGAGTTCGTGAAAAACACCTGCCCAGGTCGTCCCGTCGCCTCAGTGAGAAGACCGTCAACCGACATCGCCGCGGCCGTCGCGACCGGGTTCGCAAAAAAGTTACTGACATGCACCAGTTTTCGAGCCTGCTCAGCAATCGCGTCAGCGATGACCGGGTTTGAATGCCCGAGTGACACGACAGCGATTCCGGCGAGAAAGTCGAGGTAGCGCGTTCCATCGGTAGCGAACACCTCTGTTCCATCACCGCGTTCGAGCATCAGGGCAGGTGGCCCAAACACCGGCATAAACGGGCAATGTCCGACCGCTGTCGATGTGTCAAATGTATGTCCCATTTCAGTCTCCGTTCGTTTCCGCAGGCATCTGCACCATCGTGCCGACACCAGCGTCAGTAAAAAGCTCCAGCAACAGTGCGTGCGGAGTTCGGCCGTCAAGAATGTGCGCTCTTCCAACGCCGTTGCGAACGGCGGACACACAGCTCGCCACTTTTGGAATCATCCCGCCGTCGATAATCCCTTTTTCGATCAACTGCTCGAGTTCATCTGGTGTTGTCTGACGAATCAGCGAGGCAGCATCGGATACGTTGCGACGAAGCCCATCGATATCGGTGAGATACACCAATTTTTCGGCTCCAAGAGCGGCCGCGATTTCGCCTGCGACCGTGTCCGCATTGATATTAAATGCCTGCCCTTGGGTATCGGCTCCGACAGTCGCAACAACTGGGATGAACTCATCGTCAAGCAACCGCTGCAGCACTGCAGGGTTAATCGATGCAATATCGCCAACGAAACCAAGTTCAGGATTGCGCGCGACCGCTCGGATGAGACCTCCGTCTTCCCCACTCACACCGACAGCAAAATCACCATGCACGTTGATCGCTGAGACGATCTGGGGATTCACCTGACCAATGAGCACCATGCGGGCGATATCGACTGTCTCTGCATCGGTCACCCGAAGCCCATCTTTGAACTCGGCGGTTTTCCCGAGACGCTCCATCAGGTCGCTGATCTGAGGACCACCACCATGCACGACGACCGGCCGCATGCCAACTAGGCGCATCATGACGATGTCGGTTGCAAATACCGACAGCGCGTCGTCGCCCGAAGTTCCAGCGAGAGCGTTCCCTCCATATTTGACCACGATTGTTCGGCCGGCGAACCGCCGGATATACGGCAACGCTTCAACAAGAATTGCGGCGCGTTGGGCAGCGACATCGGTCATGGTGCAACTCCTATCCGGTCAAGACCTGAGGCTTCGTCGATACCAAGAGCGACGTTGAGCGCCTGCACTGCACCGCCCGAAGCCCCTTTGGTGAGGTTGTCGATTGCTGAAATCGTGATGATGGTGTCAGTTCGTTCGTCATATCGCCCCGTTACCAACGCAAGATTTGATCCAAGGGTGGCTTTTGTCCCCGGGATGCCTTCAATCACCTTCACGAACGGCTCATCTGCGTACTGCGCCCGCAACGTCGCCAACACTGCTTCGGGTGACCGTGCAGCATCGCTCGCAGGAGATGAATAACAGGTCGCGAGAATGCCCCGGTTCATTGGTAGCAGATGCGGAGTAAACAGCACGCGAGCGCCGATTTCTTGTTCCATCTCGGGCGTGTGCCGGTGATGCAGGAGCCCGTAAGCAGTGAAGTTCTCATCAACAGTTGTGAACGAATATGCAAGATCTTCTTTACGACCTGCTCCGGTCACGCCGCTGGCGGCATCGACAATAACTGTGTCGATGCTGATGAGACCGGCGTCGACGAGAGGACGCACGGCAAGAATTGCAGCGGTCACGTAGCAGCCCGGGGTTGCGATCAGCGAGGCATCAACAAGTTCGTCACGATAAAACTCCGGCAACCCGTACACCGCGGCCGACAGCGCTTCTGGCTGGTCGTGGTCGAAGCCGTAATAGACCGGATATTGCGAGGAATCCGTCAGACGAAATGCTGCGCTGAGATCAACAATATGGCCGACTCGGCCTGAGAGCGAAGGAACGATTTCCATTGATGCTTCATGTGGAAGCCCCAAGAACACGACGTCAAGGCCGTCGAGCTCGTCGAGATCGAACTCTGTAAAGGAAACCGAGCCGTACGCGGCCGTCATCGAGGGATATAGGTCCTCGACACGCTGACCGGCCTGCGAGGCAGCTTGCAAGACCTGAGCCGCAAGCACCGGGTGACGGTCGACTATTCGAAGCAATTCAGCGCCGGTGAATCCGGACGCACCAACAATTCCTACGGACTTGTTGAGACCAGAGTTTGTGTTTACACTCATAGCGAATGAGTATACAGATATACGAATAGAAATTCGGTTTCCCAAGATCGATAACACCCCCAGCGGTAGCATTTCTCTTATGTTCTCTGGCAGAACGCGCAGTCAACTCCTCGTTGCATCGCCTCCCCTTGACGACCCGAACTTCGATCGGTCCGTCGTGTACGTCATTGACCACAACGATGACGGCGCCATAGGAGTCATTATTAACCGACCACTCGCCGACCCCGACCTCGATCCCATCTCCCGCTGGGAAGACTCCCTCACAGAACCTCCCATCGTTTTCAACGGAGGGCCTGTTGACCCCGCAGCCCTCATTGCGCTTGGAGTCACGACCCACAGCACGGCGGTTGAAATCGACGGCGCCGTACAAATCGCTGATCGAGTGTGGTCAATTGACCTCGCTGGCGACCCGGCCCTAATTGCTCATCATTTCGCGGGTGTCAGAATCTTCAGCGGCTACGCAGGATGGTCCTCCGGGCAGTTGGAGGCAGAAATCGACGCCGGCGGCTGGATCGTCGTCTCAGCAGAGACAAACGACCTATTCGGGAATCAGCCCGACGGACTATGGCGACGAGTGCTTCAACGCCAACCGCCACCCGTCAATTGGCTCGCGAATGCTCCGAGCGACGTCAATCTCAACTGACCCGCTGTACCGGAAGGTATTGCACCTAACTTCGAAGCTCTGCTCCTAGTTTGGCGGCCGCAGCCTCACAGGCCGATTTCACGTCTGCAACATCGGCGTCCGTGAGATTCCGATCGCGTGCCTGTAACCGCAATCGCCACGCAAGCGAGCGGTGCCCTTCAGGAACACCGCGTCCGCGATACGTGTCGAACAAATTGACATCAACCAACAGCGCAGCTGCAGCTTGCCGAAGAGCCCTCTCAAGGCGATCGGCGGCAACATCGTCACTCATTACAAACGCAAGGTCGAGGTCGCTCGACGGCATACGGTTGATTGGCCGATACGAACCCGAGCCACGTGAAGCAGAAAGAATCCCATCGATGCGAATCTCGAGAACGGCGACTCGCTCGGAGACCCCAAACTTCTCAAGGACCTCTGGCGCGATCTCACCAATTCCACCGATGACATCACGTCCTGCCCGCAATACGCCCGAGCGCGTCGCGTGCATCCCATCTGGCGTCGATGACTGATCAATCATCGCTCCGACGCCAAGGGCTGCAGAGATTTCACGCCAAACTGCAACTGCCGCATGAGCGTCACGACCGGCGAGCACAACACCAAGCACCTCGTGTTCACTCGGCAATCCGTCACCCGTCGGTGGATAAACCCTTCCGATCTCGAACAGGGAAACACCACTTCGTCGGTGATGCTCATTGTGGGCAAGAGCCGTCAACAAGCCCGGGCGCAACGACAGCCGAAGAGCGCTTTCATCTGCGACAAGGGGGTTCAAGATCCGCAGCGTGTCACCTGATACACCCGCTCGTTCCATCGTGTCGGGAGCGACGATCGGATTCGGCATCGCTTCAGAGATGCCGTGACCAACAAGAACCTCACGAAGACGACGGCGCCGGATCTGCATCTGAGAGAGGTGACCGTGCCCAGTCGGCTTTGGAACAGATCGTCCAATGTGCTCATATCCGAAGTGTCGAGCAATCTCCTCGATGACGTCTACCTCAGAAGTCACATCAGGGCGCCACGAAGGTAACGACACTTCGAGTGCGTCACTATTGAGTACAGCGGTGAGTCCAATCGGATCGAGCAGCGAAGGAATATCACCCGGCTTGAGGTCAGTGCCGAGAATACGGTTCACCTCTGACATCCGCACAACAACCGACCGAGAGAGATCAGGCATTCCCGATGACCTCTCGTCAGCACCACCTGCATGGACGACAAGATCAGGACATGTGAGTGACAGAAGTTCTGCGAACCGTTGGACTGCACGCTCAGCGAGAAGAGGATCAACGCCTCGCTCATACCTAGCGGACGCCTCAGACCGAAGCCCATGACGAGATGCCGTCTTCATAATTCCGAGGGGAGCAAACCACGCAATCTCAAGGACCACCTCAGAGGTCGACTGTGAAATTTCGCTGTCTGCGCCACCCATGACTCCACCGAGCCCAACCGGCACATCATTTCCATCACAAATCAATACATCATCTGGAACGCATGTGCGCTCGACGTCGTCAAGGGTTGTCAGTTTCTCGCCATCACGAGCCGATCGGACAGAGAATCCACCGCCAATTGCCGCGAGGTCGTATGCATGGTTTGGCTGACCTAACTCCAACATGACGTAGTTACTGACGTCAACGACATTGTTGATCGATCGCATCCCAAGCGCCTCAAGACGACGCGCCATCCACTCAGGAGAGCTACCGACACGGACGCCAGACATCACCGTTGCGGTAAAACGTCCACACGCCGAACTATGAATTGAGACAGGAATACTCCTGTTATCTCCATTCGCCGCAAATCGACCATCAACCTGGGAAAGCGGCTGTGACCGCCACGCCGCTAAGTCACGCGCGACGCCAGCGATCGACCAACAGTCGGGACGATTTCGGGTGAGATCGAGATCGAAGATGACGTCAGGTTGAATACCAAGCACCTCGGCATATGAAGCCCCCAACTCGGCATCGCCATCAAGCAGGAGGATTCCAGAATGATCCTCGCCAATTCCAAGTTCGACAGCTGAACACAGCATTCCTTCAGAGTCGATCCCTAAGATGCCGCGACGCTCAATCGTCATTCCATTTGGCATGGTGGTACCCAACGTGGCAAGTGGCACGACATCGCCAGCCGCCATATTTGAGGCACCACACCACACATGGCGTTCCTCGCCGTCACCAGCGTCAACCCATACTCGTCGAACCTTGGCGGCATCTGGGTGCTGCTCTACACGTAACACCCGAGCAGCGACCACGCCTTCAACAGGGCTGCCAGTTGAAATGACCTCTTCGACCGCTAACCCAAGAGCGGTCAGGTCAGCAGCGACAGCGTCAACCGCTTCGGCGTCGGTCGGATCAGCGAACGGCCCGAACTCATTGAGCCACGAAAGAAGTACCTTCATTTCTCCTCCTCAGAACTGCTCGATGAAACGGATGTCATTGACGTACATATCGCGAATGTCGGTGATGCCATGTCGCATGACTGCCATTCGGTCGATCCCGAACCCGAAGGCGAACCCACTCCACTCTTCCGGGTCGACGCCTCCCGCACGCAGCACCTCGGGATGCACCATTCCACATCCGCCGAGCTCCAACCATGAGCCATCCGGACGGCGAATGTCGAATTCGGCCGATGGTTCAGTGAAAGGGAAATATGAAGGTCTCAAGCGCGAGGTGAAACCCTCACCGAAGAACGCCCGGGTGAAGGCCTCGATCGTTCCCGCCAAATCAGCCATCGAGATGTTGCGGTCGACCACCAACCCCTCAATCTGATGAAAAACCGGCATATGAGTTGCGTCTGGCGTATCGCGACGAAATACCCGGCCGGGGGCAACGATATAAATCGGTGGTTCCGATTCGAGCATGGTTCGTATCTGAACCGGCGACGTGTGAGTCCGAAGGAGTAAGCCAGAATCGCCAGGTCGTTCATTTTCGTCGTGTCCAATGAAGAGTGTGTCGAATTCACCACGCGCTGGGTGCCCCTCCCCCATATTGAGGGCCTCAAAGTTGTGCCAATCGGTTTCAACCTCTGGGCCTTCTGCCACGGTGAATCCAAGACCAACGAACACATCTTCAAGTTCTTGCCACGCCTGGGTGACAAGATGAAGGTGACCACGATTCGCTTGGTGCATTGCCTCGGTTAGATCAAGTCGTTCAGCTTGCACCCGTGCGCTGCGCTCTTCGTCAACAAGTTGAGCACGACGCTCGTCAATTGCAGCGCCAACTGCAGTGAAGGCCTGATTCAATGCCCGCCCAAGGGCTTTTCGTTCTTCGATATCATCAACTTTTGACAGCGTCGACTTCAACTCTGCCAGTACGCCCTTTTTGCCAAGGGTTTCAGCTGAGATCGCCTCAATCGCTTCCAGCGTTGCTGCCCCTTCAACTCGCCCCAACGCAGCATCTACTGCCGCAGTGATGTCATCTGTCATGAATCTGTCCTCCTGCACGTCTCTACCCTGATCTCATACCAACAACTGGCTTTCGACACCCTTTACCCAGTAATCGGGCTGCCAAACCCTTGCGGGCGGCGTCACAACCCCCGGACGGGTCGCCCGGGGCAAAGAAATCGACGCGAGAAGGTCACCTCTTGATCATAGGCACCTGACAGCACCTGACCAACATCTATTTAGGTTGCGCCAAGGAGTCAGACAAGGCGAAGGCCAGAAGGGTTCCTGCCATCGCTACGTTGAGACTTTCAGACCGTCCGCGTTGAGGAATACTCACCCATTCGCTGATCACTCCGCCTTCGTCAACTCCGTGAGCCTCATTGCCGAGAATGAACGCAATCTTTCTTTGCCAGTCAAAAGACCGATACGGCATCCCCCGATGGGACGAAGTTGCAACCACAACAAAGCCTCGAGACACGACATCGTCAAGACTCAACATCACGACGGGAACGTGAAATACAGCACCTGCTGAAGAGCGAATTGTTTTCGGAGCGAACACATCAGCGGTACCGGGGGTACACACGACTGCATCTAAGCCGGCTGCTTCCGCCGACCTGATAAGGGTGCCAACATTGCCGGGATCGCGCAACTGATCAAGCACCATCACCGACCGCGATTCGACAGGGATCACAGGTGCACGGCACTCGACAAGCGCCACATTCGGCTGTGGCTCCGAGGTGGTCGCTACCCGCTCAAGAGCAGCTTCGCTCAATTCGAAGCAGGGGGCAGATGACACAGGTCGGCCTTCCGGGCCGACAAATTCCTCAATGACATTCCAGCCCGCAGAGATCGCTTCGCCGATGAGCACCGCGCCCTCAACGAGAACTACTCCTTCGGACTCCCGGGAAGCACGGCTCCGAGCAATTTCGCGGAGGTGCTTCACCCGAGAGTTCCGAGGTGATAGAGGCTCAGAACCAGGCAGCACTGAACCGAGTCCGATCTTTCGATCTACAGAGCGGCTTTTGCCTGCTCGACCAGAGCAGTAAATGCCGCTGCGTCGGTCACTGCGAGATCAGCAAGGATCTTGCGGTCGACCTCAATTCCCGCAGCGTTTAGACCGGCGATGAAACGGCTGTACGACATATCGTTTTGACGGCAAGCCGCATTGATGCGCTGAATCCAAAGTCGACGGAACTCGCCCTTCTTTGCACGACGGTCGCGGAATGCATACTGGCCACTCCGCATGACCTGCTCATTAGCCGCACGGAAAGAACGGCTCTTGTTGCCGTAATAGCCGCGGGCCTGCTTCAACACCTTCTTGTGACGCTTCTTCGCTGCCACTCCACGCTTTACACGTGCCATGAGATTTCTCCTCGTTCGCTTCTTACAAAAACCGGTTAGTGATTAGCGCTCTGCGAGTAAGCGCTTGATGTTCTTCTCGTCTGTCGAATGAACATCGACATCGCCATCGAGCCGACGGGTGCGAGTTGAAGGCTTCTTCTCAAACAGGTGCTGACGCATTGCCTGCTGACGACGAAGCTTTCCTGTCCCTGTCTTCTTGAACCGCTTTGCAGCGGTCTTACTGGTCTTCATTTTCGGCATTTTCGCCTCCTGGTATTTCGTTCTCGTTCGTTGGACTACTGGCTGCTGCGGCAGCTTCCGCCCTCTTCGCAGCCTCAGCCGCTTTTTTATCTGGTGACAACACCATCGACATTGAGCGACCCTCAAGACGGGCTTGATTGTCAACTCGAGCGAGTGGTCCTGCTGCTTCGAGCACCTCGTCAAGAACTTTTGCCCCAAGTTCTGGGTGGGCCATCTCTCGACCCCTGAACTGAAGGGTTACCTTGACTTTGTGTCCATCTTCGAGGAATCCCACGAGGTGACGGACTTTGGTGTTGAAGTCACCTTTTCCGATCTTTGGCCGGAACTTCACCTCTTTCACCGAAATCTGAACACTCTTGCGGCGTGACTCCTTGGCCTTTTGAGCCTCCTCGTACCGGAACTTGCCGTAGTCCATTACCCGGCAAACCGGTGGCGAGGCATTCGGCGCGACCTCGACGAGGTCAAGGTCGAAGCTTCTCGCTAAACGAAGAGCTTCAGGAACTGCCTTAATCCCAAGCTGGTCACCCTCGGGGCCGATAAGGCGAACCTCTCGAGCTCGGATCCGATCGTTGATCCGGTGTTGATCGCTGCGTGGCGCTGCTATGACGTTTCTCTCCTGAGCAAGGGCTGTGGCCTCCCGGGCAAATAGCACGAAGCCACGCGCCGAAGGCTCACACCTTCCGTCATGACCCAGACGCACTTTGTCGTGGCTGGGTGGGGGCATTCCCCACTTCGATCGGTTGTAACTCGATCAGCACCGTGCTGACCGATTCACTACGCTAGCGGGTGTGACCGAGGAATCCGACGACTACAACGAAGCTCCCGATGACGACCAGTTAGCCGAGCTCGATCGAGAATTGCGGGAGGCAAGAGCCCGAGTCGCTGAAGCCCCCGTCGAAACAGTCATTACCAACCATGCCGTTGGGCTCTACGAACTTGCCGCGATCCACCTGTCGGCAACTCCTCCAGACCTAGAGTCATCGGCCCTCGCAATTGACGCGTTTGCCTGCCTCATCGAAGGTCTGTCCGGTCGGCTCGGCGAAGAAAGCAACACGCTCGAAGCTGCACTTGCGAACATTCGGATGGCATTCGTTCAGATCAAACAGACCACCTCTAGTGAAGGTCGCGAGTCGTAGCACCGCGTTCGGTATTAGCGATCGGCGAATCTTCCACTCAACGAGACCTTCACTCTCCCCTGCTCGACAACGACACCCTCGGCTCGGAGAAGTCGCGCCTGTTCAAGTTCACTTCCAGGGACGAGTCGTCCATGCGACGTGACAACTCTCCACCAACTGAGATCTGAAGCACCCGCCAGGACCTTGCCAACATGTCGAGCCGCCTTGGGGGAACCAGCGTCTGAAGCAACATCGCCGTATGACACGACCTCGCCAGGCTGAAGCAACCGGATCACCTCAATGATGCGGACATCGAGATTCCGTGCGGGTGTCATCACCTCAGCCTGTCGTCTAAGCGAACTGTGGAGTTACCCGAACCGCTTCGATTCGACCAAACCGACGCTCAGTGACCACCGTGACTGCAGTGCCGACCTTGATGCTTCGCGAACCGTCAGAAATTGCAATGCAGTGGAACTGCATTGGCTCCCCTTCAATCTCGACGATGCCCAGACCAACAGCGGGGTCGAATTCAGCAACAACGCCTTTCACCTGCGAGCTCACGGCACGATCTTAGAAATCGGAATTTCAACAAGATCAGTTGCTCCAGCCTCCGAGAGCGCCGGAATCAACAAGTTGATTTCACTCTTCGGAACAACAGTCTCAATCGCAAAGTCACCATTTGCGAGTTGATTAACAGTTGGGCTCTTTGCAGCCGGCAAAATCGCGAGAACGCTGTCTCGCAAGGCTCCAGCCACGTTGATTTTGAGCAACACTTTGCCGCGGGCATCAAGAGCACCGTTTAGCAAAATCATGATCTGGTCCATCGCGCGCCGAAGTTCGGGGTCGGCGTAGGACGCAGGGTTTGCAATGACTTCTGTGTAACTCGTCAACATCGTGTCGATTACACGCAGTCCAGCAGCCCTCAACGCCCGCCCGGTTTCGGTGATGTCCACAACGCAATCAGCAATGTCAGGAACCTTGGCCTCGCTTGCGCCATACGACAATCGCACATCAGCATTGACTCCTCGCTCAGCGAAGAAACGCTTTGTCATCTCGGGGTACTCAGATGTCACCCGCACGCCATCAGGGAGATCTTTAACGCTCTGGTACGACGAATCACCAGCGACCGCGACAACAACTCGCACAGGGTTCGATGTTGCTTTTGAGTATTTCAACTCACCCAAACTCTCCACTGTGCTCGACGTTTCTTCAACCCAGTCACGGCCGGTGATTCCGATGTCGAACAGACCTTCAGCGACGTAGACAGGAATCTCCTGTGGCCGAAGAATACGCACCTCAGCCACTCGGGGGTCATCAATCGAAGCCCGGTAGTCGACACTCGATGAGCGAACCACCTGCAAATCAGCAGCCTCGAATAATTCGAACGTCGCCTTTTCAAGCGACCCTTTAGGAAGAACTACACGCAACACCATTCAGAGGCTAACGGCGAGAGTACGCCTCAGTGCTCTGTGGGTTCGTTCGCCAGCAACGCAAGCGCATGCGGAAGCACATCGATCACTGCGTCAAGTTGCTCTACTGCGCCTTTAGGTGACCCAGGAAGATTACAGATGATCGTTTCACCAATGATGCCGCAGACCCCTCGTGATAGTCGCCCAAATGGACTAATCGCACGCATCGCCTCGGCAAAACCAGGAGCAGGTCGCTCAATCACATCAGCGGTTCCCTCCGGAGTTTGGTCACGCGGAGCGAAACCTGTTCCGCCGGTCGTTGCAATCAGGCCAGAAAATCCGGCACTCATTTCAGTCAACGCCCGCGTTACCGAAGATCGACCATCTTCGGTAACCCGTCGTTCAACAACGTCAAACCCTGCCTCACTCAAACGCTCCGCCACACCTGCCCCACCGGTATCTTCGCGAATCCCGTGGTGAACACCGTCACTTACCGTGAGCACTTTCGCTTGCGGATTCGTCATGCCAAACGACGGTATCTCATCAGCACCATTCCGTCAGTGTCTGCATCATGGGGAAGCACTCTCCAACCATGGCCGAATCGCTGCCACTCGCCTTCTGGAGGTACCTCGTCGACCTCCCAGCCTTGGGGAATGCCATGGTCAATCGATTCGCTTGCATTAATGGTGCACACGCTGTACACAAACCGACCACCTGGTTTTACAAGTGTTGTTGCCGAGTCGATGAGCGACTGCTGCAGCGATGACAATACGTCAACGTCACGGGGTTCAACCCGCCACCTCGCATCAGGTCGACGTCGGAGCGCGCCCAGCCCTGAGCATGGAGCGTCGAGCAACACAGCATCAAACTTGCCGTCAGCAAATGGTGGGAGCGTTCCATCAGCTGCAATCACAGAAAGCCGGTCGTTCGGAATACCAAGCCGATGGGCATTCTCTGCGATCAGCCCAGCACGCTGAGTTCGTAAGTCAGCAGCAATGACTGTTGCACCAGCAGATGCAAGCGCTGTTGCCTTGCCTCCAGGGGCTGCACACAGGTCAAGGACAAGTTCTCCTGTCTGCGCTCCCACCGCCGCTGCAACCCAAGTTGATGCTCGGTCCTGCACATAGCCGTCATCTCTCACAACAGGTGCTGGAGGAACATTCATCCGAGCGAGCGATGCCACAGCCGATTCAGCACCAACCTCGTCGACATACAGGTCATAGATCCAGTTCGGGACGCTCAGCTGAGAGGCCAGCGATGGCCATTTGAGCTCTGAGGGAGGCGGGCCTTCAACCGTCCGTCGCAGGATCGCGTTCACGAATCCCCTCACCCTGCGCGGTGCAAGTGACACCGTTTCGTGAACTGCAGCGTGGGCGGGCACCCCTCCCCATCCCCACTGGTAGGCGCCCAAACGAAGAATGCGGCGGGTCGCTGCATCGGGTGGTGACGAAATGTGGCGGTCAACGAGTGCGTCACATGCCCTTCGCAGACGGGTCGTACCGTAGACAAGGTCGGTGACCATCGCTCGATCGCTTCGTGACAGGTCACTTCGATCGAGAGTCGATGGCACCACAAGATTCGCAAACGCTCCTTCGTCTTCGATTCGCCGCAAAAGACTCAGTGCTACGCGACGTGGATCATCACTCACTCAAACCACTCACTTTCAGCTGGGTGAGCTCCCCGAATCCAATCGCCAAAGTCCATCTTCGGTTTACCCGCCGGCTGAACAACAATCGGGACGATCTGCCCATCGACGACTCGGGCGGAGTGAATACGAAAGCGTTCACCTCGCCACGAGGTCCACGCACCGCCAATTCTCACCTTTCGGAGAATGTGTTCATTTGACTCGGACCAGTCGATGTGTCGATCTTCAACCGAGATTTTTGATGCATAGGTGACCTCACCTTGCTGAGGAATAGGGTCCCCAAGCCCTTGCTCAAGACAGGTCATCAATAGTTCAGTTCCCACCTGACCTAATCGAGCCGTCAGCGATTCAGCTGTGGCATCCGGATCCATCGACACGGTCTCGGATGCATAAACACCACCGGCGTCAAGCGCCTCAACTACCTCCATCACGCACACGCCTGTGTGATTGTCACCAGCAAGAATTGCGCGCTCAACCGGTGCCGCTCCCCTCCAACGCGGCAGTAACGAGAAGTGAATGTTGACCATAGGCATGGCATCGAGGACAGCGGGTCGAATGATCTCCCCGTACGCGACCACCACGCCGAGCGCTGCACCACACGTCGCAGCATCACTGGTTTGGTGGCTGATGGGAAGTCCGAGCTCGATCGCAGTAGCACCAACAGGAGTCGGAGATGTTGCTCCCCCACGACCTCGTCGCCGGTCAGCTCCTGTAATGACCAACTTGATCTCATGACCAGCGCAAACGAGAGCTCTCAGCACCTCAGCAGATACTTGCGGACTGCCGAGAAAGACGAGTGGCTGGGGACCACTCACCGCAAAGGAAGTCGACGAAACCCTCGACGTTCAGGTTCGGGAGCACTGAGGCGTCGATATTCCGCGAGAGCTTCACTGCGCTGCTCAGTGCTCATCCGGTCGAACATCAGCACACCGTGAAGATGATCGAGTTCGTGCTGGTACATCCTCGCCTCAAGATCATCAGCTTCGCGCTCAACTTCATTTCCATCAATATCAAGACCGCGCAACAGCACTCTCCGAGGGCGGACAATCTCAACGTACAAGCCGGGGATTGATAGGCACCCTTCGTCATAGACCCACTCGCCGTCGCTCTCAGCGATTACAGGGTTGAAAATTACTTCGCGGCCCTCATCGAGATCCCAAACAAAGATCTGCTTCTGGATGCCTATTTGCGGGGCTGCTAGTGCAATTCCGCCATTGCTGGTCCCAAGGGTGTCGAACATCTCGTCAACAAGCCGAACAAGCCGACCATCGATATCTGTAATCGGTGCAGCCTGAGATTTCAAAACCGGATCACCAAAGGTGCGAATTTCATGCGCCATACGTGGCAGGCTACCTTTCATCGCCACTCACTACTTTGATGAAGCACCTGATGCTCCTCGAGATCCTCGCACCGTCGAGGTAGTACTTAACGACCTTGCCTTCACGTTCACAACTGACCGAGGTGTCTTCAGCCACGGACATCTCGACAGCGGCACCGCCTTGTTACTGCAGCAGGCGCCAACTCCACCGGCGATAGGAACCTTGGTCGATGTCGGATGCGGCGCGGGTCCCATCGCACTTACTCTTGCGCTCAGATCGCCCGCCGCAACAATTCTCGCGATCGACCCCAACAGTCGAGCTCGCGAGTTAACAGCCGCAAACGCCGCTGCGAGTCAAATCACGGTGACAACATTGCACCCAGATGACGTGCCAGCAGACATGACCGTTGACCTGATCTGGTCAAATCCACCTATTCGCATTGGGAAAGAGGCGTTGCGGACTTTGCTAACAGAGTGGCTACACCGACTCTCGGACCACGGTGTCGCAATACTGGTCGTCAATCGACACCTTGGCGCAGATTCACTTCATCGCTGGCTTGAAAGCGAAGGCTGGAATGTCTCTCGACTCGGCTCGCGCTCGGGCTTCAGACTGCTCTCAGTTTCGCGCTAACACGATTAGCGACCAGGGTTAACGGCAACACGCAATTTTCCTTTTGCAGGACGTTGACCAAGAACGAGCGCATCAGCGAGAACCTCCGCGTCTACTCCTCGCACCTGACGTTTGTCGCCGGACCCTCCAATGCGAACAGTGTCTGGCAACGTACTCACGAAGTCGCTGGCAGCCGATCCTTCAACGATTGCCAAGGCTCCGTACGGAGGAAGATGTAACTGCTCACGATGAACCCGCTCAGCTTCAGTTGCTGCTCCAATATCAACCTGCCCCATCGCCGCGAGCACTTCGTGATCAGGGTGCATTGTTTGCAAGATCAAACGACCCCCGTCACTCTTGCGACCGACCACACGGGCAGCACGAGCAAGCAACCCCAGAAGGTGCTCCCCCGCCCGAAAACGAGGAGCAAACAATTCACTGTCAACATCGAGGAGCACAACAGTGTCTGCGTGACTCACTCGGTGCAACAGCGCCTCAGTACCAACGAGCACGTCGGTTGAGCCTGATGACCAGTCCGGGTATGAGTCGCCTTCGACTAACAGCGCTGGGCGTCCTGCTGAGGCACCGAGTTCTTTTACGAGCCGAGCCGTACCTGGCCTCAGATTCGAAAATGACAATCCGTTACAACTCAGGCAAAGTAGCGGGCGATGAGCGCCGCACTTCGCGCACGACAACTCATGTTCAGATGGCTGGGACATTAAGGAATCGCACACATCGCAAGACGCGAGCTCACGACAATTGCGACAGGCCAGCAAACGTGAGGTACCAGTGCGATTGATGACACACAGCACCCGGCGAGACGGGTCACGAAGCTCCTCGATCACCGCTGAGGAAAGGCGACCAACTTGGGGACCATCAGCATCAGCGAGATCGGCAACGACGATGTCAGGCCAACCCACCGTCTCACGCTCTCGTGGTGGGGCGATGACATCACCCGAGGTCAATCCCTCGGGTGTTGGCACCGCTGACACCAAGACCAAGGGCACACCAGCGCGCTCTGCTCGCTCCGAAACAACCTCTCGAGCATGCCAAGTTGGCGATGACTCAGATTGAAGTCGCTCGTCAAATTCGTCGATCACAATGATCGACCCGACCTTTGGCAACCGGGCAAACGCAGCTGTCCTCGTGCCTATCGATACGTCAACACCGGCGGCGGCACGAGCCCAATCCTTTGACAACAGAGCAGTACTCACTCCCGCCCGAGACATCCGAGAGTGAAGAATGGCTGCATCATCAACCCCAGGAACGATGACCAGTACAGGCCCTCTCGCGAGACAACTCCACACCGATGGCAATACATCAGAAGTTGGGGGTAACCGCAGCACCCCACCACCTGCCTCTAATAATTTTGCGGTCGCTGGCGAACGGGGTTCTGGATGAAGGCCTGAATACGATGGTGAGCCAATTGCGCGAATCACCTGCAGCGGGGAGGCTGCACGGAAAAATTGAGACCGGCGCCCAGCCCAACGATGGGCAGCCCACTCAGCGAGTTCACACACATCTTCATCGGGCCCAACGCCCGATACATGTCGAAGAGGCAACAGATCTTCAGACGGAGAGGCATCTACGGGATCGAATTCCCTAATCCATCCCCCAATTCGTCTTCCATGGAGGTCGATTCTGACAACTGACCCAATTGAGACTTGATCAGCTAGATCAGGCGGGATTTGGTAATCAAAGGCGCGATCTGGTCCCGATCGGTCGCAAAGAACGCGTGCGATTTTCGGGTGATCGGCCACTCACAATCCAACAGCAGATGTGAAGTCATCAAGGCGAGACAGAGTCTCCCAAGAGAAACCGTCGCGACCAAAGTGACCGTACGCAGCGGTGCGCTGGTAGCCAGGACGCAGCAACTCAAGATCGCGGACAATCGCACCAGGACGCAAGTCAAATACCTCGCGAACTGCAGCCACAATCTTGTCTGGGTCAACAGACTCAGTTCCGAATGTGTCAACAAGAATGCTCATCGGATGAGCAACACCAATTGCATACGCGACCTGAAGTTCACAACGCCTCGCCGCACCTGATGCGACAACATGCTTCGCTACCCAGCGAGCCGCGTACGCTGCCGATCGGTCAACCTTCGATGGATCTTTACCGCTAAACGCTCCACCACCGTGACGACCCATACCGCCGTAGGTATCGACGATGATCTTTCGCCCGGTGAGGCCACAGTCGCCCTGGGGCCCGCCAATCACAAACCGACCTGTTGGGTTAATGAAAATGTCGTAATCATCACCGGCGAACTCTTCGGGAATAATCGGATTGATGACCTGCTCAATCAGGTCAGGCCGAATGACCGTGTCGCGATCGATGCCATCTTGATGTTGAGTTGAGATCACGACATTCTTGATCGCCACTGGGCGACCGTCTTCATATTCGTACGTGACCTGTGTTTTACCATCGGGCCGGAGATACGGGACCTGACCCTTATGGCGTACTTCGGCAAGGCGCTCAGCAAGACGATGGGCGGTCCAAATGGGGAGTGGCATCAGCGCATCTGTTTCATCACAGGCAAATCCGAACATCATCCCCTGGTCACCGGCACCCTGAAGATCAAGATCATCGTCCGTCGGACCAGATGACCGAACTTCTTCTGATGCATCGACGCCCTGCGCAATGTCAGCGCTCTGCTCATCGATCGAAACGATCACGCCACAGGTGTTTCCATCAAATCCGGCATTGGCGTCGTCGTAGCCAATATCGGTAATGGTCTTACGAACAATCTTTGGAATCTCGACATATTCAGACGTCGTGATCTCTCCGGCAACCACACACAACCCGGTGGTAACCATTGTTTCGCAAGCAACTCGTCCCTCAGCATCAACTTCGAGGATTGCATCAAGAATTGCATCGCTGACTTGGTCAGCGACTTTGTCAGGATGACCCTCGGTCACGCTCTCTGATGTAAATGTCCAACGGGTCACGTCGACTCCTCCATAATTGGCTTCAACGATTCTCAGACTGCCACAAGAACCGTAGCGAATCTTGCATCACCCTCAAGCAGGGGCTTCGCAAGTTCAGTTGGTGGGGTTGACGCGGCCGGCATCTACCGAGCGCATCGCTCCGCGTATCCTAACGATTTCGTCAACGATACCGACAGCAATTTCAGCCTTGGAGCGCAACGCAAGTTCACGCTCGCCGACTGCCGTTACCAGTGTCACTGCGTTTGTTCCATGACTAAATCCGACTCCCTCTGCGCTGACGTCGTTTGCGACGACGAGGTCAAGAGACTTCCGTTCAAGTTTTGAACGCGCATTCGCCACAAGGTCACAGGTTTCAGCCGCAAATCCAACAATGGTTTGTCCAATTCGTCGACTACGCCCAATTGCTTCAAGTAAGTCAGGGGTTGGCTCAAGAACAATCTCGGGGACTCCGCCCGCCTTCTTAATCTTCTCAGTCACCACTCGCGTTGGACGAAAGTCAGCAACTGCAGCAGCCATGATCACGATGTCAGCGTTAGAGACGGCAGCATCAAGCGCGTTTTGCATCTGGGCTGCCGTTTCTACCTGCACACGCTCAACTGCAGTTGGGGTAGGAAGTTCTGTTGTCGTAATTGTCGTGACATGGGCACCACGTCGGACACACTCATCGGTAATTGCATGCCCCTGCTTGCCAGACGACCGATTCGCGATGACTCGTACAGCATCTATCGGCTCACGGGTACCGCCCGCTGTCACAACGACACGCAACCCCTCAAGGTCACCCTTACCGAGAACACGATCGACCGAAGCGACGATGTCGACGGGATCGGCGAGACGGCCCTTGCCAATATCTCCCCCTGCCAGCCGACCAGCTTCTGGCTCAACGACATGCACACCGCGGGACTTCAACAGAGCAATGTTGGTCTCAACAGCAGGATGCTCCCACATCTCGGTGTGCATCGCCGGGCACACGATGACCGGCGCACGAGTCGCAATGAGAATATTCGTAAGAAGGTCGGTTGAGAGCCCGTGGGCATACGCAGCAAGCACACGCGCAGTCGCTGGCGCAACAAGTACCAAATCTGCACGCTGACCGAGCGTGGTATGAGGAATCGGGTCAGCACCTTCCCACAAGGAGGTACGAACCGGTTCAGAGCCAAGAGCGCTCAGGGTTGTCGCACCGAGGAAGTGTTGCGCTCCGGCGGTCATCACCGGCGACACATGTGCCCCAGCATCAACCAGACGTCGGCAGACCTCTACAGACTTGTACGCGGCAATTCCGCCGCTTACACCGAGGACGATTCGCTTGCCCGCAAGCATGAGAGCTCAATCAGTCATCTGCTTCGGCGTCGGCATTAAAGCCTTCACCGACGGGGAGATCGGCTTCGTCGACCTCTTCAACTGGCTCGCCCCACAGAATCTTGTCGGCCGAAATCTCTTCGAATGCAACGCTCAGCGGCTTACGAGCGGTTGACGAGACCTGAGGAGGAATCATATGGCCGAGTCCTCCACCCAACTGATTGAAATATGAGTTGATATCACGTGCTCGACGAGCGGCAAGGGTCACAAGCCCAAACTTTGAGTCAACTCGATCCAAGAGACCTTCAATCGGCGGATTCACCATGGTTTCATTCGTTTGTGGCACGTCGGGAAGTGTACCGGAGTTAGCGACGAGACCGTTCGTTCTCTATCACAGCGAGCATCTCATCGATCGTTCGCTCTAAATCATCATTTGTGAGCACGTGGTCTGCAATCTCACGCCCAATTGGCTCCTCTGCCTCCGCTTTTTTGAGTCGGGCAAAGATCTTGTCGTTGGGGTCTCCCCGGCCACGAAGTCGCCGTTCCTGCTCTTCGCGCGATGGCGGAAGAAGAAATATCAGCACCGCATCAGGAAATTGCTGCTTTACCTGCCGGGCACCATCGAGCTCGATTTCAAGTACCACGTCTCGACCGCCGATAGCCGATGTATCAGGTGCAGGGGTGCCGTAATAATTGCCGAGAAATTCGGTCCATTCAAGAAAACCGCTTGCCTGAATTCGTCCCTCAAAATCTTCAGCGGAACAGAACACATAGGCATCAGGGGATTCACCATCCCGGCGCTCACGGGTGGTCCACGACCGGCTCAACCACAGCCGAGAATCCCGTTCGACAAGTCGGTCAACAATCGTCCCTTTCCCAACCCCTCCAGGGCCAGAAACGACAACAATCAGTGGATCTGGGTGATCAGACACCGAACACCCTCAATAATTCATCGCGCTGCCGCGAACCAAGGCCCTGAATCTTGCGACTGTGGGCAATGCCAATCTCATCCATAGCTCGACGCGCCTTGACCTTCCCGACTTTTGGCAACGACTCAAGAATTGACAGCACTTTGATCCCAGCAACATTGGGGTCATCACTGGATAACACGTCGCTGAGCGACATGGAGTGATTCTTGATCCTCGCCTTTACCGCAGCTCGGGCGGTTCGCACCTCGGCTGCTTTTGCAAGTGCAGCTGCACGTTGTTCATCAGTGAGTTGCGGAGGAGGCGTCATCTCCCGAATTTACCGTGGAACTCGGAAACGGGGAGAATTTATTTCTCAGGCGTCACCCACTCCAGCAGATGTGAGTTGAGAAATCGCCGACAGCGAGCGCCTCGCCGCATATGCAAGCAACTCGTTCTGGATCACTTCAATGGCGGCAGGATTCGCGAATGTGGCAGTTCCCACCTGCACCGCGTGCGCACCAGCCAACATCAGCTCTGCCGCTCCCCAACCATTGACCACGCCGCCCACCCCCACAATCGGCAACTCGGGAAACGCGACTCGCACATCGGCAACCGCACGCACCGCAATCGGATGAATCGCTGGACCCGAGACCCCACCTCCGCCATTGCCGAGGACGGGCCTTGCTGTCTCGGGATCAAAGACAAGACCAAGCAATGTGTTGACGAGCGTCACTGCCTCTGCGCCTGCCGCTGACACAGCATCTGCAATCTCAACAAGTCGGTCAGTGTTCGGGCTCAATTTTGCCCATCGAGGCCTCCCGCAGGCTGCTGTTGCTTCCATCACAGAAGCACTGAGTTCAGCATCATGAGCGAAGATCGATCCACGACCCTCCAAGTTGGGGCACGAAAGATTGACCTCAACAGCGACCACCTCGTCTGGCGCGTCGGCGAGCATCTGCGACGCAAGGGCATAGTCGTCAACACTTCGGCCCCAAATGGAGCACACAACGGAGGCTCCAGCATCGATCAACTTGGGAAGTTCATGTACAAGCCAATGCTCAACACCGGGCCCCTGTAAGCCGACAGCGTTGATCATTCCTGCTTGCACCGTGTGAACCCGCGGTGCTGGGTTACCCGCCCACTCGTACGGCGCAATCGACTTCGTAACCACTGCCCCGATCTGAGAAAGGTCGAAATAGGGTGCCAATTCGCTGCCGTAACCAGCAGTTCCAGATGCAGTCATCAGCGGACTCGACAGCGTGATCGATCCGACATTGACACGACGGTCGATGACGGCGACGTCGGCAGCCTGATGGCGAGAACGGCGACTCACCTTTGGTGAAACTCCTGCAGTGTTCGAACGGTCAACGGCTCGCTCGATGTCTCAGCTAGTCCCTGCGCGGCAGCAAGTGCCGCTGCAACTGTTGTCACACAACTCACCCGATGGAGACTGGCTGCCTTACGAATCTGCTCACCGTCACTACGACCGGACGAGCCGCGCGGCGTGTTCACCACGAAGTTGATCGTGCCATCTGCAATGAGATCGATTGCCGTTGTACCATCCTGCTCGGCGACCTTCCCAAGGACACGATCAACATCAATCCCGAACCGAGCAAGGTGGGCTGCGGTTCCCTCGGTTGCTGCGATGGAGAGGCCTCGCTCACGCAATCTCCGGGCCACGACAATTCCGGCAGGCTTATCGGTGTCGTTGAGCGACAAGAACACCATTCCCGTGGTCGGTAGTTCACTACCCGCGGCAAGTTCTGCTTTTGAAAAGGCCCGTCCAAATCCGGTGTCGATTCCCATCACTTCGCCAGTTGAACGCATCTCAGGACCAAGCGCCGGGTCAACTTCAGGGAACCGGTTAAATGGCAACACGGCTTCTTTCACGGCAACGTGACCTTCGACAGGGTCGCACAACAGTCCCTCGACCCGCAGTTCTGCCAGCGTCGATCCCATCATCACTCGTGTCGCAACTTTCGCAAGAGGAACACCTGTCGCCTTAGCGACAAACGGCACCGTTCGACTTGCACGCGGATTTGCCTCGATGACGTACACCATTGTTCCGACCACTGCGAACTGCACGTTGATGAGACCCCTCACATCGAGACGCTGAGCAATAGCAGATGTATAAGAGCGAATTACCTCCACCACCCACTCAGGAAGCGTCTGAGGAGGAATCGCACACGCCGAGTCACCAGAGTGAACCCCTGCCTCTTCGACGTGTTCCATCACGCCACCGATCAAGACTTCTCCGGTGTGATCTCGGATGGCGTCGACATCAACCTCGACAGCACTCGCCAAGAAACGGTCAATCAGCACGGGGCGCTCGGCTGACAAGCCACCCTCCCTTCCAAGACTTCCTGCCCCCGAGAGCTCGGCCATTGCACGAGCGAGGTGATCGTGATCATGGATGATCTGCATCGCTCGACCGCCGAGTACATAACTCGGTCGAACAAGCACCGGGAATCCCACCTCATCACAAATCTTGCGAGCCTCTTCCAGGGTGACAGCGGTTCCTCCCGGAGGCTGTGGAATACCGAGCTCGTCACAAAGTCGATTCCAGATTTCACGGTCCTCAGCAGCATCAATTGAGGCAGCTGACGTACCAGCAACGAGGTTGACGTCAATCTCCCCAGCCAACTTCAGCGGTGTCTGCCCTCCGAGAGAAACAATGACTTTCGCTGGACGCTCTGCATCAATGACGTTCAGCACGTCCTCACGCGTTAACGGCTCAAAGTAGAGACGATCGCTCGTGTCGTAATCGGTAGAGACCGTTTCTGGGTTGCAGTTCACCATGATCGTTTCAAAGCCAGCTTCGCGGAGCGCAAAACTTGCGTGAACACAGCAATAGTCGAACTCGATGCCTTGACCGATCCGATTTGGGCCCGAACCAAGAATGATCACTTTGGTGCGGTCTGACTGACGGACTTCGTTCTCGTCTTCCCACGTCGAGTAGTGGTACGGAGTGTCAGCTGCGAACTCGGCAGCACACGTATCGACAGTCTTGTACGTCGGGACAACTCCCAGTGCAAGGCGAGTCGATCGAACATCGTTCTCCGTTGCACCGACAATTCCGGCAATCTGGCGATCCGAATATCCAAGCCGCTTCGCGCGACGCATTGCGCGCCGATCAAAACTATCGAGCGTCATTGAAGTGAGATGGTCATGTTCCTCGCACAGCATCAGGATTTGGTCGAGGAACCAATGGTCGATGCGACACGCATCATGCACCCGTTCAACCGCAACACCCCGGCGGAGCAATTCCGCAACTTGCACAAGGCGATCGGGAGTTGGAATTGCGCACATCTCAAGGAGTTCAACATCTGTATGGGTCGCAAGCGACGAAATTGATCGGCTATCGATGAGGCCGTCGTGTCCCTGCTCGAGCGATCGCATTGCCTTTTGAACACTTTCGGTAAAGGTCCTGCCAATCGACATCGCCTCACCCACCGATTGCATTTGCGTTCCGAGGATTCCCGATGACCCAGGCAGTTTTTCAAACGCCCAACGCGGGATCTTTGTGACGACATAGTCAATGACCGGTTCAAAACTGGCAGGCGTGGCTTTTGTGATGTCGTTTGGAATTTCGTCGAGGGTGTAGCCAACTGCGAGCCGAGCCGCCATCTTTGCGATCGGGAAGCCCGTTGCTTTTGAGGCAAGCGCACTCGACCGAGACACGCGCGGGTTCATTTCAATCACGACCTGTTGACCTGTCGCCGGGTCGACAGCGAACTGAACATTTGAACCGCCGGTTTCCACTCCAACTCGACGGATACAGCGAATTGCAGCGTCACGCATCTCCTGATACTCAACGTCAGTCAGTGTCTGCTGCGGCGCAACGGTGATCGAGTCCCCCGTGTGAACCCCCATCGGGTCAACATTTTCAATCGAACAGATGATGACGCAGTTATCCGACCGGTCTCGCATGACCTCGAGTTCATATTCTTTCCAGCCAGCAATTGACTCTTCGATGAGAATTTCACTAATCGGGCTAGCGGCAAGTCCATTGGAGGCAACACGCTCAAATTCTTCAGCGGTCGACGCGATACCGGTACCACGTCCACCAAGGATGTAAGCGGGTCGAATAATGACCGGCAGACCAATTTCTTCGACCACCACTCGAGCTTCTTCCATCGTGTGCGAAATGCCCGAACGCGGAACATCCAGACCAATCTCGATCATTGCTTCCTTGAATTGCTGACGGTCTTCAGCGGTGGCGATGGCTTCTGCGTTCGCACCGATCATCTCGGGAGTTCCAGGAACGCCAATCAACCCGCGGTCAAAGAGTTCCATTGCAATGTTTAACGCCGTCTGTCCGCCAAGGGTTGGCAGCACCGCATCGGGCTGCTCGCGCTCGATAATGAGGGCAACCACTTCCCATGTCAACGGCTCGATATATGTGGCATCCGCAAAGTCCGGGTCGGTCATGATCGTTGCCGGGTTTGAGTTCGCAAGAATGACTCGGTACCCCTCTTCACGGAGCACGCGACACGCTTGCGTGCCCGAGTAATCGAACTCGCAGGCTTGACCAATGACGATTGGACCGGAACCGATAATGAGAATTGACGAGATGTCATCACGACGGGGCATTACCTCACCGCCTTTCCAGACGAGCGTTGGGCATCCATGAGGGCAGCAAACCGATCGAATAAATAGATGCTGTCGTGTGGCCCAGGACCAGCCTCGGGATGGTGTTGCACGCTGAAACATTGTGCGCCACGAACCTCCAGGCCTTCACACACACCATCGTTCAGGTTCACGTGGGTCATGTGCACATCGCGTTCCAACCCTGTGAACGAATCGGCGTCGACCGCGAAGTTGTGGTTCTGCGAGGTGATCTCAATCCGATTGGTGGTGAGATCTTTCACTGGATGGTTGCCGCCATGATGCCCAAACGGCAGCTTCACCGTGCTCGCCCCAATTGCCCTTCCAAGAAGTTGGTGGCCAAGACAGATACCGAACAGTGGAACCGCTCCAACGAGTTGAGCAACTTCGCGAGACACTGAGTCGAGCATGCCGGGGTCTCCCGGACCGTTCGACAAGAAGACACCATCTGGTTCACGGGCAAGCACGTCAGAAGCTGACGTTGAGGCTGGAACAACCTCAACTGTTCCGAGTGACCCGAGGTGCCGAAGGATCGTTGTTTTGATACCGAAGTCAAGAGCAACAATTCGACGGTGGCCGCTTCCAACGGTGTACGAATCTGTTGTCGTCACAGTCGATACGAGATCGACTCCATCAGTTCCTGACTCCTGTTGCGCGCGCACTAACAACTCGGATTCTGACAACCCGCCAAATGCGCCAGGAATGGCACCCTGGCTACGGATTAAACGGGTGAGTCTTCGGGTGTCAATTCCGGCAATTCCAGCAAGTCCCTGAGATGCCAGGTACTCACCAAGGCCCTGCTCCGAGCGGTAGTTCGAGGGCCGCCGCGCGAGTTCGCGGACAATGACTCCTCGACAGAACACACCGCGCGATTCGGCATCGGTGGCATTCACCCCGTAGTTCCCGATGTGAGGGTAAGTGAACGTAATGAGTTGGCCGGCATAGCTGGGGTCCGTGATGATTTCTTGGTACCCCGACAATGCCGTGTTAAACACCACCTCACCGGAGGCAACGACGTGTTCTGCTCCAATCAGTTCACCCTCAAACACGCTGCCATCGGCGAGGACAAGCGCTCCATCTCTGATCTGACCTGAACTCATGCTGTAGCGATCCCGTCTCTTACGACTACTCGACCTTGGAACATTGTGTGACGCACTTTTGCTTTCAAATCAACTCCTACAAATGGGGTGTTGCTACTCCGGCTGGCAAGGGCATGCGGATCAACTTGCCATTCAGCATCTGGATCGATGACGACCAGATTTGCGGGCTCTCCAACCGCTATCGGCCGGCCCTGGCTGTCTGAGAGACCCGCTATTTTCGCTGGGCGCCATGACATCGCACCGATGAGATGCTGCCACGAACAGTCAAGGTGAGCTCGGGCAACACCAAGTGCTGTTTCGAGCCCAAGCATCCCCGGAGGTGCCTCATCAAGTGGTCGATCCTTTGCAGCCGATGGGTGAGGAGCGTGATCAGTAGCAATAGCGTCGATTGTCCCGTCAATGAGCCCTACCTTCACCGCCTCGATATCTGCGATCGTTCGAAGTGGTGGATTCACTTTGTAACGGGTGTCAAAAGACGAAAGGTGCTCATCATTCAAACTGATGTGGTGCGGGGTGGCTTCTGCTGTCACTGGCAGCCCCTCTGCCTTCGCTGCCCTCACTAATTCAACGCTTCGAGCGGTGGATAGATGAAGGAGGTGTACCGGTGAACCGGTCAGCCGCGACAGCTCGATGTCGCGATGCACCATGAGTTCCTCAGCAAGAGCAGGCCAACCAGGAAGTCCGAGGTGAGAACAACATTCCCCCTCGTGCATGACGGCACCAGCCGTCAACGATGCAACCTCGCAGTGCTGGGCGAGAACGACACCAAGTTCACCTGCGTATTCGAGCGCTCGCCGCATCAGCCCCTCGTCTTGCACTCCGGAACCATCATCTGTGAAGAGGCGAACACCAACGGCCGCCAAATCAGCAAACGGAGTCAGTTGGTGACCTGCTCGCCCGATGGTAATTGAGCCAGAAGGACGGACATCGCAGAGGCCAACCTCTCTTCCTCGTTTAGCTACAAACTCGACCACCTCTACACAGTCCTGAGTTGGGTCTGTATTCGGCATTGCAACAACTGCGGTATACCCGCCGAGGGCAGCAGCCCGAGAGCCAGTCTCAATTGTTTCAGCCTCGGGCATACCTGGCTCTCGAAGGTGGGTATGCAAATCGACGAACCCTGGCGCAAGGAGGCAGCCAGAAACATCAAGATGCTCCTCATCTCCAGCAACGAGTGCTTCACCTACCTCAGCAATCACTCCATCTCGCAGGCGGATATCGAGTTGGCGTTCACCTGACTCATCGATGACGACGGCACCAGTCAGCAGCACAGCGTTGTTGTTCATCATTCCTCGATTTCGCCTGATCCGAGCAAGTCGAATAGCACTGCCATACGCGCCGCAATGCCATTGGTCACTTGGTCAAGAATTGTTGACTGTGAGAGTTCTGTTGGGTCAACCATCATTTCAACTCCACGGTTGATTGGCCCAGGGTGCATCAACAAGGCATCGCCGCGAAGTGCCGACGCACGACGCTCGTCGAGTGCGAATCGCCGAGAATATTCTCCACCATCTGGAACGATGCCAGCGCCCATTCGTTCGCGCTGCATTCTCAGCATGTACAGCACATCGACCTCATCAATTACCTCATCAAGATCGGCTGTTGTTGGCACGTGAGAAGTAGGTGGAAGAAGGGTCCTTGGAGCGACATGGATGACCTCGGCTCCCAGCATCAGCAAGATTTCTGTCGTGCTCCGAGCAACCCTGCTATGACGGATATCCCCGACGATTGCAATCTTCAGTCCAGTGAAGTCGTTCGTCAACCCTCGACGTTGTCTGATCGTGTACGCATCAAGTAGTGCCTGCGTCGGATGAGCGTGCCAACCATCGCCAGCGTTAACGACGGCCGCCGGCGACCAATTTGCAACTTGCCACGGCACCCCACTGGTGCGATGCCGAACGACAAATGCATCGACACCCATGGCGTCAAGAGTCTCGATTGTGTCTCGAAGGCTCTCGCCCTTATTCACACTTGACGATGACACTGCAAGCGTCATCGTGTCTGCACTCAGCCGTTTTGCGGCAAGGTCAAAACTCATTCGTGTGCGCGTTGAGTCTTCGAAGAACAAGTTACATACGGTCTTTCCCCGAAGCGCCGGAACCTTCGGGTTGGGCCGCCGTCCGACAGCTGCCATATGGTCGGTGAGGTCAAGCAAACGGCGGACTCGCTCGGTGCCTGCTTCAGCGATTGATCGGAAGTGCGACGTCATTAGTCAACGCCCTCCTCGATAATCGTCACTCCCTCTGCTGTGACCTCAACTTCTTCCTCAGAACTCGTCGGGAGATTCTTCCCAATAAAATCAGGTCGGATCGGGAGTTCACGGTGCCCTCTGTCGATGAGAACAGCAAGTTGGATTGCGTTTGGGCGACCAAAGTCTGAAATCGCGTCGAGTGCTGCTCGAACGGTGCGACCTGTGAATAGCACGTCATCGACCAGCACCACAATCGAATGTTGAATATCGGTTGGAACATCTGATGACGTTCCGGGTGTCACCGGTCTCAGCCCAACGTCGTCCCGATGAAGCGAGACATCAATCGTTCCGATGGGAACTGGGGAGGCGATTCGAGCGATCTCAGCACCGAGGGCTTGCGCCAGCCAGACGCCACCACGCTGCATTCCGAGCACAACGACATTGTCAACACCACGATTGCGTTCGATGATTTCGTGTGCCATCCGGGTCACTGCCCTGCGCACGTCGTCAGGCCCTAAGACCTGTTTACGCTGTGTCATGTTGCTCCTGCCGTGCGGGCCTCACGGGACTCGCTTTACGGCACCATCAGCATAGCGGACTCGCGCCGTGAAATAATGAGGGTATGTCTCCCTCCGACAATTCTTTCGCTCCGAACACCGATGAACTGCTCGAGAACAACCGCCGCTACGCCGTTGGTTTTGACGACAGCCACCTCGAGGTCAACCCGAAGCGACAGCTGGCCGTTGTCGGCTGCATGGATTCAAGAATGGACACCTTCGAGATTCTTGGATTGCGGCACGGCGAAGCGCACATCATTAGAAATGCAGGTGGCGTGATCACTGATGATGTCATTCGATCGTTGTGCCTATCTCAACGCTTTCTCGGAACCCGCGAAATCATCCTGTTGCATCACACCGATTGCGGCCTCATGCGTGTCACCGAAGATTCGTTCAAAGCAGAACTCGAAGCAGAGATTGGGATCAAGCCGTGGTGGGCACTTGAGTCGTTCTCCGATCCCCATGCAGATGTGTTGCAGTCGATTCGTCGCCTGCACGCGACACCGTTCATCACCCACAAACAACACATCCGGGGATTCGTATACAACGTGGAAACTGGACTCCTTGAAGAAGTCGAGGAGAACGACAAGGCTGGATAGCCGCTCAGCCGATACGCTCTAAGGTACAACTTAAATTCCTGCGGGGTTGGGTGTAATTCCCGACCGGCGGTACAGCCCGCGAACCTCTGCCCCGGCAGAGGCCGATCCGGTGAAACTCCGGGGCCGACGGTAAGAGTCCGGATGAGAGCAGGTGAACAGACAGCACGTTGTTGCTGTTCTCTTGTTGCATGACCCCGCGCCGCACGCAACATGACAGAGTTTTCTTTCGACCTTGGCGCAATCGACGCCCGAGCATTCGAAGATGATGACGCGCTCATGCACCTTGCGATTGAGGTTGGCGCTACTGCTCGAACTCGAACTTCACCAAATCCATGGGTTGGAGCCGTCGTACTGTCAGATTCCGGTCGCGTAGTTGGTGTCGGCGCAACAGCTCCGGTCGGTGGCCCACACGCCGAGGTCGCCGCATTACGACAAGCAGGAGAAGCTGCCCAGAACGGCACCCTCTTCGTGACCCTCGAACCTTGCTGCCACACCGGACGCACACCTCCATGCACCGAAGCCATCATCAAGGCCGACATCGGGCGGGTCGTGATTGGAATGATTGATCCTGACGAACGTGTCGCCGGCAACGGAGTATCAGTTCTCCGTGCGGCCGGTATCGCAGTTGACACCGGAATTTGTAAGCCAGAAGTTTCCGAGCAGCTACTCCCCTACGCCCACCACCGTCGTACCGGGCGCCCGTTCGTCCTCGCCAAGATCGCGGCAACGCTCGATGGACATACAGCCGCTGCTGACGGCTCCTCACAGTGGATCACTGGCGAGCGGGCACGCCAGGACGCGCACCGGCTTCGTGCCGAAAGCGACGCCATTGTCGTTGGTGCCGGAACAGTTCGCTCAGACAACCCGTCTCTCACAGTTCGCCATGTTGAGGGCCGTGATCCACTCCGTGTGGTTCTCGGCGCAGCTCCAGCGGACGCTCAGGTACATCCGTGTATTGAATGGAATTCAAGCCTCGAGGAACTTCTTGATGACCTCGGGGCACGGGGGTGCCTGCAGGTGCTCGTTGAGGGTGGTGCGACCGTCATGCGGTCGTTTTACGAAGCTGGCCTCATTGACCGGTGGGCGGTCTACCTCGCTCCCGGATTCATGGGCGGGAGCCCAACACACCCGCTCATCAGCACCGCACCAGCTGCGTCCATTACGGACTTCAACCGTGGGGTCATCATCCAAACACAGAATCTCGACGGTGATGTGATGTTGCTCGTCGACCCACCACATCGCAAAGGAGCACTCAGCTGATGTTCACCGGAATCATCGAAGAAGTCGGAGTAGTTGAATCTCTCGAATCAGGTCGTCTACGTATTGCAGCGTCGGTCGTACTTGAAGGCGTTGGTCTTGGTGACTCGATTGCTGTGAACGGCTGCTGTCTCACGGTTGTTGAATTCACCGACAAAATGTGGGAAGCCGATCTTTCTCAGGAAACTCTCGACCGCACGGCCTTCAAACAGCTGGGAGTCGGCACGCCGGTAAATTTGGAACGCGCCGTTACTGCCTCACAACGGATGGGGGGCCACATCGTCCAGGGTCACGTCGACGCAGTTGGGACGATTGTCAATCAAGTTCCTGACCTTCGGGTCAGAGTCCCCCGCGACTTGACCAAGTACATGGTCGAAAAGGGATCAGTGACGGTCGATGGCGTCAGTCTCACCATTGTCAATGTCATCGACGACACATTCTCCGTCGCTGTGATTCCTCATACGGCCGAGGTTACGAATCTTGGTTCGAAACAACCGAATGATCTTGTCAACATCGAAGTAGACGTCATCGCGAAGTACGTCGAACGAATGATCGCCCCCCACATCAACCCCTGAATGGACCTGTAATGAGCACTGAAACCAGCCGAGAAACAGTTCGCCTCGACCCAGTCGAGGAAGCCATTGCTGCAATTGCCGCCGGGGGAATTGTTGTCGTTTCCGATGACGAGGATCGCGAGAACGAAGGTGACCTCATCATGGCTGCCGATGCAGCGACCGACGCCTCCATTGCATTCTTCGTGAGATACACCTCGGGAGTCATATGCGTCTCCCTCGATGGCGACCGATGTGCCGACCTTCGACTTCCACTAATGGTGCCCCCGATGGCAAACAACGAATCTCAAGGAACCGCCTTTACGGTCACGGTTGACCTCAGGTCAGGCACAACCACCGGAATCTCGGCGGCTGACCGTGCCGCCACCATCACCGCACTCGCGGATCGCACAGTTCCCGCCGAGGAGTTCAATCGTCCAGGGCATATCTTCCCGCTTCAGGCTCGACCAGGCGGCGTGCTGAAGAGGGCTGGACACACTGAAGCGGCCCTCGATCTCGCTCGTCTCGCTGGACGCGAATCAGCGGGAGTGCTCTGTGAATTGGTGTCGGAAGATGGCTCAATGATGCGAGGACCCGAGCTACGGGCATTTGCGGACGAGCACGGCCTCAAGTTCATCTCGATTGCCGATCTCATCCGGTACCGACGTCGGAGTGAGAAACTCATCGTTCGTTCGGCCGAGGCTCGCGTGCCAACCGAATTTGGGGAGTTCCGTTGTCATGCATTCAAAAGCTTGGTCGATGGAGAGACGCACCTCGCTTTCGTCAAGGGAGATGTCAGCGACGAATCGAACGATGACCCAGTACTTGTCCGAGTTCACAGCGAGTGTCTGACAGGAGATGTCTTCGCAAGCGTCAAGTGCGATTGTGGGCCACAGCTTCATGAGGCGATGCGACGCATTGCCGAGCACGGGCGTGGAGCAGTTGTCTATCTTCGTGGACACGAGGGCCGAGGCATTGGAATTAGCCACAAGTTGCGCGCCTATGACCTCCAAGACTCTGGTCTGGACACCGTCGATGCGAACCTGGAACTCGGCCTTCCCGTGGATAGCCGCGAATACGGCATCGGCGCACAGATTCTCGTTGACCTCGGCGTGAGAAAGCTGCGGCTCCTCACGAACAACCCCGCCAAATACGGTGGGCTTGGGGGTTTTGGGCTCACCATCGAAGGCCGCGAAGCCCTCCATGTTGCGGTGCACCCTGAGGCAGAGCATTACCTGAAGACAAAACGTGATCGCATGGGGCACCTCATACCTGACGACTTTGGAGCGGCAGGAGAGCAACAATGAGCAAGAACCTGACAAGTGGCAACAGGCCTGTGCTCGATGGAACTGGCCGTCGAATTGCGCTCATCTGTGCAAGATTCAATGACCTCATTGTTGATCGTCTAGAGCACGGAGCTCGAACTGCATTACTTCAGGCTGGGGTCGCAGAGGAAGATGTCGTATCGATCAAGGTTCCCGGAGCGCTAGAGATTCCAATCGCCATGCAAGCGGCACTCGCAACCGACAAGTTTGATGCCGCAATTGCTCTCGGAGTGGTTCTAAGGGGCGATACCTACCACTTCGAAGTGGTGTCAAATGAGAGTTCAGCGGGGGTGATGCGTCTCGGCCTCGACTCTGGCCGCGTCGTCACCAATGGAATCCTCACAGTCGATACCCAAGCACAAGCCGATGAACGGTCAGTGGACGGCCCAGGCAATAAAGGAGCCGAGGCAGCGGAAGCAGCGCTCGAACTGCTCGCAGTGTGTGATCAACTTTCTACAAACTAAAGAGCGCAACAGCCCAACGATGTGAAGGCTCAGGCGTCGGCGACGTAACATCGAAGCCATGGTTCTCCCCCACGAATTTGGTCCGATGTTCGAAGACTTCACGGTTGGCGGTCAAATCCCGCCCCTTCCGTCCGTGACGTTGACTGAGGGCGACAACACCTGGTACCGGTCGGTCACAGGTGACCAACATTTGCAAGCCGCTGATCGAACAATCCATCAGCAGGTTTCAGGCCAATCAGAGGCACTTGCGAATCCTGGTTTAGTGATGCATTTCTCGATTGGGCAGACAACGAATGCGACCCGTCGGGCAATCGCCAACTTGTATTACCGCTCCGTTCGAATCCTTCGCCCGGTCCACATTGGTGAGACCTTAACGACAACCACCACAGTTCTTGGGCTGAGGGAGTCTGCGCCGAAGGGCGATCAGCACCGCGGAAAAGTCTGGCTCGGTATCACGACATCGTCCGAGAGCGGGCCGGTCGTTGAATATGAGCGCTGCGCTCTGATACCTGCACGAGCAGGCGGAACCGGACATGCTGACGACATTCCAGGGCCCTCGGATCCGACTCCGCTCAACGATCTTGTTGGTGCGGTTCCAAATTGGAATCTTTCAGCACTACCACGCTCGGAATGGACGGTAGGCGAAGAACGGACAGATCCGCTCCGCGATCACATTGATCTTGCTGCGCCGTTTGCTCGAAGCACCTTCAACCAGGCTGCTGTTCACCGTGACGACACCCTGGGTGCGAGTGGACGCCGGCTTGTATACGGCGGACACGTCCAAGCTCTTGCGCAAGCATCGCTCACTCGCATCCTTCCGGGTCTCGCTCAAGTCGTCTCATGGGATGGCTGCGATCACGTTGGACCCGCATACGAAGGCGACCTGTTGGAGTTCAGCCATCGCCTCGTTGAAGAAATGCCTGTTGGAAGCGGCCGGCTATTCCGACTCGAAGTCAATGGTTCAACAGTTGGCGGCGGTTCGGGCCATATCCTTCGCTGGACCCCGGTTGTGTGGGCCCCATAGCGAGCGCATCACTTCAGTAACGCCTGAAGGCGCTCACCGAATACCGCGTCTGAGAATTGCTGAGCCCGATCGCGAGCCGAATGCGAAAGCCTGCTCCACTCGGCTGAATCAGCTGCAACCAGTTCTGTGAGTTCGATCAGTTCATCGACAGTTGACCAGTGATATCCGTCAACGCCGTGACGAACAATCTCCGAAGGTCCCGCCGCCCCAAACACAATCGGTACGAGACCAGCTGACATTGCTTCGACAACAGCGATACCAAAATGCTCAAAACGGTCGGGGTGAGTGGATGGATCCTCGCCGAATCCGGCTGCATGCCAGAAGATTGATGCTTGACCAAGTGTCGAGAGAACCAGATCACGGGGAGCGTTGACTGCAATTTCGGCCCGGAGGTCGAGTGCTCGTCGTCGAAGATCGAGAACGTAGTCGCGGCTTGCTCCGTCTGCGCCACCGATCATCCGCACCGACCAGTCGTGCAGAGCTGAGCGTTGTTCGATCAATTCCCATGCGTCGAGAAGTACATCTTGCTTTTTGCAGTGACCGAATGATCGATCGAAAAATCGTCCGAGCGACATCACGAGATGCCCGCCGGTCGAAGGTTGTGTAACAACCTCAACAGGTGGATACAAAATGTCGGCGTCGACACCCCACAGCCGCTGTACCCACTCGGCTGTAAATGCACTATTTGCCGCAACCACGGTGTAGCGCTTCGCCCAGGAGACGTCATGTATCCGACGTGCAAAGCCTGCTCGAACACCTTCCAGTGGCCCCGGAAGGGATGCAAAAGGAGAAAGAATACGGTGACCAACAGTCGACAGCGTCGAATTCACCTTGCGCCGGTTTGTGAGAGGAACACCAGGAAAATGGACGTAGTACATCGACCACAGTGATCGAGGAATTGCTGATGACAGGTATGTGCAATTGATGAAGACATCGACAGTGGAACTTGCTTCACTTGCCTCATTATCATTCGTCACCCGTTGATACCCACAGCGACCCAAGTCACGACCCAAGCGTCTTGTCGTCATCTCAATATCAAGGGGTTCCGGTCCGAATGCAACAACTTCATGGCCGGCGTTGAGCAGGTGCTCAGCAGCCGCAGCTGCAACCTGTTCGCCCCCTCCGTATGTGCTCCAGTAGAGGTTGTAGATCGCAACCTTCATGTCGTCACCACTTTCGACGTTCCCAGGTCGTTGCAATCTGCGCGCACGAAACGAGAGTTCTGTCAGTGCGTCGCGATCTCAGCGCTCCTGGTAAACGCTTCAAAACTGCACCGAGCACTCGGCGGCGATGCGCCGGCTCCGGCTTTGACGGCATACGGAGCGTGAGCGGGCGCTTTACGAGGAGCGCAAGATTCACTCGGGCGCAGTGTCGAATTTCGCCTGCGAGTGCCAGCGCCATCACCCGCACAGGTGCATTTCTTGCCGCAACGAGTAAACGATTTCGTTCAGTGTGATAGCGAAACATTGGCGACCCCACTCCACTCGATTGGGCATGGTGGTGGCGAACGATTGCCATCGGGCAGTACAGATGTCGCCATCCGGCCTTGCGGGCTCGCCACGCAAGATCGGTGTCTTCGTAATACAGAAAGAGACGGGTGTCGAAGACGCCGATCTCATCGAGGTGTTGGGCCCGGAGAAGTGTCGCTCCCCCACACCAGGCAAACACCTCGCATGGCTCGTCATATTGCCCGAAATCTGGTTCCATGAATCCCCGGTCACCCGCAAAACTGAACTCGTACAGTTCACTACCAACATTGTTGATGACATCCTCACGGAAGGCTCCTACTTCGACTTCAACGGTTTCGTAAGAGGTTTCTCCGTCAGCACCAACGATGACTTCAACGGTCTCAGAATCAGTGTCACATTTCAGATTGAGCATCCGTTTTGCGTTTACACGAAGTGCTACTTTTGCAGCTTCGCCCTCAGGTAGAGCCAACCGCAATGTCGCAGTTTGTCGTGACCAACGAGCAATTTCTTCGTTGCGGGCCTGATCTGGATCAACTGGGCCATGGAATCCTTCATCAAATTGGACAATGTCGTCTCGACGCTCACCGTTCACACGAATCGATGTGATGCATATCCCGAGTTCGTCTCGCCGTCGGTCGCCAACATTTTCGGCAATCGACAGCCGTATTGGGGCGTACCGGGCGGCGAACAACATTTTTGATGCCACACCACCCACATCACTTGATTGCGACATTGTTGCTGTGAGTTCTCTCAACCACTGCCGATCGACAGTTGCGTCATTATTGACCAGAGCGACATAGTCGTAGCTATCGGCGAGCACGCCGTCCACGTCATGACGGATGCCGAGATTGCATCCACCAGCAAATCCCAGATTCTCAAGTGGCTCGAGAACAATAACCTCAGGAAATTCACGACGGGTTCGCTCCGCAACATCGTCGAGCGAGCCGTTGTCGACAAGCACAATTTCGAGGCGGTCACGAGCCCAATCGAGTTCGTACAACGACCGAAGACAGCTCAGGGTGAGGTCTCCACCGTCAAAGGTGAGCACTACGACTCGAACAAAGGGATCGGTAGGGGCGCTCGTCATTGAGGTTCCGCTCGCTCCACGGCTTGAGAACGTAACCAACTGCGAAGAGCAGTCACAACATGGTCAGCGGCCCACTGTTGTGCATGTGAACGTGCTGAAGTACCCGCAGATTCAACCTGCTGTTGATCTTGCAACGACTCAACAGCCTGGGCGACAGACTCGACGTCGCCGTCGACCACAAGTAGTCCATCATGTCCCTCGCCATGAGTTGTCATATTCGTGATGACGGGTATCCCTCGTGACAGCAACTCACAGATGGCAGCCGACATCTGGCCGGGGTGCCCAGATCTCAATTGCACCGCACATCGCACATCAGAGAACAGCTCGTCGAGCGCGTCATCATCGACGCGACCATGGAGAGTGAGACGGTCAAGCACTTGTCGCCGATCGGCATTCCGCTCGATTTCCGCTCGGCGCTCATTCGTGATGGGCCCAATGATGTCGAGGTGAATGTCTTCACATCTCACCAAGAGATCTAGGAGAGCATCTGGACGCTTGTTGTCGTCGACGACCCC
>LFFE01000029.1 GCA_001510385.1 Actinobacteria bacterium casp-actino5 | reverse complement strand
GCTGGTGCAACCTTCTTCGCTGGTGCAACCTTCTTCGCTGGTGCAACCTTCTTCGCTGGTGCAACCTTCTTCGCTGGTGCAACCTTCTTAGAGGCCGACGCCTTCTTTACAGAAGCAGCCTTCTTCTTCGCTGATGATGCCATGAGCTTCTCCCTTACAGCAGCCCCAGAAGTTATCTGTTTATGAGGGCCGAACGGTGGCAACAACGAGAATTACTTCATCCCCATCGGCAACCACCACCGATGATTCAACTGCGAGCGTCTCGTTCTCAACCATTTCACGATGAGCGATAAACGCCTCAGCAACAACTTCAGAGGTCGCCAATGACAGCGAAATTCGATCGCTCACATCGAGATCTGCCTCACGACGAGCCGTCTGAATACGACGAATGAGATCGCGTGCAACGCCCTCTTGTTCCAATTCAGGCGTCACCACTGTGTCGAGCACAACGATTCCACCACGACCTGGAAGAGTCGCAGCCGCTCCATCTGAGTCAGACACGAGACGGAACTCGTACTCACCCTCGACAAGCTCGACCCCACCAACGGTTACCACGCCTCCATCAGACGACCAGTCACCTGATTTATGGGCAACAATGACCTTCTGGGTGTCACCCCCGAGACGCGGACCAAGAGCCTTCGGTAGCAACACCAACTCTTCGGTTCCATGATCAGCCACGCGGTCGGTCAGATGAACCAACTTCACATTTACCTCGTCGCGCAAGATCTCAATATGTGGCTGCACGAGTTCAACATCGGCGGTAGCGAGGGTCGCAGATGCAAGAGGGAGTCGGACGCGCAACCCCTCTGTCTTACGCAAGAACAACAGCGTCGAACACGCATCTCGCACCCGGCGCATTCCAGTAGCCAAAGACTCGTCTCTCGGAAGATCGACCGACGACGGCCAATCCTGATGATGCACGCTTCGATCATTCGTAAGGCCGGTATGAATCTGTTCAGTCACCATTGGGAGTAGCGGCGCCGCTACCCGACAAAGAAGCACGAGCGCCGTGTGGAGGGTGTCAATTGCATCCTGGTCGCCTTCCCAAAATCGATCACGACTGCGACGGATATACCAATTCGTCAACGTGTCAAGGAATCGTTGCACCTGATCACACGCGCCAAACAGGTCATAGCCATCCATTGAGATCGTGACCGCATCAATGAGTTCAGCGAGTTCGCCAAGCACATAACGATCGAGCACATCGGTTTGGTTGGTTCGGATTGATCCAGTGGTGTCGGCAGCGCCGGCGTACAGAGTGAGGAAGTAGTACGCGTTCCACAATGGCAACACAACCTGACGGACGGTGTCGCGCATCCCGGTTTCGGTGACAGAGAAATCAGAGCCTCGCAGAATCGGTGACGACAGCAGGTACCAGCGCATTGCGTCAGATCCGTAGACCTCAAACATCTGATTTGGGTCCGGATAATTGCGCAAAGACTTTGACATCTTTGCGCCGTCATCACCAAGCACGATGCCGTGGCTCACACAGTTTGAGAATGCTGGGCGATCAAACAGTGCCGTCGCAAGGACGTGCATTGTGTAGAACCAGCCACGAGTCTGCCCGAGATACTCAACAATGAAGTCCCCAGGGTAATGATGCTCAAACCATTCGGCATTCTCAAACGGATAGTGCACCTGAGCAAATGGCATTGACCCAGACTCGAACCAGCAGTCAAGTACTTCTGGCACCCTACGCATCATCGACGACCCTGATGGATCGTCGGGATTTGGGCGCACAAGTTCGTCGATCACCGGACGATGCAAGTCACTGACGGCAACGCCAAAATCTGCTTCAAGTTCACCCACTGAGCCGTAGACATCAATTCGAGGAAATTCCGGGTTGTCACTTACCCACACCGGAATCGGCGAGCCCCAGAACCTGTTCCTACTAATCGACCAATCTCGAGCATTCTCGAGCCACTTTCCGAAACTTCCGTCTTTGATATGAGAAGGAACCCAGTTGATCTCTTGGTTGAGTTCCACCATTCGGTCTTTCACATCGGTCACTTTCACGAACCAGGAAGAGATTGCTCGGTATACCAGTGGTTCTGCGCAGCGCCAGCAGTGCGGGTAGGAGTGCATGTACGAGTCGTGGCGAACAAGTCGTCCGGAATCTTTCAAGGAACGAATGATCAGCGGATTTGCATCAAAGACATGCTGACCAACCCAGTCAGAAACTTCGGCTGTGTACCGGCCATGCTCATCCATCGGACAGACCGTTTCGATACCTGCCGCGTTACATGCATTTTGATCCTCCTCACCAAACCCCGGGGCCATGTGAACGATGCCAGTACCGTCTTCGGTCGAGACAAAGTCTGCGGACAACACCTGGAATGCGTTTTCGGCATCAGAGAAGTAGTCGAACAACGGCGAATACCGACGCCCAGCAAGTTCAGATCCCTTCAGAGCACCGACCCGAACTGCCTCACCGAACTGGGCTTCGTACGCACCCACACGAGACTCCGCAATGATCCAACGTTCCCCATCCGCCTCAAGGACTGCGTAATCAATATCTGGCCCAACTGCAAGTGCGAGGTTGGAAGGCAAGGTCCACGGGGTTGTCGTCCATGCAAGGATCCGCTCCCCTGTCTCGAGTTGGAACCAGACTGTGACAGCAGGGTCTTGACGATCTCGGTATACGTCGTCCATGCGAGTCTCGGTATTCGAAAGCGGCGTCTCACATCGCCAGCAGTACGCAAGCACACGGAATCCCTCGTAGATAAGACCCTTGTCCCACAGACTCTTGAACGCCCACATGACGCTCTCCATATAGTCACGATCAAGGGTCTTGTAGTCATTATCAAAATCAACCCACCGCGCCTGGCGCGTGACATAGTCGCGCCATTCCTCGGTGTACTGCAACACGCTTGCACGGCAGGCGTCATTGAACTTGTCAACACCAAACGCGCTGATTTCTGGGTGGCCAGAAATGCCAAGTTCTTTCTCAGCTTGAACTTCTGCAGGTAGGCCATGACAGTCCCAGCCAAAACGACGCTCGACACGCCGACCGCGCATTGTCTGATAGCGAGGAATTGCGTCCTTCACATATCCGGTGAGGAGGTGGCCGTAGTGAGGAAGTCCGTTCGCAAATGGAGGTCCGTCATAGAACACAAATTCGTTCGATCCATCGGTGCCGGCATCACGCATGTCGATTGACCCCTGGAAGGAGTTTTCGACTTCCCACCGGGCAAGCACCTCACCCTCTAAAGCCGGGAGATTCGGTTGCGAGGAAACAGGGGGATACATGCAGACATCCTGTGAGAGCGAAATGAACGAGTTCAGGCTACCGAGCGACCTGCCGCTCCGTACGAGGAATTGTCAGGAGTCTGAGCGGGCTCCACCAGTGGGCTTCAGTAAGTACACACCGTTTGCAACCTTTTCCATCGAACCATCGAGGGCGTAACACAAACCACTGGCGAAGTCGATGAGACGACGGGCGACATCGCGCTCGCACGCATCAAGGTTCATGATGACGGGCTGTCCATGCTTCAACGTATCTGCTACTTCTTGGGCCTGATCAAAACGCGCAGGTCGAATGGCTTGCGGTTCGCTCGACCCTGCTCGAGCGACCTTTTGAGATCGCATCACGACCCCTGAGTCATCGCTTGACGCTTGGCGACGTGAGGGAGAGGCATCAAAGTCTCTACTAGGAAACACCGGACGGCTACTACTGGTGTTGTCTGGCTGCTCAACAACAGCGTCGTCGTCATGAACACCGGGGCGCAACGCACCGTCGCCACGGCGCTGTCGCGGCTCATACTCTTCTTCAAACTCATCGTCGTAATAGGCCTCATCCGGACCTAAACCCAGATAGTCCATCGTGCGCTTCCACAGAGACATTGGCGTTTCCTCCTCGACACGACAGGCTAACCCACCGCAACGCTGCGGACGTGGAGGGTTGTACTAGTTTCTGCTTCCCAGAATTGCGCTTCCGATACGCACCATCGTTGACCCTTCTTCAACAGCAAGTTGAAGGTCACCAGACATCCCGAAGTTTCGCACCCTCAGTTTATGCAACATGGCCAGTTCACGAACTCGCCGAAATGCCTCACGGGTCTGCTGCTGAGCGCCAGAAGTCGGGCCAACCGTCATAAGACCTTCAACATCAAGACCCAGATCACGCGAACGCTGAATGAGCTGCGGAACTGCTTCAGGAATGCAACCCCCCTTAGAAGGCTCACCGGTGGCGTTTACCTGAAGATGGATCCGAGCTCCTGCCATTCGTTTGGCAATCTCATCGATGAGCGAAGCCCGATCAACGCTGGCCACACAGTCGACAAGGCCCGCAATCATGCGCACCTTATTCGTCTGGAGCTGTCCGATGAATTGCACTTCCACACCGGCAGACCTGACGTCATCAATCGCGCCCGCCTTGTCACGAACTTCCTGGGCATAATTCTCGCCAATCATGCAAGCTCCGGCCTCGGCGACCGCTCGAACTACCTCAGCAGGGTGCGTCTTCGTCACAACGACAAGATCAACAGGATCTTGTGTCCACATCTCAACTTGCCGCTCAACCGCGGTAATTCGCTCACGGATCACCGCAACCGACAAGTCCATTAGGCGAGCGACAACCTAGCTATTTCAAAAAGGATGGAACATCAAATCCGTCGTCTTCCTCATCGTCTGCATCATCATCTGCAAACAACTCTGAAAGCCTTGACGTGCCAGATGCGGAGGTGTTGTCGATTCCGCCGACAGAATCGACGCGGTCGAATCCTGCTGCGACAACAGTGATCTTCACCTCATCGCCCATCTCATCGTCGATCACGGTTCCGAAGATGAGATTGACATCTGGGTGCGCCACCGAATGAATGATTTCTGCCGCAGCATTCATCTCGAACAGACCCATGCTGGACGGGCCGGTGATATTCAACAGCACACCGCGGGCGCCATCGATGGCTGATTCGAGCAGCGGGCTGGAAATCGCGGCTTTTGCCGCTGCAACTGCACGGTCGTCACCGCCGGCCTGGCCAATTCCCATGAGGGCAGATCCAGCATTAGAAAGCACCATACGGACATCTGCAAAGTCGGTGTTAATGAGACCAGGGATGGTCAGCAAGTTGGTGATACCGGCAACGCCATCAAGGAGGACGTCATCGGCCATTTTGAAGGCGCTCAATACGCTTGTTTTCTCGTTTGCAACCGAAAGCAACCTGTCGTTAGGGATCACGATCAGCGTGTCTACTTTTTCCTTCAAGCGCTGGATGCCCGTTTCGGCTTGGACGGCTCTACGTCGTCCCTCAAAGGCGAAGGGGCGGGTAACAACTCCAATAGTGAGCGCACCAACGCCGCGAGCGATCTCGGCGATCACTGGAGCTGCGCCAGTTCCAGTACCTCCACCCTCACCTGCAGTGATGAACACCATGTCGGCGCCTTTCACCAGTTCGGAAATCTCGGACTCATGGGCCTCGGCGGCACCACGGCCGACATCGGGGTCACTTCCTGCGCCCAATCCCCGCGTCAACTCACGTCCGATGTCGAGTTTGACGTCAGCATCACTCATGAGCAACGCCTGCGCATCGGTGTTCACTGCGATGAATTCGACACCACGTAGACCAGCGTCGATCATTCGGTTCACCGCGTTGACGCCACCGCCGCCAACACCAATCACCTTGATCACTGCGAGATAGTTCTGCGGTGAGCCAGCCATTACACGTTCCTCCCTGAGCAACTCCAATTACCTACATGTTGTAGCACAGCAACACTGAGCCGTAAGCAGGTGATTCGAGGAGCACTGTTCTTCATCAGATGTTTTGTCAAATCGAATTCGCCTAAATTTCTGTTCTGCGATTTGACGACACCGCGATGCTACCGCAGTGTCACCTCATCGTTCACCAATCACTCCCCGAGGATGACCTCATCGGTCGAGACATCAACCACTGTTCCGGCGCGAATCTCCCCTGCCGACAGCACGGTCTCCAAGCGAACAAGCTTCGGGAAGAGCTCCCTTGCCGCTCCGAACTTGATGACCGTACTGTCATCGAGAGTTACTCGGAGATCAGTGCCAGCAGCATCAACCTCGATCAGACTTACCCGGTCACGAATCCCGGCGGTGAGCACTGCCCCGAGCGCCGCAGCACCTGTTGGGCCCGCAGGAGCGAACTCAGCGACCCCAAGATTTGGGGAATCGGCGGACACGAGCAACAGGTACTCAAACGGCCAACCGTCGATCACGTCGAGCACTCTCCCGTCAGCATCAAGCACTCTAAAAAGCCCATCTGGTCCTGGGAACGACAGCACTGGTTCGCGTTCACGAATGTCAATCACTAAGCCAAACGGCCAATCCGTTCGAACTGCCGATTCAGACACCCACGCAATTTGATTGATTTTTTCTTCAACTGCATCGGTATCAACGAGCACGACAGGAGTTCCAAGAACCTCTTCAATGATTGCGTTAAGTTGACTCGGATTTGTATACACGTTCCCTGTGACCCGGACATCAGTTGACCGAACGCCAAACCACGAAGATCCGAGTACAGCAAGTGCTGCGATAACAATGATCAGACCCGCTGATACCCCGAGCAGGCGAACGAGACGGCGGCGGCCGAGCGCTCGTCGCACAGCAGCGCGTCGAGCACGAACACGACCATCCATTGACCGGCGGGGGCCAGACGCTGACGCCGAGCGCCCACCTTCACCTTCGTCAATGATGAGTACTTTTCGACGTGATCCTGGAGTTGCTCCCAGGTCACCATCGACGTACACCGAATCATGGCCGCCATCATCAGGAATGGAGATCCTGCGCCGAAGACCTGGGTCGATTGACCGACCCGGACGCTGCTTATCGGAATCCATCAACGTTGACGCTAGCGAGCACGCACCACACGAAGGTGTCACCTTCGAAGTTCGCTTCCAAACTCCTCAATTGAAGCCAAACAGTTGAACCTCTGAACGTAAAACGAATCCTGTTGCTTCGCTCACACGGTCGCGAACGACCGCCATCACAGCGACGACATCGTCAGCTAAGCCGCCACTATCAGCCTGAATAAAATTGGCATGTTTCGCCGATACCTCTGCAGTACCTATCCGAAAGCCGCGCAGACCCAATTCGGCGATGAGTTCCCCGGCGCTCACCTCGCCAGGAACAGGGTTCACAAACACCGACCCACAGTTCTGCCCGCCAGGTTGGTGCTGGCGCCGCCATTTCACAATCTCTTCCACTCGCCGAGATACGTCATCGACCTCACCAACAGTGCCGCGCAGGCGCGCCGACACGACAACATGATGACCGCCGAGAGCAGATGATCTAAAAGCGAGATCCAACTCCTCGCAACCGCGTCTACCGGATGTTGCCAGTTGCAGGTCAACCACCTCCACATCTATCAGGCTGTCCGCCATATCCGCCCCATGACCACCTGCGTTCATGCGTACTGCCCCGCCGATTGATCCGGGAACACCAACCATCCACTCAAGCCCTGCAATTCCCAGCGAAGCCATCCGACGCGAGAGAACCGGGAGGGCCACCGACCCACCCACTCCCACGACAAGTGGCTCACCAATGTGCCCATCAGCGGGTTCAGCGTGAATCCATTCAGCAAAAGCACCAAGCCTTACGACAACTCCGTGCCACCCGCCATCTGACACCAATGTGTTCGATCCCCTGCCGATCACCGCCACCGGGGCACCGCACTCTCTGGCAGCATCGCCAACCAACATCAAGTCATCGACAGAATTGACCTCAACCCCGGCCGCAGCAGTTCCACCAATTCGATACGTCGTCAATCGACCAAACGGAGCGTCCCTCGCAATCGCAAGCGCGAGTTGAGGTGATCGTTCATCTACACCAGCGATGAACTCGTCGACATTCCAACCCTCATGCCTCACTGCACAACGCTCTCTCCACGAACCCCTCGTGCCATCAGTATCTCGTCAGGAAGAGTTGCGATATCCCCGCAACCCATTGAGAGACACAAATCGCCTGGCCGAAGTTCAGAAGCAAGGAACGTTATGAGCGCATCGCGCTTTGGCATCCACACGACACGGCTGTGGGGCCGAGCCTCAAGCACCGCGTTCACCACAAGTTTTCCTGTGACACCTGGAATCGGCTGAGTCCCCGACGAATAAATATCGGTGATGACAACAACATCTGCGTCCCGAAAACTCATTGCATACTGATCTGAGATTTCCGACATTCGATTGAAACGATTTGGTTGAAAGACGGCAACAACCCGAGACCAATCAGCGACAGATTCACGGGTCGATGCAAGCACAGCTTCGATCTCGGCCGGCAGATGAGCATAATCGTCAACCAGCGTTGCCCCATCGACAATTCCACGAACATCGAAACGTCGGGCAACACCTCCGAAGGTTCCCAATGACTCGGCGGCAACTGCGGGATCAACTCCGAGTTCAACCGCAAATGCAAGAGCTCCGGTTGCATTCAACACGTTATGCAAACCCCGAAGCGGAAGCTCGACACGGGCAATCACCTCACCACGCCGTTCAACTGCGAAAGTGTTACCAGAGCGCTGAGGTTGGATATCAACCACTCTGTAATCAGCTTTTTCGGCAACGCCAAAGGTCACCACGGCCCGAGTGGCAGCAAGGCGTCCGGCCACATCGCAGTCGATACCAACCACCACCGGACCGTCCACTGCGTCGACGTACCTCTCGAAGCCCTCGACAATCGCATCAAAGGTTCCGTAGTTATCTAGATGATCGACATCGATGTTTGTCAGCACGGTTCCAGCGAGTGGCAACCGAAGATGAGTTCCATCGCTCTCGTCGGCTTCAACGACAAAGGAACCAGAATCAGACCATCGAGCTCCCGTACCGACGTCGGCGACGTCCCCGCCGATGACAAACCCGGGTTCTCGACCAGCTGCGGAGAGAATCAACATCAGCATTGAAGATGTCGTCGTCTTTCCGTGCGTACCGGCAACCCCATAGGCATTGGTTTGCCGGCACAGCGCACCGAGCACCTCTGACCGATGAACTGTCGGAATGCCTCTCTTGCGAGCCTCGTCAAGTTCGTTGATATCTGAGGGAATCGCCGTCGAATACGTCACCACGTCAGCATCGTGCACATGTTGCCGGTTATGACCGATATGAACCTCGACACCGCTTGCGCGAAGTCGATCAAGAATCTGACGCTCACGAATGTCACTACCCGACACAATGTGACCCATCTCAGCGAGGGCAATCGCTATGGCACTCATTCCTGGCCCTCCAACGCCCACAAGATGAACTCGCCGGCGCTCATCCAATTCCCACACCACTCGCTCGCGTGGAAACACCTCTCCCAGAGGGTGAGGGCTGCTCAACGTTGACACGCTCTCAGGCTACGACGCTCAGGTGCCTCGAAGCCAGCATCACTTCGTGTCGTGCAGCGCCAAGGAGTCGAGAACAAGTTTCGATATCAATCCGCCGTGGTGAATGGTTCCGATTTCACGCGCCCGTGCGCTAAGGACATCTCGTCGCTCGACATCATCGAGCAGAGTTGTCATCGCCTCAACAACTTCATCCGAATCGTTGTCACCAACAAGTACCGCTCCGAACGAGTCAGATAACCACCGTACGTTTGCGACTTGGTGATCATCGGAGGCACCGGACCACGGAACCAAGATCGCTGGGGTTCCAGTTGCCGCAACCTCGTGCACCGTGCTCGCACCACCTCGTCCAACGAAGAGATCTGCGGCGGCATACAGGTCTTCGACCGTGCGAACGAATTCGCTTCTGCGATACCAGATCGACGTATCCCCATTGCGCTCGCTCGGCCCAGTCACGCGTTGTTTCCCTGAAATGTGAATAACTGCCAGATCGTTTCGAGCAGAGTTGCTTTCGAGAAAACTTGCAACCGCGTCGTTGAGCACGCCGGAACCCAAGGATCCTCCCATCACCACAACAAGATCTCGACCGTCCGGGACCCCTAAACGATGGCGTGCTGCATGGGCGTCCTTTCGGCGATCAACCTGAAGAATCGAGCGACGTAATGGTGCGCCAACAACAACCGCATTGCGCAGCCGAGAACCTTCAAAGGCGACTGCCGAGGATGACGCCCAACGCGCTGCAAGTCGACTTGCCCGACCCGGAATACGGTCGTAACTGATCACAACGATCGGCCGTCGCAGCACGATCGCTGCAAGCACCGGAGGAAGGCTCGCGTAGCCGCCAACCGACACCACCGCTCCGACCTTCCACCGACGAAAGAGCACTATCGATCGAAATGTCGCAGCGATCTGCCGAGCAAGAAACGTCGGTGTCTGGAACGAAAACTTTCGGCCGATTCCACCGACCGCAAAAAACGTTCCAGAGAAACCGCTTTCTGGAACCAGCTCAGTTTCAATACCGCGCTGTGCCCCAACATATTTCAGCTGCGCCGGATCAACCCCAGCATCAACAAGGCCCTGCATCACCGCAATCGCAGGAAACACATGCCCAGCCGTGCCCCCTCCAGCAATAACAATGCTTGAGGTGATTGGCTGGGATTGCGTCACGTCTTGGACTTTACGGGCTGGCGGGAGATATTGAGGAGCAGCCCAACACCTACCAGGCATGACATCAGCGACGTTCCTCCATGCGAGAAAAACGGAAGCGTCAACCCGGTAACCGGCAGCACTCCAGCAACTCCGCCCACATTGATAATCGCCTGAATCGCGATCCAGGAGGTCACCCCGGCTGCAACGAGCATTCCAAAACGGTCAGGGGCTCGCAAAGCCGTCTGCATACCAAGGATGGTAAGCAGGGTGAAGCCACCAAGAACTGTGACCACTCCAATCAATCCAAGTTCATCGGCGATGATTGCGAAAATGAAGTCGCTATGCGCAAGCGGTAGGTAGCCGAGTTTCGATCGACTTCCGCCAATACCTGAGCCAGTCAGACCACCATTTGCGATACTCAGCATTCCCTGCCACACCTGATAGGCGTAATGCTCCTTGTTTCCTTCAATGTCAAAGAATGCGGTGATTCGCCCAAACCGGCGAGGAGAAGCAAACACCATGATTGCCCCAAGAAATGCCCCGACACTCACCACGCTTCCGATGTGCATCCATGGAATTCCAGCAATGAACGACATCGCCACCACGATGAGCACGAGTACGACCGCAGAGCCAAAGTCGCCCTGAATCAGGCTGAAGATAAACGCGAGGCTCGTGACCGCCCCGATCGGGATAATTGTTCGGCGCCAGTCGTTCAAGACGTCTTTACGGCGGGTGAGAATGTCGGCAACACCAAGAATGACCGACAACTTGAAAATCTCGGAGGGCTGGAAGGTCATACCACCGACTGACACCCACGAATTTGCATCATTCACCGTGTGGCTCCACCCCGGAACAAGCGGAAGCGCCATCATCCCAAGTCCGACGGCCCAAATCAACGTAATAAGACGGCGAAACAACTGATAGCGAACCCGTATGACGACAGACATCAAAGCTAAACCAGCGCCCGCGAACACCGACTGCCTGATGACCATCGAGTAGGGCGAACCATCGCCGGCTGCTCGCAACGGGCCAGATGCAGACAGCAGCATCACAAGCCCAAGAAGCACCATGATTGCAACCACAGCGATGATCGCGAAATAGGTTCTCGAGGCTTCTACGGCGCGGTCACGCTGCAGTGCCTCGCGAAGAGACAGCCGATCGTGGCGCTCATGACGTTTACCACCAGCACCGCTCTCTCGCTTGCGCTTCGAGGCGGCGAGGGCTTGCCTACGACGGTCGTCGATGTTGCCACCATGTTTGATTGCAAGTGTCACTGTGCCCCTCCCAAAATTTCGGAAACCCCTTGTTGCATGCGTTCTTTCACGAGACGGATGAAATGATCCCCGCGAGCCGGGTAGCCCCCTGAGGGATACCAATCGAAGCTCGCGCAACCCGGGGATAAAACGACCTCGCCACGCCTTGCTGCCAACCGAGCAGCGAGGTCGACGGCGGTCTCCATCGAACCTGCCACCACCACTTCCACAGTGTCACCAAACACTTCAGAAATTTCGGCTGCAGCCTCTCCGATTGCGACTACAGCACGAAGCGACGAGCCAACCTCAGCCATTGGCGCCAAGTCAAGGTCTTTGTTCCGCCCGCCAGCGATGAGAACAGCTGTGGGGAACGCCCGAATAGCTGCCGAGGCCGCATGCGGGGTGGTCGCCTTCGAATCGTTGAACCAACGAACGCCATCGACTTCTCCCACAAACTGGAGTCGGTGAGGAGGTGCTTCAAATGCACGGAGAGCCGATGCAACGGCCTCGACATCAACAAGACCGCTCTCCAACACAAGCGCTGCAGCAGCTAGCGCATTCGTCATATCGTGCGGAAGCGATCGAGTCATTTCGGATGCAGCGATAATCGGCCCGCTCGGAGCCATTAGCACCCCATTGTCAACGCAGTAATCCCCGTCGAAGCCGAATGTAACTTGGCGGCCCGTAGAACGTCGAAGATGCGAGAGCACGATTGCGTCGTGAGAACTTCCGATCGAGGTATCAGTTTCAACCTGCTGCGAAAATATTTTCGCCTTTGCCGACTCATAAGAGGCCATGTCTCGGTGCCAGTTGAGGTGATCTGGAGCCAGGTTGAGCCAGACTGCAGCATCTGCACGGAAGACGTCTGTCCATGCCAAGCGAAAGCTCGTGCATTCAACGACATACACATCGAGAGCAAGTTCGAGCGCATCGATCAGTGGCGTATCCGTGTTGCCGACCGCAAGAGACCGAACTCCACCCGCCGCCAACATGGCGACAGCAAGTTCGCAGGTGGTCGTTTTCCCATCCGTTCCCGTGACCGCAAGTATCGGACGAGGCCCACCGTCGCGTTGCTGTTCAGCGGCGTAGGCAATTTCAATTTCACTAGCGATAGTGACTCCTGCTCGTTGAGCGGATTCGATGAGTTGATGATGCTCAGGAACCCCAGGAGCCGGAGCGATGAGGTCGAATTCACTAACAAATGAGTCGAGTGAATCGCCATTTGGTAGCGCCCCAAGAGAAAAACCATGAACGCTCGCCCGCTGTTCCTTGATCCGGTCAATGACGTCATCGGTAATAACGACCTCATGCCCATGGCGACGCAGAGCCCTTGCAGTTGATTCGCCGGCAATGCCGAAGCCATGCACAAGGGACCGCATCTCAGCCACCGACCACCGCAGTGAAGTCACCAATAAAGATGGCGAGAGCAAGGGCAACGAACACAGCAGACAAGAGCCAGAAGCGAATGATGACCGTCGTCTCGGGCCAACCACTGAGCTCAAAATGATGGTGAATCGGCGACATTTTGAATAGTCGACGCTTACGACCTGACAGCTTGAACACACCCATCTGAATGGCGACCGAACCCGCTTCAACCACGTTGATTCCACAAATCAAAATGAGAAGAAGATGAGTGTTCATCGTTAACGCCAGCGATGCGAGCGCTACGCCAATCGCAAGCGCACCGACATCACCCATGAATATTCGAGCGGGGGCTGCGTTCCACCAGAGAAAACCCAGGCACGCCCCTGCGAACGATGCAGCCAACACCCCCATATCCAATGGATTCACGACGCTGTAAATCTCTGGGTTTCGGAATGTCCAATACGAGATAATCATGAAGGCTCCGAACCCCATCAGGGCTGAGCCACCCGCAAGACCGTCGAGCCCATCGGTGACATTCACCGCGTTAGTTGTTGCCCAGATAATGAGACCCGCCCAAAGGACCCACACCACCTGGGGTACGTCGAAGCCAAGATCTCCAGCTCGGGTAATCGAGATCGATTCTTCAATACCTGTCGCTGCAACAAGCCACCAAGCGATACCAAAACTCATCAGCATCGTGATGTAGTTCTTTTGCTTCCAGAAAATCCCGCGGTTGTGGCGCTTCCGAACCTTGATCCAGTCATCGAGAAAGCCCATAAACGACATTCCAAGGATTCCGACCCAGACAATCATTGCCTGGTCAGAGAAGGCGATATCTCGCGTGTGCGCAATCAGCCACCCGACGAGCGCGGAAACAACAATGGCAATGCCACCCATTGTCGGAGTTCCCTGCTTACCCATGTGATGCTCTGGACCATGATCCTCTTTGCCGAGAATCGGTTGCCCCTGCCCACGCGAAGAAAACCAGCGAATAAGAAATCGTGTTCCGAGCAACGAGCACAATGCAGCCGTCGCTCCGGCAAGCATGATCGCAATCATCGTTTGGCCTCCATCGCTGCACGAACGTGTTCGACATCATCAAAATCCGTCTTGCAGGATCCAATTTCTTGATAGCGCTCATGGCCCTTGCCGGCGATGATGATCAGGTCGCCATCTTCTGCAGCGAGCACTGCTCGAGAGATCGCCTCGGAGCGGTCGACCTCGCTACTCCACCTTGCTGTTGTGGTTTCGCTAAAACCAGCGCACACCTCTGCAATGATTTCACTGGGATCTTCGTGACGAGGATTATCAGAGGTCACCACAACAACATCAGCATGAACTCCGGCTATTGCTGCCATTTCAGGACGCTTACGGCGATCCCGTCCACCCCCACAGCCGAAGACAACAATCAGACGTCGCCCTGCCGCTAACTCGCGACACGTACGCAGCAACGCCTCTAGTGCCTCGGGCGTATGTGCAAAGTCGACAATGACGTCGTAGCCCTCTCCAGAAATTCGTTGCATACGTCCTGGCACCTGCTCAACCGATGCCAACCCACGAGCGATGGTTTCATCATCAATTCCAAATGCCCGAGCCCACGAAATGACAGCAAGCGCGTTCTCAACGTTGGCTCGGCCCGGAAGAGCGAGACTGAACGCCGCTCCATCGACAACGAAGATAGAACCCTCCAACGAAAGATTGAGTAACTCCACCTGCGCCATCGAAAATCGAGACACCTCTTGATCGTCTGCCGCAAGATCGCCAAGTAGTCGTCCGTAGACATCGTCAGTGTTCACCACCATCTGCTTCACCCCATAGGAGGTGAACAGCAACGACTTTGCCCGGAAATATTCCTCCTGGGTGCCATGTATGTCAAGGTGATCATGACCAAGATTTGTGAAGATCCCTGCTGCAAACGATGTGCCGCGAACGCGTTGTTGCACCAGTGAGTGCGACGAAACTTCCATTGCGACGACGGACACGCCATCATCAGCAAGCTCTCGCAACTTCCTCTGCAAACGAGGAGCTTCCGGGGTGGTCATGTCACCTTCAAGGGTTCCAATCACCGCCGAGGCACGGCCCGACTCCGAAACGACGGCCGCAAGCAATTGAGCCACGGTGGTTTTGCCGTTGGTGCCGGTAATTCCGATGACATCGATCTCAGTCGACGGTCGGCCTGAGATGATTGCCGCAATCTCTCCAAGCACCGATCGAACATCCTCGACAACCAATTGCGGAACGGCAACATCGAGTTTGCGATCGACAAGCAGTGCGACTGCTCCGCTGTTTAGAGCATCTTTGGCAAACGCGTGACCGTCGAAGTGCTCACCGGAGATGCACGCAAACAAGGCGCCATCCTCAACCCGGCGCGAGTCCATCACCACAGAGCTCACCTGAACTGAGGCACCTTCAGGAATGAGCCGTACGTCAGTCAGCATCTTTGAGGAAAGTTCGCGAGCAATGGCTCCGTCCAACATGAGCGTTTTACGGTGCCCCATCACAATCTCACTCTGCGCAGGCCGAGCCGTTAGATGGTGGCTGGATTCCCAACTCATGAGCAATAGTTGGGACGAGCCGCGCGAAGACTGGTGCTGCCGCGGTTCCACCGAAGCGATTAATGGTTCCTGCCGGTGGTTCGTCAATGCTGATCAACACAGTGATCTGCGGGTCTTCAGCAGGAAAGAACCCGACGAAGCTTGCGTAGTACGAGCGAACACCAAATTCGTCCTCGTACCCGCCATTTGGCTGAGCCTTCAGGCCGGTTCCCGTCTTTCCCGCAACATTAAACGAGGACACCTGAGCACGTGTTGCGGTACCTGAACACACCACATCAGTCATCAAGGACTGCATCACCAGCGCAGTGTTCGTCGACACCACTTCATGAGTTGCTGATGGAGCTGTCGGAACAATTTCTCCATCGTCGCCTACGAATCCGCGAACCAGTTTCGGGGCCACGTATAGACCATCATTTGCGATTGCGTTGACGGCTGAAATCAACTGAATTGGTGTGCTTGCAAGGCCCTGGCCATACGACACCGTGTACTTCTCTGAGCCGTATAACTCGTTCCACTCTTTGAAGATGCCCGCCGATTCTCCCGGAAAGTCAAGAGCCGTTGACTCTCCAAGCCCAAACTTCCTCATGAAGTCCCAATGGCGACGCAGCTGCACCTCCTCTTGAACCATGATCGTGCCGATATTCGACGACTCGACCAGAATCTGGCGAACCGTCATGTCCTCATCGGGATGCTCATCGGAGTCGCGAAGAAGGTCATCACCGTACTGGGCTCGCCAAGGAACCCCCTCAAACACCGTGTCTGGTCCGACCACACCTGTTTCAAGTCCAGCAGCAATCGTGATGACCTTGGCCACCGACCCAGGTTCATATGAATCGACCGCTGCGTGGTTGCCTGAAGTGATCAGCACCTCGTTCGTATCGACATCTCGTTTCACCGACGCCATCGCATACAACTCGCCAGAATCAGCGTCCATCACGATGCAGGTGCCTGCCTTCGATCCTGTGTTCCCAACTCGCTCAAGCAACGCCTGCTCGCAAGTGAACTGAATCGACCGGTCAATTGTGAGGATGAGATCGTCACCGGGCACTGCCCCATCAATCGCATCTTCAGTACCTGCAATCGACCGTCCACCGGGGGCAACCTGACGGGTCACGCTTCCGTTCTGGCCGGACAAAATGTCGTCGTACTGCTTTTCAAGACCAGCCGTTCCTACACCGTCGATGTCGGTTTGACCAATGACAGAACGCCCGGTGTCACCACCGGGGAGCAACCGCGTCGGCTCAGAGTCAACATTGACCCCAGATAATTTCAATGCAGCGATCTGATTCCCCAAGTCAGCATCAACCTGCCGGCGAACGTATACAAACCCCTTGTCTTTGAGAACCATCTCGTCGTACAACCGCTGCTGCTCGTCAACATCCAAGCTCAGCATCGTCGCGAGCATGGTGAGGGTGGCTTCCTCATTATCGATGAGTTTGGGATTGATACTGATCGTTGCTGCCGGAATCGAAACTGCGAGTTCCTCCCCGTTGCGATCAAAGATCGTTCCGCGGTCAGCAATAACAGTCGTCGTACGTGTCCACTGATTCGTGGCCTCGGCACGCATTGAGTCACCGCCAGCTGTCTGCAACCCAACGACTTTTGCCGTCACAACGATCAGCATGACCAAGACGAATGCGACAACGATCTGAATTCGACGACGCTGATTACCAATCTTGAAGCGACCCGTTGTCGGCTTCGCTGAAATCACTCGCAGTTTGCGTTGTGGAGACGTTGAACGAGATGCAGTTGACTGCGCTGTTGTTGGCACACGAGATCGTGACTGTGACCGAGAAGCCGAACTTCGACCTTTTGCTCGCGCTGTTCGAGCTTGGCTGGGTGTTGAACGGGTCCGCTGTTGAATTGATGGAGCAGAGCGTCGTGCCGAGCGTTGTGGAATCTCACGACGGCTCATTAGTCCAGCCCATTCATAATCTTGACCATCCGAAATTGGTCCAGAGGGCCTAAGTAATCAGGAACGTCAGAAACACTGTCTCCACCGCTAGTTGCAGCCATCGCCATTGCGAGCACGAGGGGGTCAACCGAGAGAAAACTGCTGTCAACTGCCGGAGCCATTCCTAGTTCGCGTGCTCGCTGGTCAAGACGCACTGGGGCCCGCAGTTCTGCGCGAACGGCACGAAGCGTGTCAAAGCGATCGTTCTGCTCAGCAACGGCACGGTCGAGTTGGTCGATGACGGTTTGACGCGATGCGATCTGCGTGTGGATCACCGCAAGCATGCCAAGACCGACCGCTACCACCGTGGCGGTGAATACAACAAGGCGCGTCATACGGCGACGAATTTCGACCACTCGAAGCGCAGGAGGTCGAGAAACCGTTGACCGATGTACCGGTTTCCGAAGAGCAATTGCCATCAGGATTCCTCTGCGATCCGCTCAACGACACGAAGGCGTGCAGAAGTTGACCGCCGATTGCGTTCCATCTCCGAGGCTGAAGGCTTCTTAGCAACTTTCCGGACGATACGAACGGTCTGAACAGCGCCACAGATACACGGCAATTCTGGTGGGCACTCGCATCGATCGGATGCAGCGATCATCCGCTGTTTCACAATACGGTCCTCTCCAGAGTGGTACGACAGCACTGCCACTCGCCCACCAGTCACGACACGGTCAATCGCTGCATCGATTGCGAGTGGGAGAGCTTCGAGCTCACCATTGACTTCGATCCGAATAGCCTGAAAGGTCCGCTTTGCTGGGTGCCCGCCGGTGCGACGCGCTGGGGCAGGAATTGCTGCAACGATCACTTCGGCCAACTGATTCGTTGTTTCGATGGGGCGGGCCGCAACGATTGCCGTAGCAATACGCGAAGCAAATCTTTCTTCGCCATATCGTTTGATGACATCGGCCAGCCTCCGAACGTCGTATCCGTTCACAACATCGTCCGCTGTCCACGAGGCATCGGGACCCATCCGCATATCGAGAGGACCGTCGTGGCGGTAACTGAACCCTCGGCTGCCTTCATCAAGTTGATATGACGACACTCCGAGATCAAACAGTGCGCCACTTAACCGTTCGACACCATGATCAGCCAACCCACCGTCAATGTCGTCATATCGACGCATCGTCGTACGGAATCGAGCTCCAAATCGCTCAAGGCGATCGGTAGCCGCCTCTATCGCATCCGGGTCGCGGTCAAGACCAATGATGTCGAGGTCATCACGCGACTCAAGTAGCGCCTCAGAGTGTCCCCCACCGCCGAGGGTGGCATCGAGAATGGTGCCGGGAGGAACATCAGCGAATACACCAACGATCTCTTCTCGCATCACTGGGTCGTGAGAGAACGTCGCACGATCTGCGTCAGCCACCGACATCAGTCCTGCCACACCCGAGGATTCGCCTCATGCAAGTCCTCTGCTTCGATCGTCTCATAACGCGATGGTCTCCACACTTCGATGGAGTTGAGGTTTCCAACGACCATCACCTGCTCGCCACCTTTCAGGCCGGCGAATTCTCTCGCCTTGTCGTCAAGTGTGAGTCGGCCTTGTTTGTCAACCGAGACTGAGACCGTCTGGGTCGCAACAAATCGTCGTTGGGTTGGAGTCGCATTACCTGACTTCACCGCTTCAATGACGTCGTTGGCTTCAGTTTCGAATACGGCGACCGTCCGGAGGGAGATACATCCCTGAGGATCCAGGGTTGCGTAACAACGGTCACCAAGTTCGGCACGGAATGGTGCGGGAAGGCCAAGACGACCGTTGTCGTCGATGCTGCGGTCGTATACGCCGACAAACATCTTCCCCTCCCTTTCGTTCCGCTCCGCCTCGGCTCATGAGTTGCGGTTTCTCACGAGCGTCACAAGTATTTCACCTATTTACACCAATATCAACCATTTCCCACCAAAAGTCTCCAGATGTGCCCTGCAGGGTGAATTCGTAGAGTTTCTCAACGATTGAAAAGCGTGCGGCGATCCAAAAAATCGCTGTCAGTCCAACGAAGCGACAGCAGTCAACCCGCTGCTGACCAATCAGATGAATCAACCCGCAGTAACTTGCGGGGTGAACGACGTTCAGCGAACAGCGGTCACCAGAGCAGCGTGCAGTTCAGATGCAACGATGTCTCGACAACGAGGCTCGATTAGCGCTGGCCTTCGGACTATTACCGCGGGTGGCGCCTTCAGCGCACCCAGCAACACGTCAGTTGGATCCTCAAAATGAATTTGGCCCTGAACCCGAGCACCATCACGTGTTCTGCGTTGACTTAACCCGACAAGCTTCGAATGACCTACCAAGAGCTCTCCGTGCGCCCGGCCCGCGAAACAAAGGAGGTCACCTCCTGCATCGCATTCCATCGCCCCTTCGTATTGCCAGATATCCGGCGGGCAACATCCAAGCGCCCGCAACGCCGTCATCCACCACTGCCCCACCGTCGCCATCATCGCTATCGGGTCAGCGAGGTATCGGGGATCATCAACACCTACTTCTATATCGACCCACACCGAGTCTTCTGGGTCTACAAGAACCGCTCCTCCGCCAGAGCGACGACGAACCACCTCAAGCCCATGCTCATCAATCGAAAACTGATTGAGGATGTCGCCAGATTGTCGAGAGCCAAGCACAAGGGCTGTGGCCGTTGGAACGCAATGCACGACACGAACACCTCCCCGCCAAATAGGCGCGACTGCATGCAAGTCTCCAGCAGGCGCTCTTCGGTGCAGCGACTCCGTCTTCAACTTGCAACCGGAAGGTATGCCCGCCACGCTGAAGGCATCCGCGAGACTCCCACCACCACCCACGCCGGAGACTTCGGCGCGACCGATGGACGCTTCAAGAACATTCCGGCCTCTTCAGGAGTGCGATCACGCTTGGCCAGGTTGCATGGCTTGCACGCTGCCACAAGATTTTCCCAACTATGTGAACCGCCACGCGATCGCGGGATGACATGATCGATCGAGTCAGCATGGCCACCGCAGTACTGACACTCATCATCGTCACGAGCGAACACCGCGCGCCGCGACAACACGGCTCGACGTTGACGAGGGGCTTTCACCATGTAGCGCAATCTCACAACGAGCGGAATCTCAATAGATACCGAAGGTGATCTCACGAACTCGTCGCCAGACTCAATAATTTCAGCTTTTTCAGCAAGAACTAAACATGTTGCTCGTCGCGCAGACACGACACTCAGCGGCTCGAAACTTGCATTCAGCACGAGCACGTTTCTCATCGCCTACGCCTTGACGTTCCGACGAATCATTCGCTTGCGATTCGTCGCATCTGAGCACACCACGTCAAATATTCCACCACATCTTGCGGCCTGGGAGGGTGATCACCTTTTCCGTACTGCGTGACCGACCTAAATGCGAGGTAGTCCTGAGACGGAAGAGGAAGAAATGGAAAACGACGGATCCATCCCCGAGGAGCGAGCAGGAGCATCTGGCGGATAGCGATGACCCACAATGAGGGCCGTCGACCGACTGCAATCACGACTGCGAGTACGAACCTCGTTCTCGCTATCGAACCACTCACGCTGGGCGGGGCTCCTTCGGCAGACCAAGAACCATTTCTCCGATGATGTTGCGCTGAACCTGGGACGAACCGGCGTAAATCGTGCCCGCACGAGCAGCCAGGAATGTTCCCACCCAAGATGCGGATGAGTTCGGAGCCCCGGTGTCATCGGTTTGGAATGATGAAGAGGGCCGGCGACCGGTCGGGGTCATTGCTTCTGCACCGAGGATCTTCGTTGAGAGTTCCGTCAAGATGAGGTGATACTCGCTCCAGTACAACTTCGAGATCGCCGCATCCGGTCCAGGGTGATGCCCTTTCAAGAATTGAGTGAGTACTCGCATACCGTTGTAGCGCATGATCTGCACCTTGCCATAGGCATTCATGAGTTCTTGACGAATGACAGGATCCTTCGTCAATCCCCGCTCGGCAGCAAGCATCAATAAGCGATCAATCTCAGCTTGGAAGCGAATGGGCATCGTTGCGGCTGACTCGCCACGCTCAAAACCGAGAAGCGTCATTGCGACTGCCCACCCATTGTTGACTCCGCCAACGACATTGTCTTTTGGACAAACTGCGTCGGTGTAGAACACTTCGTTGAATTCGGAGTCTCCGTTGAGCATCTTGATCGGACGGACTTCCACACCTGGTTGACGCATATCTACAAGTAGGAATGAAATCCCCTTGTGCTTTGGAGCGTCTGGGTCAGTACGAGCAAGGGTGAAAATATGATCGGCCAAGTGTCCTGCCGAAGTCCAGATTTTCTGTCCATTCAGGACCCATTGGTCACCATCGAGTTGCGCCTTCAGTCCAACGTTTCCGAGATCTGATCCAGCATTTGGCTCCGAGTAACCCTGACACCACGTGTCCTCACCCGAGAGCACTCGCGGAAGGTAATACTCACGTTGCTCCTCACTGCCCATGATGAGAAGGGTGTTGCCGAGCATCTGGATACCGAAGGTGTCGTTCGGTCCACCTGTCGGAACGCCGGCCAGAGCAAACTCCTCGGCAAGGATGACTTGCTCCAACGCCGAGAGTCCTCCCCCACCATATTTCTGCGGCCAACCGGGAGCGAGATACCCAGATTCATAGAGGGTCTTTCGCCAATCAGTCACAAACTCGGTGACTTCGTCGCCTTCTAAGGTTCCGATTCCACGGAAGCCACTTGGCAATTTGTCAGCGAGAAAGGATTTCACCTTCGCGCGATAGGCATCGGCATCAACGTCGTACACAGGAAGCATGGGCAGAATCGTAGCGACTGCATGGCTTCGCGGTGTAGCGGAGAGGCAAAGCGACTAGACCGCTGAGGATTCAATCGTTCCTGCGGCAAGCGCCACTGCCGATGCGCCAGCCAACACATGGAACTGCGCCGCCGCTACATCTAGGTCAGTCAGGTGAGTCAAGCGTGTACGTTCAGAAAGTTCCTGGTGAATCGACTCGATAAACGCTTGACGAAACGCCTCGACAACGACTCCGCCAATTCGTATTCGATGGATGTCCATCATTGCTGCAAGCGAGGCACATGCTCTCGCCACCATCATTCCGGATTGCGCAATCAAGGAAGCTGGGGTCGAGACAAGCCCTCGACCAGTCGACGCCTCGATGCTGCGAACACCGGCATAAGCATCAAGACATCCCGCTATACCGCAGCGGCAAGGACGTCCATCAGGTTCGATACCGAGATGAGCGAATTCACCAGCTGACGCTCGTTCGCCTGACAACAACCGCCCATCAACGACAATCCCCCCATCGACGTAGTCGCCTAAGTGCACACCGATGACTGAGCCGCCATCACAAGCTGCAAGCGCATATCCCCTTCCGGTGCTCTCGAGAATGACAGAACAACCAACAACTTCTGAGATTGCATCCCGCACCGGCAAGCCGTTCCAGTCGTTATCACCCAGAGGCGCAAAACCCCCTAATTGTTCATCAACTGGTCCAGGACCGGTTACTGCGCACAGCACTGGCTGCTGCTCGGCCGGGGTTGCAGCGAGCACTCGGTGGACAAGACGGGTAAGAGCGACATCGCGATCTCTCGGAGGCGTAACAACTCTGTCACGAACCCCGACATTTCCATCCGCATCGATCATGCCAACCGCTAGGTGGCGTTCACCGAGGTCGATTACCATTCGAACGTCAACAAAATCTGTCGACGATCTCTCATCACCCATTAAAGGTCAGCCTTGCCGGCGCGCCCGGGCAGCAGCAGCCCACGAGGACATCGATGCACTGCTCAATTGCTCGCGGCCCAAGACTGCGATCTCGTTTGCCGCAACCACTCCGAGCACGACCACGCCAACAAAAATGATGAACGACAGAATGAAACTCACCGCCAGCGAGAGCACCGTTGCGACGATTCCGATCGACGCGCCAAGAATCGACATGACGAGCCTACGTCGCGACAACGCCACGCCTCGCTCGGAGAACGACGGATCTTGCTTGAGTTCTTGCTCGATCTGACGCAAAATTCGCTGTTCGTCTTCAGAAAGTGGCATCGGGTCTCATTCCAGTCATTAGTTGATGACGTCCGCTACAGTCTCGCACGCAATGAGCCATGACTCAACGCCTGGTCGGAGGAATATCACGATCAGTTGATTTTATTGATCCTGCAAGACGTATTGCGTCACCACCAAATCGCTCCCTCACATCATCGACAGCCTTGTCACGGCGACCTCGCTCAATTCCTGCATCCGAGAAAAGATTGAGTTGCTCGTTCGGAGCGCCAAACCCGGAAGCACTCACACCAAGAAGCCTGACAGGGTGACCAGCAACAGCGTTTTCAAGTAACGCATCCAAAGCGGGGACAATCTCTGATACTGAAGCAATTGGGTGACCCCATGTCCGCGATCGCGTGACCGTCGTAAAATCATTGCGACGAACCTTGATTGACCAGCTTCGAGCGCCGCCCACCCCAGAACGGACGCGCCCGGCCACGATGTCGATCATTCGAACGAGTTCTGCATGAAGCACCTCAACGTCGGAGAGGTCAACCCCAAACGTCTCCTCATGCCCAATTGACTTCGCTTCTCGGTCAGGCACAACCGGACGATTATCACGACCATTCGCCAGCTCGATGAGCTGATCTGTCAGTGCCTCGCCGACCTGTGATCGAAGGACTTCCCGCGGCATCAACGTCACATCTGGCACTGTTCGGATACCGACCTTGCCCAGTTTTTCCCGAGATTTCGGACCGACACCCCAGAGGCGTCCCACTTCCAGTCGTTGGACGTAGTCGAACTCCTCGCCTGCCGCGACGACCACCACCCCGGGGCCAGGCTGAACTCCGGTGGAGGATGCAACGGGTTTTGCATCGACTGATGCCAATTTTGCGATGAACTTGTTCGTCGCCACACCGACAGAACTACCAAGACCAAGTTCGTCAAAAATCTGCTGCCGAACGTGACGAGCTAACTCGGCTGCACGGTCGAGAGTCGGGGCCGGAATCGTGACATCAAGAAAAGCTTCGTCGAGCGCCAAGGGCTCCACAAAGTCTGTGTGTTGATCAAAAATATCTCTCACCCGGGCACTCATGGCGCTGTACTTGCGATGATCCGGAGGGAGAGCAATCAGGTCGGGGCATCGACGCTTTGCCTCCGCCCCTGACATCGCTGACCGAACACCAAACCTTCGGGCCTCATACGATGCGGCAGCGACGACTCCTCGATTGGAACTTGCCCCCACCACAACCGGCAGGCCAACGAGGTCGGGGCGGTCAAGAAGCTCAACCGACACAAAGAACGCATTCATGTCAATGTGAAGAATTGAACGCATAAGGCGTTCAGCGTCAGGTGAACTTGGCATATCGATCACCCAAGTATCGCACCGAAGGGCTACACGTGAATGCCAGCCGAGCGATACGGTAATGATTGTGTCGACCACGAGCCCGCAGGTACCGCGCCCCCGACAACTTTCGGCACTCCCGCCTCAGGTTGCCCGAGCAATTGCCTTTACGGTGGTTGTGATTGTCGGCGGTCTCGGCGGACTACTCGGCTACGCGCTCGGAACGTACAATTGCTCCGACGACTGCTCGCTGAGATCGGGCACATTCCTGCTCATTGGGGCGGTCGCTGGAGCGATTGGAAGTGCAGTGATGGCTGTCCTCGCGCTTCGTGCAATGGGCGAGTGGAATGAAATTCGTGACCGTGAGCGCGCCGGACATGCCCCAAACTGACCTCGGCGGTTTGAGTAACTCCGCCGACGTAAACGACCTCCGCAGCCTTTGCATCGATCTGGCAGTCTCTGCTGCCTCCAAGGCAGCAGAAGGCCGTGCACAACGGGCTCAACTTGAAACCGAAACGAAGTCTTCGCTCACCGACCTCGTCACCGAGTTCGACCGAGCCGCAGAGAACTTCATCCGAGAACGCCTTTCGTCACAACGCCCTCAAGACGGAATTGTTGGCGAAGAGGGCCTCGACGTGCCAAACACGAGTGGCCTTACGTGGATTATTGATCCAATTGATGGCACGACCAATTTCGTTTTTGGCCTGCCTGCGTGGGGATGTTCTGTCGCCGTCACCCAGGGCAACACAATCCTGGCTGGAGCGGTTCATCTTCCAGTGCTGCGGGAAACCTACTCAGCTGCATCAGGCAGAGGTGCATCGATCAATGGCACCGAGCTTATTTCATCTCAGAGCACATCGCTTCAAACTGCTCTCGTTGCAACCGGATTCGCGTACAACTCCCAGCGAAGGTCTCAGCAAGGGGCTCTTGTCGCCAAACTCCTTCCGCAAGTTCGTGACATCCGCCGATCAGGATCTGCTGCATACGACCTTTGCTGTGTTGCCGCCGGCAGGGTTGATGCGTACTACGAACATGGGCTCTCGATCTGGGACATCGCCGCCGGCGTGCTCATTGCGAGAGAGGCCGGAGCCACGGTCGAATTCACACCAGAAAGCGCGGTAACCGATATCACCCTCGTGGCCTCAGCCACGCCGATCTTCAAGTCGCTGAGGTCTGTCGTCATCGAAGAGTAAACGCCGTTGGCGCTCCGTGTGCACGCGTTACGACCGAATTACGGCACAATACAGGATGTGGGAACTCGCATTCTGAGCGTCGAGGATGATGAACGCATTAGGCAGGCGGTAAAACTCGCGCTTGAGGACGAAGGTTGGACCGTCGATGAGGCTGAAAGCGGTGAAGACGCCATCGAGATTTTCCAGCGCCAACCAGCAGACGTCGTTCTCATCGACATCATGTTGCCCGGTATCGATGGGTTCGAATTGTGCCGAACGATTCGTCGCCTGAGCGATGTTCCGGTCGTCATGGTGACGGCGCGAAACGACACTCACGACATCGTTGCTGGTCTCGAAGCCGGTGCTGATGACTACCTCACTAAGCCATTCGCACCAAAAGAGCTCTCTGCTCGGATCAGGGCACTGTTGCGCCGTACTCGGCCCTCGTCGACTCCTCACGCCCGAATCACGCTCGGCGATCTGGAAATTATTCCCGACGAAGGAAAAGTCGCTCGTGGAGGAGAAGAAGTCGACCTCACCAAAACTGAGTTCAGATTGCTCTGCGAACTCGCGGACAACCCCGGCAAAGTCTTCAGCCGGGAATCACTCCTCGACAAGGTGTGGGGATATGACTACTTCGGCGATGGACGACTCGTTGATGTTCACATCAGGCGACTGCGAACAAAAGTGGAGGTCGACCCCGCGAATCCTCGCCACGTCGTCACTGTTCGCGGACTTGGGTATCGACTTCAGACGTGACTCTCACCGATACTCCGACCGGCGAGCCGTCAGCAGAACAACAACTTCGCCGGCGTCGTACCCGATGGAGCCTCCGCCGCAGGATTCTTGCGACATTTGCAGCAGGCGCAATATTCATGGCTGTGTTGCTCGCGGTCACTACTTACGGACTCGCCAGTTCGAACGTCGTTCAGCAACGAGATCAGTCAAGCATCGACACGACTAAGCGCAACGCTCAAATCGTCCAAACCTCCCTTCGAGGACCTGCCGCCACGGCACAACCAGCAATCGATGCGCTCGCATCATTTGGAGTCGACTCTGCGCTCGTGTGGTATGCGAACGAGTGGCAGATGAGCGGGACCCAGTACGAACCATCGGCACTTCCTCAACTTCTCGTTGACCGGGTAATTGAAGATGCAGTTCCAGCCCGCATGGTGACAGAAGTAGCCGGCACACCCCACATCGTCGTTGGCTGGCCGATTGCCAATGGCGGAGCGTTCTTCGAATTCTTTAGTCTTCAAGAGGTCAACTCAGCGCTGTCGAGCGTGCGACTCTCTTTGTACATCGCCGGGGGTCTGACATTGACTCTCAGCGTGATTGCGGGTGCATTCGCTGCGCGCCGAGCGGTCCGCCCAGTCGTAGATGCTGCGTTGGCCGCAAAACAGATAGCCGGGGGTCGACTCGACACCAGACTTGATCCAGAAAATGACCCCGACTTGGGAGTTCTCGCGGAATCATTCAATGACATGGCCGCCGCTCTTGAGCAACGTCTCGAGCGCGACGCTCGCTTCGCCTCCGATGTCAGCCATGAACTGCGTTCACCACTCATGACGCTCGAGGCTTCAATCGAAGTGATGGAAAGTCGTCGCTCGGAAATGCCAGAACGAGCGAGAGCAGCAGTTGATCTATTACGGAGCGACATCACCCGCTTCCGGACGCTTGTCGAAGACCTCCTCGAAATATCTCGTTTTGATGCAGGAGTAGTCAGACTCAACCTTGACGAACTTCGAGCACTGCAGTTTGTCGAACAAGCAATTTCGGTGAGTAGTGCCCCCGACACTCTTCTTGTCAGCGAAGGACGCGTCTCCTCCCTTACCATCCAGGGTGATCGCAGACGATTGGCGCGAGTCATTACGAACCTCATCGATAATGCGAGAGTTCACGGCGATTCTGAGGCGAAAATCTCCCTCGAAATTCCAACCCATGCCGGCCAGGCCGAACAACTCCTGCACATCGTTGTTGAGGATCAAGGCCCCGGCGTTCCACCAGAAGAGCGTCATCTTGTCTTCGAGCGCTTCGCTCGTGGCGCCGCTGCCGGCCGACGGTCGTCTGCCGATGGCTCCGGGTTGGGCCTCGCACTAGTCGCAGAACATATCCGACTTCACAATGGGCGGGTGTGGGTCGAGGACCGACGCGACGGGAAACAAGGAGCTCGATTTGTCATCGAACTTCCCGCTGAGCAGGTCGAGGACGAATGAACGCAGCATTCCGACGACTGACCATTGCACTACTCATTCCACTACTTACTGCTTGCGGTATTGCGATGGATTCGGCGCCCCGAGATGTTCCTGTATCTGAGCGAATCCTGCCTCTCGGAGTCGACACCTCCTCGTTCGATACATCCGGATCGAGTCTGATCTACCTCGTCGCTGTCGGAGATGACCGTTTGCTTCGTTCAGTAAGGCGAGACAGTGAGACGCAATCTGAACTCTTGGAATCGCTTCTTGCTGGACCCACCGAAGACGAGACCGTTGCCCAACTCAGCAGTTCGTTGCCGCCGGACCTTGAAGTGTTGTCAACACGAACCGTCGGCTCGGTTGCATATGTCGATGTGTCCACAGAAATCACCGAGCTCAGAGGACAAGCCCTTTTAAACGGTGCAGCACAGTTAGTGCTCACAACAGTCGAACTTGTCGGCGTCGAAGCAGTTCAACTCACGGTTGCTGGCGAACGATTTCCGTGGCCGACCACCCAGGGCGATACCACTTCAGGACTGCTGAGAATTTTTGACTTTGCTGGCGTATTCGAAAGCGCGCAGCCGGATTTTCCCTCACTTCCACCAGCGGCATAACGAACGCTACGCGAAGAAGATTTCAGCAACGTTCGTAAAGAGATCGAGATCAACTGTCCGTGTCTTGCCGGCCGCAAGGTTCAGCGGCACAGTGACGATGTCGTTGTTTCGTAGTGCGACCATCGAACCCCACTGTTGCTCGTGGGCAGCATCGACAGCGGCAACGCCAAAGCGTGTTGACAGGAAGCGGTCGAACGCAGTTGGCGTTCCTCCCCGCTGGACATGTCCAAGCAACACTGGACGGGTTTCGAATCCTGTCCGCATGCCAATTTCTGCAGCAACGATGCTCCCGATACCCCCGAGTCGAACGTGCCCATAGTCATCATGTGACTGGTCTGCGACGGTGAGTGATCCATCGACCGGAATTGCACCTTCAGCTACGACCACAATCGACGCGAACCTTCCACGAGAGTGACGACGGACAAGGCGCTCACAGACTTCATTGATGTCAAACGGCCGCTCAGGAATCAGCACCACCGCTGCCCCACCAGCGACACCCGCGTGGGTTGCAATCCACCCGCTATGTCGTCCCATGACTTCCACCACCATGACCCGGTCATGAGATTCGGCAGTTGTGTGCAACCGGTCGATCGCGTCTGTGGCGATCTGAACTGCCGTATTAAATCCGAACGTGAGGTCAGTTCCCTCGATGTCATTATCAATGGTTTTTGGCACCCCGAGGATTGGAATTCCATGCTCCCTAAACAACATGTCACCAACGGTGAGGGATCCGTTTCCTCCGATCACGATTAATCCATCGATACCGAGATCAGACATCGTCGACCGAACCCGCTCTACTCCATCGGCACTGTCGAATGGGCTTCCTCGTTTCGTTCCCAGCACAGTTCCACCGCGCGGCAGAGTGCCTCGCATCGTTTCGACAGTTAGCGGACGGGTTCGCCGTTCCATCAGCCCGTCCCACGCATCGGCAAAGCCGATGATCTCATCACCAAAAACGCGTTCTCCCTTTCGGACGATCGCGCGTATGACCGCGTTCAAACCAGGACAGTCACCTCCACCGGTAAGGACACCTAAACGCACTTTTCGAAGGATATGCCTCATGACTGATAGAACGAACGCATGGCTTGGGATAGCAGTCGTCCGGTTCCGTGGCAGCGACTCATCAGGGAATGGCTGATTTACGTTGCCATCATGGTTGCGATCGTGTTTATCGCGGTCCAGCCATCGAGCAGAGTAGGAGCATTCACCGGCCTCTTTGTGAGCGGGCCGGCATACCTGGCATTTGGCGCCGTCCTCGCAAAATTTGGCTACAGCCGTGATCGGCTTCGAAGAGCAACTCAGAAAACGAGAAACGAACCACCTCTACAACAGGCTCGCCCCGCTCCAACAAAACGAACCGGTGGCGGAACCCCTCGTCGGCGCTAAAAAAGCTCCTCAGGCTCAAACAAGATTATTCTCATCTCATGGGTGCCGCCGACTGTGTAATTGCGATTGATGCTGGAACAACGGGAGTTCGAGCACGCTCGGTCCATGTCGACGGCCGTGCACCGGAGTCTGAGTACTGCGAATTCACTCAGTTCTTTCCTGAACCTGGGCTCGTCGAACACGATGCCGACGAGATTTGGGCTGCGGTCGTCTCAACTCTTAATACCGTCATTTCGCGGGTTGGCCGGGACAATGTCGTTGCGATTGGAATCACAAATCAACGCGAAACAGTTGTTGCGTGGTCACGCTCAACTGGTCAACCGCACGGCCGTGCGATTGTTTGGCAAGATCGACGCACGGCGCAGGAATGTGCCCGACTCGAACAAGATGGACTGCTACCAATGGTTCGGGAACGAACAGGACTTGTCCTCGACCCGTACTTCAGCGGAACCAAATATGCACGGATGTTGCGTGATCGATCGATCAACATTGACGGCGATCTCGCACTCGGAACCATCGATAGTTGGGTCATTTGGAAACTCACAGATGGTGCAGTTCATGCAACTGACCCAACCAACGCAAGCCGAACAATGTTGTACAACATCCGCGAACACCGCTGGGATGATGACCTGTGCAACGCAATCGGCGTGCCGGTGAGCGCTCTTCCTGTGGTATTGCCATCATCGGGCCGTTTTGGATCCACTTCAGCTGGGTCAGGCATCCCCGATGGAATTCCCATTAGTGGCGTGGCTGGCGACCAACAGGCAGCTCTCTTTGGTCAAGCCTGCTTTCGGGAAGGAATGGCAAAAAACACGTACGGAACAGGAAGTTTTGTGCTGTTGAATGTTGGCACGAACTGTCCGCCAGTTACCGATGGCATGCTGACCACCATTGCGTGGGACCTCGGGGACAACAACCCCACCTACGCCCTCGAGGGATCGATCTTTGTGACCGGCGCTGCCATTCAGTGGCTTCGCGATGGTCTGGGAATCATTGCATCTGCACCGGAGGTTGGCCCGCTTGCATCAACCGTTGACGACAGCGGAGGAGTTGTTGTCGTCCCGGCCTTCACAGGTCTGGGCTCGCCTTGGTGGGATCCTCATGCAAGAGGAACGATTTGCGGCCTGACGCGCGGCTCAACTGCCGCACATATCGCTCGAGCAACAATCGAGTCGATGGCCTATCAAACAAGAGATGTCATCGAAGCCATGACCGCTGCATCAGGGATCGAATTCAACGACCTCCGGGTTGATGGCGGGGCCTCGGTTATGGACTTCCTCTTACAGTTCCAGGCTGATCAGCTCGGCGCAACCGTGCGACGACCAATCGACCACGAGACAACAGCGCTCGGAGCGGCTCGACTCGCAGGGTTAGCCGAGGGTGTTTGGAGCTCGCTGGACGAGCTTGAAGCCCACTGGCAACTCGACGCTGAATTCGTTCCCCAACCCGATCGAACAATGACCGATATTGCGTACCAGCAATGGCAGCGAGCCGTTCAGCGTGCGCTTTCCTGGGATGAGTAGACGAACTGACTGAGATCAGCCGAGTTTGGTGAGACCGCGACGGAGGTTTCGCATGGCCTGAGCGATCCGCTGCTCATTCTCGATGAGAGCGAAGCGCACGTAGCCTTCGCCTCCGGGACCAAAACCAACCCCTGGAGAGAGCGCAACATCGCACTCTTTGACGAGCATCGAACAGAACTCAACAGAGTTCATTTCGCTATACGCCTCAGGAATTGGCGCCCAGACAAACATGGTTCCACCGGGCTTTGGCACTTCCCAACCCATCTTCGAAAGACCTTCGATAAGGGAGTCACATCGCGACTCATAGATCGAGCAGATTTCCTTCGGATAGTCAGATGCCTCCCGGAATGCGACAGTCGCAGCAATCTGTACCGGTTGGAACATTCCGTAATCGAGGTAACTCTTTAACTTGACGAGGGCTTGCACAACCTCGGCACTTCCGACCATAAATGCACTGCGCCATCCAGCCATTGAGAAGCTCTTCGTCATTGAATACTGCTCGACTGCAACTTCTTTTGCGCCCTCTGCCTGCAGAATGCTCGGCGGCCGAACGCCATCAAACCCGATATCGGCGTAGGCAAAGTCGTGCACCACGATCATTTCCCGTTCACGGCAGAAGTCGACAACGCGCTGCATGAAGTCAAGATCGACACACGCCCCAGTCGGGTTGTGCGGAAACGAAATGACAAGCACCCGCGGCTTTGGCCAACCGATGTCGTATGCGCGATGAAGGTTGTCAAAAAAATCTTCTGAGAAATTTGCTCTCTCATCGGGATGGGACAGTCCTCGCATCGGGAGTTGTCGAAGATCAGCACCGGCAAATAGAGGGCCGTACATGTGGATGGGGTAGCTCGGGGTTGGAACAATGGCTGCATCTCCCCGCTCGAGCAGCACCCACATCAAGTGAGAGAAGCCTTCTTTAGAACCGATCGTATTTGTGATTTCCAGCTCTGGGTCAAGCCGAACTCCCCAGGTCTTCTCGTAGTACTTCGCCACCTCTTCGCGCAAGCGAGGAAGACCACGACTCAGCGAATAGCGATGGTTTCGCGGATTCTTCGCAGCCTCTGCAAGTTTTGCAACAGCAACATCGGGTGATGGAAGATCAGGGTTCCCAAAACCAAGATCAATAACGTCTGCGCCACCGTGACGGGCTTCAATTTTTAGCCCGTTGATGATGGTGAACACATACGGCGGGAGATTCGTAATGCGGCGAAATTCCATAACAGGATCGACGCTACCTTCACTCCACCTCCAGCGCGAAGTCTCCACTTGATTCCGATAGCAGCGCCGCACCAATCGCCCCAGCCTGCTCTCCGAGTTCTGCCAGCACGATGGTGGGAAGTTGGCGTTGTTGTGGCTGATAGATGAGTTCAAAGAATGCTGATCGAACCGCCTCAAGGGAATCGCCCAGCGAACTTCCGACGCCGCCTCCCAGCACCATCACCTCGGGATCGACAACATGAGCGAGGTTCACAAGCCCAATCGCGATCCACGTTGCGAACTCGCGCATGAGATCCTGGGTCTCAGCGTCACCCACTCTTGAGATGTCGAGCACGTGCTCACTTCGAATCAATTCGACATCGCCATTCACTAGCTCGACGACGCGACCCAGGCGGCCCTGCCGAGCCCGCTGTTGGGCGAGGTATGCAAGCCCTGAACCGGACGCATACCGCTCCCAACACCCTCTCTGCCCACACGGACACCGGGGGCCCATTGGATCGACCATCATGTGCCCAAATTCACCGGCGTATCCGTGATTTCCGCGATGCATCGCGCCGCGTGAAACGAGTCCGCCACCAATTCCCGTGCCGAGAGAAATGAACGCGACATCAGTGAAACCCTGGCCAGCACCGACTCGCCACTCAGCAAGTGCACCACAGGTTGCGTCGTTGTCGACAACGACTGGCCGACCAACTGCACGTGAAAGTTGATCACCAATCTTTACATCAGCGACTCCATCAAGATTTGGAGCCGCTCGAAGTACTCCCCCATCTGCTACTAGCCCGGGGACGCCGACACCGGTCGAGATACTTGGCCCGACCGATAGTTCAATTTCGATCACCGCTTCGATCACTGCCGCCACCAGTGCTCCGATGCTCCCATCGCCTCTTGGAGTCGGCCGTCGACACTCGTAGATGACCTGGCAGTCGTCGTCTATTGCAACGGCGAGGCACTTCGTGCCACCGACGTCGACACCAATTCTCGGACCTCCGCGCGAGGCCATTCGATCACCCTTCAGCGAGTGACTTCATGCCGTGAACGGCGTTGAGAATTCGTCGCTCTGCACGACGCTTCACAAACCCCGGCATTGGCACGGCAAGTTCGATACTGAGCTCGTAGCGGACGTCGGTTGATCCTTCTCCGCTTGGGCTGAGCGAATATGCACCGTCGATCGAACGCTGAATGTCACCGGAGACCATCGACCAACTTAACTTGTTCGGCGCTTCCGAATAGTCGTAGCGAAGGGTGTAATGCGTTGTTCTCCCGAGTGCGGAGGCACGGAATTCAACATCCACTGGACGTCCCTGATCATCGGTGGAACGAACCTCGACTGACTTCACATCGTGAGCCCAGGTCGGATACGAGGCAACATCGGTTGCGATCTCCCACACGCGCTCGGGTGAGGCCTGAATGCTGATTGTTTCCGATGCTCTGTCGGCCATATCTCTATTGTGCCTTATTCGGGATCACTGGTTGGTGACTGTCCGGAATTGTTCAGAAGTCGCTCTCCAAATACTCCATGTCGACTCGCCCACAAGCCGTTCATACCAAGCCCAAGCATTGGCACAAGAATACCCAGAGCGAGAGAGGACCCCGGGTTTCCATCTGGCCCCGTCGAGCGCCAGAAAGTGGTTGCAAAGGCTGTGACCACTTGCACGGCCAGCATGAAATTCATCTGGTGCCGCACGTGCGATGGGGCACAACCACCGGTAAGGAAAAATACTGATGTCACCGCAAGTTCTTCAGTTCGACTTCGTTGAACAGCGTTCCAGAATCCCCACAGAAACACGACGACGCCGACACTGAACAACGTCATCGCAGTAATCGCGCCAACCCATTGAGCCGCAGTAGTGAATGCGATAGCGGCGTACAGTGCAGTCACCACGAAAATGATCGTCAGGATCTGGTGTACGTGAATCTCGCGAGTTCCGCCTTGAGATGCCATCACGTCAGCATGCCGACCGGCTGGCTCTGCATCAACCTCGAACGATCACGGAGTCACAGGGTGGGTGAGAACCTGACTCAGCCGAAGCGAAAGATCGTCGTAGGTGAACTCTTTCAATACACGCTCTCGAGATTCGATTGACATTTGCTTTCGTAGAGGCTGACTTCTCAGCAGCCCGGCTAACGCATCAGCAACATCACGAACATCTGTCGGGCGGTCAACCACTACCCCCGTCACTCCATCGATGACGGCTTCGTCACTTCCACCACTTCTCCCGGCCAGCTGAGGAGTTCCGCAGGAGGCTGCCTCGAGAAAGACAATGCCGAATCCCTCTTGCTCCAACCCGAACCACCGGTCACGACACAGCATTGCTCCAACGTCTGCCGCACCGTAGAGCAGTGGCAGGTCTCCGTCAGGCACCCGACCAAGCAACCGCGCTGGGGCGCCCAATCGGTCGATAATGGCCTGAAGCCGTTTGCTGTCACGACCCGATCCAGCGACGAGCACTTGCACGTCGGGGAACTCATTCGTGAGCCTCACTGATGCTTCGATGAGCGTGTCGAAACCCTTCCTCGGCACGAGCCGCGATACACCGATCACCAGTTGTGCCTCTGGAGAAATTCCGAGGCGCTCCCGAAAACTGTCTCGAGCCTCTGTTGAAATTGGCGTAAACCGCTGAACATCAACACCTGGATACAGCACGACCCCAGGTAGCGGCTGACGAATCGATCGTTCAGCTTCCGCAAGCGCGTATTCACCGCATGAAATGACTTGCCGGGCGTGCCTCAACGTTCGATTTAATAACTGGCGGGTGAGCGGCAGTCGTCCCGGAATCGTGACCTCTGCTCCATGCAGGACGACGTCGTAGGGCACATCGAGATGTGGACCGATGAGCCCGAGCGGAACTGCAGGATCGAGCACCACAAGTTCCGCTCCGGTGCGTGCGACAAGTTTGTTTACCCGCTTCACCATTGCTGGACGAGGCAACAAAACCGGTTCTCGAGTTCTGATTACTTCGAACGGTTGTTGTGCGTCGAAGCGCTGAGCGTCGGGGTGCGGACTCGTCAGCACGGTAAATGAGTCGGAGGGCAAACGTCGCCACCACTCCCAGAGAACTGATTGGATGCCGCCCACCTTTGGTGGAAAATCGTTCGTCACGAGAAGGTGCTTCACGGTCATAGCGGCACCTCTGTCGCTCGACCATTGATTTCATCGATCGCCCATTGAGCATGCTCAGCAAGCACCACGTCATCACCTTGAGCGATTTTCTCGAGGATGCCAACAGCCTCTGTGTCGGTGTGATCTGCTGTATTCCCGATCACGATGACTGCATTCCGGCGAAGCCAACGGGGATCGCGCTCAGCGATGTACCACACGCCAAACTTTTCAAGTAGTTCGTTATCGGTCATCGACAACATCTCTAACGGGTCGACCCATTCACCAAGTTGCGGTGATGCGGTTGACATCGTTCGACGACCGAGCCGAACCGTTGGCGGACACACCTCCTGACACTCATCACATCCATAAATGCGATCTCCGAGCGCAACGCGCATGTCGTGAGGAAATGTTCCCGCTTTTTGGAGAAGCCAAGCGAGGCACCGTCGCGCATCAACGACTCCGGGCGCAACGATGGCTCCTGTTGGACATCCATCAAGGCAGCGAGTACACGACCCGCAGCCATCAGGCACTGGTTCCGATTCGCTATAACGAGCAGTTGTGATCACGCTTCCTAACACGAAGTAACTTCCTGCGCCAGGGATGAGCAAGTTAGCGTTTTTTCCGAACCATCCAAGCCCGGCCCGATATGCAGCCTCGCGATCAACAAGCGCATTGTCGTCTGCAAATGCAACTGCTTTCTCACCAGCTGCTCGAATTTGTCGGGCAACTGCGTGAAGACCCTCTCGCAGAATCGAGTAGTGATCGGTTCGCGCATAGCGGGCAATGTGCGCCCTTCGACCAGTTGGCCCCTCGGTGTCATCAGAGAGATATGGCAAGGCCGCGACAATCATCGACTGCGCGCCATCTACGGACATCTCCGGAGTGGTGGATCGCTCGGGGTTCCGCCAAGTAAACGACATTGTGTCTGAGTGTCCCGATTGCTGGCGGTCATCAAGGGCCTGCCGAGCGCGGATCATTTTCGTTGCCGGGGCGACACCGACGTGGGTAATGCCATAAGTTGCCAACTCGGTCGTGATCTCATCGATGGTCGGAAGTGACGGAGCTGCACGCATCGTTACGACTGCAAGACCTGGCCGAAGTGGGCACTGCTGACGATGTTCGCACCATCGATGCGAACATCGCGTTGGATTTCGCGGTCGTCAGTAACGACTACCACTGACCGATGTGATGGAATTCGCCGAACTTCGTCTCGAATGACGTCGTCTGCCGTGACATCAGCCGGCGAGTACACCACACGATTCACCGATCGATTCTGGCGATGCGCACCAGGAACATTTGCACCATCGAACACAACAATGAAATGGGTCCCCAACCTTGCAGTGATGGTGTCGGTTGATGCGATAAGGCGCTCACGCTGATCTGCCAACGAGCACTGTGGCCACACACTCTTCGTAACGTTGTATCCGTCGATGACGACGGTCGCAGACGACTTCAGCAAATGGATCGTCATGCCGAGAGGGTTTCCGTTCAACCGCCCCGGCGTCGGTATTGGGAGTCGTCTTGCTGCATCCTCGGGCTGGGGAAGAACAGCTTCGAGACGATGTCCAACATCGCGAAGATCATGCAAAATTCCAGCAAGATCGCTGAGATCTGCCAGTGCGGTTCGGCGATCTTCAAGCGCAAGATCGCGAACCACTTCTGCGCGTCGTTGCGCCTCAGCCGAGGCATCTTCTGTCGCTGACGCTTGTTTCAGTCGATGTTGGGCAGCAACCAACCTGTCATTCGCGTGACGAAGGTCTTGACGAAGCGAGCTCACCGTTGCCTCGAGTTCGCTCTGGCGAGTCGCATTTGATGACAATTGCGCACGTAACTCTGCAAGTTCTGACTCGAGAGTTGCGAGGTGCTGTTCGTGCTCGTCCCGTGCACGTTCAGCAGATTCTGCCCGCTGCTCGGCCGCTATTCGCCGACGCTGTTCACTCACAAAATGTGCGGCGGCGTCTGCGTTCTCCTCTGAACGAGATCGCGCTTCAATCTCAGCGAGCACGAGATCTTCCCAGCCATCAGGCTGATTGACCCACCATCGGATGATGGCATCAGCGTCGTCCGCGAGCGATGCTGATAGCGCCGCACGAAACTCGTCATCACCTTCAACTGCTTTTCGGATACGTCGGAGATCTGACTTGAGCAAGCGAGGCCGGGACAGCAACTGGCGAAGGTGAGCGGGGTACCGAAATTCAGCATCTTGCACTCGCCCCTGTCGGACGAACTCAACGACATATTCAAGCGCTGGCCGAATGACCAGATCTGAAATATCGCCCGAATGTGCCACGTCTCGATCGTACCTAACAGGTCGGGCACAGGGAATGTAGCTCTACGCACCCACTGCGCTAACTCACGGTCGGAGACCGTCATCGTGCCCAAAATGTCGTCACACGTCCCACCGAGTGCGACACGTCTGTGGTACTTCTAAATACCTGTGAAAAGTCACACGGACGCCTCTCACGAAGTTGGATTCCAACTCAGCCTCGACGACCTTGGCCAATCTCTCATCGATACGACTTTTTGTGTGCTCGACGTAGAAACCACCGGAACCAACTCCCGTCAAGACCTCATCTGCGAAATTGGTGCAGTAAAGGTCACAGGGGGCGAAACAGTTGGCACCTTTCACACCCTTGTGAACCCCGGGATGGCTCTTCCTCCGCAAATTACGGTCATCACCGGACTGACAGATGCGGTGCTTGCACCAGCTCCTCGTATCGAGCAGGTCATTTCTAGTCTCCGTCAGTTCATCGGCGATTCGGTCTTCGTCGCCCATAACGCATCGTTCGATCTCGGCTTTGTGAAGGCCGCATTCGAACGGTCAGGCATTGATGATTTTCAACCGACGGTTGTCGACACCCTTACGTTGTCGAGGCGTTTATTCAGAGACGAGGTTCGTAACTTCAAACTCGGAACTCTCGCTGAGCGGTTTGGAATCGAAAACCGTCCGAGCCACCGGGCGCTCGATGATGCACTTGCGACACGGGATCTGTTGCACCTCCTCATCGAACGGGCAGCCGGCTGGGGAGTCACTGGCCTCGATGATCTTGTTGCCATTGGAAAGCTCTCGGGTCACCCGCAAGCAAAAAAACTCCGCCTTACCGAGTCGCTTCCTCGGTCCCCCGGGGTGTACCTGATGATCGATGAAAACGACGCTGTCACCTATGTCGGCAAAGCGACAAATCTTCGACAACGGGTCAGAAGTTACTTTGGCAACGACGAACGTCGGAGCGTCATTCCAATGCTTCGACACCTCGCCAGAATCGAGCACATTGCAACGCCCGACGCATTCACTGCTGAGATACTTGAGCGTCGGCTCATCAGTTCACTTGCCCCTCGACACAATAAAGTTGGCCGACGCAAACGTCGACCGGTGTACGTACGTCTCGACACAAACGAACTCTGGCCGCGGCTTTCGATCGTTCATCAAACACGTTCCCAAGGCCAATACCTGGGACCGCTCGCGGGCCGACATCAAGCGGAACAAGTCATCGAAGCCCTACAGACGGCGTACCCAATTCGCCGCTGCACCACTCACATTGGGCCCCGCTTCGTCGTTGGACCAGATGCAACCCCATGTTCTGCCGCACAAGTCGGCGGTGCCCCGTGTCCTTGCTCGGGCGCAGCCGATCTATCTGCCCACGCTGCTGCAGTTGAGGGAGTCGCACGGGCAATGAAGGGTGACGGTGCAACCGTCGCCGACGTACTCTCCAAGCGAATGGGTGACCTGTCGACACAACAACGGTTTGAAGAAGCAGCCTCGGTTCGCGATCGATTGTCATCTCTACTTTCAGCGACAACGACGGCTCGCCTCGTCGACGCAAGTCTTGCTGCAGGAACCGCCCGTTTCGATCTCGCCGGAATTACCCATGAGATGCACGAGGGACTTCTCAATCTTGAACACCTCGGCATCTCACACCGTTTCGATACCGGCACAGCCGATACCAACGCTGAACGCATTCTTGTCGCTCGGATGATTCAACGGGCGGCAACGCAGGGTCGCACATTACGTCACGTGAACTGCTCCGGAGAGTGGCATTTTCCTGTTGCGGAAATAGCTGTCGAGCGGCTCACACCCTCAGTTACAGGTGACCCCGACTTCATCGATGTCGATGACGCGAACTTGCCCGCCAGCGAGTGACAACTCGGCGTGAGAAGTTTCTCCTCGACGAAAAAACCCAGCAACTGTGGGGCCACTGCCAGATAGCCAGGCCCCAATTGCGCCTGCTTCAAGCATTGCCGTGAGCGCAGCAGCCGATGCCGGCACCCCCTCGAGGCGTTGTGGCTGATGCAGACGATCGACCATTCCCGCTCGCACTAACTCTTCGTCCCCTTGTGACACTCCAACCACGAGATGGGCAACAGCAGCAAGATTCACCACCGCATCAGCTCGTTGAATAACCGATTCAAGGCGAGTTCTCGACTTGTCGGTGGAGGTGGTGTTCTCTGGAATCCACACGAGGACTACCCAGTCGCGCGCAATCGGAATCTGCGCAACATGGTCCGGTGATGCAGCAACAAGACCGCCGTAGATCGAAGCAGCCGCGTTATCGGGGTGGCCCTCAAGATCCGTGACAACGCCAAACGCCTCCTGGCGCGCTGCCGCGCTGGTCACTACATCAGTGGAACTCTCGCGCTCAACGATGGCGAGCATTGCACCCGCCGCACGTGCCGCACCGCTGAATCCCAGACCCCTTCCCATGGGAAGCTGCGAGCGAGACCACAGTTGCTCCTTGCCCCCAAGGCATTGGTAGGCGACCATCGATGGGTGATGATCATCAATCGGCTGCGCACGATCTGGAGCATCGCCAATACCGACGTCAACGCGGAGGTCAACTGCCAGCCCGAGCACATCAAATCCTGCGGCAAGGTTTGCGGATGAGCCGGGAGCAGAAACGGAGAACCCAATGCCAGAACGGTCAGCCATGTGCGTCTTCTAACTGCGATTCGTTAATCAAACCCTGAAGCGCTTCACGAGCCATTCCGTTGTCGATGCTGCGCTCGGCCGCTGAAATTCCTGCAGCGAGATCGACGACGATTCCCGCTACCACAAGTGCCGCCCCTGCATTGAGTAGGACAATGTCCCTGTGTGGGCCATGCTGCCCGCTCAATACCCGTTCAACCACCTCAGCATTCTGCTCTGGACCGCCACCCGATAGATCGCTACTACTGGCAGATGCGATCCCGTAATCGGTCGCATCAACGGTGAATGTGCGTGTTTCTCCATCACGAAGTTCGTGAACCGTTGACGGACCAGTTGTCGACAACTCATCTAAACCGCTTCCATGGACGACCCATACATGTTCCGCCCCGCGCCCTCGCAACGTGTCGAGCACAAGCTCAGCACGATTCGGGTCAGCTACTCCAATGAGTTGTCGTTGAACACGACCTGGATTCGCCATCGGCCCGAGCAAGTTAAACGCGGTAGGAATACCAAGTTCTCTTCTCGGCGATCCAGCAAAGCGAAATGCCGGATGGAATGTCGGGGCGAAGCAAAAGCCGATCCCGGCGTTATCGACACAACGGGCAACTGTCTCGGCATCGGCTGCGATGTTGACACCGAGTTGTTCTAATACGTCTGCAGTTCCGCATGATGATGAGGCAGATCGGTTGCCGTGTTTACAAACTGGCGCTCCTGCGCCGGCCGCAACAAGCGCAGCCATCGTTGACACATTGATCGAGTGCGACCCGTCACCGCCTGTGCCAACCACATCGATTGCATGTTGCTGCTGTTCGACGGTCAACGGCACCTCGACGCCGTGCTTTAGAACAACATCCAACATTGCCGAAAGTTCGTTAGAGGTTTCGCCACGGCTGCGCATTGCAACGATGAACCCTGCGATCTGCGCTGGTGTCGCGTCCCCTTGAAGAATGACCTCGAGGGCAGTCGTCACTGAAACAGGGTCGAGTTCCTCACCCGACAGAACTCTCGAAAGAATCGTGCCCCAACCGCCTACGTGATCGATTTCTGCCATAGGCGAAGGTTAAGAGCAACACGCACTCTGCGTTCAGGCGGAGCGTCGGCGCTGCCGAATGATCCTTCGGCGCTCACGTTCTGTGGCCCCACCCCAGACACCAACTTTCTCCCGCCGAGCGAGCGCATGTTCAAGACATGCAACTTGGACAACACAGGACCCGCAAATATCTTTTGCCACTTCGGCGTCAGCGTCGTCATCTGGGTAAAAAATGTCAGGGTTCAAACCGCGACACGCTCCGGCCATTCGCCATTCGAAGTCGTGATCTGCCATTGCTGCTACCCCCCTTTGGTTACCAGCTGTGACATTTGACACTAGATCGCGAATACGCCTCCGCGCAATGCGGATGACGAGATTTTTCGGGTTTTTCACACGTCTCTTCAGCACACTCATCGGCCTCACTACGATGGAGCGATGCGCGCCGCCAGACCGAATCCAGGGGTAAGTCGGAGGTCAATGGTTCAAAGACTGCACGAGCGAGCGGGCGCCGAGGTGCCATTTGATCTCGTCGTTGTCGGCGGAGGGATTACCGGGGCCGGCGTTGCACTTGACGCAGCCTTGAGAGGGTTCGATGTGCTCTTGGTCGAGCGGGGTGACTTTGCATCAGGGACATCCTCGAAGAGTTCCAAGCTCGTGCACGGTGGGCTGAGATATCTTCAACAAGGCGATGTTCCGCTTGTGCGTGAGGCGCTCCGCGAGCGGAGCATCCTGCAACGAATCGCACCTGGGCGCGTTGAGGTGCTCCCATTTCTGTTACCGATCTTCACTCGAGACGGACTATTCCCACGACGAATTGCTCGGGCACTCGGCAGTGCGCTTTGGGCCTACGACACCGCTGGTGGCTGGCGCATCGGCCGGCTACATCGCAGGCTGAGAAAACCTGGGGTTGCAAAGTTGGCCCCACTTCTCGATAGTGAACGCATCGCAGGTGGATACCTTTATTACGACGCCCGCGCTGATGACGCCAGGCTCACCCTCGATGTGGTTACCTCCGCTTCCGATGCGGGCGCCACGGTGATCAACTATTGCAGCGTCGACAGAATTTCGGTCGATAATGGCCACACGAGCGCAGTAGAACTCAACGTTGATGGCGCGCAACTCTCGCTGCCTGCTCGATGCGTGGTGAATGCGGCAGGGGTTTGGGCCGAACAGATCGATGATCTCGTCAATCAGCAGTTAGCTGAACCGCTTCCGTCACTTAAGGTTCGCCCGGCACGAGGTGTCCACGTCACGATTCCGTGGGAACTTGTGCAAACCAGCGTTGCCATGGTCCTGCCGGTCCCCGGGGACAAACGCAGTGTGTTTCTTGTTCCTGACAAGGCTGGATCCGATGGGTCATTCGAAGTTGCTTACATCGGCACCACTGATACCGATCACGAAGGCTCGCTAGATGACCCTGAGTGTTCTTCCGAAGATGTTGAGTATCTGCTTCGTGCCGTCAACTCGGCAATGCAGACCACGGTGACACCCGACAACGTGATTGGAGTCTGGTCAGGTCTCCGGCCGCTCGTCACCTCCGATGAAGCCGACGAGGGCCGAACAGCCGATGTAAGCCGAAGACACCGAGTCGATTCGAGTCGATCTGGATACGTCCGGGTGGTCGGCGGCAAACTCACGACCTATCGCTCAATGGCTGAGGACACGGTCAACCATGTTGAGCAAGTGCTCGGCAAGCGACGGCCTTGCTCCACTCGCAAAACCATGCTCGCCGATCGCAACGAGCACATGTTGAATAACATCTGTGCCGAAGGCGCATCGCAAAGCGAACTCATACCTGGAGCACAGCTGAGTGAGGCTGACGTTGTGTACGCCGTTCGATATGAGGCCGCGATCCATCTTGTCGATGTGATGACAAGGAGATCTCGGCTCCACCTCCTTCATCGAGATCTCGCAGAGCGCTGCGCTGATTCGGTTTCACGCATCATGCAGCGCGAACTCGGCTGGTCTGACGCATACCGAGATGATGAAGTCACTGCGTATGCACGTGTGTGTCGTGCCGAGATTTCCGCAATGAGCAAAGGATCCGTGTAATGCCGATAACACCAACTCCACCGATTGAGCTCAACGGCTCAGCAGCACATCTTGAGGGTACGCAAACGTCGGTCTCAGGGTCGATTGCTGAAGCGCTGGCAGCAATCTGTCCGGTCACTGTGGAATCAGACAGTCCCCAGGAAGTCGCTGAATTAAGTCGTGATTGGTGGCCGCTCGCATTGCACTGGGCACTTCATGGCAAAGTCGGTTCGCTTGCTGCCGTGGTTGCACATCCTCGATCGACACAGGAGATCTCGGAACTACTTGCAATCTGCCATCGAGAGGCGATCCCAGTTACCGCCGCTGGCGGCCGTTCTGGTGTTTGCGGCGGCTCGATTCCAGTTCATGGCGGAGTCGTTCTCGATCTGTCGGCAATGAACGCCATCGAGCATGTGGATGACATTTCAGGTGTCGTCACTGCGCAATGCGGGGTGTTCGGGCCCGATCTCGAACACGAACTCCGAACAACCCATGGCATCACCGTTGGTCACCATCCGCAGAGTTTCGACCTCGCCACGGTTGGAGGATGGGTGGCATGTCGCGGCGCCGGGCAGTATTCGACCCGATACGGAAAAATCGAAGACATGGTTATTGGCCTTGAGGTGGTCCTTGCGGATGGGTCAATTATTCAAACCGGAGGCCACGCTGCCGGAGCGGTTGGCCCCGACCTCAACCAAGTATTTGTCGGCTCGGAGGGCACGCTTGGGATTATCACGTCGGTGATGCTGCGTACCCACCCGGTGAGCGACTACCAAGGGCGCGCGACTTACTCGTTTCCAAGGTTGCAAGATGCCTTTGAGGCATGTCGTCAAGCAATTCGACATGATGCAACTCCAGCTGTTTTGCGGCTGTACGACCCAATTGAATCGGCCCGATCTCATAGCGGAGATGGAACCGAAAGCATCGTATTAGTGCTCGACGAAGGCCACCAGCAGATCGTCGACGCGACCCTGGCGACAGTCGATGAATTCTTCACCGCCTGTGGGGCAACAAAGAGCTCTGAAGATCGTGTCGCGCATTGGCTGGAGCACCGAAACGACACCACCGCACTTCAGGGGCTTACAAAAAAAGGCTTTGTCATCGACACGATGGAAGTCACCGTCCCGTGGTCGAAACTTGACGAAGTGTACGTAGCGGTGCGAGAGGCTGTTCTAGCAACTCCACACGCAGTTTCGGCGTCTGCCCATCTGTCCCACAGCTACCTTGATGGCGCTTGTCTTTACTTCAGCCTTGCCGCAAGGCCACCTCGCGGCTCGTCGCTCGACCAGATTGACACCACACATCGCGAATTATGGGATGCTGCTCAACGCGCCGCACTGCGAGCTGGGGCAAACCTCTCGCATCACCACGGTATTGGACTTAATCGCTCGAGGTACATGCAAGAGGCTCTCGGCTCGTCATTTGACACCCTGCAGCACCTCAAGGATGCACTGGACCCGGCCGGAATCATGAACCCTGGAAAATTGGGATTTCACGACAGATTTGGACCCTCAGGATGGTGACCTCACAGTCTTTGCAACGCTGGGACAAACAAGCACTTCGTATGGGTGCGACGGTGTCGTTGGTCTTCGCGATTCCGTTTTCTGTGGGTGCCTCATGGGCCGCCAGCCGCGATTCAAGTGCGCTTGCAATCTGGCTGGTTCTCGGCGCCGTCGGAGGATTCACTCTCGGAGCCGGGTGTGCAGCATGGGTTCAACGCCTCGATCTTCCTCTGAGCCACGGCCTTGTCACCGCGATCGGCACTTATTCGGCCGCTCAAGCGGTATTCATTGTCGTGCAAATCGTCATAGGGGGAACCGTGAATTGGTTTGGTGCCTTCTTTAATCTCACGGTCGTCGCCGGTGTGGGTCTCGTCGGTGGCTGGATCGGCAGACGGCTTCGCTCACAGGGATTCATCCCCTCGTTTGAACGGTCGGCGCAATGATCCTCGTCATCGATGTCGGCACCACCAGCGTCCGTGTCGCAACGATGAATTCCGAGGGCAACATCGTCGATTTCCATCAGCAACAGCAACCGCCGTCTACACCGTTCCCTGGTTTGGTTGAGTTCGATCCGAAGATGCTTGCACGCACGGTGATTGAGTTGGCATCCTCCGTGATGACACGTGCGCAACCCATTTCGGGTGTTGCCATCACAACTCAACGGGCAAGCACCGTCGTCTGGGACCGTGCATCTGGTGAGCCGATAGGCCCCGGACTGAGTTGGCAAGATCTGCGCACCGTTGGGGAATGCATGACCGCAAAGAGTGAACATGGCGTGGCGGTCGCCCCAAACCAAAGCGCAACAAAGGCGCAATGGCTATTGAATTCGGTGGAGCACGCTCGTCATCGCGATTTCTGTGTAGGCACCGTTGACTCGTGGATTGTGTGGTCATTGTCGCAGGGACAATCGCATGTCACCGACCACACAAATGCGGCCGTCACCGGGTGGTACTCGCCGCATTTAGCCGACTGGGATGATCGACTCTGCGCGGTCTTCGACACGCCACCGACGATGCTTCCACACATCGTTGACAGCGTCGGCCAATGTGCAGTTGCGCAGGCTCTTCCTGGAGCACCCCCGATCGTTGCTGTGATTGGGGATCAGCAAGCATCGCTTGTCGGTCAGGGGTGTGTCTCACCAGGTCTCGCAAAAATCACGTTCGGAACAGGAGGAATGCTCGACACTGTGGTCAGCGAACGTTCGCCACTTGCTCAGAGCACACGACGTGGTGAGGGTGGGTGTTTCGGCATCGTCGCCTGGGCCGAACATGGCAAACGAGTGTTCGGGGCCGAGTCGATCATGCTCGCCGCAGGGTCGAACATCGACTGGCTTCGAGATGACCTCAACCTGATTTCGTCGAGTGCTGAGAGCCACGACATCGCATCAATGTGCCAATCGACTGAAGGGGTGCTGTTTGTCCCTGCGCCGCTCGGTCTTGGAACGCCCCACTGGGATTACGGCGCAAGAAGCACATTTGTTGGGCTTACGAGAGGAACCACCCGGTCTCACATGGTTCGAGCAGTGCTTGAGGGAGTTGCCCATCGAGGCGCAGACCTTGTTGAAGCGGTTGGGTCCGATGCGGTTGCCAACATCGAGGTGGTAAGGGTTGATGGCGGAATGAGCCGAAACCCGACGTTTGTTCAGGCACTTGCAAATTTCACCGGGATTAACGTCGAGGTGTCGCCCCATACCGAAGGTACGACACTGGGAGCTGGCCGACTCGCCCTCGTTGGTTTGAACCAGATCGCTCAAGTGAGTGACACCGCAGAACTTTGGGATCCTCAGATCGTTGTGTTCCCCGATAACTCCTTTGACCGTATCGGAGCTCGTCTGCAGTGGGAAAAGGCAACATCTCGATCACTGGGCTGGATCCCTGAGCTCTCGAGCCTCGATTTCTGACGTTCGTCGCTTACTTCGTTGGTCTCTAGCGCAGGCACACCCTGCTCCGTACGACAGTTTCCGAAAGGTAGCAATCCCGACGAATACCGCCCACACGCACACGGGGCTTCTAAACTTGGTAACTGGCTGACTGCCCCGGCAGAATGGCACAAGTACGACCACATAGGAAAGGCAGCCCCGTGACGAGCACCCGGGACGACTCCCCACAACTCACTGAAACCGACCTGCGCCGCAAACTGCTTGCTGGTGGCACTGCTGCGATTGCACTCACGATGGTCGGTAACCGTCGTGTAGCGGCAGCCGGGCTCTCCTCAGCGGAACTTGACCTTCTCAAGTTTGCTCAGGGTCTCGAGCTCGCTCTTCGCGACCTGTACGACGAAGCGCTCGATATCGACAAAGATTCCGCAGCGTGGACTGCCATGTCGGATAGTCACGAATCATTCGCACAGGCGATTGCTGGATTGTCAGGGCTCAGCGCGAATCAGCGAAACGACGGTCTCTTTGACGAGTACCGAGATGCAATGCGTGGCGCCGACCGAGCCAAGACTGCATACGACCTAGAGTCGGCAGCAGCAGCAACCCACATCGATCTCATTGGCAGACTGTCTGATTCGGGCGCAGCCGAAGTGATTGCGTCGATTGCGTCCGCAGAATCACGGCACTGCGTGGTACTTGCCGATGTGCTTGGCAACGGCAACGATCTCGGAATGACATTGGTTAACTCGGCACAACCGATTGAAGCGTGAGAGGTACAAAGATGAACACTCCTAATCCTTCTCAAACTCCTGGCTTCGACCGCCGGACGCTTCTCCGCCGTGGTGGTCTCACACTCGGACTTGGCGCGTTTCTTTCGGCGTGTGCGGCTGACTTTGGTGGAGATACCGCTCCTGGGCGTGTTGGCCTCGTTGAAAGCGAGACCATGCTCCCAGAGGGTGCGGTGAATGATGTTGTCTACCTACGCACGATGCAGTCACTCGAGCATTCGGTCGTCGAGTTGCTGACGGCGCTGACTGCTGCGGGCCACTTCACGGCGCCGCAGCAGAGCTACATCGATCGCTTTATCGCAGACCACATCGCAGCTTCTGAGACCATCGGCGAGCACATTGCAGAGGCTGGAGGAGAGTCATTTGCATGCGAGAACCCTTGGGTTCGGAGCCGTTTCGTCGATCCAGTACTTTCCGCAGCCAATTCTTCAGACGATTCCAATCGCGATGCCCGCAGTGCAGCCCACGCCTTCGAGACAATGCTCGCTCACTCGTACCAGCACCTCGTTGGCATTGCCGCTGAGCCCGCTATTAGACAAGGTCTCATCACTCTCGGGGCATCGGCGGCACGACGATCCGCGCTTCTTGCTGCACAATCGAATGCCTCTGAATTTGGTTACTTCGGCCCCGAGATCAACGCTGATGCTCCTGAGACCGATGCTGAGGGCTTCCCGGTCGGCTACGCCCTTCCTGCGGTCTTCGGCCAGGTTGGTCAGATTCAGCTCGTTGTAGGAGCGGTAAACGATGAAGGTTCTCGCTACGCAACCTCGCTGCAGACGCCAGCAGAGAACACCTTCGTTTACGACTACATGTCCTGCTAGGC
>LFFE01000028.1 GCA_001510385.1 Actinobacteria bacterium casp-actino5 | reverse complement strand
GTCGACCTCAATGACCTTGACCGCCTCATTGCAGAACACGGTGAACGCACCGCAGCCATCATGATTACGTATCCGTCCACACATGGGGTGTTTGAGACAACCGTTACTGACATTTGCGAGAAACTTCATGCAGTTGGCGGCCAGGTGTATGTCGATGGAGCCAATCTGAACGCCCTTGTCGGCCTTGCCCAGCCGGGCGTTTTTGGTGCCGATGTCAGTCATCTGAATTTGCACAAAACCTTCTGCATTCCTCACGGTGGTGGCGGACCGGGAGTCGGTCCAGTTGCAGTTCGTGCTCACCTGGCGGAGTTTTTGCCGAGTGATCCAATTGCGCCCGAAGGTGCTGTTGGTCCTGTCAGCGCCGCTCGCTATGGATCTGCTGGAATTCTGCCAATTCCATGGATGTACGCGAGGTTGATGGGCTCTGAAGGTCTGCGCAATGCGACAATGATGGCAATTCTCGCCGCGAATTACGTTGCATCGCGACTCTCAGCTCACTTCCCTATCTTGTACACCGATTCCAATGGGCACGTCGCACACGAGTGCATTCTGGATCTACGACCACTCACGAAGTCGACCGGTGTCACAGTTGATGATGTTGCGAAGCGCCTGATGGATCACGGAATTCACGCTCCGACGATGTCGTTCCCAGTTGCTGGGACGCTGATGGTCGAACCAACAGAGAGCGAATCGTTGGTCGAAATTGATCGATTCTGTGATGCAATGATTTCAATTCGTGGTGAAATCGACCGTGTTGCAGATGGTGAATGGACAGTTGAAGAAAGCCCACTTCGGCATGCCCCGCACACCGCCGAAGATCTCATTGGGCCATGGGGTCGCAAGTACCCGAGGGAGCTAGGGGCCTATCCCCTGAACGAGTTGCGGCAGAATAAATATTTTGCGCCTGTCGGACGTATCGATGCGGCTGCTGGAGATCGTAATTTGATTTGCACTTGTGAGCCGCTCGAGGTGTACGCAAGCCAGACCTGAACTAGCGTTCAAGATATGGCGACGACAAAAGACCGTACTGAGTTCATTACCGAGGTCGTGAACCTGCTTGCTGGGCCTGTCTCCGCAGGCGTAAAGAAGGCTGGTGAAGCAAATCAGCGCCGGGTGGAGCTGCAAGAGCATCTCGAGCAGATCGTTGAAGACGCACGTCGAGCCGGGGATGTTGCACGTCGTATGGTGTCGTTGCTTGACGAAATTGAGCAACCACTTCGTGAGGCCATCCCCCAGTTCGCACGTGCCGCTCAGATGCTCGGCCAGGTTCTTGATGAAGCTCCCGACGATCTCGCAGCCCAGATGCGCTCGACTTGGTCATCGGTGAATTCTCTTGTCGAGGGCTTAGGGCCGCTTCTCATGCTGGCTCAAGGGGCAGCTGGAATGTTTGGCGGCACTTCGGCACCCAAGTCGTCGTCGCCAACGGGAGCGAATAGGGCACCAAGCACAACACGTGCGAGTACAACGGGAGCAGCCAAAAAGCCGCAAACGCCTTCACGAACAACGAAGAAGACTTCATCATCTGCAGCACCTTCGACAGCGGTCAAGACGCAACCAGCGAAGAAAGCTGCTGCGAAGAAGTCAACGACCAAGAAAGCCGCTGTAAACAAGCCGGCATCGAAGAAGTCGGCCGCCAAGAAGACGTCGGTGAGAAAGTAAATTTCCCCGGTCGTGTTTCGGCAGCTACACGAATGGCATGGTAACGATGGTTCCTGCGACCTCTGTGCCGCGTATTGAAACCTGCACCTGATGTTCAATAGATATTTCGGGTGGCACAAATGCCATTGCAATCCCATGTTGTAGGACCGGAGAGAAATTTCCTGAGGTGACTTCGCCGACATCGGCACCAGCGGCCAAAACTCGCGAACCGGTCCGAGGTGGACGCCTTCCCTCTGTGGAAATCCCAACAAGGTGACGAGTAACTCCGTTCTTGCGTTCTTCGAGCAGTGCAGGCTTTCCGATGAACTCGGTGTCGAAGGCGATCACCCAACCCAGCCCCGCTTGTAAAGGCGAAATATCTGCGCCAAGTTCCTGGCCGTGTAACGGCAGTCCCGCTTCAAGGCGCAAGGTGTCACGAGCGCCGAGCCCGGCGGGTGTAGCACCGGCCGCAGCCAGTGCTGTCCATAGATCTGATGCTGATTCGGCAGGAACGGAGATTTCAATTCCTGGTTCACCCGTGTACCCGGTACCCGCAACGGTGCATGGAGTTCCATTCCAAACAAGATCTGCGACTCTGAACCGCCCGACTTCAGCGAATTCGGGACACACCACTGCAGCGGTTTCACGGGCCATCGGGCCTTGAACGGCGATTACGGCTCGTTCGCTGGTGATGTCATCACCACCTAGTGCTTCACGAACAGATGAGGTGTTCGAGGCGTTAGGCATGACATCAAGGGTTCCATCGTGGCGCCACCAGATGATGATGTCGTCAAGTACTCCGCCGTCAGTATTGAGAAGGTGGGTGTATTGCGCTCGACCGGGCGCAATTTTGTGAAGATCATTGGTAAGTGTGGTGTGCACTCGTTGTGCCGCATCACCGTCGGTAAGCCGCACCGTGCCCAAATGAGAGACATCGAACATTGCACACGTTTGCCGACAAGCAAGGTGCTCACTGATGGTGCCGGTGTACTCAAGCGGCATGTCCCAGCCGCCAAAAGGAGCCATCCGAGCAGAAGCAGCGAGGTGGACCTCGTGAAGTGGCGATGTGTTGTTGCTCAGAGAGCGACCGCCTGAGGGGGTTCAAATCGAAGTGGGATCAACTGTGCATCGACATCATTTTTGACGCCGGCAAGTGAAAGCACATTGAGAACACCTTGACCTTGCTTCACCACGTCAATGAGTTCGTCGCCCTGAGCGAGAACGACGGTCTGACCGCTGATGACGAGATGAGCGGAACCGATATCCGAGGTGACGTGCGCACGAAGGTAGTTGAACACTTCTCGAACTGATTCGAGCTTAATTCCTGCATCAAGCAAGGTCTTGATGACGCGCAGTTCGAGGAGATCCTGGTAGCTATACCGGCGCCGAGAGCCACTGCCGGAAGCGTCAGCGAGAGATGGCCGAATGAGGTCGGTACGAGCCCAATAGTCGAGTTGACGATAGCTAATTCCTACTACCTCAGCGGTTTGGCGTCCGCTAAACCCGTCAGTTGTGGATTCGAACGACATAATCGCCTCCCCTTTGGAAATCCCACGCTTCGCATTGAGGTAATTACCCCAGTGCGAGATGGTAACGCTATAGACCTAGGTTGACGTTACCAACTAAACAGTGAGTGCTCAAGCGAGAAAATCGTCGGGATTCACGCTCTCAAGGAAGTCTTGAAACTCATCGAGTAGTTCTTCCTCTTCTTCATCAGCAGTTGCCGGCTCGCTCTGGCCTGCAGCGTTCATCACATCATCGGAAGCGAATATTGGCGCTTCGGTACGAATTGCCAGAGCGCATGCATCAGACGGGCGACAAGACATTGATGTCTGTGCGCCATCGCCATCGACAAGAGACAATTCAGCCATGAACACATGGTCACGAATTTCGGTAATCGTGACACGCTCAATGCGGTGATCGAGGACCTCAATCACTGAGCAGAGAAGATCGTGGGTGAGTGGGCGCGGCGGACGAATTCCTTGCATTGCGGCATGAATTGACGCTGCTTCTGGATTCCCTATGAGAATCGGAAGCAAGCGTCCATCGCCATCGGTTTCTTTTAGCAGCATCATCGGAGTATTCGCAGGAAGCTCAACTCGAACGCCAACTATTTCCATCTGGTGCACGCTGCAACAGTACTTCAGGCCGGTTGGAACATGCATCCCGGGGTCAATCAAATAGCTGATCAAGCCCTGCCTGTAAAAGGGCCGTCCGCAACTTTGCTCCCGTCTCTGAAATCTCATGTGCTTGGTGACGTGCTTTGGATCGCGAGGCAGGATCGCGTTGGCGGATCTGGTGAGCAAGAAGTTGCTCAATGAGGGAAAGTTCACGCTCGGCGGTAGTTCGCCAATTGCGAAGATGACGGGCATCGATTCCATAACGCAACAAAATTCGCGCCGACGCCCCTATCGCAACTTCGTGTTCGGTATACGACGTAGTTGGTTGGCGGCGGGGGGAAATAATTCCATACGACTCGAGTTCTGTGATTTCTTGCTCGGTGAGTCCTGTCATCGACCGAAACTCACCACGATCAAGGTTGACGCCGGACCCGATACCAACAAGTGTTCGTGATGTAGGGGTTGGAGTCTGCTCATAAGACGTCGGGCGATATGAACGTGCTGATGGGTGTAGTTGGGTGTCTTCTACTTGAACAACGGCTACTGGGCGATCGATTCCAAACGGCCGAGAAATCTCCTTGGACGGATCAATTTCACCCGAATCGATGCGATCTTTGATGACGCGGAGAGGGAGGTAGTTCTCGCGCTGTTCGCTAAGGATGACTCGAAGAAGCTCAACATCAAGTTCGTGGAACTTGCGATAACCCGAAGTAGTCCGCTCGGGGCTGATGAGCCCCTGGCTTTCGAGAAACCTGATTTTAGAGATGGTGACTTCAGGAAACTCATCAACGAGAATCCCAAGCACCTCCCCTATTGAGAGGTAATCAGATTCTGTGTCAGCCATCCGAGCGCTCAAAGAACACCAGACGGAACTTTCCAATCTGGACTTCATCTCCGTGACGCAGCATGCTCGCGTCGATTCGCTGCTGGTTGACGTATGTGCCGTTGAGCGATCCTGAATCAAGTACCTCGTATTCGGCATCTCGTCGAATGATGGCGGCATGGCGACGAGACACCGTAATGTCATCTAGCACGATCTCAGAATCAGGATGACGTCCAATTCGAGTGGTTTCGGTCTCGAGGCTGAAGCGCAATCCCGCGAGACCACCAGAACGAACAATGAGAACGCCAACCCCTTGGGACAATTCTCCAATGTTCACTTGAATGTCATCCCCCGAGCCGGGCGCGTCCTGGAGCGGGTCAACCGTCATCAAGGTGATCGTGCGATCGTCGAGAACATCAAGTGGATCGCCACAACTGGAGCAGAAATTGCTGCCGGGCGGGTTTCGATGCCCACATTGGTTGCAGAACACATACGACATTGCAGTCACTCCCCTGTCAGCGCCCGGTATGCGTCCGCTGTGAGCAGTTGGTCAATCATTGAGGCATCATCGACACGGATCTCAATCATCCAACCGTCACCGTAGGGGTCCGAGTTCAGTAGAGACGGATCATCCTGAACAGCAGTATTGACCGATGTAACTACCCCAGCAAGGGGTGTGTAAATCTCCGATACCGATTTAGTGCTCTCAACCTCACCACACATGGCGCCACTCTCGAATCGAGCATCGACGGCGGGAAGGTCAACAAACACGACATCACCGAGAGCATCTTGGGCATAGTCAGTGATTCCAATACGCACGGTGCCGTCATCGTTTCTGGCAACCCATTCATGGTCAGCTGAGTACCTGAGGTGGTTGGGGACGTCCATACCCGTAACGGTAGCGGTTTTCGCCAACGCCGGGAACGGCTGCCGATCGATTTTCAGGTCTTCGGTTTGTTAGCCCGAACGCCATTGAGGACGAGCGGTATGTACGCAAGGGCGGTGTACACACTGAGGATGATGCCAGGGACTCCCAATATCCACGAGGTGATGGTGAATGCTCCGGCAATCGGCATTCCGCTCTCTCCCATAAGGAATCCTGGGAACGTCAACATCAGAAGAAATGTTGCCGTCTTGCCCCACCACGTGACATCAAATCGTTCCATGTTGAATACGAAGGTCGCGACGAGCATCATTGCGGCAACGAAAAGTTCTCGCCCGAGAACGATCACTGCGAACCACAACGGCACTGATCCATCGATGATGAGTGCGATGACGCCGACAAAAAACAGCAGCCTGTCCACGGTCGGATCGAAAATTTTGCCAAATTCACTCGTTTGGTTGAGGCGACGCGCCAAATATCCATCAACCCAGTCTGTTGCGCCAATACTGCCAAGTAACCAAGCTGCCGCATGTTGGTTGTTGAGGCCAAACAGCACCCAGAGAAATATCGGAAGGCATAGCAAACGAATCAAGGTCACGGCATTTGGAATCGTGACCATGCCATCGAACATGCTGATGGCGGGAGTTTGCTGGTCGTTATTGCTCATTGTGTGATGTGGCTCTCTTAGCGACGGTGTGATGGGTCAATGCTAGGTGAAGTCCCGTAACGCAATCGGCTTGCTCCATCTTCGCTTCCGATGTTGTGGCCGCTCTATGGTGTCGTAATGCCAACTATCTTTACCCGCATTATCGACGGTGAAATCCCAGGGACGTTCATTTGGCGGGATGACCTGTGTGTTGCTTTCATGTCGATCAACCCCATGTCGTTTGGTCACGCTCTCGTCGTCCCGATTAAAGAAGTTGACCACTGGGTCGACCTTGAACCTGACCTTGCTCGACACTTATTCGAGGTGGCGCATCGAATTTCAATTGCACAGCAGGCTGCATTTAGCCCTGAACGGGTTGGCCTGATCATCGCCGGCTATGAAGTTCCCCACACACATATTCACGTGTTACCCACCAATGAGATGTCCGATCTTTCGTTCTCAAATGCAGCATCGTCGGTCGACAGAGAGGACCTCGAACGCTCGGCAGATGCGATTCACAATGAACTCGTACGGCAAGGTGAGGATACGGGAGTGACACGTTGAGCCATGGATTTGACACAAGTCGCCTGAGGCGGATTGATTCGCATTTTCAACGCTATGTGGATGATGGCCGACTGGCCGGATGGCAGGTCATGGTGTCGAGGCATGGTGAACTTGCACACCATTCGACGTATGGCCTGAGAGATCTTGAACAAGGCACTCCGTTCACTGACGACACTGTCGTCCGGCTGTATTCGATGACGAAACCGCTGACCACCCTTGCTGCGATGCAACTTGTAGAGGAGGGAGTTCTTCAGCTCAAAGATCCTGTGGCCAAGTACATTCCTTCATTTGCACACACACAGGTCTACCGATCTGGATCTGTTCAGAAGCCGATGACTGAGCCTCAGACGCTACCCATGCTCGTGTGGCATCTCATGACGCATATGTCAGGCTTGACGTACGGATTCCACAACACTCACCCTGTTGATGCGATGTACCGTAATCAAGGCTTCGAATGGGGGCAGCCAGAAGACCTCGATCTTGCTGCATGTTGTGAGCGGTGGGCCGAGCTTCCGCTCGTGTTTCAACCCGGTACCGAGTGGAACTACGGCGTCTCAACTGACGTCTTAGGTCGTGTGGTTGAGGTGGCATCAGGCCTTGATCTAGAGGAGTACTTTCAGGAACGGATCCTGGGTCCGCTTGGAATGGTCGACACAAGTTTCTACATCGATGACGAGAACAGAAAGTCTCGCCTTGCTGAGTTGTATGTTCCGAGTCCAGAGACCGGAGCCGCAATGCGTGCGCCGGATCTGTTGCGTCGGCCTGACCGCCCTGCGATGTTGTCAGGTGGCGGCGGGTTGTACGGAACTGCTGCTGACTACCTTCGCTTCTGCCAGATGATTCTCAACGGTGGAGTGCTAGACGGTGAGCGAGTTGTTGGCCGGCACACTCTGTCGTATATGGGGCGGAATCACCTGCCTGGCAACGTTGACCTGGAAGCAATCGGGCGCCCGCTCTTCGCAGAGTCGGCCTTTGTCGGTGTTGGGTTCGGACTCGGCTTTTCAGTGGTCCTTGATGCTGCGGCCAGCAAGGTGCCTAGCACAGCGGGTGAGATGGCTTGGGGAGGCGCAGCAAGCACAGCGTTTTGGGTGGATCCGCAGGAAGACCTTGCGGTTGTGTTCCTTACGCAGTTATTGCCATCGAGTACGCATCCGATTCGGCCAGAGTTGAAACAGCTGGTGTATCAAGGGTTAGCAGACTAAGTACCTGACCGAGGATCTAGAACAGAGTTGTCGGTGTCTCGTCAACCTGATCCAACAGGTGTTTGCCCTCATTGCGAGCGTTATTCACTGAAATGTTCACGACCCGTTGTTGTATGACGTCGTTGCCGGCTGGAGCAAACAGTCTCTGTAGTTCCTCCTTTGCGTCATTGTCGTCAGCGGTTAACCATTGGTCGACATCAATCTCTTCAACAATGACCGGCATTCGGTGATGAATCGGTTCCATCGTCTCGTTTGCCACGGTGGTGAGCAAGCAGACAGTGGACCGTTGATTTGAAGGATCAATGGGATCACGCCAGTGCGATGAGATTCCCGCCAACAGCATTGTCGTGCCATCGCGACGAGAAAAGTAATGAGGTTCTTTAGCTGGCTTGCCATTGGAGTTCTTCGGTCCGTCCTGCCGCGCCGGTGACCACTCGAAAAAGCCGTCGACTGGCACCACAATCCTGGATGATCGAATCGCTTCCCTAAACGATGGTTTCTCCCATACGGTCTCAACACGTGCATTGGAGAGTCTTTGACCAATCGAGGGATCTTTCGCCCATGATGGAATGAGTCCCCATGTGGCACAGGACAGCATTCGTTGCTCGTTTTTGTCAAGAAGCACCGTGACCTGCGATGAAGGGGCGATATTGAATCTGGCAGGCGGAAAATCGATCGTGTCATCGAGGACGGCATCAAGAATCGATGCGAGTTCGTGATGCGGTTGAGCCTGCACGAATCTTCCGCACATGACTTATGGCCAGCCAGCTCCAGGTACGTCTACCTCTGCCGTCTCAACACGACCTGTTGACGTGCCGTTTACTCGAGAAGGGTGTGTACCGCGCGATGTCAGCACATAGAGGGTTGTTCCATTCTGGCCGCCAAGCATGCATGCCACTGCCGACTGGTCGGTTGAGATCTCGTCGACCACTTCCCCACCCTCGCGAACCCTGACAACCTTCTTGTGCACAGGATCGGCGAACCAAATTGCACCTTCTGCATCGAGACAGCATCCATCTGGCACGAGGTCCCCGAGGTCAGCCCACACACGGTGATGAACCGCCATACCACTGTCATCAATGTCGTACGCAGAAAATCGGCGTCCGTACGACTCGCCGACAATCAACGTCTCGCCGTCGGGCGTAATGACTGATCCATTCGGAAACATCAGTTCCTTGTTTCCAGTTCGTACAGTCCCATCTGGGCTCACGACAACAAGATGTGCGGGAACTGGCTCAGCTGCAGGCTCAGCGTGAAGATCGAAACCAAAGATCGATACGTACGACGTGCCGTCTGGTCCAACGACCATGTCGTTGCAGTCGTATTCAGAAACTGCCCCGAGATCGGCATGAACAGAGGTGGTGGAACCGTCATACCGAAGAATTTTGCGGTCGCTCATCGAGACCACGAGCAAGTCTCCATCTGGTAGCCAGCCGAGTCCTGATGGACGTTCCTCGACGGTCAGTACACGTTCCTCGGTTCCAGCCTCGTCCAAGGTGAATACTCCGTGGCGGAAGAAATCACTAAACCAGAACTTCCCGTCATGCCATCGTGGGCCTTCGCCGAACTGAAGACCGGTGTGGACAATCGTTGTCGTTTTCATGCCTCTCCTCTTGCTATCGATCGTCACGCTGGCGTATCGCCCGCGAGGGTAATTCGCATCATCTCGCGTCGATAACCGAAGTAGTCGTCAATGGCGTAGTGCTGTACGCATCGGTTATCCCAGATAGTGAGCGTTCCCTTCTGCCACCGAACTCGGCAGGTGAAGTCAATTCGACGACAGTGGTTAAAAAGGAAATTGAGTATTGGCGTTGCCTCAGATTCGTGCAACCCTGCGATTCCGACCGTGTACACCTCGTTAATGAACAACGACTTACGACCGGTTTCCGGATGCGTGCGAACGAGTGGATGGGTACGAGTTTCGAGAGCAGTCTCGTCGCCCACGATCTCCATGGACCGTCGATCGTCCTGTTGACCAAACGTTCCTTTCGGACCGTACGAACGTCGGGCTGAATGCACACCATGAAGATCTGAGAGAAGAGCTTTCATTCCATCTGAGAGCGCATCGTATGCAGCCTCCTGCTGGGTGAACGCTGTATCGCCGCCAGCAGGTGGAATGTCAATTCCGAATAGCAGCGTGGCGCTTGGGGGCTGGGTCTGGAAGCTCCAGTCGCTGTGCCAACCACTTCCAAACAGAGGGCCGGCCTCATCGGATTCTCGTAGAAGTCTCAGCACGTTCGGATGCCCGTCGACCGGCGTGATGTAAGGGGTGTCACCGAACTCTCCGAGCTGAAGGGCAAAATCCTCAAAGGCTTCAATCGAGAGGTCTTGGTCTCTAATGGCCAACACAGAATGCTCAAGAAAGGCTGCTCGTAGAGATACAAGGTCGTCTGGAGCAAGAGGAACTGAGAGATCGATATCGGTGACATCAGCACCGAATCTTCCTGTGAGAGGTGTCACTCGCATAATCGCACGGTAGCGGACGCGTGCTTGGCCATCTTCGACCAGACCGTATGCATGGAGTTTCTGCGAATAGTGTGCCGCTATGGAGCTTCTGTTGATTCGACACGCGTTACCAATTCGACGTGAGGTCACCGAAGGCGCAGCAGACCCACCACTTTCCGACGATGGTGTACGCCAAGCGAATCTGCTTGCTGACTACTTGGCAAGCGAAAAGATTGACGCTATTTATGCGAGCCCGCTGCTGAGAGCGCAAGAGACAGCGCAACCTCTCGCTGTCCGAATTGAACGAGAGATCATTCTTGATGAGGGGGTTGCCGAATTTGATCAACACTCGTCTGAGTACATTCCTGTTGAGGAATTGAAAGCCTCAGGGGATCCCCGCCTGATTGAGTTCTTACTCGGCGAAGGCGAAGAGTTTGATGATCGAGACGACTTTCGAGCTCGCGTGATGAGTTCGATTGAAGAAATCATTTCTCGCCATGGGGGTGACCGAGTAGCAGTCGTTTGCCACGGTGGAGTCATCAATTTGTATGCCGGAGATGTACTTGGACTCAACGTTGACGGACCTGGATTTTTCTATCCCAATTACACCTCAATTACACGCGTCGCTGCTTCGCGTTCAGGCGTTCGATCAATCGTCACCCTGAATGAGACCTCGCATCTCCGAAACACCGGACTGCCGATGGGGCTCTTCCAACACGGCTAAACAGCCGAAGTGGAGCGATGCTCCACGCAGTGGTCGGGCTGGCGAGATTCGAACTCGCGACCTCTTGTCCCCCAGACAAGCGCGCTAACCAAGCTGCGCTACAGCCCGTAACTGTCTCTCGGATGCTAACGGTTGACTGGGCTGTTCAGACGAAGAGGTCTATGATTCGCCAACCTAGGTAGGCGAGCAAAGCGGCAACGAGCAGTTTGAAATGCCATGGGGTCTTCTCATCAGTCACCGCACCAGATAAATCGTCAAGCATCCGGCCACAACTTGGGCAGTTGCCGTCTTGGGTCATCGCCGTGGGAGCGAAATAACGGGAGCATTCCTCGCACCACGGCATTTCAACCTTGTTTCTTTCGGATGCGAATTTTGATCGGCGTCGACCCAAAGCCGAATTCCTCACGGATCTTGCGCTCGAGGTATCGCACATGATGTTGTGGTAACTCCCGATTCACAAACAAAGTGAATGTGGGCGGGTCGGTTGCCCCCTGCACCGCGTACAGTACCTTTGCTCCCCCTCCTGCAGGTTGAGCCTGCTGCGCTGCAGCGATGACACGGTTGACATCTTTTGTGGGAACTCGGCGGTGGTACTGCTCGACTGCGTCGGTGAGCAATGGTCGCAGTTTGTGCACTCCCTTGCCGGAAAGGGCTGAGATGGGCAAAACAGGTGACTCTCCCAGGAACGCAAGTTTGCGTCCTACCTCAGCACGTCGAGCAGCTCGTTCGTCTGCATCATCGATGAGCTCCCACTTATTCAGTAGCACAACGATCGGGCAGCCGGCAGCGTCAACGCGCTCAGCCAACCGCTGGTCTTGCGCTGTGACGCCCTCGGTTCCGTCGATGACGAGCAGTGCGATGTCGGCTTCATCAATCGCTCTGAGAGCTCTCACCACGGAGTAATACTCGGCGCTGTCATCAACTTTTGATCGACGCCGCATTCCGGCTGTGTCGACAAAAACGATGGGGCCATCTTCAGTCTGGACGAGCGTGTCAATGGCATCGCGTGTTGTGCCCGACATGTCGTGTACCACCGATCGGTCCTCGCCAACGAGACGATTAAAGAGTGTTGATTTACCGACATTTGGTCGACCAACAATCGCAACTCGAGGGGTGTCGGGAGCGATATCAAGTGGCTCATCTTCGAGCCAGGGTGCGATTTCTTCTTCACGAGGTTTTGCGCGATCTCCAAGCTTCTCGAG
>LFFE01000027.1 GCA_001510385.1 Actinobacteria bacterium casp-actino5 | reverse complement strand
AGACCAGCGAACTCGCCCTGACTACCAGCATTCGGTTGAAGGCTCACCGCGTCGTATCCCGTGATTTCTGCCAGCATTTTCTCAAGCTCACTCACCAGCTGCTTGTAACCCGCTATCTGTGATTCAGGAGCGTACGGGTGGATATTTCCGAACTCGGGCCACGAGATTGGTTCCATTTCTGAAGTGGCGTTGAGTTTCATCGTGCAAGAGCCAAGCGGAATGATTGTTCGATCAAGTGCAAGGTCTTTGTCGCTGAGACGCCGCAGATACCGCAGCATTTCATGTTCGCTGCGGTATCGATAGAAGACCTCCTGGGGCATTAACTCGTCGTGGCGTGCCACATCAGATTCAAAATTCGTACCGCTATCGACATCGTCGTGCTCACGAAAAACACCAAAGCTGTCGAGAAGCAGCCGCACAATGCTGTGATCGGTGGTCTCGTCGAAGGTCATCGAAACTGTTGATGCATCGACCTTGCGGATATTGATGCCGCGTTCTTGTGCCGCCAAGCTGATCTGCTCTGCATCAACATTGTCGACACAAACAGTGTCGAAGATCTCCGCATGACGAATCGAGAATCCTGCATTGGCAAGCACCCCTGCTGTCTGAGCCGCATAACCAGCGACACGTTGGGCAATAGCGCGAAGTCCGTCTGGCCCATGCCAACAGGCGTACAGGCCAGCGATATTTGCAAGCAACACCTGTGCCGTGCAGATATTCGAGGTCGCTCGCTCTCGACGAATGTGTTGCTCACGAGTTTGTAAGGCAAGACGAAGCGCCGGACGACCCGCATCGTCGACGCTCACCCCGACGACACGACCCGGCATGGAGCGGGCGAGATTCTCTGTGACAGCCATGAAGGCAGCGTGAGGCCCCCCTCCGCCCATGGGAACCCCAAAACGTTGGGCGCTGCCAATTGCGATGTCAGCACCCATCGATCCTGCAGACCGCAGCAGAACCGCAGCAAGAGGGTCCACCGCCATCACACAGAGCGCCCCTCGCTCATGAACCATGTTCGTGACAGATGTCAGATCTCGTACACAGCCAGTGGATGATGGAAATGAAAACAACGCCCCAAATAAGCCCTCGATGTTTGCCACCAACTCATCGTCGCCGACAACGATCTTGACTCCAACCGGCTCCGCCCTGGTCTGAAGAACAGCGATGATCTGTGGGTGTACGTCGTGATGAACAAAAAACACGTCGCCAGTCTTTGTGGTTCTGCGGCAAACGGTCATTGCCTCCGCGGCTGCGGTTGCTTCATCGAGGAGGGAGGCGTTGGCAACAGGCAGCCCGGTGAGTTCGGTGACCATCGTCTGAAAATTCAATAACGCCTCAAGACGTCCTTGGCTGATCTCTGGTTGATACGGGGTGTAAGCCGTGTACCAAGCCGGGCTCTCCAATACGTTCCGCCGAATCACAGGAGGCATCACAGTCCCGGTGTACCCCATGCCGATCAATGACGTCATCTGGGTGTTATTTGCGGCGATCGCACGCAACTCCTCGAGAGCTTCCACCTCACTTAATGCCGGTGGAAGGTCAAGCGATGAGCGTTGCCTAATGGCCTCGGGAACAATCTGATCGATAAGACTCGCAAGCGAGTCAGACCCAACCCGCTCCAACATGACGTCAACATCTTGCCCTTGTGGCCCAATATGCCGATCTTCGAATCGTCGTACTGCTTCGGCCCTAAGTTCAGACATGGAAACTCCTCTTCACGATCGAGCCCCCGCTGTCATCGGTACCTGAGAGTTTCACCGCTCACGCGATTTTCCCCTTGGGCGAGCCCTAAAGCTGCTTTCCAGCGTCGCATTCCGTATCGGTCCTGTTGCCTGAGAGATTCCGGGGAGGTTGCTCCTTCGGCGTGAATATCACACAGGTGCTGTGCGCTTCACTCTCCCGATACAGCTTGGTAGCGAAATATGTGTGTATGTCTACTTGAGACTGTAGCCAAAAGGTCACCCTATGTGGGGTACGCCAGACTCCAGCAGGATGACTCTGTCAATACCTCGGGCATCCATTTCCTGCCTCGTTGGATGCTCTGGATCAAGCAGGGCAGAGTCATACGGCAGAAATGTTGTCCAGACAAAGTCTGGTGCGGGGGTAGCACGACGACATGCATCGAGAAATTCATCACGCCTTGGATGGTTCCAAGCGACATTGATTCCGTCTGCCTTCAACGCCGCAATTTGGGATAGTCGAACGCTGTTCACTCCGACGATCCGTCGTGGCGTCACACGTGGATGCAGAAAGGTTGGGAATTCATCGACTGCGGTGGTCCACATTTTGTTGCTGAGATCGAGTAACTCCTCAACGCGATCTTGGCGTCGTTCCATTGAAGGTTCAATTTGGGCATTCACCATCTGCTGTTCCCACGCAAATGAACTATTCGGTGAAGTGCCAGCACCAATGCCGAACAAGAAGCGACGCTGCGATATCTCTGCCACCGTCGCTGCAGCAACGATCGCAGTCCCGATATTCCGGTTCCATACATTTGTGACGAGCGAACCCAACTCAATTCGTTCGGTCGTGGCTGCGATAGCGCCGAGCCACGTAAACGCCTCATACGCCTGCTCTCCACCCATCGATCGACCTGCAATGTGGTCGACAACCCAGATTGCACCGAAACCATTGTCCTCTGCCCATTGGGCCGAGTCTCGGAGCCGAGCCCAATCGCAGTGACCTGAGGTCAGTTGATAATCGATTGTGACAGACACAGTTCCAGCCTACGGGTTGAGTGAAACCTGCAGGTTCTGCAATCAGTTGCTGGAGGTGACAGCCACTGGATCAGTGACTGCACAACCATCAATTGCCTTCACAATCGGGTACGGGTTGATCGCTGCGCCACCACCAGGGTGAATCTCGAAGTGAAGGTGTGGCGTACCGGAGTTACCAGTATTTCCGACGTATCCGACGACCTGACCTGCAACCACTTGGGTTCCGACTTCAATACCATCAGCAAATGCTGAGAGATGGGCGTAAAAGAAGTAGGTGCCGTCGTCCATCGTGAGACGGATTCCATTGCCAGCCAACGATCCAGGACTATCGGTGTAAATCTTCGTGATCGTGCCATCGGCCACGGCGTACAGCAGTTTGCCTTCGGCTGCAATGATGTCAACACCCAGGTGGAGGCGGCCACCGGAGCGGGCGGCATGCCATGTGTCAGAGAATCCACACATACCCTGCACTGGGAATGCGCCCAACGCCAAGGTTGCGACAGGGGAGTCTGTTGGGGCTGATGCTGACGTCAGGCCAAGTGCCTCTCCCGTAGCTGAGTTGACGACACCAGTGACCTGGAGGGCTTCACGGCGCTGGAAGGACATGACTGCTGCTGAGGTGGCTGAACCAAACACACCGTCAGCTCCACCACGAACGGTGATACCGACGTTCATTAACGCTCGTTGAAGTGCAGCCACACGCTCACTCGTTTCACCATAGACACCGAAGCCTTGGGTTGTTGTAGCCGAATCCGAATCAGCAACATGATCATGATCGTCTTCGGTTGCGGCCTCGCTTGCTGAATTGCGAGAAAGAGCGGCAGCTGTTTCGTCGTCGACAATCCCTGTTGCCTCGAGACCACGATCCGTCTGAAATGCCTTAACTGAACTGGAAGTCGCCGGACCGAAAATCCCGTCGGCGCCACCTCGCACCGTCACGCCGAGATCGAGAAGGCGCCGTTGCAGTGCCGCAACTGATTCACCCAGTGCACCCGGACGGAGACCGACCAGCTGGGAATATTCAGCGGACACTGCAACAGCAGATTCCTCGCCGTTGTTTGACGGAGCAGTGAGAGCCATCAACGTTGCTTCGTCAGCAACACCTGACGCTTCGAGACCAGCAGACTTCTGAAACTGCTTTAGCGCAGCCTCACTGACGCGCCCGAATTCGCCATCTGCGCCACCACGCAACGAAACTCCGGCATCGATAAGAAGCTGCTGAACGGCCTTCGCAGCCGCACTGACCGCACCGTAGCGGACACCAATGAACTCAGAAATTTCTGGAGCAAGCACTGGTGCTTGCTCAGCGGGAGCGGAATTCGATTCCTCGGCAGGGGATGAAGCGACTGGAGCATTTGTCACCGCACCAAGGCGAGCAACTGTGATTTCGTCGGCAACGCCTGTTACGGGCAGACCCGCACCATTCTGGAATGCGCGTAACGCTGCTTCGGTTGCAGGGCCAAATCGCCCATCGGCACCGCCCTTTGGGGTGTGCCCAGCACCAATCAGTGCCTCTTGGAGGGCTTTCACGCTTTCTCCGGTCGACCCAACAGCAAGCCCAGTAAGGGGTGAAATCGCAGTGCCAACGGCAATTGCGGTGGCCTCATCAACAGAATTGGTGACCTCGAGACCGACTGAACGCTGAAACTCATTTAAAGCAGCAAGAGTTTTCGGACCAAAATGCCCATCGGCGCCGCCGACCACGGCGATACCGCGAGCGATAAGGGCCTCTTGGAGCGCCTTCACTGACTCACCAGACGATCCTGTGGTGAGCCCCTGCAAAGCCGCAATTGAGGGCGAGGCTGCCTGGACTGAGCCAGTTGATGCGAGCAGGGGAGTGACGACCAATCCTGCGGCGATGATCTTGTAACCGAGACGCCGGGGGAGGCGTGTGCGAAGTGAAATATTCATTGTTGATCTCCTGATCGGGTGCAGGAGATTCATCGGAAGATTCCATGATCCGCTGAAGTAATTGCTGAGGAAGCGACACAGGTGATCGGCGAAAGGCGTTTGAAATCAACGGTTGGAGAGGGAAGTGGCTATTTCCGTTTGTCTCGGTTAACTTTACATAACGGTTATTATGGGCGATCTTCCCGAATTGGCTCTAAACGGGATCACCGCTTGAACGGGCTCATTACCGGTCGGACCACCCCAACGGAAACGCACGCCCCAGTCCATTTAGACCTGATCTGCGAGGACGCTCTACTGAAGAATGATTGACAGCCAAGATTCGCCGACTGCAAGCCAGGACATCATGCTTCGAGGAAACTAGCTAGGTGCCCCAACGGAAATTCTTTGCCCCGCCTCACCCACACATCGTGTGTATTTCGTCATGACGTTATTCGGATGGTCAGCTGGGTGCAGAGACTTCGTAGTCCCGAAGAGGTCTCGCACTGTCGAGCAGCCACTGCACAATTCTCCGCAGTTCTCTGGGGTCATCTTTGGTCTCGACAAGATCCCTCTCAGTGTCATCCACTGCACACGCAAGTACGTACAAGGCGTCATGCAACATGTCGAGCTCGCGACGCGCCATGACGAGTTCACCTTCACCAAGTTCAAGTTCATTCGCCCGGTTCTGCGCTACCCAATTCCACTGGCGGCATCGCTGTGAGCAAAAACGTTTTGGCCGACCACGGCCACCTCGGAGTTCAACCGGACGGCGGCACCAACCGCAGTGATGCATTTTCGTCATGACGAAATATTACGCGGTGAGTGCTGGCCTGATCTGTCATTACGTTCCGACGCTGATTGGGTCCAGCACCAAATCCGGTTCATCACTTTCGATCCGCTGAAGTCGATATCGGCTTTCAAAGAGTGCGACAAGGCGACCGTCCGATCGTCGCATGATACGAATTCCGCCAATCTCCTTAAGACGTTCGGCACTCACATCATCAGTGAACCTGATCGACTCGTAAGGAGACGGGGTTACCTCCGACGGCGCATTGAATTCAATGTCCAATCGCGATGCAAACACTTCGAACTGCAACTGCCCCACTGCTGCCAGTACCGGATTCGCATCCCCTTGTTGAGGGTCTCGCAACACCTGCACCACGCCTTCGGAGTCAAGTTGTTCCAGCCCTCTTCTGAATTGCTTAAACTTTGCTGTATCAAGTGGTCGAGCGGACGCGAACACTTCAGGTGCAAATCTCGGGATTGCCGGAAACTCGACCGGGTCGCCCACATAGAGAGAATCACCGATCTGCAGATCAGCGGCATTCACCAACCCCACGACATCTCCAGGAAAGGCCTCGTCAACGGTGGTTCGCTCAGCACCAAATACTTGCGATGCGTATTTCGTTGCAAAGGGCTTGCCGGTGCGCTGGCAGGTCAGGACCATCCCACGCTCAAACATTCCTGAACACACACGAACAAAGGCAATTCGATCTCGATGCGACCTATCCATGTTGGCTTGAACCTTGAAAACAAAAGCAGAACAACCTGCATCAAGTGGACGCGCGACACCATTAATGTCAGGCCGCTCCCCCGCAGGAGGCGCAAGATCAACAAGAGTGTCGAGGACGTGACGCACACCGAAGTTGGTTAGGGCCGAACCAACAAATACCGGGGTTGATTCCGCTGCAAGAAATGAATCACGGTCAACGACTGCGCCAACTGCGTCAAGCAATTCGACATCATCAATCGCCTGCGACCATGCGGTTCCTTCTTCTTGTGCGGCCTTCTCGGCTGCGACAAGTTCCTCTGGCGCGATCGCTGAACCGCGCACCGTACGGGTAAATCTCGTGAATTCACCAGAGTCCCTGTCGATAACCCCTCGAAAGTCTCCTGGGATTCCTACTGGCCAGGTTGCCGGGGTCGGACGGAGGCCGATTTGCTTTTCAATCTCATCAAGTAATTCGAGTGGTGCCCGGCCTGGGCGATCATATTTGTTGAGGAACGTGATTACCGGAAGCTTTCGACTCCGGCACACTTCGAAGAGCTTCAACGTCTGAGGTTCAATTCCTTTTGCAACGTCGAGCACCATCACGACAGAGTCGACCGCAGCGAGCACTCGATAGGTGTCTTCCGAGAAATCACGGTGCCCAGGGGTGTCAAGAAGGTTGAACTGCATGCCTCGGTAGTTGAAGGTAAGCGCAGTGGACGAAATGGAGATTCCCCTCTTCTTCTCCATTTCCATCCAGTCGCTCGTTGCCGACCGCCGCCCCTCGCGAGCCTTCACGGCGCCCGCTTCACCCACGACCCCGGCATACAGCAGGAACTTCTCCGTCAGCGTCGTTTTCCCCGCGTCAGGGTGACTAATAATCGCAAATGTTCGCCGTCGCGACGCTTCAAAAACTGACTGTGACACGGCGGGCAGGCTAACTGGCCTGTGATACTGGAGGTGTGATGTTTCCAGATCCCCCAGGATGTTCTTTCGCGAGCGACAACGCAGCAGGCATCCACCCAGATGTAATTGCAGCAATTTCAGCAGCAAACACCGGTCACGCTCTTGCGTACGGTGCTGACCGATGGACCTCCCAAGTCGAGCAGGAATTCAATGATCTTTTCGGCCAGGAAGTGTCGGTGTTCCTGACCTTGAACGGTACCGGAACAAATATTCTTGCCCTTGCAACCATGCTCCAGCCTGGCGAATCTGTGCTCTGCACCGACTGGTCGCACATTAACGATGATGAGGCGGCGGCCCCGGAGCGAATTCTCAGCACGAAACTCATCCCAACGCCGTCAACAAACGGCAAAATGAGCGTCGACGCGGTTCATGCCCGTGCGGAAGCCCTCGGCAATATCCACCATGCTCAGCCGGGGGTTCTGTCTCTCACACAGCCAACAGAATGGGGCACGACATACACCGTTGATGAAATCGGTGAATTGTGTGATGTCGCACACTCTTACGGAATGAGGGTTCATCTCGACGGAGCGCGGATTGCAAACGCCGTAGCCGCCCTCGGCAAGGGACGAGAGGGCCTGAGGCAGATGGTCATCGAGACGAGTATTGACACGATGTCATTCGGAGGAACAAAAAATGGCTTGATGGCAGCTGAAGCGGTCGTTCACCTCTCCCCTTACCCGGCGCAACTTGGTCAACACCTGCGCAAACAGGTAAACCAACTCGGTTCAAAAATGAGATTTGTTGCCGCCCAGTTTCTTGCCGCACTCGACGAAGACCGTTGGCTCGACTGGGCGACGCACTCCAACTCAATGGCGACCATTCTTCATGCCGGTGCCGTCGACATTATTGGTGATGCCGCCGGACCGCCCCCTGCAGTGAACAGCATGTTTCCGGTGCTTCCCGACGCAGTCGCTGTCCCACTTCGCGAATGGTGCTTCTTCTGGGACTGGAACTCTGCATCGTCTCAGCATCGATGGATGACGTCGTGGGACACCACAGAGGCCGATATTTCTCGATTTCTTGAGGGACTGAGATTCGCGGTCGAGCGCGCCGAAAAACGCAATTGACCAACCCCTACCCCACCATCTATCATCGCTCAAAGATCCTGTGGGGGGATCTCACGACACATAGGGGGAAACAATGAGCAACGTTCTCGATTTCATCACTCGGCATCTCACCGACGACGATTGGATGGAAGATGCAGCGTGCAAGGGAATGACCCACCTTTTCTTCCCCACCCCCGCTGAACGGCCTCAAACCCGTGAACGACGAGAGGATGCCGCCCGCGAGATTTGCCAGTCGTGCTCAGTGAAGTTGGTGTGCCGAAACTTTGCGCGTGACAACCATGAGTACGGGCTGTGGGGTGCGGAAAGCGAAGACGAACGGCATACGGCCGGCTACCGACTCATCGCTCCAATTGGTGTCAGAGCTCGCCAATCGAGCTAACGGCAATGGCCTCAGCGCCAACTGCTACCGGAACAGTGATCGTTGTCGGTAGCGCAAATCTTGATCTCGTCGCTAGCACAGAGCGACACCCCCTTCCCGGAGAGACTCTGACCGGAACTGAGTACAGCGAGTATCCCGGAGGAAAAGGCCTCAACCAAGCCGTTGCCTCGTCGCGAGCCGGGGCACCAACATCTTTTGTCTGCGCGTTAGGTGCAGATGATGCCGGGCGTTTCCTTCACACAGTTGCAACCACCGAGGGCATTGATCTTTCAGCGGCGCGTGTCAGCGAAAGCACGCCAACTGGTCGAGCACTCATCGTCGTTGACGAACATGGCGAGAACACGATCATCGTCATCCCGGGTTCAAACGATGAATGCCCACCGGCGCACGACATCGATTCCTCCGACGTCGTTCTAGCTCAACTTGAGGTTCCCATCTCGACTGTCATCGACTCGTTTTCGGCAGCACGCGCTGCAGGGGCAACAACTATTTTGAATCCTGCACCTGCCACCACACTTGATCGAACTCTCCTCTCGCTGTGCGACATCGTTATTCCCAATGAGCACGAAGTTGAACTACTTGGTGGCGTCACAGCTCTGCAACAACTGGGAGTGGAAATTGTCATCGTGACTCGTGGGTCGAAAGGTATTGACATCCACAAGGGCAGTGAGATGACTTCACTCCCCGCGTTCGCCGTAGATCCTGTTGACACCACCGGGGCGGGTGATGCATTCTGTGGGACTCTCGCAGCGTCCCTCGCCACTGGGTCTGAGTTGAGTGACGCATGCCAGCGCGCATTGGCCGCTGGTGCGCTCGCTACAACGAAGCACGGAGCGGTACCTTCTCTTCCAATGCGGGCCGATGTCGATGCGCTTATCTCATCCTCTTCATAAGCGCCGAGTACCAGCCTTCGAGCGTCACTTCTTCTACTACGTGGCATCCCAATGTGCGATAGCGCTCAACAACGTGGCTACTGCGATCGACATGAAGACCAGAGAGGATGATGAGACCTTCAGGCTCAACGGCCTGAACGATTGAATCGGAAAGCTCGAGCAGAACAGGAGCCAGAATATTCGCGGCAACGAGGTCAAACATTTCTCCTGAAGGAACTACTGATCCATGCCGAAATTCAGTGAGCTCAGAGACCAAATTACGGGCAGCGTTTCGCTCGGAAACGGTTACCGCTCCAGACGAACGATCAATTCCCAGCACCCGCGTTGCCCCCCGCAGCGCCGCAACAATCGATAACACGCCAGAACCTGATCCCATGTCAAGCACGGACATTCCAGGGCGCACATGTCGCCACAGCATGTCTGCAACAAGTCGGGTCGTCGGATGATCGCCGAGCCCGAACGATTCCTCTGGGTCAATCAGGACCGCAATCGCATTGCCGTGATCGTGATCGATCTGGTGCCAGGACGGAGTAATCCTGAGATGAGGGTTTACTTCGACAGCCTGAGTAAATTCCTTCCAGGCATCACTCAACGCGATACTGACCCATTCAACACGACCCGCCCATTCGCCAGAGCATCTCACTAGACACCGCTCGCTTGCTTCAGCATCACCAACGACAGCCCACAGCTCAACCGTCTGGCCAACGGAGCGCTCCTCGACCGCTCGAGCCCCAAGTTGCATCAAGAAATCCGCCGCAAGTTCTACCTGTGCCTCGGCTATCGAGAGCACCACGTGAGGTACTACGTTGCCCCCATGCTTCTGGGTATCAGTCATCGATGCGTCGAAGTTCGCGGCTAAACCGACGGCCCCGTTCAACATACGACTCTGCTGCCAGCCCGATCATGGTCGTGTCCGCACGACCTTCCTTGATCGTTGCAGGAGACCCAACCGCCAGGGCTCCAGTGGGAACCTCAACGTCGTACAGCACAACAGAATTTGCAGCAACAATTGCTCCTGGGTGGACTATCGATCGGTGAAGCACCATTGCGCCGTTACCAACCAACGAGCCGTTCATGATCGTGCACCCCTCGAGATGGACGATATGGCCAATCACGCAGTCATCACCAACGACTGTGTGATCCATCGGTGTCGTATGCAATACAGCATTGTCTTGAATACTTGTTCGCGCCCCGATACGGATCTCACCATCATCCCCACGGAGAACAGCACCCGGCCAAATTGTTGATCCTGGACCAATCTTCACTGAACCGATCACCACCGCATCGGGGTGAACATAGGCAGTTTCATCGATCTCTGGAACTTGGTCACCAAGTGCGTAAATGGGCATTTGCGCACCGTACCCAAGAATTGAACATCAATACGAATTCGATTCTTCTCTTCGTAAGGAGACCATTGCGACACGAATAGTGACCTGAGCCGATACCGTTTCTGCCTATGTCCCGACGGATTGAAATTGAATTGACAAGCAGCCAAGACGACGGCACCTGGACGTGGCGTGCCGCCGGTGCAAAAAATCCGAAGGGTGTGATCGATGGTGGCATCCTTCAAGGCGGCGCATCCGTTGGAGACGTCATCAAAGTCGAAGTCGAACAAGGCGTGGATGGCATGTCAGTGCTCTCTGTTGTCGGCGGTCGTCAACGCAATGATTCCAACCAACTTCTTGAGCTCATTGGCGGAGCAGATTTCGATCCGGTGGTCGAAACGCGCGCAAAGCGCGATCGCAAAGACAGCGGCCGACGAGGAGGTCGTGACGGAGCCAAGCGCCGTCGTAACGACAGTGATGGCAAGGAAGGCTCAGCTCGCCGTCCACGCAGGGACAATCAGCCTCGCGGACCACGATTCACGCCGCCACCTGAGCTCCCACAGCGCCCGAAACCTAAGCGTTTGAAGCCGCAACGTCATCACCGCAACGAGGTGCTTGCGGGTCTTCCAGAAGAGCAGCGTCCGATTGCCGAACTCGCACTCCAAGGGATGGCGGCAGTTCGTACGCGGCTGAAGTCTGAAAATGAGAAGGCAACTAAAGAGGGTCGTGCCACGATGCCAGAAGCATCGGTCTTGAAAATGGCAGAAGAACTGCTACCTCGCCTGCGTGTGGCCGAGTGGTACGACCGGGCCGAGGCTGCAAAGAAAGTTTCAGGTGACATCGATCTTCGAGATCTCAGGTCAGTTGTTGCCGCAAGCGATGACCCGATGGTCGCCCGCGACAAGAGCACCCGTACCCTCGCCGACGAACTTCGTGATCTGCTTCGCACTCGGCAAGAGGCAGAACTTCAATTGTGGTTCGGTGATGTTGATGCAGCGCTCGCCATCGGTCGCGTGATTCGAGCATTGCGCTTGTCGTCACAACCTCCGAAAGCTGGTGTTCCGTTCCCATCTGAAATTTCACAACGACTCGTCGACTCGACGAATGCGACGTTGACTCCTGTCGAAACATCAGAACGCTGGATCGCAGTTCTCGAAGCGGCAGCATTCTCGCCAATTCATCTTCTCATCACCCCGATGGGCCTTCCTGAAAAGGTCAGTGAGGAACTTGCGGCGACGGTGAAGCGCCTTGCTCCAGCAATTCCACAGGTTGCCGTACTGTTCGGAATTGAAGTGGAAGAGGGCGCTCCGATGCCTCGACCGCTCCGCAATAACCCGGCTAAGGAGCGCCGAGAGAAGAAGGCAGCAGCCAACAAGAACCAACCGCGTTCAGAGAAACCTGCAGATAAAAGCCCGGAACCAGCACCCGAGGTAGAAGAAATATCCATCTCGAACCCACAGGATGCTGAAGCCTCTGCGTCGTCTCCTGCGTCGGATACCGACAATCAAATGTCGAATGGTGATGAACAGTCCTCCGATTCAGCTGAGGCAAGCGTCGAAGAAAATGTCAAGGACAACGTCGAAGATGGCGCAACCTTAGATACTGAATCATCAAATGATGAGACAGCAAACGAGGCACCCGCGACAGAAGACGCGGCTGACGGCAACGCAGACGACACCTCAGACGACGCCTGACTCGCAGACCACGGAAAGTGGTCTCTACCATCAGATCATGTCAGAAATTGTCAAATATGAGGTTCAAGGGCGGGTCGGGATCATCACGCTCAACCGGCCAGATGCCCGCAACGCAATTAACGGAGATGTCGCAAAAGGCGTTGAGTCAGCAATTGACCGCCTAGAAGAGGACGACGACGTATGGGTTGGCATTCTCACCGCCAACACCGAAGGTCAGGAACGTCCGGTGTTCTGTGCAGGGGCCGACCTCAAGGCCATTAATGCTGGAAAAGGCAGCGAACTTGGCACCTCACGGGGTGGATTCGGTGGCTTTGTCTATCGCGAACGCAAGAAGCCTGTCATCGTTGCAGTCGACGGTCTCGCAACTGCAGGCGGATGCGAACTCGTTCTGGCAGCTGATCTGGTCGTTGCCACCGAACGTTCCGCGTTCGGACTTGCTGAGGTCAAGCGCAATCTCATCGCTGGTGCTGGCGGGTTATTCCGACTCCCGAGAGCAATTGGCCAGGCCGCGGCCATGGAAGCGATTCTCACAGGTGAGCCCATTCCTGCACAACGGGCATATGATCTCGGGCTTGTATCACGGCTGGTTCCAGCGGGCGAAGCGATGACCGAGGCCCACAAACTTGCTCAGGCTATTACCGCTTCTGCTCCACTTGCAGTTTGGGCAAGTCGGAAAGTTGTTCTCGCTTCCGCATGGGCCGACGATGAGACCCTGAAGCGCATGACAAACGAGGAGTTCGCGCACGTTCTCGATTCGGAGGACACGAAAGAGGGACTCACCGCATTCATCGAAAAACGGGCCCCTAATTGGAAGGGCCACTGAGCTCGACAGAAACAGTGATTGCTTTCGCTGTAATCGCTGCCCTTTCGTAGAGGTTTTTTGTCTCTCGGTCACCTGGGAGCGCGATCGCCTCTAAGCGTCGGCTCCCAAACTCCTCCGCAATGGAACGGGCGACTCCCAACAGGCCGTCTCCACACCCGATTTCTCGGGCTTCTATGCGAACGAAGACACTCTCGATGACGGCAATATCATCAAGTTTGAGGACGAGAAACCCAACAGGAACATCGTCGATGAGCGCTACGAGCGTTGCCACTCCGTCTTCGAACCAGCGATTTGTCCTTGACGCAACAAGATCCAACAATCGTTGTCCGCCTCGCTCCTCACTCAAATCGAGGCGCGCTAGGTGGTCAAGTTTGTTGAGCTCCCCTACGTCATGAGGAAGAGCATGACGAATTACTGGTGCCGTCACACGCTGATGATCGGACAGTCGTCATCTCCGACCGGGCAAGTTGGAGCGCTATTGCGAACCAACAGGAAGCAACTAGAGCATACCTTTTCATCTGAGCGTTTTGGTTGCACCCCATCAACGGCCTCAGCATTGCTATCAACTACGAGCGGAGCGTCCTCTTCCTCTTCGTCGTCTTCCTGAACTGTCACCATTCGATCTTTAAGAATGGTGTCAAGGTCAGCCTCTACATCGTCTTCATTGACAAGATCATCTTCATCGTCGTCGTCTTTGGACTTGCGCCGACTCTTCGCGTTTGAGTCATCGTCGTCATCATCATCATCGTCGTCTGCTTCATCTTCATCGCCGTCGAGGTCGCCATCGCTGTCTTCGACGAAATCATCATCCTCATCGTCTTCAGAAACAAACTCATCCTCGATGATTTCTTCGTCTTCATTTTCTTCGTCGTCAATGTCGTCAACAATTTCGTCGTCTGCCATGTCGAAGATCCTTCATTTTGTGGGGGTGTGCGAGTCGAAGGATGTTAGGCCATTTCGACTCGCGATCATTACATCTATCGCGATTTTCTGCGTAACAAATTCGGTAATTTGCGCACTTTACCGTTCAGAAGCGCGTCTCGCCTCAGCACGACGCTCAGAATCCAGACGCTCCAGCTCCGGAGCCTCTGTCGTCAGATGGGACATTGAGTTCGCAACTGCACGGTGACCAGCCTGTTCAGCAATTAATCGATGCATCTCAAGTACTACACGACGATACGACGGATGCCCTTGAGGAGATGACCGAAGTTCGATCAGGTGAATCGCCTCACGAGCATTGAACTGCATTGAGTACCGAATGCGATACGCCATCGCCACGGCGTAGGACGCCTGCTGCGCGAAATCTGGTTTTAGCAAGTCGTACAGGTCAGCAGACCGTTCCATCGACTCGTCAAATAGATGCCGCACACCTGCTTCTTCTACGAGTTCCGGGCGAACAAACCCGTTATTCGGTGTTAGTCGCTGCCAATCAATGGTCATAAGTCGGTGTCGCTGCAGATCACGGAACCCGCCGTAATCGCTCAATACATCGAACCGGTAATCAAGACGTTCAAATGACCGTCCGGGCTTATGCCGTCGGTTTTCACGGTCACCAACTGCGGCCGTCAGTAACGCAGTCCGCTGTTCGTCGGTGAGCGACCGCACCTTCTCTTGGAGTTGGCGTTCTGACATTGACGAATGCGGGTAACAGATGGCGGCGAGTAATTTCTCCTCACCCTGAGGATCAAAATCGACGAGGTCGACTTCGGCTGCGTTCTCAACTGGTGTTGACCCGAACAGGCTGTCGACTAGTTCCTCGGTTTGAGCGTTGATATCAGATAGGTAGGCCGACCACGCTCCCCCGCGCTCGGGAACGTCAACACGACGCAAGAAACTCGGGATCACCTTTCGAAGTTCGACGAGCATTTGATCTGCATATTCTCTGGCCTCTGGAAGGGGGTGAGCCCTCATCCGAAGCAGCAGCGCCTCAAAAGCCTGGCCACTCCCATAAATTCCAAGATTAGAGGTCGCTGAAGCAGGCAACATTCCACGAACTGCATCGAGCGCCTTTGCACGGGTCGCCTGGCGGTACACAAAATCGCTATCACCGGGAGCCTGCGGAACGACTCCGCGAATGTGTTCAGTCACCTGCTCAAGCGCATTCGAGTACGCCTCGAACATGCGATCCATTTCACCGATGTATCGAGTACCGACACGGGATGCAAGCAGATGAGGGTCCCGGTAGTAGCGAAATCGGCCTCCAAGGCGGGCGTCGTAGGAGATATAGCGCGTGCTTTGCTCGAGGTAGGACATCAGGCGACCGCGTTCGAGTACTTTGGTCAAAATATTTGATGCCTGCTCACAGGCAAGATGAACTCCCCCGAGCTGCGCAACGGAGTCATCTCCATATTCAACAAAAACTTTTTCGTAGAGCTCTTCGGCTCGCGCGAGACCCATCGTTGCGTCAACTGATGCGTCACCCGAGATATCGAGATCACCAACGAATTCGTCGAGAAATAGCCGTCGCAGGCTTTTCGGGCTCCGGCTATAACGTGCAAACAATGCGCCCTTAACAACTTCGGGAAGGTTGACCAACGCAAACACTGGCTGGTCAAGGTTCGTGAAATACCTCCGAAGAATATCCGCCTCAGTCGATGTGAACTCTTCGGCCACGTACGTCACCCGAGCGATGCTAGGCGGGCGCGAGCCGCTCGGCGTGGATCATCTCAAGATCTCAGATGAAAATGACCCCGGCATCCGGAATCACTGCCATGTTCACTCCTCCGACCACACGTTGAGAATGGCCGTCTAGCAACACTTCTTCATTGGAATGAACTATTACCTCAAAGCACTCTCCAACCGAAACAGACAATTCCGGGTGAGGAAGATGCGAACCAGAGGCTGCTCGCCGCCAAGCCAAACGCCGCTGCCTCGATGACATCTTGTGATCAACGTTGAGACGGTCGAGACGCCCATCATTTGGATGAGCACGAGGACAAGCGGACACACCTTCAAATTCGCCGCAATTCGAGACAAGAATCGCACGACCTCTCAACATGCCGAACAACCGTCGCCGCCGAATGAGAACATTTGCGACAGCGAGACCGAGTCGCTCACCATTGTCTGTTCTTCGCACATCAATCGCGTCGATCGACATTCGCCGAGTCACGCCTTGCCCGGCGGGCGAACCAAGCGATGAATGCAGTGAACCGCCACGAACAATTACAGGTTGACCTGCGGCAATCGCGGTGGCGATTTCAGCGTCCGAGTAGCCAATTACGGCACTCGAGGATGCTGAACTCACTGGACTTCCCCAGTCCTCTCCTGGGCGGATCGTCATTAGAGACGTTCCTCAGTGACCGTGCCGATGGCTGAAGATTCGCCAACGGTACTGTCGGCCCCCGCAACATCGATCACTACTCCACGAGTGCACATTGCGACCGCATCTCGGGCAGCTGCTCGTATGCCCGGCTGAACCGCCACTTCTCCGATCTGGCGACACAGATCGATGACCTGTCGGAGACTTCGTACGATGTCGCCGCCAGCAAGTTCTCCATCATCCACAAGATCTGCCAGTTCAACCCCCGAGCACCACCCATGTGCCAACGCAAGAAAACCAGCGTCAGGAGGTCGGTGAGCGGACAGCCCATGCTTACCTTCGACCACATCAATCTGAAGGCTCAACCCTTCAAGCTTTTGGAAGCGATCTTGCAGTTCCCGGGTCGGAAACCATGGAGGCGGCGCATCATCTGGCCCTCGATACTCATACACAATTGATGACACAAGACCCGCCAATTCCGCTGGTGAAAGATCATCAAAAAGTCCTGACCGCAACGCCTCAACGACAAGCAGGTCTGACTCATGGAAAATGCGTGAGAGCACACGTCCGTCATCGGTCAGTTCCCAGCGCCTCTCATCGAGGAACCCCATTTCAGCCATTACCGAAACAACACCGTCGAAGTCGCGTCCAAGGGAGCCGCGCCGAGACGAAATATCATTTTCAAGACGAGTGATTTCCTTCCCTCGCCGGTCGGCATCTTCTGCTGCCCGCAAACGTATCTTGAGGTCAGGATCGAGTTCGACAGGGTGAACTCCTGAACCATGTGATGCCTCACCGCGACCAGATCGAAGCGTTCGGGAGCCCTCTGGACGTAATTTTGCTCGCTTCAACCGACGAGATGTTTCCTGACGGAATTCCTTTCGATGGGGGGAGAATGCTCCTGGCATGACGACAGTTCCCACGACCGCGCCGTCGCCAACGAATTCCTGAGAGGGCACCGTGGCCAGTTTCCCGCTTGCAGTGATGAGCGAAAGCCGAAGTCCGCCCGCTCGGTGCGCTGTTGCGGCGACCACCGCAGGCCCTCGGTATGCGCCGACGGCGGTGTACACCACATCACCTGGCCTCAGATGGGTGAGGTCGGCGGAACCACCACCGTCTTCCGAGCGGACGTCACGTTGCAGTTCTCGGTACTCGTTGATGTCACCGAATGGGCTTTGCGACTGCTGCCGGCGGTCGTTGTATTCAGTTCGCCGTCGGGCAAGGCGTGCTTGCAAGCGAACAACATCATGATCACGTTGATACTGCGCGAATGACAGCATCAGCATTTCGCGAGCCTCCTCACGACTACATCTACTGACGAGATTCGCCACCATGTTGAACGTCGGCCGAAACACCGATCGCAAGTTATAGGTTGAACTCCCTGCCAGTTCAGCAACCTCCGAGTACCGGACAAACGGACTCCACAGCACGACGGCGTGCCCGACATCGTCAAGTCCGCGACGACCAGCACGACCTGTCAGCTGGGTGAATTCACCCGGGTTCAGCGACACATGATGATCGCCGTTGTATTTCGTGGTCTTTTCAATCACCACCGAGGCGGCAGGCATGTTGACACCGACCGCGAGCGTCTCAGTTGCGAAGACAACCTTGAGAAGTCCGGCGATGAATGCCTGTTCAACGATTTCTTTGAATGCCGGAACCATTCCTGCGTGATGAGGCGCCACCCCTGACATCAACTGGTGGATGAACTGCTCGACCCCGAGCGCCGAAAGGTCGTCGGCATGAAAATCCTCGAGTCGCCGATCGACAATGTTCATGATCGAATTCTGCGACTCTTGGGAAATAAGTTGAATTCCCGCATTTGCTGCCATCGATGCCGCCTCGTCGCACTGCCGCCGGCTGAAAATGAAGTAGATAGCTGGAAGCATTCCGCGTTCATCGAGAGCGTCTACAACCTCGAGCCTTGTCGGCGTTGCGAGCTTGCGCGTTCCACCTGAACCACCATGTTGACGCTTACCGGACCACCGATGCCGGGCCCCGGATTCATCGAGGCGAACCGCGTCACGGTTCACTGCACCGCCGACAAACGTCGGCAAAAAGTGCAGTCGATCATTCGTTTTATCGAACACCATGTAGTGATTCTCGAGTGGAACCGGACGTGTTGTTTCAGTAACAACAGCAGTTCGGTAACGAACCTCTGTCATCCATTGAGCGAGTTGTGGGGCATTACTGACTGTCGCAGAAAGACAGACGAGCCGTATCGAGGCATCGAGATGGATGATGATCTCTTCCCAGACCGGCCCTCGATACGCATCCTGAAGAAAATGCACTTCGTCGAGAATGACGTAGTCCACCTCGTCAAGCGCTGAGGATCCCGCGTACATCATGTTGCGCAGCACTTCAGTCGTCATCACCACAATCGAGGCCTCGGCATTGATGGCTACGTCCCCAGTCAAGAGCCCAACGCGATCTTCCCCAAAGAGTTCAGCAAGATCGTGAAATTTTTGATTGGACAGTGCTTTCAGCGGGGTGGTGTAAAAGCCCCGCCGCCCACGCTGAAGCGTGGCTGCAAGGGCATATTCCGCCACAACGGTCTTGCCGCTACCCGTAGGAGCAGCTACAACGACGTCATCACCTCGGGCAATGGCGTCACAGGCTTCGCGCTGAAACCGGTCGAGAGGAAATGTGAGCTGTTGCGCGAACCAACCGTGAAGATCGCCGCTTGTCGACGATGACCCCTCAGTCAATTGACGTCCCTGCCGAACGTCGTCTGCGGGTCAGCAATGAACCCACCCCAATCGCAGCAAAATACAACACGATCATTGGCACAGACAGGCTTGCGAGCGAGACTGGGTCACCAGATGGAGTGATCGCCGCAGCGATGAAGACCACACCTACAATCGCGTATCTCCAGACGCCAAGAAGACCTTTCGGCGTCAGCACTCCAATGAGTTGCAGAAATACGAGAAGCACCGGGACCGTAAATCCAATCCCAAATGCGATCACCATCAATGTGACCAGCCTGATGTAGGAGCTCACTCGAAAGACCTGATCTACTCCATCTCCAGACCATTCGATAAGAAACTCGATGGCTCGTCCAAGCGTTGAGAACGCAAGTAATCCGCCAGCAGCAAACAGCGCCAAAGCACTCACAATGAAACTGACGGCGTAGCGGCGCTCATTCTTGTGCATCGCCGGAACGATGAACTTCCAAATTTGCCAAAGAATGACCGGCAAGCCAAGAATGATGCCACCGTAGGTTGCGATTCTCATTCGGGTGGTGAATCCCTCCACCGGGTCCATGGTGAACAAGCTCACTGAGTCAAGCGCCGAGTCGTACGACAGGCCACAGAATCCCGGTTGTCGCCGACGGCACAGTTCGAGATATGGCTCTGTCAAGAAACGCAAGACCGAGTTATATGCAAATAACACCACCATGGCGCCCACTGCAACTGCAAGAGCAGAGCGGATGATCCGAGAGCGCAGTTCCGCAAGATGATCCATGAGACCCATGGTTCCGTCAGCTGGAACCGCCCGTTTTGCTCGGCGCCACAGCTTCACGTGAATGGTGTTCCTTGATCGTCGTCTGCTGGCTCCGGTGAAGGGTCGTCGTGATCGACGCCAGCTTGGCGCTGCAGTTGCTCGGTGCTGTTAACTGCACCTGATTCATCTTCAGGCACAGCAGATGCCATTGCCTCATCAAGGGACGCCTTCATATCGTTCACGGGCTCGGAAACAGCGTCACGTAGGTCATTCAAGGGTTCTTTGACTGCAGATTGGAACTCCCTGTTAAACCCGTCTCCTAACTGACGGATTTGTGCATACATACGGCCAACCCACCGAGCCGCCTCCGGCAACTTCTCTGGACCCAACACAACCAATGCCAGTAGCGCAATGATGATGAGTTCTCCACCCTGCAGGTTGAACACCTCATGAAGTCTACGAGCATGAAAGCATGGCGGTAGTGGAGCAACAACAACTTCCATCTTTGAACGGATCCTCGATTTTGTTCGCTCATCGAGGTGCTCGCGCGCACGCGCCCGAAAACACAATGGAAGCGTTCCATCTCGCCATCCGCCTTGGCGCTACTGGTCTTGAAAGTGATGTGTGGGTAACGAACGACAACGTCGCGATTCTCGACCATGATGGGAAGATCCAAGTCAGCAGACTTCGCTCCAGATCGATACGTGACATCTCATCTGGACAGCTGCCTACCCACATACCGAAGCTCACAGATGTACTCGAGTTACTCACGACGTACCCGAACCTTCAACTGTCCCTTGACATCAAAGATGACAATGCGTTCAGTCAGACGCTGCACGCCATAGATGACGCAAGCAGCAACCTCTCTTCGCGCGTCTGGCTGTGTCATCCAAACAAAGCAGTGTTGCAGCGCGAGCGGCGGTCATTTTCTGATGCGCGACTGGTGAACTCGGTTCGACTGAACTCGATCCGAGAAGGCGTTGAAGTCCGCTGTGCCTCACTCGCGAACGATGGAATTGATGCCTTAAACATGCGGTTCGACGACTGGAATGGTGGCCTCGTCACACTTGCGCACCGATTCTCTCGGTTCGCATTTGGGTGGAATCTGCAACACGGCCATGAGCTTCGTGCCGGCCTTCGAATGGGACTCGACGGCGTCTTCAGCGACCATGTCGATCGGATGGTTGCCGCGGCAGCCGAACGAGACTTATAGCCACTGCCAGTGCGACCGAGGCCAAAATACGACGAAAGCTCGTCCGACAATGTCATCAAGCAGAATCGGTCCGAGGGCTCGACTGTCCTGGGAACCTGCCCGATTATCACCCATCACGAAGACGGTTCCGTCCGGAACGATGAGGGGACCAAAATCTCCTCCACAATTACCAGGGGTCACAACTGTTGGATCGAGATAGGGCTCGATGAGCAACTGCCCATCGATGCGAACCTCGCAACTCCGCATTTCCACTTCTTCGCCACCGCTGGCAATGACGCGTTTGATGAGATCGCGCTCGCTCGTTCCGCGAATCTCGTGAAGAACAACGACATCTCCCCGATTCGGATCATGAAGGCGATATGAAACCTTGTTGACAAAGACCCGATCGCCCGTCTCCAAAGTTGAGTACATCGATGAACCCTCAACAACAAAATGGGCGAGCAGGAACGTTCTGACGCCGAGGGCGACAACGAGCGCAATGACGACAACCAATGCCCAATCGAAAAATGCCTTGGCTCCCCTGCCTAGGGCAGCAAGACCGGTATTCATCGAGCGGCCGTGATCGCTCGTGCCGGCGTCAATCGAGTGCTCCTCGTGCTGAATGTCGCTCATAGACGTGCCTAACCGTACCTTGTGCTCACTCCAAGCGTCACTCACTTATCTTCGACTTACAGTTGCTGCATGAGGCGCTCGACACGTTCATCCGTTGATGCGAATGGGTCCTTGCATAAAACGGTGCGCTGCGCCTGATCGTTCACCTTTAGATGCACCCAATCGACCGTTACATCTCGCCCACGCTCTCGAGCCCGCCGTATGAATTCGCCACGCAAACGGGCTCTGGTGGTCTGAGGTGGTAGTTGTCGTGCTAGATCAATTGAATCGTCATTACAGATTCGCTTCGCACGTCCTCGCTGCTCAAGCTTAAAAAACATGCCCCGCTGACGCGACACATCGTGGTACTGCAAATCAACCAGTTGCACCTGGGGATCACCTAACGCCAGGCCGTGTCGCTCCCGGTAGGCCTCAATCAGCTTGTACTTGATCACCCAATCGACCTCGGTATCAAGTTCCAGCGGGTCTCGCTCAATCGCGGTGATGCAGTGCTCCCACATTCGAAGCGCCGTCGTCTCTTCGTCGTTAAATCCACGGCGATCGGAGTAGTTCAGAGCCGCCTCGAGAAATTCTCGTTGAATGTCAAGAGCACTGAGCTCACGTCCAGTTGCGAGCTGCACGCGTTGGCGGCACGTCATGTCGTGGCTGATATCGCGGATCGCCCGAATCGGATTTTCGAGTGAGAAATCTCGAAATGAGACCGTGGGATCCTCGAGCATTCGGAGTACACAAGCGACAACTCCAACTTTCAAAAAGGTCGTGTATTCACTCATATTCGAGTCGCCCACGATCACGTGGAGCCGGCGGAAACTTTCCGCGTCGGCATGTGGCTCATCGCGAGAATTGATGATCGGCCGGCTTCGTGTTGTCGCTGAACTAAGACCTTCCCAAATGTGATCGGCCCGCTGAGAGATTGCATAGATCGGGCCTCGTGCTGTGTTGAGCACTTTGCCTGCTCCGGCATAAATCTGTCGAGTAATCAGAAACGGGATCAGATGCGATGAATACAACGACGGATTATCACTTCGCCGTGTCAAGTAATTCTCGTGACATCCGTAAGAATTACCTGCCGAGTCGGTGTTGTTCTTGAAAACGAAGACAGTTCCTCTGATCGATTCCGCCTCAAGACGCTCTTCCGCACTCACCGCGAGTTGCTCGACGATGCGCTCTCCGGCTCGATCGTGGGTGATGGCCTCGACAAGTGAATCGCATTCGGGTGTCGCATATTCGGGGTGCGAACCTACGTCGAGATATAGGCGACCTCCATTTGGCAGAAACGCATTCGATGAGCGTCCCCATGCAACAACATCCCTAAAGAGATATCGAGCAACTTCATCAGGGGTTAGCCGCCGTTGACCCCGAAACGTGCAGGTGACCCCGTACTCGGTTTCAAGACCGTAAATACGGCGTTCCATTTCTTCACGCTAGCCAATGAACCGCGCACCTGCCCGATTGTTCACCTCACGCGAAAACGAAGGGTCGAACCAACTGCTGCGCCCAGCGCCGCGGAGATGTCAGAATCATCAACGACTGCTGCGACTGGGTAACCCCCGGTCACAGGGTGATCGCGACCGAGAACGATCGGATGCCCACTCGGTGGAACCTGTACCGCCCCAACAATCATTGGTTCACTTTGTCCATTTGCTAATTCCTCCGGTAACTCAAGAACACCACCTGTGAGACGAATACCGACTCGGGAATTGTTCTCAACCACCCAATCGGTTGACGTCAATGTCAAAAGCGCAGATGATCCGAGACGGTCTAGGTGTGGTCCCGGAAGCACGCTGATCTCCATATGCGCTTGGCGAGACGGGATGAGATCAGTGGGCGGCCCGACCGCCAATCTTCCAATCTGCAGTTCCGCGCCTGTCGACACATCAACAGCGATGAGGTCAGCCATCGAGTCGGCGCTGAGAGAACCGAGAATTGGCGCCCCTGAAAAGCCTCCCGATACGGCGAGGTATGCCCACTGGCGTCCGGCTTCTGGATTTACCCTTACCACCTCTCCCTCAACAACCAGCAGGGGCGACGTCCAATTGCTCGTTGCGATAAGACACCGACTGACGCATTCGAGCACAAGACCCCCGGCGGTTTCCACCACAGGCGCAGCCTCGCTATTGCCGAGTGCCCGATTCAACACACCAGCAGCGCTCAGGTCAACTGCTCCCGAGCGACCAAGTCCAAGGTGCGCATACCCGGGCCTCCCTTGGTCTTGAATCGAGGTTGCAATCCCACAGTCGACGATCCTGAAGCCAATCATGACTTGCGAACAAACCTCACACGACGGCCAGGCTCAATGAGGGCGGGCGGGTCGCTCTCCACATTCCAAAGGGTTGCATCTGTTGTTCCCAAGAGGTGCCATCCACCCGGAGAGGGATTCGGATACACCGCCGAGTACATCGCAGCAATCGATACAGATCCCGCCGGAACTCTTGTACGTGGAGTTTCGCGTCGGGGAAGATGAAGCAACGGATCAAGTCCCGAGAGGTAAGCGAACCCTGGAGCAAATCCGCAAAAGGCAGCAACAAACTCAGAACTCAGGTGACGATGAATTACCTCTTCAACCGACATTCCGCATGCGGTTGCCACTATTTCCAGGTCTTGTCCGTCATAGACCATCTCTATTTCAAGAGGTTCGACATTGACCTCTCGCTCAGCGACGTTGCCAACCGAAAGAATCTCATTGAGGTTCTCGACCACACTTCGGCGAGCAGATTTGTGCTCACATCTCACCAACATCGTTGATTCAGCGGGAACGACATCTGAAACTCCTTCAAGATTGAGAGCCCTGAGTGCTGCAGCGATAGTCGCAGTGGGAAAATCGTCTAGTCGAAGATGAAGACTGTGGGTGCCCATCGGCACCACTTCGATTCCCGCGATGTCAATCACGTGAATGAATAGAGGCCGATGCCTTCGGCTTCTAGGGCGGCACGAACTGCTCGAGCGATTCCGACTGCTCCAGGGGTGTCACCGTGCACACAGAGCGATCGAATTGGAACTGGAATTACTCGACCAGAAATGCTGGTCACGGTTTGCGTCATCACCATATGTACAGCACGCTCTGCAATCATCTTCGGATCGGCGAGTACCGCACCTTCCTCCCGACGCGAAACGAGGGTGCCATCATCGTTATAGGCCCGATCAGCAAACCCCTCTGCGGCAATGTCAAGTCCGGCGTGGTCGGCAGCAGCAAGCAAGGCAGATCCTGGAAGTCCCAGCACCGCCATCGAATGGTCGTAGTCTGCGACAGCTTCAACGACCGCATCGGCAACAACGCGTTCGGCACACGCTGCGTGGTAGAGGGCTCCATGCGGCTTTACGTAAGCGACTTCACTTTGAGCAACCTGCGCAAAGGCATCAAGCGCTCCTAGTTGGTACAGCACCGCGTCAGTGAGTTCTGCCGGCTCCATCTCGATACGGCGACGACCAAAACCCACAAGATCGGGGTACGAGACTTGAGCACCAATGCGAACCTTGCTTCGCGCGGCGGCTTCGCACACCGATCTCAAGGTGGACGGGTCGCCGGCATGGAACCCGCAGGCAATGTTGGCACTTGTGACGATCTCTAGCATCTGGGCATCATCTCCCAGACGCCATACGCCATAACCCTCGCCGAGGTCACTATTCAGGTCTACCGAAGGCATCGCTGATCATTCTTGCAGGACAGCATCAACCTCTGATGGTTCCAAGCGACGGAAACAACGTCGCGTGCCATTTCGTTCGAGTAGAGCGATTTCGAGCGAACTTGCTGAAAGCTCTCTGTCGCTACCCGATAAGGCCGAGACTCCGAGCTTGATCGCCTCACCAAGCGATAGGCCATCGCTGAACCCGGCTTGAAGACGCGTTGAAATCGCGTCGGATTCGCCACCGAGTGCACACGTATCAGGGCGATCGATCACTGTTCCGTCGTACATGATGTGGAAAATCTGATCGTCATGACCACCGTCAATTCCGACCTCGGCAACGAGTATCTCAACTTCCATCGGCTTCATTCCGTGCGTAAACGAGTTTCCGAGAAGCTGCGCGTAGTCGTTTGCCAAGCCACGTGCATCGACATCGTCACGGGAATATTGGTAACCAGTGAGTTCGGCCGATCTGATACCCGCCACCCGAAGCTGATCAAACTCGTTGTACTTCCCAACTCCGGCGAAGGCGATGCGGTCATAAATTTCGCTGACTTTGCGCAGTGACTGCGAAGCGTTCTCTGCCACAAGCACAATTCCGTTCTCGAATCGCAAAGCAACAAGTGCACGACCTCTTGAAATTCCTTTTCGGGCAAAATCTGCCCGATCCTTCATCGCCTGCTCGGGCGCAACGTAATACGGCATGCTCATGACGTTGAGCCTTCGACTTGACTGATAATCGTTCGATACCGGTCAGCGAGTTCGTTATCGGCCACCAGCATCCACCCGTCACTATCAATCGTCGCGACAACCGGAAAAATCCCTCTCACCATGTCTGGCCCGCCAGTTGCCGAGTCTGAATCGGCTGCCTCCCAGAGACTGCGTGCGACGAGTTCTACTGCCTCGTCGCGGGTGAGGTTCGAGCGATAACCAACCTTCATCACCGTAGAAGCATGCAAAGAGCCGGAACCGGTCGCCACATGATCACGCTCTTCGTAGCGGCCGCCAAGCATGTCGTACGCCCACAGTCGGCCGACGGATCGACGGATGTCGTATCCCGCAAAAATTGGCACGACGCCCATACCTTGCATCGCTCCTGGAATATTTGCCCGAACCATCGACGCAAGTTGGTTGGCTTTTCCTTCCAAACTCAACGCACTTCCTTGCACCTTCTCGTAGTACTCCAGTTGCACCTGAAACAATCTGATCATGTCCACCGCAGGTCCAGCAGCTCCGGCAATTGCGACTCCCGAGTGGAGGTCGGCTTGAACGACCTTCTCCATTGTCCGATGCGAAATGAGGTGACCAGAGGTTGCGCGCCGGTCGCCAGCCATGACGACACCGTTGTCGTAACGAACTGCCACACAGGTGGTGGCATGGGGAGACTCTATTGTTGATCCTGGAGGGAGATTGACCGGTCCGTAGCCCGATCGCTGCAACAACATGGGGAAATCTGCTCCCGGATCATCTCCCGGTGTAAACACAGGCATTGCCACCGTTACTCACCACCCTTTTGCACGTACGAACGCACAAATTCTTCGGCATTTTCTTCGAGAATTTCATCGATTTCATCAAGGAGATCGTCGATGTCGTCAATAGCCGCCGACTCCGTCGGTGTGACCTCAGCTTCAGCCACTTCCTCACTCTGACGCTCTGTTTTCTTTCGCTGAATTCGATCTGGCATCGCTCTACCTTCTCACGCGTGTGTTATCCGATTGGTTCAGCAAGTGCCGCAACCAAATCTACGGCCGTCGCGCTGTTGTCGATCACGTTAGCCACGAGTTCCGCTGTGCCGCGTAACGGATCATCCATTGGAACTCGTCGCAGCGGGTCAACACCGATATCGAACACCATGGAGTCCCAATTCGCCGCGATGATGTCATGTCCGTAGCGCTCAACACATCGTCCACGGAAGTACGCCCGGGTGCTCGTTGGCGGATGTGTCGTTGCCTGTTGAACTTCGTTGCCATCAACCAATGTGACGAGCCCGCACCGTGATGCAAGTCCTTTCGAGGGTCGCATGTCGTGGTATTGCAAGTCAATCGCTCGAAGTGAAGCAGATCCAGCGACAACATTGTGACGATCTGCGTAGGCATTGATCAGTCGTTGTTTCGCCACCCAATCAACTCGATCGGCAACTGTGAGCGGATCACTCTCCAATCCGCTCAGGATCTGCTCCCATTGGCGCAAAGCGAGGTTGCAGTCCTCTTCGCCGACTGCCTCGCCTCCAGTTCGTTCGACCCATAATCGTGCGATTTCAAATAGTTGCCACTGCACTTCAATAGCGCGCACAGTGGTGCCCTCATAGGTCGAAACCACTGCAGTAAGCGTTGGGTCATGGCTCACTTGCGTTATTGCACGCACAGGGTTCGCCAGTGCAGGCATTTCCATCATCGGGTCGTCTTCAGCCGCAGCGAGAAGCATCGCGGTTGATGCAACTTTGAGGAAGGTTGCGACCTCGGACATGTTTGCGTCACCTGCGATGACATGTAAGCGGCGATACTTCGCTGGGTCGCAGTGGGGTTCGTCACGTGTGTTGACGATTGGTCGACGAACGGTCGTTTCGAGTCCAACCTCTTCTTCGAAAAAGTCCGCTCGCTGTGAAATTTGGAAGCTCACCGAATCTGATGCCATTCCGGGTAGTTCGCATCCTACTTTTCCTGCCCCTGCAAATACTTGGCGGGTCACGAAATGAGCCATAACCGCTGAAATCACTTTTCCAAAGGGAAGTCCGCGGTCTACGAGGTAATTCTCGTGACATCCGTAGGAGTTGCCTTTGCCATCTGAGTTGTTCTTATGGATCAGAATTTCTGCTCCATCTGGTACCAAACGTTGTGCTGCGGTCATCGACTGACGGATGATTTCTTCGCCAGCCCGGTCCCAAATGACTGCCTCTCGAGGGGTGCGAACCTCTGGAGTTGACATTTCTGGATGCGCATGGTCAACGTAGTATCGGGCGCCGTTCGTCAGCACGGCGTTGACTGGGGTGTATTCGAGTTCAGGGTCGAACTCGTACGGATCTAGCGGGTCAGGAGATCGAGCATCACGCTGCGGATCCTCGGCGATCAGATCAAATGCCACCTGCTCTTGCGCTGCACCGGTGTACGCATTGATCAACAGAGCCGATGCGGTCACCGGGTTGTTATCTGCTCCGCGGACAAGGATCCCGTATTCGGTTTCCAGACCACACACCTTGGGAACTGCCATCGGCTTACAAGTACTGTCCGGTCTGAGTCCGCTCGATCGCTCGGCCGCCGCCTGCAATTCCTGCCTCACGGTCGACGAGCGTTCTGATGAACACGATTCGTTCACCTTTTCGACCCGAGACCTTTGCCCAGTCATCTGGGTTCGTCGTGTTTGGCAAGTCCTCGTGCTCGACAAATTCTGAACGGACAGCATCGACGAGGTCGACCGTGGCCACCCCGCGTGTACCTCCGGCAATCACTCGCTTAATCGCCGCTTTCTTTGCTCGCCTCACGATGTTTTCGATCATGGCCCCAGATGCAAAATCTTTGAAGTACAGAACTTCCTTATCACCGTTGGCATAGGTGACTTCGAGGAACCTATTGGATTCATCAGTTCGATACATCTCTTCGACGGCAGCATCAACCATCTGGTCGATCGATTCACCAGCTCGCAACGGGATTTCCTCGTTGAGATATCGCAAAAAGACCTGCTTGGCAGCCACGGCATCCGGCCGGTCAATTCGGATTTTGACATCGAGGCGGCCAGGACGAAGGATTGCAGGGTCGATGAGATCTTCGCGGTTCGTCGCACCGATGACGATCACGTTCTCAAGACCTTCGACACCGTCGATCTCGGCGAGCAGCTGCGGTACGACCGTTGACTCCATATCTGAAGAAACGCCGGTTCCTCGGGTACGGAACATTGAGTCCATCTCGTCAAAGAACACAATAACTGGCCAACCCTCATCACTTTTTTCGCGGGCTCGTTCGAACACGAGACGAATCTGCCGTTCCGTCTCTCCGACGTATTTGTTCAACAGTTCCGGTCCTTTGATGTTGACGAAATAGCTGCGCCCTTTGTCTTCGCCGATCGCTGCAGCAACCTTTTTCGCCAGGCTGTTTGCAACCGCTTTCGCAATCAGTGTCTTGCCACAGCCCGGCGGACCGTACAGAAGAATTCCTTTTGGTGCAGGTAAGCGATGTTCGGCAAATAGGTCAGCATGCAAGAACGGAAGTTCCACTGCGTCGGCAATCTCTGCGATTTGCCGATCGAGTCCGCCGATGTCGTCGTAGGTCACATCAGGGACCACTTCGAGCAGTAACTCATCAACGTCTGGACGGCCAAGAACTTCGAGCACAAGGGCCGAGCGCGCGTCAATACGAACTCGGTCACCAATCCGGAGGCGGGTTCCCCTCAAGTTGTCACTCAGGGCACACACGGCGTCCTCGTCCGAACGCGTAGTGACGACGACCCGAATTCCGTCGTCGAGAAGCTCTCGAATGGTACCGATATCGCCGACCGTGTCAGGTGGGCGAACACCGATGATCACCATCGCGTCATTGAGAACAACTTCTGATCCAGCAACGACGTCAGCTGAATCGACTTCTGGTCCCGCAACGACACGGAACTTTCTGCCCGTGGAGATGACATCGAAGGTGTCGTCGTCATTTCTATGAAGCACAACCCCATAGGTGTTTGGGGTTGCTGTTAGGCGCTCAACATCATCGCGAAGTGATTCGATCTGCTCTTTGGCCTCACGCAATGTGCCGCTAAGTCGTTCGTTTCTCGAAATTGATCCAGCGAGCTCACCTTTGAGTTCGATGATTCGCGCCTCTAAGGCGCGGATTCGGTGCGAGGGTTCTGAAACGCCTTTCTTTAGGCGATCAATTTCTGCCCTCAACTCGCTGATCTCATCAGCATGCTGTGACTGTTCGTGACCATCCACCGTTGCGCCTCCTCTCTCTGAACTCATCTTCTCACACCCCTGAAGAGAATTCATCGGTGAACTCACGAATTCAGGGCAGTAGAGATGTGACTGAACCAAAGTTCAGCGTTACACTTACGCCAGACAGGTTTTGAATTTACGAAGGAGCCCCCACCCATGAAGGTATGGATTGACCAAGATCTCTGCACCGGCGACGGACTTTGCGAAGAAATCGCACCCGACGTGTTTGCGTTGCTCGACGATGGTCTCGCCTACGTGAAAGAGGGCGACAAGATTTTCGCTACCGCAAAAGGTAACCCTCAGGGTGCAGACGGTATGGCCGAGTTCCCTGACAGCCAACTTGATGGGGTTGTCGAGTCCGCCGAGGAATGCCCCGGCGAATGCATTTACATCGAACCCTGATTTCAGTTCTCTGACGCCTCAATGTCAGGTGCCGTAGCGGCATCAGCCGGGGAAGTATTTTCTGCAATCCGTGATGCGCTTTGGCCGAGGAATCGGCCGGCAGTCAAAAACCCTGTGTGCGCAACCATGCGATGGTCGGGTCGAACGGCTTGTCCATCAATGTGCCATCCCCGGTGTAGAACTTCAATCGTTCGCGTATCGAGCCACCGGCCTTTCATCTGCTCACGCGTCTGAGCTGCCTGCGTGATTGACGGCGTATATGCAACGAGGATCCCTCCTGGCCTCAGTACTTTTTCGGCGTGAGGAACGACATTCCACGGCTCAGGAAGGTCAAGCACAACCCGGTCAAAGGGCCCATCAGCGGGGTCGATCCCCTCATATGCATCACCAATTTTGACGTTGTAGCGGTCGAGCACCCCTTCGCCAAGAAACGACACCACGTTTGCGCGTGCTCGGTTGGCGAAATCTTCTCGTAGTTCGTATCCCGTGATGTCAGCTCCCCATCGGAGCATTGTCATTGAAAGAGCTCCTGAACCAACTCCGCTCTCGAGCACTTTGACCCCCGGAGAAATGTCGGCGAGTATGCAAATTGGTGCAAGGTCTTTCGGGTAAATGACCTGAGCTCCTCGAGGCATTTCGAGGACAAAGTCTTCGAGGGTCGGGCGAAGCACGGTGTATTCGGCTCCGTGAGTGCTGCGGACCACCGTCCCCTCGACGACAGAAATGACGTCAGAATGCGAAACAAATCCGGCATGACTATGAAACTCACCGCCCTCTACAAGCTCAACAAGGTATCGACGGCGCTTTTTATCGAGGAGCAATACGCGTTCGCCATAACTAAACGTTTGATTACTTGCCATCTTGACTCCCCCATTGAGCATCAAATATCTTGCGAGCCTTCTTATTCAGCACCATTCTGACCGGAATTGCGTCATGCCCAGTCGCTGAATCGACGAGCCGACAAAACGCACAGGGTTGATCTGCGCTCGCCGACGGAGCGCCACAATTTGGGCACGAACTCGGCGCATCGACATCTGCGTGTTCAGCGAGAACTGGCTGCATTCGTTCCAAGTACCCGAGGTAGAACGAGGCTTTTGTCCCTGGCGACGCTGCATCAAGTCTGTTGAGGGCGTCTTTATAGGCGAGGTGTTTGTTTCCCACCGCCATCGGACACTCCTCGACGACGTAGTCAATTCCCCGGATGACACACCAAGCGGCCATCTCTCGCTCGGTCAACCGCACGAGAGGCTTCACTTTCTTCCCAAATCCATTACCTGCTGTGAGCACCGGAGCCTGACGCCTGAGGTATTCGATATCCCACCGCAATGTGTTACCGAATAGCACCGCAGCTTCGTCATCAAGATTGTGGCCGGTTGCGAGTACGTCGTATCCCTCACGTTGAGCGACTTCGTCGAAGATGTGTCGTTTTGATAAGCCGCAAGCCGAGCACGGGCTTCGTCCGGTCACCCCAGCTGCTGTTGGGATGTCAAAACCGTGTTCATTCCGGATGTCAACCTCAATCAGTTTCAATCCTTGAGAGGCAGCGAATGCCCGAGTTATCACGCCGCTCTCATCGCTGTACTCGCCGATACCCAGCCCGATGTAGAGCCCGTCGGCGTGGTAGCCGGCTTCCAGCAACATGTCCCACAGGGCAAGCGAGTCCTTGCCACCCGAGACAGCGACGAGAACACGATCTTCTCGACTCAACATGTCGAAATCAGAGATCGCTTTCTCAAGTTGCCGGTGACAGAGTTGCATGAAGTGCTCACTGCAAAAGTTCGCATTGTGTCGCGGCAGATCAATGACCGCTGGCTCGCCACACGATCGACATTTCGACATCGTCAGCCCCCTGAAATGACTGGCCGTAGTTCGACGGCATCATCTTCATTGAGCACAGTGTCTGATGGAACGAGAGTTCCGTTACAGATCACGATGTAGCCCTCAGGGGCAAAACCCAGCTCTAACAAAATCGCTCGAGCTGGCCTTCCTCCACGAACCTCGACCTCTCGTGATGGCTGTCGCAATCGAACGATCAACGACGGCCACCACGTCGAACAGCTACCGACATCGATGTGCCCGGACGCATCCTCACCCGCTTAACAATCTCGGGCCGACGGCCGACGAGTCTCCGAGCGCCACGAATCACCACCATGCCAATGGCAACAGACCTCAGCGCTGGGTTACCGCCCAACAGACCGCGACGAACCGATGTTGTAAATAATCGGTCAGACAGTTGACGACGCACTACGACCTATCTCAGAGTCGACGAATATCGATAATCGCAGATTTACGGCGCCCTGATCGGCGGCCAAGCAAATACGCCACCACCGCAAGACCAACTGAGATCGCAACGCCGGCAACAACGATCGTTTGGCGACGGTCCTCGATTTGACCCCGGAGGCTGCTCTGAAACGAACTCAATGTTGATTCGAGTTCGTCTCGAGTCACTGAAGTGTTCTGCCCGTCACTCATCTTGAACCACTTTCTTGATCTCGCTCAGCAAACAACTCTGTCCTGTTAATTCGCTGCAGAGTCGCTACCAACACTGCGACGCCGATGATGAGAACAACCAGGTACGGAAGCCACGACAGTCGTGAGTCTTCAGCAGCAATACCTGAGAATTCCGATTGAAGCAGGCGCAAAACACCGAGCAATCCGAGCGCTACGCCACCTCCGACGAGAATTCCTCCCGCTAGGCCGAACACCAACCATCGGCCGGCTCCTGAGAGCGGACGTAGCAACTGTCCTTTGACGTATGAGACCAGCGAATCAATGACAGCATCAACTGACGCTGGCCGCGAACGTTTCTCACGCTGCTCACTGTTGTTCCGCCGCAACTTCACCCTGCTATTCCTATCACGCATTCGATTGAAAGACGATTTAGACCTCAGTCATTCACAACTCCAGCTTTGCTGGGGCCCTCGAAAGGCGGTGCCATCCGTGCAGCACCTCCAAAACTCAACACCATCTCGGCGCCACCTATCCAATGCTCTTGGCAGGCTCCCCGATACCGCGTGCTAGCCCTCTCGGAATTCGAGTACCGCTTCGAGATCGCTAAGTGCCTGGGAAAACCTTTCGAGCCGGCCCGCAGGGTCATCTGACATCAGAATTGCCTGCCGATCAAGATCCGAAATCGGCACCATGCCTGCGAGTCGGAACGCTGCGAGGCGCTCATCACCATCAACTAATGGCAGGTGGTCAGGAACTTCTGCCCCTAGACGAATCAGCACCTTCTCAACACGATTGATCTCATGCGCGACATCTTTCGCGGTCGGCAATGTTTCCCCGTCGGTCATCTCAGCAACAATGGCTCGTGGGTACGGGTCGTCTTCAAGCCACTCATGCACACGAACACGCCGTTGGCCGAGCGCCAGAAAGGTGTACTCCCCTGTTGGCTGCACCATCACCTGCGCGAGTTTGCACACGGTCGCAACGTCAAGGCGTTCGTCGCCGCCTCCGACCTCACGTCCTCGAACGATTGGAGAAATTGCGAACTCAAGCTCGGTATCACCAGCGAGCAAATCTGCCATCAACTGGCGATACCGGGGCTCAAAGATTCGCATCGGCAATGCAGTGCTCGGGAAGACCACTGCCGACAGCGGAAACATGGGCGAAATGTAGGTTCCATTTTCAGAGTTCACTGCCAACAGCCTCCGGGCCGAATGCGAGTGGATTTCGCTCGTCAGAAAATCGGTCGATCACGTCAAACACCTCGTTGACGGCCGATGTAAGAGCGTCAAGATTTCCAAATCCGATGACCTCATTCCCTAACGGCGTCTCAATGGCAACGACTGAGTCATCACCTGCGGAGATCACAACTCCGATCGCTGCAACTCCACCAACAAGTACCCCGTGGGTGAGTTCCGGATATCGCTCAGCCATCAGTGTGAACATCTCACGAATATCTGCGCATGTCAGTTCAAAACCATCCGCTGAGAGGGCCACACCGGTGCCGTATTCGCTGTTAAACCGTGTCGCAGCCTCGCTGAGACCACTCGCAGGAAATCCTGCCTTTCCTATGTTGACGGCGATGTGGCTTTCTAGATTCCCGAAGACCACTGACCAAGCATCTGCTGTGAGCCCAGAACGCAAGAGCGACCGTGCAATCACCCGTAACGGCTCGCTTTCAACCACCGCTAACGGAACCACGTTGGGTGCCGCCACGCCAGTAGTTGCACTTCCGTCTACTGAAATACCTGCCGAGCGAAGTAGGTCTAACAGCGACTTCGCTGCCGATTGCGCTGTGTCAATCCCACGATTCTGGGCACTCGTCAAAATGCGACCATCGTCGAGAATCAACCCTGCCCACGACGGAACATCACCGGGCGTGGGCTCTTCATCGACGAACAAACTTCCATCACCAACGATGTCGCCGGTGATCCGGCTCACGCCGGCAGCAACAAGAGCATCGACCAATACATCTATATCGGTGGGCTCCCAAGGCGAGTCAGCAGCGAGAAACGAAAGGTTTTCAGAAACGAGCGATGGGTCGCCTCCCCCAATCAGAACGAGGTCACCATCCACCACCCCGTTGATTGGCTCCGACCCTGCCAACATTGTCGTAAAGACCATGTCAGGGCCGAGCACCTCTAAGGCCATGATCACGCCAAAAAGACGCCGAGCCGTTTCGCTAACACGCCGTGAAACTGGCTCGTTGACAACAGTGATTCCACTATCGGTCACCAATAAACAATCTGACTCACCGAGCGATGACACAGCAGCACTGAGATCTTCGGCCTGAGATCGGGCCTCCTCCCATGCCACGATCGCAGGCGACACCCTGCGTAACGACGCAACCTCAACCGTTGGTGGCTCGAACCCTGCCACAACCTGTTCGTGTGGAACGGTGTTGACAGGTTGAGATCGCACCTGATCTCGGGTCCAATTCCAAAATCCGGTCACGATAAGGAGCGGCACCGCACCAATAACAATGAGGGGTCCGCTCAACGCTTTCACGGAGCCATCTCCATCACCGTTGGGCCAGTTGGGTACGCCGCCATTGCAAAGGCAAGCGAATCCCAAATGGGTCGATAATTCGACTGGTCATTCACCATCCACTGGTTTAACACCAAGGCGAAGGTCAAACGTTCACCCCCGCTTGCGATGTATTGCCCGGAGAGCGCCTTCACCGCTGGAGGATCTTGATCAAATGGCAAGTTTCCGAGCGTGCCCGTCTTTGCCTTCAATACCCCGGTCATTGGACCTTCAGTAAACACCGATGCGAGGGTGCCAGACACTCCCGCCACGGCCAGTCCATCAATCACTGACCTGTCAGCTATCTCAAGTGCGTCAACAAAGGTTTGACACCGCGCCGTCGCCGTGTTGGCGAGACCGCTTCCATCGACGAGGTTCAACTCTGCGGTATCAACCCCAAGTGAATTCAATGCGCTGAGGACTGCTGCTAAGCCTGCTTGTCGAGTCCCATTCCCGCTGATATGCAAGCCCATCTCTTTGACGAGCATTTCGGCAGTGTTGTTATCTGAGTTCTGGAGCATCTCTGCGATCACGACAGAGAGCGGGGCAGAGTTGATCGCGGCTAACTCAACGTCACTTGCCGAAGGCACACCGACCCCACTACCCGCCGATACTTGGATACCCGCTGCATTCAGGCGCAGTATGAATTCCTGCGCCGCACCGCCAGCAGGGTCAGATGCGCGGTAATCGTCTCCCTCGATTCGGGCGTCATTCGCCATCAGGGCACCAATTGGTCCAGCCTCGATACCGGCAATACCATCACCCCACTCGCTGTAGTACCACTCATCGTCATAACGACTTCCGTCGCCAAGAACTCGGCCATTCACCGTTGTCACACCTGCTGAAGCAAGAGCCCTCGCAAGATCGTCAAGCGAGGTGTGACCAAACACTGGGTACCGATCAAGGTTCGAGTTTGGATACCAGTCGCCGCTCAGCAGAGGATCACCTCCACCAACGAGAACGACGTCGCCATTGATCACACCACCTACCGGCGAAGGTCCCATCACCCGGGTTGTAAAGGTGAAGTCTGCACCTAAGGACTCAACCGCTGCGACCGCAACAAGGATCTTGACAGTGCTTGCAGGAATCGCAGCGCGCTCACCGGACAGGCTGAGTGGCACTCCATCAACAGACATCGCAAGGCAGGAAGTCGACGCCATTGAGGAAGTGACAGTCTGGAGCGCTGCCGCGAGTTGGCTGCGGTTGATGCGACCGGACAATTCAGGAGCAACTCGCCTCACCGACATGATTGAGCGGCTGGAAGCGAGGACGACGCCCGAAGACGGCTCAGATGTAATCTCGGCCGCTGGGCCTACCTCACCCGGCGACACCAACGAACGCAGACCCACCAACAACAGTGCTGGCACCATTGCGACGAGCACGAGAGCTACGACTGGGTTTATCTGCCCCCGACCGGGTTGGGTCACGACCGACGTCGCTCCTGGAAACGGGCGTACCGCCACATATGACCAAGCGCCGACACCGCACGGTCACCGGTGGCGTAGCACAGCCGCCCTGATGCACGCACGGCTGCTGGCCCTGCATTATTGGGGTCGGCAAGAGCAAGCTCGGTCGCAACAAGAATTGGTTTTCCTGTTTGGATACTGAGTTCGGCTGCCGCTTCAGCGAAGCGGCGGTCTTGCCGTTCGTGATACTCGACAATCCGTTCAAGGCCGTGGTCAGGGTAAAACCGCCCGCTGCGCATTTCCCGAGCCTGATTCGACTGAATTCCTAGACCCAAGTAGATCACGGAGTGGACGTCAGGGTGGTTTGCGATGAGCCCCATCACCGTTGGGATGGTGTCGCGTGTCTCACCACCTGCGCAGTCGACCGGGTTATTCCGACTCCACCTAGGCGGGAGGTGTTCATCGATCTGCGCAAGTAACTCATCAGGCAATTGCATCAACGTGAGATCGCTGTCTCGAGTAACCGCATCAGAGGTCACAACTCCCCATCCGCCAGCGGTGGTGAGAATGACAACATTCGGGCCTTTAGGCAACGGCTGCGTGGCGAATGATGCCGCCGTATCGAACGCTTCTTCGACTGACTGAACACGTGTCACACCTGCGGCCTGACATGCTCCATCAAAAATGCGATCGTCGGCAGCGAGTGCTCCGGTGTGACTTGCGGCGGCTCGTGCGCCACCCGCGGTCGCGCCTCCCTTCAGCACGACGAGTGGCTTGTGTCGAGCTGCTCCAGCAAGTCGTTCCATCAGACCACGGCCGTCGGTAATACCCTCGATATAGGCAAGCGAGACTGCTGTTTTCTCATCTCGTGAGTAAAAGTCAAGGTAATCGGCAACCGATACCGCTGCTGCATTCCCCGCCGAGACAGCACGGCTGACACCGACCCCGGTTGAGCGCGACAGGTTCAAGAAACTTGAGACGAAGTTTCCTGACTGCGATGCAACACCGATCCCGCCAGAGGGGGGATACGGAGCCACGATCTGAGCGCATAGCGACGCCGGCGTCGACACAACTCCTTGACCGTTCGGTCCAGCAAGCAATATTCCAAGTCGGTCAGCGGCCGCAACGAGTTCTGCCTCAGCGGCACGTCCTTCATCTCCGGCTTCGCCGTAACCAGCTGAGGTGAGAAACGCTGCACGAACCCCTCGTTGTGCAGCGTCTTCAAGTAGCTGAATGTTTGCGGAGGCAGGAGTGCACACAAACATGAGATCAGCTCCGCCTTCGGGGACATCGGAGACATCACCGACCGTTCGAATGCCAAGCACTTCTTCACCTGACCGGTTTGTTGCGTACACATTCCCGGAGTATCCAGCAGCCAAAAGGTTATGAAGTGCAACAAATCCAAACTTGCCAGGGTGACTCGATGCGCCGGTGACGACCACTCCAGATGGTTCGAATAGTGCATTGAACTGCTCATCGGTTGGCTGCGGTCGAGCAGTAGCCGTTGTGGCCTCGATCGTTTCCTGTGCGATTTCAACAAGCGCATCGACAGCGGCAGGACGGCCGGAGCGATCGATAATCAAGGGGTTGATGTCAACACTCATGACCTCTGGGTGATCAGCTGCCAGCTGACCGAGCCCAACAAGGGTGTCGATGAGCGCCTGTCGGTCAACAGCAGCTTCGCCTCTGAATTCACCGAGCAGATCGCTCATCGTCAGGTTCTCAATCTGCTCTTGTGCTGTCACCACATCAAGTGGTGCAGGCCTGAAGGCAACATCGGCGATCACCTCAGCAAGTATCCCGCCAACACCGAGCATGACCATCGGCCCAAACTGAGGGTCACGAATCATTCCTACGATGAACTCCCGAGCACCAGAGACCATTGGCGCAACAAGAAGCGATACCTCTCCATCCTCAGGACGAGCGGCCGCAAGGAGTTCCTGCGCGGCCACTCGTACCGCCGTCTCATCGCTCACGCCAAGTCTGACCAACCCGCGTTCGGTTTTGTGCGCAATCGCATCACCATTGAGTTTGATGGCAACTGCCCCTCCGATTGACGCTGCGGCCGCAACGGCAGCTGCGACGTCGGACACGATGTGTTCGGCCGCAAGAGGGACACCGTATTGCTTCACCAATTCTTTTGATTCGGCTTCGGACAACGTGCTCGTCGACATCGCAGGGTGTGAGGGGGCGGTCATGGATCACACGCTAGTCACCAAACCTCTTCATCTTTTAGTACGCCATGACCCATCACGCATTCGTTGACCCACATCTCCCGTATTTGCTAGGTTCGAAAGCGTGATCACGTTTGAAGTTGAGTGGTATTTCAGCGTCGTCTTCGCCACCATGCTCGGTGGTGCAGTCACAACTGTGGCCAATTTGGCAACAACGGTGTATCTGCACCGGGGACTTTCACATAAGGCGCTGACCTTTACTCGTCCTGCCCACGGCGCATTTCGCCTCGCGCTTTGGCTTACGACTGGGATTCGACCGCGCCAATGGGTCGCCGTCCATCGCAAACACCACGCGCATACAGACACGCATGACGACCCGCACTCCCCTGCAATTCACGGCTGGCGGACTGTTCAACTCAGGAATTACGCGATGTACCGAAAGGTGGCACGTGACGACGCAAATACCGATCGATTTGCACGTGACTTGCAGCCCGATCGACTTGATCGCTACCTATTTGATCGTGCACTGCTCGGCTTAGGAATCGGTATCGCAATTCTCGTGGTGCTATTCGGACCGCTCATTGCGGCGATCGCTGCTCTCGTTCACGTCAACTACTACTTGGCGGCAAATTCGGCGGTCAACGCAATCGGCCACCACTTTGGCAGACGCCCGTACGATAACTCTGCAACAAATCTTCAGTGGCTTGCTCTGTTAACTGCGGGAGAGGGATTTCATAATAACCACCATGCGGCTCCTACCTCGGCCAAGTTGGCCCATCGCTGGTACGAGATCGATCTCGGCTGGATGCTCATCAAACCAATGACATGGTTCCGGCTTGCACGAGTACGACTTGATGAACTTCGTCTTGTCAGTGCGTCACGCTCCTCCCATCAGGCAAGCTGAAAACTCTTCTGCCCCGCTCTCAGCAGCGTCGAGCCAACTTCCCTCATCCAACTTCTCAGAGTTACCGGCTGACCCCTGTCGATGACTCAGATCAATCGACAACCTCGGCGCCCATCACGCGACGATGGGCGCCTAGCCGCAAGGCCAGACACCCATCGTCAGTTCAATGTCGTCAGGAGACGACAGCGATCATGCTGGCGGGTACACACCCATCTGCTGACCCTTGTCAGTCTTCCAGAAGATGTCAGCGATCTCGTCGATGTATGACACCAACTGCTGTCCGACCGCTGGATCCATTGACTTCTTGGCCTCACCGGCCTGGTGAACAGCCTTCCAGAACAAGTCGTGCAACTGAGGGAACTCTTCGAAGTGTGCGGGAGCAAAGAAGTCTGCCCACAACACCATGAGATGATGCTTGCACTCCTCGGCACGCTGCTCCTTGATGAAAATGCAACGGTCTTGGAACACCGAGTCATCTGATTCGTGATACTTCTGGGCGGTCTTGACGACCGAAAGGGCTTCAATTTTTGCCTGGGCTGGGTCGTACACGCCGCAGTAGAGATCGCAGTGTGCGTGGGCTGGTGTTGCCGTTGCGAACAGTCGTCCGAGCATTTTTGTCTCCTTGGAGGGTTTGGTGAACACCACGTTCGGTGCCGTTGTCACTGCTGAGACTAGCCTTCGCGAGATGTCGGTGCATCCCCTACGACGAAAGTTCGCTCTAATGAAGCGGTTCGTGGTTACTGACCGTTCGATGGAGCCAACGCTGATTGATGGCCAAGGTCTCATTGCTATTCGCTCAACATCATTTCGAAGGGGCCAGCTCCGTGTTGTGCAACATCCAGAGCAACCCAATTTCTGGATCGTTAAACGGTTAGGTGATCGCGTGGACCAACACCGCTGGATGCTCACAGCCGACAACACCAATACCGGCCAAGATTCGCGACATTTTGGAGCGGTTGACGTGTCAGATTCTTGGCTTGTGGTCGTGAAGATTCCGTTGCGCTGGATGTGACGGAGGCTTTAGACGCTTCGGTACCCTGATCTGCATGGAACTCGTCGCGACCCTCTTTGTTGAGAATTTTGAGATGCGATCGGCCCCAGGGCCCTCGACACGACTCGACATCACCGGTGCCATGTTCTCTCAAGCAGCGCCAGAGCCCGTCCCAACAACGCTGACACCTCACTTGGTTGCTCTCATCCATTGTCCTGCCGATGAAGCAGGTCAAGGCGTATTCGAGGTGACATTCTTCAACGAGCGCAAGACCGATATCGATGATGAGGAGCCGATCGCAAGAAACGTGAGTCCCTTCACGGTGGAGCCAGGAAAGTTCACCTACCGACTCGTTCGGGCAGAACTGCCATTCGATGAGTACTCAACGGTCTTCGCTCATTGCCGTGTTGATCGCGGCCCACTGACGGTGGTTCCATTCACCTTGCTTCCCCCGGCGGAATAGAAACTGACGGGTGGCTTTCGGCCGGTCATCCTTCGGCAGGTACAGTCGCCACTGTGCCCACTTCTTCTTTGACACCTGACCAAGACCAGCTCGCCGTTTCGGTGATTCGTGGTTTAGCTATGGATGGTCCGCTTGCGGCGAACAGCGGCCACCAGGGAACAGCGATGGCACTCGCCCCCCTTGCGCACGTGTTGTACAGCCGTGTCATGCGATACGACCCGGCAGACCCAAGTTGGATCGACCGTGATCGTTTCATCCTTTCGGCAGGACACGCATCGATTCTGCAGTACGCAATGTTGCACTTGAGCGGGACTTCGCTCTCTGCAGACGATCTCCGCGCCTTTCGCCAGTGGGGCTCGGCGACACCTGGCCATCCTGAGGCAGGTCACACCCCTGGGGTTGAGGTGACTACTGGCCCACTCGGGCAGGGCTTCGCAAATGCTGTCGGTATGGCTATTGCGGAACGTCTCTTGCGCGAGCAATTCGGCGCTGACGCCATTGATCATCACACCTGGGTGATCGCCGGTGATGGCTGCTTGATGGAAGGGGTCAGCCATGAGGCCGCCTCGCTAGCAGGCCATCTCGGGCTAGACCGACTCGTCTGCGTATTTGATGACAACCGGATCACCATCGACGGAGGCACCGGCCTCGCAACAAGTGATGATGTTGCTGGCCGCTTCCGTTCATATAGGTGGGATGTCGTAGAGCTCGGTGAGATTGGCGAAGATCTCGATGCCATTGAGAACGCTCTTGCGACCGCACGAACTCCAAACGGCAAGCCTCGATTGCTCGTGTTGCGCACGCACATTGGTTTCCCTTCACCAGATCACACCGACTCGCATGCCGCTCATGGCCTTGCGTTTTCCGCTGAGGATGTGACGAGAACGAAAGCTGTCATGGGAATCCCTGATGAGCCGTTCTATCTTCCAAGCGACCTTGTGGATGCCTACAGGTCATTGACCAATGCTCGTGGAACCGAAGCCCATTTGGCCTGGGAGTCTTTGTCATCGAGCGCCCGTCTGCGCAGCGAATGGAATGCAAGTTTCGGCGACCCACCATCAGCCGTGGCAGACGCAATGCCTAATTGGGATCTTGGCGCAAAGGTAGCCACCCGCAAAGCCATTCAAGCCGCACTTGATGCAAGCGCCGATCTTCTTCCCGGGCTTGTCTCGGGCTCGGCAGATCTCACCGGCAATACCGGGACAAAGGTTGCATCATTCTCAGGGCAATCAGCGTCAAACGGTGACGGCCATCAGGTGTATTACGGCATTCGTGAGCATGGAATGGGCTCAGCGATGGTCGGGATGGCCCTGCACGGCGGCATCTTGCCGGTCGGCGGAACGTTCTTCGTGTTCGTTGACTATATGCGTCCACCTGTTCGTCTTGCCGCTCTGTCTGGAGCACGAGTGGTCTTCGTCTTCACCCATGACTCTGTTGCCGTTGGCGAAGATGGGCCAACGCACCAACCAGTTGAACAACTCGCTGGACTTCGCTCTATGCCAGGCCTGCACGTCGTACGACCAGCCGATGCCAATGAGACAGCTGTTGCCTGGGCTGACGCGGTCACCCACGACGGCCCAACTGCCCTCGTGCTGAGCCGTCAGGACGTTCGGGTTGTGACCGATGGAACTGCCGCCATCACCGGAGCCGGAATTGTTGGCGAAGTTGACGACAATCCAGACGCCATCATCATTGGCACCGGGTCAGAAGTTGCACTGTGCGTCGATGCGGCGGAGGCATTGAAGTCGTCTGGCCGATCTGTACGAGTGGTGTCGATGCCAAGTTGGGACCGTTTCCGCGCGCAACCCGCGGAGTTGAGATATTCGATTCTTCCTCCTGGGGTACCAACGGTGTCAGTTGAGGCAGGCTCGACGTTTGGCTGGCATGAATGGAGTGACCGGCAGGTTGGTATTGACCGTTTTGGAGCGAGTGCACCCGGCGATATTGCACTCGATCGACTCGGGATAAATGTTGACGCAGTTGTCGCTGCCGTTCATGATGTTCTGGGAGTGGCCTCCTAATGGCTGACCTCACTGCGCTGTTCAATAACCATCGTCAAAGCATCTGGCTCGACAATCTCAGCCGAGCACAGCTCAATGATGGTTCACTCGCTGGTCGCATTTCGCAAGGCGTTCGTGGCCTCACATCAAACCCGACCATTTTCGCGAAGGCGATTCAGGGTTCTGACGATTACGACGAGCAGTTCAACGGTCTCATTGCAAGTGGTGTAACACCCGTTGATGCCTATTGGCACATGGTGGTCGACGACATTCAAGCCGCCTGTGATGCATTCGCTCCCCTCTACGATTCGTCAGATGCGATCGATGGTTATGTCTCCGTCGAGGTTGCACCAAATCTTTCTCGAGAGACTGACGGAACGTTGGCTGCGGCACAGGAACTTCACAATCGAGTAGATCGTCGCAATGTCATGATCAAAATTCCTGCGACGGTTGAGGGGCTTCCGGCAATTCAGTCGATGATCGCCGAGGGTCGAAGTGTGAACGTGACGCTGATCTTCAGCCCAGAACGCCATCAGCAAGTGATGGAGGCTTATATTTCGGGGCTTGAACAATTGGCAATGGATCCAACCGCGGATTTGTCGCGGGTAGCAAGTGTTGCGAGTTTTTTCATCAGTCGTGTCGACACCGAAGTTGATCAACGACTCGGGAGCTCAGATCACGACCTCTGTGGAACCGCTGCCATTGCTCAGGGTCGGCTGGCGTACAACAACTTCCTCGTGATGTTCTCAGGTCCTCGCTGGGAGGCTCTCGCTGCACGTGGAGCAAGAGTTCAACGACCGCTGTGGGCATCGACAGGCACGAAGAACCCGACCTATTCAGATGTGCTCTATGTCGATAAACTCATCGGCCCGGACACGGTGAACACCGTTCCTGAATCCACCCTTGATGCCTACCTCGACCACGGAGCGATGCGACGAACCGTCGACACCGACCACGAGGCAACGATGCGAACACTCAGTGCGCTGTCTCAAGCGGGTATCGACCTCGATGACGTGTCTGACCAACTGGAACGAGAGGGTCTCGCGTCATTTGCAGCAAGTTTTGATGAGGTAATTGACGCTCTACGCAATAAAGCGGGCTGAAACCCTCCGTTATCGCTGAGAAGGTTCAGTTGCCAGAAAGAGCTTCAAGGACGTGAGCTGCTTTTTCAACCGATCGCCGAGCCTGCGTCAGTCGCTTATCAGCAACGGGGCGATCCGCTCCGGCTTCAGCCGCCTCTCGCAACACCGACAGCGCAAGATCATCGAGTTGTTCGCCAATGTCTCGCAGACGCTCAGCGATCGTCGCCGCTTGTGCTTGGTCTGCAGTTGAAATCCCGTCGCCAGCCATGATCACCCAATCTTAGATTCTCAACCCCATGTCCACGGGACGACTGCTTCTGATGACAACCAATACTTAATGCGCCGCTCCGCCTCATTACTCATCACACCATCAGTAGTTGTCGTCATGAGTTTCAGAATGGTTGCCGCAAGATTACGAAGCCTGACAAGCACATCAAGGTCGTCGATGTTCCACTCGACGTCGCCATACCCAGCGGCGAATTCGGTATAGGCCTGCTCGCTCCCCTGCCATGGTGGCGTCGACCAAGCCCGAAGAGGAACGTGATCCCAGATTGATGACCCAACCGAAAGCAAATCCCAATCGATAAGAACTGGACCGTCGGATCCCATGATGACATTGCCAGGGTGAACGTCACCGTGGGCAATGACCAATGGCGCTGTCGACACGATGTCGATCCAGCGTTCTCCGGCATCTGCAACCGATCGAAGCATCAAGAGCGCATCTGCATCGATGATGCTTGCTGCCTCAATGCGAGACATCATCTCTGGAAAGTTCCACCAGGGAAGTTCTACCGGAGATGCAATCGGATAGCCATGGGGAACGGATTCGATAGTTACGTTGGTGTGAAGTCGGCGCACCATCTCCCCGACGTCAAACCAGGCAATGCCATGGGTCGATTCGGAAATGTGCTCATAGGCAATGACCCCAAGACCTGCATCATCACACTCAAAGGTGGCAATGACCTGCGGTACCGCAATCTCGTGACCGCGCAGCATGTCAGCAAGTTCTGCTGCGCCGCTTGGCGAACTCGTGAAATGACCGACACGAAGCACCACATCACCTGATCTAAACGTTGAGCACATTGACTCACGAATGAGTTCAAGTTCTCCAAGATCAAGCATGCGAGCACATTCATTTGCCCGAGCATGCGCTGCAACCCGATCGGCGACTGGTCGCGCGACAAATGGAGCGCCGGCGTTTCGATCAGACACTGTTCGAAGAGCCAGCGCGGTCACGCAGCAAAATCACTCGACCGGCATCAACTGGCTCACCATCGACGAGAACGGTGTCGCCGGGGCCAACGTGATCGGTCATCGACTCGGCGCGATGGTCGATAACAGCACGCAACTGTCGCTCGCGGTTCGCCTTTGCAGCTCGACCCTCACGGATCGCATCACCAACTTCATCAACCTTCGACCGAACACGCTGTTCCACTCGATCACGTACGTGTCGAGGTGAAAGTTGTCGAGCAGCTGATCGAACTCGACGACGCGCCATTCTCACCGCTCCAGCGCCAGCGGTTGCACCTGCAATAAACCATCCGAGACGACGCATCACGCTCTCCTCTTTTCGTGTGACACCACTTCGACCTTCGAGCCTGGCGACTTCAATCGCCCCACGGCGCGTTTTACACCGGTCACTGTACCGACAGCTTTAATCACCGGTGCTGCGAACAAACGTCGGGCGGCTCGCCCAGATGTTTCTACCGCTTCTGAGATTGCTTCTGCTGAGCCAAGCACACGATCGAAGCGCTCAAGGTCGGCTCGGGCACCATCCATGGCGGACTTCGCATCATCGGTCGATGATCGAAGGTCTGCGATAAGCGGCAACGTTTGCTCACGCATCTCGCGAACTTCTCGCCGAAGTGCTCGAAGGGCATCGAATACCCGCAGCAACACGATTGAGAGCGCAGCAAATCCGATCGCGCACAACACCACTGCTGCGATGAGCACAATGTCAGATGTTTGCATCTTCACTTCCTTCGTGATCTTCATCTGGACGGTACCACCGTCGATTCGAAAGCGTGTCAGGTAAATACTTCAGTTGGAGCGAAGGGTCATCATGCGGTGACACGTATCCCTCACCGTGACCGATTTCAGCCGCTCCTGAGTAATGAGCGTCACGTAGATGTGCTGGCACTTCACCGATTACTCCGGCTTGCACATCAGCCATCGCAGACCAGATAGCCCGAGCCACGGAATGTCCTTTTGGTGCACTGGCTAAATAAATCGCTGCTTCAGCAAGGTTGAGTTGTGCTTCTGGCATGCCGACCACATCGACTGCTGAAGCTGCCGACACAGCCACGATCAACGCCTGAGGGTCGGCCATGCCGATGTCTTCGCTCGCAAAAATCACCATTCGACGGGCAACGAACCTCACGTCTTCACCCGCCGCCAGCATTCGGGCCAGCCAGTACACCGCCGCATTTGGATCTGAGCCGCGCATCGACTTAATAAATGCACTCACTACGTCGTAATGATCATCTCGGCCATATCGCAACGCACTTGTACCAAGCGCGGCTTCAACGTGGCTGAGGGTGACATGTGCAGTCTGTGATGCAAGTGCACAACCCACCTCTAGAGCAGTCAACACCTGACGACCATCTCCACCGGCACGTTCAATCAATAGATTGATCGCCTCCTCGTCAGACGTCATTCCTTCAGCACGAAGGCCCCGATGTACCAACTCTGCGATGTCGTCACGATTCAACGGCTCAAGCCGAAACAGTGTTGATCGACTGCGAAGCGGTGCATTGACCTCAAAGAATGGATTCTCTGTCGTCGCTCCAATGAGAGTGATCGTGCCGTCCTCGACCGCCGGAAGTAGCGCATCTTGTTGAGACTTCGAGAAGCGATGTATCTCGTCAAGAAACAGAATCGTTCCCTGCTGGTGCTCTCCGAGTCGCTGACGAGCCTGCTGAATAACTCCTCTCACGTCTGCAACACCAGCGGTAACTGCTGAAAGTTGTACAAAAGCACGTTTTGTTGAACCCGCAACAGCAAGCGCCAGACTTGTTTTTCCGGTTCCTGGAGGCCCCCAAAATAATGCCGATGTGAGCCGGTCACCTTTCACAAGCAACCGAAGTGGAGCACCAGGTCCAACGAGGTGCTGTTGGCCAACTACCTCATTTATCGAGCGAGGTCTCAGTCGTGCTGCCAGAGGAGCTCGACTCTTCAGATGCTCGTCTGCCGCTGCTGAAAAGAGATCAGACATCTCGCCAGGCCTCGGTGCTCAGCAGCATCGCTTCGTAGCCCGGTTTCCTGAAATCGGCCACCACCTCAAGCAATTCTGATGATGCCATCCACGACCAACTAACGAATTCAACATTGTCGAGAACCGGCTCAATCGATGCGTTCTTTGCCGAAAATCGGAACCAACGGTGCACCTGTCCTAAGTGACGACGCAAGCGTCTATGCCCGGCAGGAAATTCATACGAGGTCCAACCCAGCGACTCTGAACGGAGATCAACCTCGCGAGCGGTCAGTCCGGTCTCTTCTTGAAGTTCGCGCCATGCTGCGTCCACCGGTGCTTCCTTGTCATCGATTCCACCCTGCGGGAATTGCCATGCTCCAGCGAGATCGCTACGTTCACAGGCGAGCACACGGCCGTCAGGGTGTTCCACGATAATGATTACTCCAGCTCGAAACGTTGCTGCCACGTCCCTGATCGTACCTAGCGAATGAAATCTGGATCTCAGCGGCCAAGCGCCCGCAGACGCTGGCGAACATCGACATAATCAGAATCGGCCTTTGCGATCTGTTCAAAGAAGCGAACCGCTCCAACGGTGTCACCGGCGCGATCAAGCAGATCGGCAAGCATGTACCACTGGCGGAGATGATGCTCACGAACGCGCTTTGGTTTTGAGCGAGCAGGCTGCATTTCCTTGATCGCCTCGGCGAATTCACCCTGGTCCGCAAATGACCCTGCCATGATGATCCGACCTTCGGCCATTGTTTCGTGTGCAGGAGATGCTTGACGAAGCTCTTTCCACACCGCAGCGACATCTTTGTGGCGACCAAGAGCACGAAGCGAGTCCATCAGGATCGGCATCGTGTCAGGATCTGGATACAAGGTCTGAGCCCGCTCTAGCGCAGCGGCGGCTTTGCGCCACTCCCCTAGTCGGTAGTTCGATAGCCCAATCAGTTCATGAACTGCTGCGACGCCACTCATCTCACGAGCAAGTTGATTGCCGATGCGCCGAGCTTCGGTATAGCGCTCCCGTTCTAAGGAAACGAAGGCCCCGAGCAGTCGTTCGCGCAATTTTGCCGCCCGCTGTGGCGATGGCACCGACGCATTGACCCGGTCACGTATTTCACTCGATAGCTCGAAATTGTTTTCCCGAACCGGTCGGGCTCGTTGCACGGCCTGCTCAACCTCTTCACGAACTGGACCCTCGTCGATCCACTGATCAATATGCTCTTCGCGCTCTGCTGGGTACTGACCGAGCCGCGCTGTACCGCCACCGCGTGAACGCACCTGCGCAGCGCGGCGCTCCGCCTCATTTCGCGGTTCCCGAGCCTCGCGCTCTTCCCAGCTCTCGCGTCGACCATCTCGTGAACGTTCCTGCCACTCTGGGCGGTCTGGTCTCGTACCTCCGCGGTTACTGGAATCACGAGGGTTTCTATACCCTCCGCCACGACCATCGGAATCACTTCGACGGAAGTTGCGGGCACCCGGCCGACGATCATCAGCACGACGGTCACCACCTCGCGATCCACCATCGTCATCACGACGGTACGACCTGCGGCCATCATCACCGCGCTGACCTCGGCTAAACGACCCTTCACCACTGCGACCCGGACCACGCGCCGGTCCCCGTGAAGAACCTGATCGGGGCGGGCCAGAACGACCCGGACCACTACCAGCTACACCGGAACGACCCGGCCCATTCCGACGCACTCCTGGGGCCGAAGGCCGACGAGCAGCGGATGAACCGCCCCCAGAACGTTCGCCCGGCCTACGTTCACCGTCGCTGCTCGAATTTGAGCGCCCTCCCGAATCTGACCACCGTTTACGGGAGTCGCCACCCCCGCGAGAACCACTGCCTTGACCTCGTTGGCCACCCCGAGATCCACCTGAAGGACGATCGCTGCGCCCCGCACGAGAATCGCCTCGGCCATCACCACGGGCTGGCCGACCGCTGCTTGAGCGACCACCGCCATTTGATCGTGGCGGACCCTTGCGAGCACCGCCAGACGATGAACGTCCAGAAGAATTAGGACGGGACTGTGGTGACGGCATTTACACGAGGCTACGCCAGAATCTTCTCGCCACCACCTCACCGCGATGAAAACGGCAAGAGGCGCCGGGCGATTTGCCCAGCGCCTCTTGACTAAGAAATCCGGCGACGTCCTACTCTCCCAGGGGATCTCTCCCCAAGTACCATCGGCGCTGACAGGCTTAACTTCCGTGTTCGGGATGGGAACGGGTGTGACCCTGTCGCCATGGTCACCGAAACTTATTGTCAATGGGTTTGCACCCAAGGACTCCAGAGCAAGCACGAGCGTAAGAGATCCAAGCCCTCGGCCGATTAGTACCGGTCAGCTAAACACATTGCTGTGCGTACACTTCCGGCCTATCAACGTGGTGGTCTTGCCACGGGCCTTACTGCGTTAACCGCATGGGAACACTCATCTTCGAACGGGTTTCCCACTTAGATGCTTTCAGC
>LFFE01000026.1 GCA_001510385.1 Actinobacteria bacterium casp-actino5 | reverse complement strand
TGAGTCCTCGGTTTGGGCGGCAAGAATCTGGTTTCGGTTCTCGATATCGATTCCTGCTCTCATCGACGTCGTTTCGAGATTTGACCATAAGACTTCTTTCGTCATCCAGACGCCGAATGGGCTATTTCGAGCGATTTCTTCAGCAACATCGAGAACGGTGTCCATCAGCTCATCCGCCGGTACCGATCGACTCACGATGCCGAGCCGTTCAGCCTCTACAGCATCGATCACGCGTCCGGTATAAATAAGTTCCCAGGCTCTCGAGACTCCGATGAGGCGGGGGAGCGTCCAACTCACACCGATGTCGCAACCCGAAATTCCGAGGCGGATGAACGCGGTTCCGAATTTTGCGTTGTCGCTGCAGTAACGAATGTCGCTTGCACACGCCCAGGCAAAACCGCCTCCAGCAGCTGCGCCATTAATTGCGGAAACGATTGGTTGCCGTATGGCGCGCATGTGATGAACGACTTCTGCGATGTGCTGCTGCACGGCCATGCCCTGTTGGGGGCTGCCAAAGGATTCAGTGCCCGGAATGGTGCCGTATCCCTTGAGGTCAAGCCCAGCGCAGAATGCTCGGCCGGCACCGGTGAGTACGACCACCCGGCAACTGTGATCGTTATGGATTGTGGTGAGAGCTTCGTGGAGCGCATCGACGAGCTCAACTGTCAACGTATTCATGTCGTCTGGACGGTTGAGCGTGATGCGGGTGATACCCGGTCGGGGCTGGTCAAGAAGAATTGGTTCGCTCATTCACAGATACTCGCAGGCGGACTGAAAAAGTTTCGATCCAGACACTTTTAGCTGAAGGTGTCGTGTGAGTTCTGGCGGCGTTAGCCTCATCTTGATCTTGGTCGCCAATGAACCAAGACCTACGAAAGTGAGTACCCCGATATGCCAAAAGGCACCGTAAAGTTCTTCAACGATCAGAAGGGCTTTGGGTTTATTAGCCGCGACGGCGACGAAGACCTCTTCGTTCACTTCTCCAACATCATCGGCAGTGGCCGCAAAACCCTGGTTGATGGTCAAGAAGTCGAGTTCGAGGTTGGCGAAGGTCGAAAAGGACCAGAAGCCGTCGACGTTAAAGCAGTCTGACCCAGACAAGAATGTGTCTTCGGGGTAACCCGAAAGATCTAGTGAGAGCCCGCCCTTCGGGGCGGGCTCTTTCGCGTCAAGGGGTGCGGTGTCGTATGCGCGCTGACAGACTGTTGGTGTGCGCATCACCTTCGCCACTGCAGAATTCTCGCCACTCGTGACCGTCGGTGGTCTCGCTGCCGCATCTGCAGGCCTCGTGAGCGCCCTGCGTCGGTCAGGAATTGATGTTGACGTTCTGCTGCCGGACTATTCGTCGGCCACGGACGGCATTATCGAAACAATCGAACTTGACGTTCCGATTTGGGCTGGACCTGCAGTGGTGAAAGTTGTTGATCATCCGCAGGCCGGCCGAATCCACTTGGTCGATGCACCAGGTCTTGCACGAAGCGACCCGTACGTGCAGCCGAACGGCCAAGGGTGGCTCGACAATACCGATCGTTTCATGCGCTACAGCGCGGCAATCGCTGCGTACGTGCGCTTGTCACAGCCCGATGTGTTGCACCTGAATGACTGGCACACAGCAACAGCTCTCGCTGATCTTGACCCAGCTCCACCCACCGTGCTGTCGCTACACAACCTGGCGTACCAAGGCGCAACAGGCGGTGACTGGCTTGACCTCATTGGCCCTCGAAGCCGTCATTACGAATGGTGGGGAGGAACGAACCCACTATCTGGTGCAATTGCGTTAGCCGACCGGGTGATTGCTGTGTCGCCCTACCACGTATCAGAAATCACGCAGGCCGGTCAGGGATTTGGCTTAGAAGAACCGTTGCGGGCGAGAGGAAACACGCTCGGAGGCATACTCAACGGTATCGACACCACCGTCTGGAACCCTGAACAAGACCCCCACATTGCGGAACGGTTCTCAGCTGCCGATCTTGCAGGCAAACAACGCTGTCGTCAGCAGGTCGTCGACGAGTTTGATCTCGTCGACGACAATTCGCTGCTAGCAGTGGCGGTTACCCGACTCACTGATCAAAAAGGAATAGACCTTGTACTTCCTCTCATCGAACTTCTCGATGAGATTCCACTTCGTCTTGCTGTGCTCGGTTCAGGAGACCGGATGCTGAGTCAGAAATTGTCTGCGGCGGCAGAACGATCCGATCGGTTCGCCTTCATCGATGGGTACGACGAAGCCCTCGCACACCGCCTCATCGCCGGGGGAGACCTGTTCTTAATGCCGAGTCGATTTGAGCCATGCGGCCTCACACAGATGCAAGCCATGAGATACGGAACAATTCCGATCGTGACTGCGGTTGGCGGGCTCGTTGACACGGTTCCAGATCTCGATGCCCACCCTCGTACTGGTCGCGGAATCGTGATGAGTGACATTTCATCAACAGCGCTCGTCTCCGCGGTGCATCGAGTTGTTCGGCGCTGTGCGGGCCGAAAGATTGACACTCTTCGTAAGCGTGTGATGTCCATCGATTGGTCGTGGGATGACCCAGCAAGCGAGTACATCAAGATTTACCGCGATATCTCCAACTGACCTTTCTGCAGAGCGTTACGCTCGTATCAATGGCATACGAACCCAAAGTCCTCGTCATGGTGTTGGCGGGTGGAGAAGGTAAACGACTATTGCCACTCACCAACGACCGGGCAAAGCCGGCCGTCCCGTTCGGGGGCACGTATCGGATCATCGATTTCGCGCTGTCTAACTTTGCGAATGCGCGCTATCTGAAGATCGTTGTGCTGACGCAGTACAAGAGCCACAGTCTCGACCGTCACATCTCGCAGACCTGGCGGTTCTCGACCCTGCTCGACAATTATGTGACACCAGTTCCGGCTCAAATGAGGCGAGGACCGCAATGGTTTCAAGGCTCGGCTGACGCGATTTACCAGAACCTCAATCTCATTTATGACGAGCGGCCAGACTACGTCGCGGTCTTTGGAGCGGATCACATCTACCGGATGGATCCCCGTCAGATGGTTGATCAACACATCGAGTCTGGCGCTGGAGTAACTGTTGCTGCAATACCGGTTGCCCGAAGTGAAGCTCATCAATTTGGGGTGATCGAGGCTGATGAAAGCGGCCTCATTAAAGCCTTCCATGAGAAGTCGATAAACCCCCCTGCGATGCCGGGTGATGACTCTCGTTGCCTTGCGAGCATGGGTAACTACGTCTTCAACACCCAAACTCTCATTGACATCGTGACCCCAAATGAAGAATCGCCACTTATCGATATGGGCGGCGATGTCATCCCAGCTCTCACTGCTGAGGGCAAGGCTCATGTCTATGACTTCAGTACCAACATTGTTCCGGGCCAAGACGAACGCGAACGCGGGTACTGGCGTGATGTCGGAACGCTCGATGCGTTCTACGACGCGAATATGGATCTCATTGCGCCAGTGCCGGTGTTCAACCTGTACAACGAGCGTTGGCCGGTGTACACCTACAGAAAAGCCCTACCGCCTGCAAAGGTGTCTCGGGGTAGCGGCGGCGAGCCGTCGTTCGTTGATGGAAGTCTGCTGTGCCAGGGTTCGGTCATTTCGGGTGCTCACGTCGAACGCTCGATCGTCTCGCCAAGTGTGTTCATCGACCACGACGCCCACGTCACCGATTCGATCCTCAATGAGGGCGTTCGAGTGGGTGCGGGAGCAAGGCTCAACAAATGCATCGTCGACAAAAACGTGGTGATCCCACCGAACGAACGCATCGGGTTCGATCATGACCTTGATCGCCAGCGCTACCACGTTTCTGAAAACGGCATCGTTGTCATCGAGAAAGAACAGCGGTTCTCGTAGTTCTGTTCAGCACTGGCTTCAAAAACGCCGCGATACCCGTGCCATCAATACGCCACCAATCGCCATCGCTGCAGCAGTCACCATCCACATTGAGGTGTAGCCCGATCGTTCGATAATCGCTCCGGCAGTGAGCGGTGCGGCAAATACGCCGAGGTACACCCCTGTTTGGGTTATTCCTGTCGCAGAAGCGGCACGGCCCTCGTTTGCCCGGACAACTCCAAAATTCAAAAACACTGGCCAAATCCATCCGCCAGAAAACGCGACCACGGTTGCGATCACATGGGTGGCCGGCAGGCGAAGCGCAAGTCCGAGTACCCCGAGCGCTCCTCCGCAGGCCATCAGGCCGGCAGTGACGAATGGATGACCTCGCATATGGTCGAGCCGCATGCCCCATCCAACTCGGATGGCGATACCTAGTGCGGCGCCAACAGACAGCATGATTCCGGCAGTTCCTTTTCCAAGACCGGAATCGACACCAGACTCCACCACCCATGCATTGAGAGCACCTGCACCGAACGATAAGAACATTGCTGCGACACCAGCAATGATGAGCGCGCTCAATGGCGATTGCGGCTGATGTTTGGTGTCGGCCGCCGGACCGGCTGAACGCGCAATGGTGCGCTGGACCCCGCTGAGAGCCGTCAGTGCTACTGCGGCCGCTCCAACAAAGGCCCAACGCCAACCGAGCGTGAGCGCAAGAGCAGGCACGGCAAGCCCGCTGAGCATTGATGCTGCAGGCATTCCAGATTGCTTGACTGCGATTGCGAGGCCGAGCCGAGGTAGTCCGGCTTGTGCGAGGCCGAGGTTGACAGCTGTTTGTGCGGCGGCGTTGGACATTCCTGCGACAGCGAGGAACGCAATAAGGGTTGAAAACTCTTTGGCAAATAACGCGATGCAGATGTCAACACCGGCAGCACCAATCAGGGCGATGGTGAGTTGGCGTCGAGGCCCGATGATTTGAGCCAACCGCCCGAGCAAGATTGAGCCAGTTGTCGCTGCGAGAAAGTAGGTACTCATCGCCCAGCCATAACGGCCTTCTGCAACTCCGAACTCACCGCGGATTTGTACTGAAAGTCCACCAACGAGAAAGCCAGGAAGGGCGACCGAGATCGCTGCCGCAATTGCGACGGCAATCACCGTTCGAGGCAAATATCTCGAGCGGTTCATTCGGAGCGCAGGGCGCGCCTGGGTTCTTGGAGATTCAACAATGTGTTGACCGATTACTTTCCAGAGAGTTCCGCGACAACCGGTGCGAACGCTTCGGCCTCATCTGGGCCGACGATGATATAGCTGAACCCCCAGCGTTCACGGCGGGCGATGAGGTCGTCAATAAGTTTCGACGTTGGTCCAACGAGCGCAAATGGTGACTGCGAAATCATTGACGTGGATGAACCGGTGAACGCTGAAATACCTTCAAGCGCAGTATCAACGTCGTCGGTGACGGAAACGAGAAATGCTCGAATATTCATCTCGATGTCACCGATGCGGTCTCCGGCTTCGCGACGGACAATTTCAACCTTCTCATCAGTTGCTTCGGCGGTCATTGAATCAAATGTCGAATGATCTACCGCGCCTGACGTCAGCGTGGCATTGATGCCAACAATGTCAGCACGCTGCGCGGCAATCTTCAGCATTCGAGGCCCGCCGCCGCCAATCAGCACGGGAGGGCAAGGTGCCTGTAATGGTTTTGGATACCCGTCGTAATCGGTGATGGTGTAGTGCTCCCCCGAATAGGAGAACGCACCTTGGCCCATGGCACCACGAACGATGTCGAGCCCCTCGAGGAAGCGGTCAATACGGACACCCGGGCGGTCGTAAGGAATTCCTGAGCGTTCGTAGTCGACGGCCATCCATCCTGCACCGAGACCGATTTCAAGGCGTCCACCTGAGAGCACATCGATCGTTGCCAGTTCTTTTGCGAGCACGACCGGGTGCTTGTAGTCGTTATCGAAGACAAGAGCGCCAACACGAATGTGTGTTGTGGCGTCAGCAATTGCCTGAAGAGCAGGTACCGGAGCAAGTTGCTCATCGAAGTGATCCGGCATTGTGATTGCGGAGTAGCCGAGTTCTTCATAGCGGCGTGCATTGGATGCCCATGACGTGGCATCTGTCCCATTACGAACTTGAACACCAAATCGAAACGGGCGTTGAGGCATCGTCATGACAGTTGTTTACAGCCTGAAGGGCGAAACAAGCGAATTTGACCACTTCGGAGTTGCTCTCGATCAGGGAATCTGGCGGTGTTATCTCGGTCTGCCATGACCGAAGACCGTGGTGGTCGGTCATTACGCTCAACAGGGTGGAACGATCTGGATGGCTTCTCCGACTTGGTGTTGTCATCATTTCCGGCGCACTACTTGTGACTGCGGTGACGATTGGGATCGCTCCTCGGCTGTGGCGAATTGCGAACGCTCACTCCGAAGAGCCCGTCGCTTTGCCTGATTTCATTCCGCTTTCCCAACGCAGTTATGTCTACGACGCCGCAGGGAACGAAATTGCGGTCTACGAACTTGAGAACAGCCAGCCAATCTCATTCGCTGACATCCCAGCCCACGTCGTGCAGGCATTCGTTGCCGTCGAAGACAACGAGTTCTGGGTGCACCACGGGGTGAACGCCAGGTCGTTTGTGCGCGCACTGCTCTCAAACTTTGCCTCAGATGCGCCGCGTCAGGGGGCCTCAACCATCACGATGCAGGTTGTTAAAAACGACTTCATGGCCGGCTTCGAACGAGACGGTCGATACAAACTGTTGCAACTTACGTATGCGGTGCGACTCGAAAAAGAACGCTCCAAAGAGGAGATCATGGAGCGGTATCTCAACACGGTGTTCTTCGGAAATAACTCCTATGGCATTGCGGCAGCTGCCGAAACCTATTTCGGCAAGTTCGTTCATGAGTTGACATTCCCAGAAGCCGCATTTCTTGCTGGCCTTGTTCGGGCACCAACGAGTTATGACCCGATTAACCGCCCCGAACGAAGCCGTGCCCGATTCGCTCAAGTGATCGATCGTCTCGTCGAGGATGACTTGCTCACCGACCAAGAAGCAACCGAGATTGCTGAGACATTCGTTCTACCTGAACGCGTGAATCAAATCCCAACTCGCGATGTGGAGCGGACGTATTTCTCTGAGACGGTTCGCAACCTACTCCTCAATGGGTCTGACATTCTTGGCGACACCTACGAAGAGCGGTACACGGCGCTGTATCGGGGTGGTCTTCGGATTTACACCACTCTTGATCCTGACCTCCAGGCGGCGGCAGAACTGGCTCGAAACGAGCTTCCCGACACCTCCGAAGGGTTTGATGCAGCGCTGACATCAATCGAAACAGCATCGGGGGCAGTTCGTGCAATGGTTGGTGGGCGTGGATTTATACCTCAGCAGAACGAGGTCAACCTTGCGCTTGCTCCAAGCCAAACCGGGTCGAGTATCAAGATTTTCATCCTTGCAGCCGCGATTCAGGCTGGTGCACAACCGAATGACATCATCGACGGAACACGGCCATGTGTGCTGCCAAATCCGGGAAATAACATCGAGCCGGAGTTTGTGATTAGAGATGGCGTGAGCGGGGGCGTTGCCACGTTGGCCGAGCACACCTATCGCTCAATTAACTGCGCATTTGCCAGGCTTTCCCAAATTGTTGGACTTGATCGGGTGGTCGACACGACATACCGGATGGCTGCCTCGGACTTCCTGCGACCTGACCTTCCCGACAGTGTGCGAGAACCGATCAAGCCATATGCGAGTTTCGCAACCGGAGCAAATGAAATGAGCACCCTAGATATGGCATCGGGGATGCAGTCGATTGCGAATGAAGGTGTTCACCACGAACCATATTTCATTGAGCGGGTGGATGATTCGGCAGGCCGACGCCTGTACACCCACCAAAGTGCTGGCGAACGTGTGCTTGATCGGTCAGCTGCACTGACCACGATTGACACGATGAAGGCGACCCTCACGGATGGGACAGCGCGTCGCGAACTTGCAGAATTTGCTCAACGTATTCCTGCTGGAGGAAAGACAGGAACCCAGCAGAGCAACTACACCGCATGGTTCGTCGGGGCGTCAACGTACCTTTCAACTGCCGTTATGGTCCGAGACCCTGACCGATACACCTCAATGGTGAACATTCCAGAATTCGTTGAAGCGGGAGTCCCGCGAGTTCAAGGTGGCACATTCCCAGCGCGAATTTGGGGTGCTTATATGCAGCCTGCGCACTCGGGAATCACGATTACTGACTGGACAGCACCGCCCCCTCTGGCTGGTCCAGCTGAGCGTCTCTACCTCCCTGGCGCCGAATGCGCGTCAATTGTCATCGGCTACGAAACACCAGTAACAACAACACTTCCCGACGCTCTGGTCGTGGAACCAGAACCTGAGCCAAGCGAACCGGTTCCGATACTCGAAGAGATCACAACCGACACGACAATCCCTGCTGGGGTGATTGACCCATACGCCGAACTGCCATCTGTGCCGGCTGACGCGTATGTTGTTCCCTGTGAGTGACAACGAAACCTCAAACGCCTCCCCGGAGAGCACCGGTCAACTGCTACTGCAACTGCAGGGCATCGATACCGCCAGCGACCAGGCGCGACATCGAAAGTCAAATCTTGAGGAACGCGACAAGTTGAACGCTCTCGCCAAGTCGGTGATTGAGTGGGAACGGCGCTGTAACGAACTTGCAGGGCAGATCGCCAGTGCCGAGCAGTTGGTTGCAGCCGCAGAACATCAATCCCAAGAAATCGATGCAAAACGAGATCGGCTTCGAAAGCAGATGAAGACGGTGATCGCGCCTCGAGAGGCTGAGGCCTTGCAACACGAAATTGAAACACTTGATGAACAGCGCTCCGCCCTCGACGAAGAGGCGCTCGTCAAGATGGATGAGCAATCATCCGCAGAATCGGAACTCTCTTCATTGAAGGATCGCGAAAGCGAATTGAGGGCACAGGCAACGGCCGCAACATCAGCCTTAGCTGAGGTCGAGTCATCTATTGACGCTGGCCTACTTGATCTTGCATCAACCAGGGAGCAACTGATCGCATCTCTGCCATCAGCGCTCGTGCATAGATACGAACAAGTTCGCGCCAAGTTGGGCGTGGCGGCCGCAATGCTGACGGGCAGCAAGTGCGAGGGCTGTCACCTTGACTTGTCACCCGCTGAAGTTGACGAAGTGCGACGGGCCCCTGCCGATGTACTTCCCGATTGCCCGCAATGCGGAAGGCTGCTTGTTCGCTGATGCTGTTTTGGTTTATCGCAACATCGGTTCTTACTATTCACTACGTCTTTACTGACCCGCAATTCGACTATCGAATGCTCATCGTCGGGTCAGTTATCCCGGTCGTTGGCGATGCCGGCGGAGGCTGGTTGTCAGCCCTCAACTCGGTAACAGTCGCCGTTGCCGTGCTGGTCGTCGTCATGGCAGCGACCGTTGGCCGGCGACCAACTCGGCGGTTTCTTCTTGGCCTCCCCATTGGCTGTCTGCTCCACTCGGTGTTTGGCGCATCGTGGAACACGACAGACGTGTTTTGGTGGCCGTTTGCAGGGGTTGATCTCGCTGATTCGCAGGGAATGGTGTTTAGTCGGGGAGTGTGGTCCGTTGTGCTTGAACTGATTGGGCTTGGTCTGACGTGGTGGATTCTCAGGCGGCATCAACTTCTGTCGTTCGGTCGCTTGAGAGCGTGGAGCCGCGACGGGAGGTTGACCTTCTTATGATCATCCTTGTTCGGCACGGGAGAACCCATCTGAATGCAAGTCGCCGTTTGCAAGGCCGTATCGATGCAGATCTTGACGAGCTTGGAAAGCAGCAGGCAGACGCTGTTGGTAGGTACCTCGCAAACGCGATTGAACCAGCACGAATCATTTCAAGCCCATTGCATCGGGCTCAGCAGACAGCGGCAGCGATTGCGTCACACTTTGGACGGACTGATGTCGAAACCGATGAGCGTTGGATCGAGATCGACTACGGAATTTATGACGGATTTCCGCTCGGTGACGTACCCCGTGAAGTCTGGAACCAATGGCGAACAGAGCCGAACTTCGTGCCGGAAAGCGGTGAAAGTTTTGCCACACTTCACGATCGTGTTCACGCCGCCTGCCGCGATCTTGTCGAATCTGCATCGAGCGCTGACACCATCGTGGTTTCCCATGTATCGCCGATGAAATCTGCATGTGCCTGGGCGTTGGGCGCTGACCCCGCGGTATCCCACCGGTCACGTCTCGATCAGGCGGCAATTTGTCGTATTGACGTCTCAGGTGAAACGCCGGTGCTGGTGACATTCAACGAACGACCTTGAGCGATCAAGTTCGCTTACGTGGACTCCGTTAGCTCCGTTCGTATCTCGGCGTGTCTGACGGAAGGAACTCTGTGAACAGAGCCAATACCTCGCCAGGCTCAGCGTGTCGCCCAGTTTTGGCTTTTGAGTAGATGAACTCGTCGTTGACGACAACATCGAAGACCCCGGCTGACCCTGTCACGAGCGTCAGCGACTCAATCACATGCTGGTAATGGTGCACCAAATCTCTGGCCGCGCTCACGGCGCGATCTGAATAGTCTCAAGGCATGCAGTAGGTGATCGAGACTCGGTACTTCGTCATGACACGACCGTAGCAAGAACTGGGTTGTGCCAAGACGATGAGGGCGACGGGGAGTTGGCCTGTAAGCGGGATCCTGTGACGCCGAAACGCCGGTGACCATCCATCTACGCGGCCTACCCGGAAGTATTGAGCGGGCCGCTCACTCCCTGCTTGGCCTTGCTTCGAGTGGGGTTTGCCAAGCCATACGAATCACTCCGCATGCTGGTGCGCTCTTACCGCACCGTTTCACCCTTACCTGTGACCAGTTTCCCGGCCCATCGGCGGTCTTTCTCTGTTGCACTTTCCGTTAGGTCGCCCCAACCTGGCTCTCGCCAGCACTCTGCCCTGAGAAGTCCCGACTTTCCTCGACATGGTCAAGCCACGCCGCGGTCACCCGTCCAACTCCCCGTCGTGTGCGGAGTCTATGGGCGTTGGTTGACGACGACGATCGCCCAGTCGTCGATCATTTCGCTGGAGATCACCGAAGGGTTCCCTGCCATGAACTTATCGAATCGTTTTCGTTCATAATCAACCCCAAGCCAGAACACTTCGGCAACCTCTGAAGCATCGTCAACTGCGGCAGTCCATAAGGGTTGGCGGTCGGTGTGGTTTGCGGTGACGACAAGATCAGGCTCGTACCAAGCGAGCAAATATGACGACCAGTAGTCAGCTCGGATATGAAATAACTCCTGATCAACGAGTTCTGCTGCGATCATCTCAACTCCTGTTGGTTCCATCCTTCGATCCCGGCTTAACAACGTCCCTGTGAAGGACAGTGTCAGCATCATGACGACGATTACTCCTCTCGAGATCGTCGCAAGACCGGTTCGTGCTGAGGAAGCGGCGATCATGACAATTGCGATCGATGGAACGATGAAGATGTAGTAGCGGCCTGAGCCCACGTGCGAGCCGGTTGGGGCGAGAGCCTGCAGCGCAATGAATACCGGAATGACACCAAGCGCTCCAGTAATTGCTCGGCGATGGGTCCTATACACAATGAGCACAGCGGTCAGATAGAGAGCGGCAAACGCTACGTACAGCAGGGGAGCGGAGTCGGTTATCCACGTCTCGTCAAACGGGAGACGGAGCCCGAACGCCATTGGCCAACCGGTCGAGAGTTGAGAGGAAATGTGGTCAACGAACGAGCCAGATCTCGGAGGTTGAGATCGAATAGACGAAAGATTGGTTGCAATGTTCGTCGCAATCCACGGTGCGGCGCCAATGCAAAATCCTCCAGTAATTCGACCGAGGTTTCTTAACCTGGTGCACGACAACCCGCACGTGGCAAAGGCCGGAATTGCAAAAAAGAGAATTTGTGGGGATGTCCACCAGCCGACACCGGTGACGATGCCCGAAATGAACCATCGGTCGGCTCGGCGTTTCGGGTGCAATAGAACCAGCAACATAAAACCCAAGATCAGCGTCGGTTGGTAAAACAACATCGGCCGCAATGAAAACCATTGCCATAAGGTTGGCGCAGCCCAAACCAGACTTGCTGCGAGTAGCGCATCTTGCTTTGAGAGAAAGTGTTGGCAGTACGCAAATACGAAGACCGTGAGAACGATTGCCTCAATCAGAGGAAGTATCAGGAGAGCAGATGACCCGAATATTGCAAGGGCGGGAGCAAGGACGATCAGTTCAGCGGTTCCACCGTATTGCTGGCCCCAGAAGAATGTCGACCATTCGCCGTTGAGTAAATCACGCGCCATTAGGCCAGCGACTGCCTCATCGGCATGAATGCGGCCTGCGGTACCCCCGACAAACAGCGCTCGACTTGCTACACCAACTACGGACGCGATCGCAATCAGGACATATGTCACCTGAATTTGACGGGCGGGTTGGAGTTCTCGCAGACCCGCCATGTTCAATGCCTAGCAGGACATGTAGTCGTAAACGAAGGTGTTCTCTGCTGGCGTCTGCAGCGAGGTTGCGTAGCGAGAACCTTCATCGTTTACCGCTCCTACAACG
>LFFE01000025.1 GCA_001510385.1 Actinobacteria bacterium casp-actino5 | reverse complement strand
CTCGGTCATCCTGGCAAGTTCTCGATGTGTCTCGCTGAGGCCGAGCAGGTATCTCCATTTCCTCCGCTGACCGAAATGTGGGGGTATCCGGCGGGTAGCGATGTCGTCACGGTGCTTGGCACTGAGGCACCTCACTCGGTGATGTTCGTAAACGATGCTGACGATCCCGACTCGCCAGATCGCTTGCTTCGTATTTTGGCGGAGGTGTGCACAAATGCTGGTTCGAACAACTTGTATTTACGCACAGGCGCAGTTGCAATTGCCCTCAACCCTGAACACGCGAATGTGTTGGCAAAGGCTGGTCACACGCGGCAAACAATTCAAGAACAGCTCTTTGATCTGTGTCATGTCGAACGTTCACGAATTCGTTCGTTAAATGCTGCACTCGCTCCTCGTGGCAACGACAACGACAGCATTGCGGTAGTTGAGAACCCTGACCGCTTTCTTGTGTTCGTTGCTGGCGCTGATGGGTTGTACTCGGCGGTGTTCCCGTCGTGGTCAGCGGGTGCTCATGGCAACAACGCAGTTCATCAACTGGTGATCGGCGATCAAGCTTGTGAAGTGCCGTTCATGTCGAGTGGAAACGTCACCGAATAATTCGACGACTCAGAAGGCTTCAAGTTCCTCGCCAAGGACGAATCGACCAATTTGGTGATGGGCGCGATCACGGTGAGCATTGATGTGAAGCGGCATCGCCTGAAAGTCTCGCCAACGCCGCTCAAAACTGCCGCTTTCTCGAAGACCGTTACCGCCTTGTGTTGAGAGCAGTTCGTCCATTGCTTGACGAAGTTGATCAAGTGCTGAGGTCGCCATACCCACCTGTCGAAGCTCGTCAGCAACTGTCGGCACTATTTCAGAAGCGATCCGCCGGTCGATGTCGTTGCATGCTGTCTCCATCGTGGCTGCAGCGGCAGCAACGAGGGCGGTTGCTCGGCCAAGATTGACTTGCACCGTTGGTCTCGTCACCATCGCTTTACCGAGGATGCTTTTGCGATGTCTGATTGATGCAGTTGCCTCGGCGAGAGCGGCGCGAACGAGGCCAACTCCCATCCATCCGAGCCACACATCAGAAAGCCCAACCCAATCCTCCCGATAACGATGATCGATGACGGGGACGGTCCGCAGTGTTTCGGCGCGGTTTGCGCCGAACCACGGAGCGCAACGGTTGAGTGGCACTCTCACACCTTCGTAGTGGATGTCGTCGGTTGCTGATGCTCGAACCGAACTTCCATCCCACGTTGGGTCGATGCGCACTCCGTCTCCATTGAGGCGAACGATGGTGAATCGAATGTCGAGGGGCTCGACCCGTTTCCCTTTGTTGTCGCAGACGGCGAAGACAACTCCGGCCCAGTCGGCGTATCTGCCTCCAGAACTGAAAGAACCTTTGCCGGTGAGCACGACATCATCTCCGTCGATGACTCCTGCGACTCCAGAGCCTGCGCCTGCCGGAAAGCACACCCACTCACGATTGTGAACGATGCCGTCGATCATCGCTTTGTGATCTGGGCCGAGTGTGCCAACGAACAGATGGAAGACGGCGAGATGATTCCACAGCACCCAGGCGGTGCTCGTGCAACGGGCCGCTACGGCTTCGAGTTCACGACCGATTTGCAGGATGCTTGCTTCGTTTCCACCAATGGTGCGGCTTGCAGAAAGTCGCATCACATCCGAAGCCTTGAGTGATGAAATGACGTCGGATGAGATTGCTCGGGTGTCGTCGGCGCGCTCGGCTTGGTCGGCGATGCAACCAAGGAGAGGGCCGACCGTGAGGGTCGGGCCGTTCGGCAACATGTCGAGGACTGGGTCGTTCCCCATTTCCTCACTGTAAGGGAGCAGTAGGTGCCTCAACGGGTTGTAGGCGAGACACTTACTGCTCCGGATGCTCAGTTATTGTTCCACGAAGTGGGATTCGCTTGACAATATTGCTCGAGCATTAATTGGGGTGAACCTCTTCAATAGTTCCGTGTTCAACGCTGTAGACAAATCCTCGAATCTGCTGATTGTCAACAAGGAAGGGGGAGGATGTGAGTCGAGAGATTGATTGCCGGATGTCCTCGTGGGCATCAGGGAAGGCTTCAAAGGCGAAGCTCGGACGAATCCCTACGTCATCAGTGATCTGCTGCTTGACGGCGTCATCGCTAAAGGTGACCATTCCACAGTCGGTGTGGTGAAGCAGGACGATTTCGCGGGTGCCAAGGAGTCGTTGGCTGATGACGAGCGATCGTATTGCATCCTCGGTGACCACCCCGCCGGCATTTCGAATGACATGCGCATCGCCATTTGAAAGGCCTAGTACCGCAGCGGGATCGAGCCGGGCATCCATGCAGGCAAGGATTGCGACCTTTCGTGCCGGAGGTAATGGGAGGTCGCCGTCAGTGAAGGATTCTGCATAACTGGCGTTGGCAGCGATGAGTTGGTCTGTGGTTGACATTTGTTGGCCTTTCGTAGGTGTAGCGTTAATTATGACAAACTTGATCAAGTTTATCAACTTTTAAACCTAAACTCTTCTATACATCGGGAGCACTGATTTAGGCGATCCGCCAGACCGCATCAGAGGTGAAAGGCTCTAACCTTGCACGTGAGCGTGCGAGTTTTCTTGTGCGCCTCGCGCCTCTAGCTCAATGGCAGAGCAGCGGGCTTTTAACCCGTTGGTTCAGGGTTCGACCCCCTGGGGGCGCACTCCGCGTGCCAGTTCGCTGGCAAAACGTGGCAGGCTGGTGGCATGACTACTTCAACAGCAAACCTTCTCGTCTCTCGCGAGGGCGATGTCGTCACCATCACGTTGAATCGCCCCGAGACCCGTAACTCACTGTCACGTGAACTTATGCTCGAGTTGCAGGCTGCTCTCGATGAGATCGGATCATCAGACGCCCTCGGTGTGATTATCGAAGCGAATGGTCCGGTGTTCTCGGCGGGCCACAACTTTGGCGACATGGTTGATGTCGAACTTCCTGAAGCACGTTCACTGCTCGAAATTTGCACCCGCATGATGAACACTGTGCAAGACATCCCGCAGGTCGTGATTGCGAAGGTGCATGCGCTTGCGACCGCTGCCGGCTGCCAGTTGGTGGCAACCTGCGATATGGCGATTGCTGCCGAGTCGGCATCGTTCGCGCTTCCCGGTGGCAAGGGTGGCTTGTTCTGCAACACCCCACTCGTCGCTGTGGCACGCCAGATCAACCGCAAGCATGCAATGGAACTCGCCATCACCGGCGACGCTGTCGATGCCAACACCGCAGCCTCATGGGGTCTCATCAACCGTGTTGTTGCTGACGATCAACTCGATGACGCAGTGCGCGACCTCATGGCCCGCTCAATTCGTGGTTCGTCGATGGCGAAGGGAATTGGCAAGCGTGCGTACTACGCACAGGTCGATATGGATCAGCCAAAGGCATACGCCTATGCGATGGAAGTCATGGCAGCCGGAATCGTGACCCCTGACTGCCAAGAGGGCATTAGTGCGTTCTTTGAGAAGCGCCGTCCCGAGTTCAAACAGTCTGCGCGATAGCCGCAAGTTCTTGAAATAGTCGCTGGCACCGGTACCTCACAGCTCGTGAGGTGATGCCGATTTGCTTGGCGAGCACTTCAGTTGGCGTTCCCGTTGCAACGGAATACACCAACTGAATGTCATCTTTGGACATTCCGAGTCGCTCGGCTTCGAACAGTACTTCGCGAAGTTCGTTGAGCTCAGTGAGAGCATCACTTTCGTTGTGGGTGAGTCCGCGCTCAACTGCGTCAAGCGGCTCAGTTGATATCCGATTTCGTTCGATCTTGAAGGCCCGATAAATCGAACTATCAATAATCGCCGCTGCGATACTGCCCGGATTCCTGCGGCTGTCGTAGGTGGTGATGACAATCCACGCGGCTGCGACCAGTTCAGACAGTGCGACTTCTGGAGTCATCTGACGATTGCGGAATCGAACTGCGGCGACCAGCCCGGGAAGCACCCGCTGCAGCACGACACGTGCCGCAAGATGGTCGGATGCAGCGAGAGCGACGAGGTTTCGCAGAAGCATTTCGCTGCCAGGGGCTTCAACGCAACCGAATCCGGTTGCCCGAAGCAGTTCGTTGAAGTCGATGAATCGGGTTTCAGCGACGCTCCAACCCGAGAGTTGCTCAATTGAGGCCGGGTCTGTGGTCAGCCGGTTCCATTCCTGCTCAAGTTGTGCTCGGATGCCCCGAAGGTTGATGGTTTGCCGTTGTGATGTCGTTGCTGTTGTCATACGGCCATCGTCTGGCTGCAACATCACCGCGGTGATCACTGCGTGGCTCACCGGATCGTTCACTTTTGATTTTTTTCCTCGGTGAGCGAGAAATTCACCTCTTTTGGCCTGTGAAATCGATGTCTCTCGTCACGACAACTGCCGGACCGGACTCAGGAATCACCTTGAGTGCCTCCTCACATCTCACGATTGGCTCGTCGCTGCAGGTAGCGGGCCATATCGACGATCCCGCCCTTGAGAGCCACCATTTGGTGATTGATGGAAATGGCTCGGTGATACCCCTCCAATCGCTGTCAGAAGTCCCCGACTCCGATGGCGTCGTTCACATTGTGGTGGGAAACTCCCGATTTGTGCTTGAGCGTGATGGTGAATCGGCACCCAGGCCAAAACCCAGGCAACAATTCAGCCCGGTGATTCGTACCAGACGGCAGAGGTCAACCGCACCGGTCGTTGATAGTCAAGAGATACCCAACCCACCATTACGGCTCCGAATGATGACATTCGCCATGCCGGTGATGAGTATTGCTACAGCAGTGCTTATCTCCCTGTTGACTCACTCGTGGATGTATCTCGTGTTTGGCGCTGGCGCGGCACTGATGGGGCTCACATCAGCCGCCTCAGAGGTATCTCGTTATCGACGAGAGAAGAAGCAGCATGATGAGACTGTTGCAAGCAACGAGCTGAAATTTCACATCCAACAGACCGCGCTCAGCGAATTCAAAAAGAAGGAGCTGAGGTCACGATGGCCTCTTGACGTCGAGCGTTGGTTGCGTTCTGACCGTCTATGGGAGGTTCGTCCAGATCATGATGACTTTTTGTCCTGTGTCGTTGGAACTCACACAGTGAGCTCGTCGGAAACGTCTGAAGGTGACCCGGTGTTTGTGATGTTGGTAATGCGAAGAGTTGTCGTCATCCAGGGCGAGCGCCACGCGAGCGAGGCACTCATTCGACAGCTGGTGGCGCAAATCTGTCTGAGAAGTGGACCAGCTGATGTTTGTGTCGAAGCAAATGGGCTATGTGAGCTGCCTGCGACGTACGGAGAACATCAACATGACCCGTTTCGATACACGATCGTTCTTAGCGACGACATCGAAGGTTTAGGAACTGCAGCGAGCGAGTTACGACAGCGGCTCGTTTCAGATGACCGGGTCACCATCATCGCTCTCGCAGAGCCCACTCAGCAGATCCCTTCATGTGCCGAGGTGGTTATTCGCTTCGATGGGAACTGGCACGGAGAGGTGGTTGTTGACGACGGAATCACCTTCGCCCACATGGCAGGAGTCTCGAGCCGGCGTTGGCATCAATGGTCAACGCAACTTGCAGAACTGACTGACCCCGAGCGGCTGAAGAGTTCGATTGACGTGCTTCCTCAACTGGTGCGGCTACGAAAATTCGTACGTCAGTCAGATCACTCTTTGAGTGTTGAGATCGGTGATTCAGTCAACGGACCGTTCAACATCGACCTTGTCGGCGATGGGCCTCATGCCTTGATCGCTGGAACGACCGGCTCAGGGAAGAGCGAATTTCTTCGCACACTCATTACGGCCTTATGTGTGCGGTACTCGAGTGAGGCGTTGAACCTTGTGCTTATTGATTTTAAGGGTGGGTCGACATTTGACGAGTTCAGCAAACTGCCGCATGTCACCGACGTCGTGAGTGACCTTGATGTTGAACAGATCGGCCGAATGTTGACTGGACTCCAAATTGAGATCCATCGACGAGAACAAGTACTTCGAGAGATGAATGCCCGCGATATTGCGAGCGTGGCATCGAATGATCGGTCGCTGTCTCGCCTTGTCATCGTTGTCGACGAGTTCGCTGTGCTCGCTCATCGGTACCCCGAGCACATGAAGACATTCGTTGCCATCGCCTCACAAGGCCGGAGTCTTGGTCTCCACCTCGTGTTGGCAAGTCAGCGGGTAACCGGAGCAATCACCGACGATATTCGAGCGAACACTGATCTTCGGATTGCGTTCCGCGTCGCAGATACATCTGAGTCTCGAGATGTTGTGGGGTGCGCAGAGGCGGCACAGATCAGCAAAGCGCATCCAGGTCGCGCCCTCGTTGTGGGATCGGGCGGTGAAGTCGTTGAAGTTCAAACCGCTGTCGTCATGAACGATGACCTCGACAGGCTTGAGAATCTCTGCGAGGTGTACGACGACGCGCCTGCTCGCCGTCCTTGGAGTGATGCACTCCCCGCAGAACTCGCGCCATCGATTGATGGCATTGGCCTCATCGACGTTCCTGAACAACAAGCACACTTCGATTGGAAGTGGACCCCTAGCGACGGACCGCTATCAATTGAAGGTGGTTTCGGGTCGGGAACAACAACTGCGTTGTTGTCTGTGCTCTTTCACAATTCAGCCGTTCCGGCATATGTCATTGATGCCCGAGGTGACGATGCATTGCGCTGCGTGAACGACTTCCCCAATGTCGCTCCGGTGGTGTTTGCATGGGATCAAGAACAGAAAACTCGGATGTTGCAGGTCATCAACACGCATCTCGCGGACCGAAAAAAGTCTGGTGAACGTTCGCCTTTGATCGTTGCGGTGGACGGGATCTCTGAACTGATTCAGCACCTCAATGACAGCGAACTCGAGGTGTTGAGATCGCTGTGTCGGGAGGGAGAAGGCCTTGGAATTTGCATGGTGACGACAGGTGTCGAGCCACCTATTCCAGCAACAACTCGAGTAGTTCTCGGGGGCACCGATCGCCGATCAGACGCAGCAAGAGGTGTGATCCCCGGTCGAGGAACGTTGTACTGCCATGGTGCTCGGCCACGCGAAATTCAGATTCGCCCAACGGTTGGTTCACCCGCCGGACAACACATCGCCCCGCCAACAATCGGCAAACTGCCCGACAAGGTTGGCTGGACCACGGGGGGAGGCCAACGCAAGGGGTCATCAACAATTCTTGATATTGGCATCGCAGTTGACGACCTTTCGATAGGTAGCTGCGAAATTCGTGACGGCCGACATCTTCTTGTGATTGGTCCGTCCGGCTCGGGGCGCACGACTGCATTGCGCACGATTACAAACTCGTGGAAGCACGCTCGTGCTGGCGTCATCACGGAGGTGACCGGTAGGTGCGTTGGCGAGATTCCGATGGTCGATTCACCGCACCTCGTCGTGGTCGACGACGCAGATCATGTGCACGGAGCAGAAGACTTGCTCCATCGACTACACAGTGCTGAAGACCTCACAGTGGTTGCAGCAGTCGACCCGTTGTCACTACGAATTTCATTCGACCACTGGACCCAGCAACTCCGAAAATCTCAGACTGCACTGCTGATGACAGAGTGTTCAGTTTCTGATTCTGACCTGATATACCCAGGTCGGCTACCACCGCAATCGATTGAACCCCGACCAGGTCTCGCCTGGGTGATTTCGGGTGGCGCCACCACTCTGGTGCAGATCGCTGCAATGCTTGGAGAATGTCATCTGTCACAAATCCCCTTGATCTCTTCCGACTCGACAACACCATCGCTGTCGTCACCGGCGCATCAGCTGGTCTAGGAGAACGCATGGCTCGGGTCATGCACGCAGTAGGGGCAACGGTCGTGATTTCAGCGCGCCGGCAAGAGCGGCTTGAAGCACTCGCTGATGAACTTGGTCGTGATCGAGTAACGCCAATCGCCGCCGACATGGCGAATGAAGACGATCGTGAACGGCTCATCGCCGAAACAATCGAAGCACACGGGCGAGTCGACGTGCTCGTCAACAACGCGGGTATCACCGAAGTTGTCGGCGTTGAAGATGAATCGCTTGAACTCTTTCGTCGAGTGCTCGAGATCAACACCACTGCGGTATGGCACCTCTCCAAACTCAGCGCTCCATCAATGATCGAAAGCGGAAGTGGTTCGATCATCAATGTCGCATCAATGCTTGGTCATGTTGGTGCAACACCAGTGAAACAGGCGAACTACTGCGCATCGAAAGGTGCTGTTGTCAACATGACTCGAGAGCTCGCGCTTCAGTGGGCTCGAAAAGGGATACGAGTCAATGCGCTCTGCCCCGGATGGTTCCCATCGGAAATGACTGAACCGATGCAAGAAGAACGAAGCCAAGACTTCGTTCGACGCAACACCCCGATTCCACGGATGGGTGAACCGCACGAACTCGATGGCGCATTATTGCTACTTGCTTCGTCAGCAGGAACATTTATGACAGGACAATCAATCATCGTTGATGGAGGATGGACCGCCAAGTGAGAGCCTTGCTCTCTCTCCGTTTTGTTGCCGCAGTTGCTGGCATATTCGCGCTGCTCTTTGTCGTGCAATCGATCACAGCAACAGATGAGGAAGAGCCAGTTGTCAGCGATGTTGCGGCAAGTCCTGTTACTCGGGTGATCAACCTTGCTGAACGACTAGATGGTTCGACAACGAGATTTGCGGTCACTCCAGACGGAGTGTCGGCCTCGACAGCGACGTTCACGATCGAAGAGCAGCGCTCGGTCACAATTATCGAAGGAACGCCAGGGATAAATGACTGCAGCATTGACGAACGCGCTCAAGGTAACTGTGCGATCTTTGCTGATCTTCTCGGTGAGGCCATCGTCTGGTTCTCACTTCAGCCTGTCGTCAACGATGAGTACGTAGTGATGCCGGCCGTGACAGGCTTCGAAAACGGATTGGCGATTCTCAACAACGGGATGCGCCTTGCCCACGCTCCCGCGTTTACCCGACGATGCCCCGATGAGTATGCCTCTTTCACAGAAATGAGAACTGAGGTGGGCACAGATTTTGTGACCTGGTGGTCGCTCGAAGACGCCGAGCTCACCGATGCCGTGTGCACCACTGGCTGATCGTTTCAGCTGCTGCAAGACCTGAGAGAAACGCCCCCTCAACCCTCGGGCCGCCGAACGCATCACCGGCGACGACAAGTTGAAATTTTTCCTCTGCCCAACACGGTGATGACCACGTAGCCCGAGGAGTAGCAAACCGCCACTTCTTCACCTGCTGCTCAACAATGTGTGCTGAGCCAAGAAATGGCGCAATGAGTTCTTCAAGGGCCTGCTCAATCTCGTGAGGTGCGGCATCCCAAAAGCGTTCACTCCACGCAGCCGACGCATTCAACGTGATCGCAGGAACCTCTGAAATTCCCTTGACTGCATGATCAACCACGAACGCAATGTCATCAGAAGGTTCGTGACGTGCACCCGACCCTGTGAGGGTAGACGGGCGATCAAGCACTGCGAGAAGGGCAATCGTTCGGTCATGGTCGGCAGATGACAACTCTCGTGGAAGAGTGCCAACGGCTTCAAAGACAAACGAAAACGACTGTGGAGTAGGAGCGGTGAGCACCAGAGTTGATGCGGTCACTGAACTCGCATCGTCACAGGTCACTCGCCATTCGGTGTCCTCCCAGGCTGCAGCAAACACCCTGTGATCGACGCGAACATCGAGACCGTTCGCAAGATCTTTTGCCAACGAGTTCATGCCGTTCACACCGATCCATCGCTCGTGCCCATCATCACGCTCAAAGCCGTGGCACCAGACATCTGCGAGCCCGCGATTCTGCCAATCGGAGAGTTGCGCGGCGAATGCCTCGGAGCGGGCCGTCACGAACTGCGCCCCATGGTCGAGGCGAGCGGCGCCAATACGTCGGGTCGCTAAACGGCCGCCAACAGAACGGCCCTTATCAAACACGATGGTCGAGATACCCGATGCGGCGAGTTGCCGAGCGGTAACAAGTCCGGACATGCCTGCGCCGACGACGACGCAGTCGACTTCAGCCATTTCAGCGGAGTTGGTGGGCGCGAAGGATGACTTCTCGTGCAAATGGGTCAAGCTTGCGACCCGTCAACTGCTCGGTGACAGTGATCGCCTCAGTGGCATCGTCAATAAGGCCGGCCCAACGGATGTAACCACCCATCACGCCGACGACGCGATCGCCAAGTTCTTCTCCATGAACAAGAACCCGCTGCCCAGCACGAATGAGTTCATCGAGTTCCCGGTACAGGGCGGACAGCCACGCATCAAGATTGTCGGTTCGCATTGGGCGGTGCCGGTAGGGCTGACCAAGCTCTTCATAGTTGTGAAGGTTGTGCGGCGCCTGAATCATTGACACCACGTAGTTGAAGCCGTTTTCGCGAATCCAGATGATCTCTTCTTGGCGGCGAACACGGCGATGACTCGAGCCAAATCCGCCAGGACGCTCACAAATCGCCAGTTTGTCCTTCAAAATCCAGGTGAAATTGCGTGGCTGAATGCCCAAGGCCCACTTGCCACGCAGTTTTGGTGGCATCATGCGGTTTCTCCAAAGGCGATCATACGAGAGGCCATACTACTCGCCAGAAGTGTCGGGCGTAATAATCCGCAAACGACGATCTTTGCGCGCGACACGGATTCCTCCATCAATTTCACAGGCAATTGCGTCACCGCGTGCTACCCCGAGCACCCGCCGAATTGCTGCTGTGCTTGGTGGGTATCCGTCAAACGTTAACCATTGACGCAGTGCCCTCGCGGCAAGAACTGGATTGGCCTCACACAGCGCGTTGGCGTCGGTTGGGTCAATCAGGGCCGCCAGTTCGTTAAGCAACTCAGCGTCATCACGCAACACATCAGCGGTGCGAGACAGGATGGGAATGACGTCGCGTTCGGCGATGTTGTTGAGGAGCGGAAGTAGTTCGTGACGCACACGATTTCGCCACATTGAGGGGTCTGCATTTGTTGGATCAATCACAGGCGAAATGCCAACTTCAGCACACAGGGCAACAGTCTCTTGCCTGCGGAGTCGAAGGATGGGGTGTTGCGGGCCTGGAGAGATTGCAGACAAGCCATCAGAGCCTGATCCTCTCATCAGCCGAATCAGAAGGGTTTCTGCTTGGTCGTCGAGAGTATGACCGGTGAGAGTGCCGTCGGGCAGCACCGCCTGTCGGGCCTGGCGCGCATGTGCCTCGAGGTTGCGCGACGCATCAACTTTGACATGGTGCACGATGCACTCGATTCCGAGCGAACCTGCCATCTCGACGGCTTGGCGGGCTTCATCGGTTGATGACGGCCTTAGCCCGTGATCGACATGATGTGCTGTCACCGTCAACTCAGCAGCACGCGCCAACACCAATAACGCCGAGGAATCAGGACCGCCTGAAAATGCGCAATGAACAGCCGCACCCGCAGGCGGGAAGGTACAACGCGAAAGGAGGTCGGTGGTAAGAGTCAGAGTTCAGCGTCGCCTTGGCGACGGCCAAGAGGATGCTTGAGCGCAGTCACCGACTTGAGGTACCCAGCAACGAGACCGACTGCGGTCAGCACGCCCACGCCGGTGAGAATGACTCCGAGCCACCAGTGCCAGATATTCGCTGCAAACATGCTTCTACTCTAGCGATCTGAGGGGTCGCCAACAGTGCCGTCCCCATCAAAGTCTTCTTTTAGGCATGACTCAAGACGCATGAGAAGCCCGGGAGGAAGCTCATCGTTATTCACCTTGCGAAGAATAGCAGCCTTGAGTTCAAGGTGAAATTCGAAGGCCTGTTGACAGTCGACGCAGCCATCAAGATGACCATGAATGTGCTCTTTGGCGTCACTCGACAACTCGCCGTCAATGTACGGTTCAAGTTCTTCAAGCGTCTCTTTGCAATTAGCCATTAGTTCGAATCCTGGGAATCTTCAACAAGCCCACGAGCTTGTGCATATTCGTATAACTGTTTTTGCATCGCTTTTCTTCCCCGATGGAGCCGAGACATGACTGTTCCAACTGGAATATCGAGCATTTCAGCGATTTCTTTGTATGCAAAACCCTCGACATCAGCGAGAATCACGGGCAATTTGAACGTATCGGGAAGGTCTTCGACGGCCGATTTCACCTCGTCATCGGTCAAGAGATCAAGAAACTGATCCTCAGCTGAGAGCGTTGCCGCTGCATTCTCGAGAGAGGCCACTCGTTTGTAGAGGTAGAGATCTTCGACATCGGCAAGATCGGTTTCCATTGGGCGGCGCTGTTTCGAACGGTAGCGGTTGATGAATGCGTTCGTAAGAATGCGGTAGAGCCAGGCACGGAGGTTGGTTCCCTCTTCGAAGGTCTCAAAACTGCGGTACCCGCGCATCATGGTTTCTTGCACAAGATCTTCGGCGTCGGCCGCGTTTCGCGTCATGCGAAGCGCAGTGGAATACAACTGTGGTGCGTACTCCATCGCGCGTTCGGCGAAAGTCGAACGGTCTGCCACGACTAGGAATGTAGTCGTGGAGTCAGTCGAATCCGATGCCGCGAAGTTGCTCGCCAGCCGACTCAGTCGACAAGAACCACTCGTAGGTGCTCGCTAAGCCATCTGACAGATCAA
>LFFE01000024.1 GCA_001510385.1 Actinobacteria bacterium casp-actino5 | reverse complement strand
TGAATCCGCGTCTGATTACTGTTGATCTCACCGGATACGGGGAAGGTGGTCCGCTTGAAAACCGCAAGGCATACGACCTCCTGATTCAGGCTGAGGCGGGGTTGCTGTCGGTGACAGGCTCGGCGTCGGAGATGGTTCGAGCGGGAATTTCTGTCGCCGATATTGCCGGTGGCATGTACGTCTATTCGGCTGTGCTTGCAGCCCTTGTCCATCGAGGGACTACCGGCGAGGGAACCGCAATTGAGGTGTCGCTGTTTGATGCACTCATTGAATGGATGGGACATCCCATCAACTACGGCTTATACACCGGAGAGGGGCCGGTGAGAGCGGGTGATTCTCACCCATCGATCTATCCGTACGGGTCATTTGCTGCGGCAAATGGTCGGGTTCAATTCGGCATTCAGAATCAACGCGAATGGGAGTCGTTCTGCACCAAGGTGCTGAAACGCCCTGAGGTGGCAACAGATTCGCGATTTGCCACCAACGACGACCGTCACCTCCATCGACGCGATCTTGCGGCCGTCATCGAAGATGTGTTCACGACCATGACAGCGAGCGAGGCGGCACAGCTACTTGATGAAGCCGGAATTGCAAACGGCCGAGTGAACGACATCGCAGACGTCATCGATCATCCGAATCTTGTCGAACGTGATCGATGGCGAACTGTTGAGAGTGCCGAAGGACCGATTCGAACGCTTCGGCCCCCAGCCATCATGCATGGGCATGACGAGCCGATGGGATCAATTCCTACGGTTGGGCAAAACACAGCCGGCATCTTGCGTGAACTCGGTTACAGCGACGATCGAATCTCGGACCTAGTCGAGAGCGGATCAATCGGAGTATGACTTCAACGTTTTGTCCGACGCTCGACAAGTTGACGAGCGATGACGTTGCGCTGGATCTCATTTGTTCCCTCGCCAACGATCATTAATGGTGCATCTCGGTAGTAGCGCTCGACATCAAATTCGGTGGAATATCCATGCCCACCGTGAATTCTGATCGCATCAAGCGTCACCTTTGAGGCCATCTCCGAACAGAACAACTTCGCCATTCCTGCTTCGAGATCAGCGCGGACACCGGTATCGAATCGCTCTGCTGCGTGGTAGTTGAGACGTTGGCCAGCGGTGATCTGTGTTGCCATGTCAGCAAGCAAATTTCCTACCGACTGATGTCGCCAAATCGGCTGACCAAATGTCTCACGTTGTGTTGCGTAGTCAAGCGCATCATCGAAGGCAGCCCTCGCAACTCCGATTGCGCGAGCAGCCACCTGAATACGGCCAATTTCAAGCCCACCCATCATCTGCGTGAAACCCTGTCCCTCGACTCCACCGAGCAGGGCGTTGGCGGGTACGAAGCAGTCGTCGAATGACAGTTCGCAGCTTTCGACACCCTTGTACCCGAGCTTGGGCAGATTTCGGCCAACGGTAAACCCAGGGACCTTCTCGACGAGCAAGATGGAGATGCCGGTGTGGGCAGGGTTGGCTTGAGGGTCGGTTTTGCAAAGCAAGGCGACGACGTCGGACATCCGAGAGTTTGTGATCCATGTCTTCGACCCGTTGATGACATACCCATCAACTCCCTCGCGTTGAGCGGGTTGAGCAACAGTCCGAATTGCTTGGAGATCAGAACCTCCATCAGGTTCCGTCAACGCCATCGTCGCGCGAATCTCTCCGGTTGCCATCGATGGCAAGTACCGGTCTTGCTGCTCGGAGGTGCCGTGGCGCGTGAGCAGTTTAGAAACCACAGAATGGCCACCGAACGCTCCAGAGAGCGACATCCAGCCACGAGCAATTTCTTCTGTGATCCGGGCATAACACCGACCGGACACTGCACCTGAATTCCATGGTTCGCCAATTGCCAACCCATAGATTCCGAGCTCTTTCATCTGATCGATGAGCTCTGCGGGGTACGTATCTGAATGCTCGAGGTCCCGAACGACAGGACGAACCTCTTGATCAACCCATTTGGAAATGACATCAACAAATTCGGACTCTTCGGCACTGAGTCCGTCCATTGATTCGAGAAGCGACATCCCCACAGCCTGCCACTTCGCAAGCACTTCGACCGACTCGTCGTGTTGAGAAACGACGACGTAGGTTCGCGAATGTAACCACAGGAGGAACGATGTCGACTGCAACACAGATCCCGTTTGTTGAGTACCTCAACCTTGAGCCAACACCGCACCTTGTCGCAAATGAATGCACGTCATGTGGCGCACGATATTTCGATCGCCGAAATGCCTGCGCAGGCTGTTTCAACACGGAATTCACCTCCGTCGACATACCCACCGAAGGTGTGCTTCGGTCGTTCTCGATCATCACATTTGCAGCCCCAGGTGTCGAGGTTCCGTTTGTTGCGGCGGTGATCGACTGTGGTGGAACCAGCGTTCGAGCAAACATCATCAACTGTCCGCCCGACCCTGAACACGTCAGCCTCGGAATGAAGGTTCGCCTCGCAACTACGGTGGTGGGCACAGATTCCGCTGGTGTGGAAGCGGTCAATTACGGATTCGAGCCTGCCTGATTACGGGCAAATTTCATATAAGGAGAGATCATGAGTAGAAGCGACGACATCTGGATCCTCGGGATCCACATGACCAAATTTGGCAAGCACCCGAATCTCGACGTGGTGGACCTCGGAGCGGAAGCGATCCATGGGGCGCTTGCGGATGCCGGTGTGACGATGGCCGATATCGGCATCATTGCGGCTGGCAACCTCCTCGGGTCAGGAAGTATTGCCCAGCAACTTCAGAAGCAGGTTGGTCAGACGGGCATCCCCGCGTACAACGTGTCGAACGCGTGCGCAACTGGCGCCACTGCTCTTCGTACCGTCATCATGGCGGTCAAGGCTGGTGAGGTCGACATGGGCCTCGCGGTTGGCGTCGAGAAACTTGCAGGTGCCGGACTTCTTGGTGCCGGTGGCAAACCCAAAGCCGACAATGATGAATGGGCTCGTAATGGTCGTTTCGGCGCTGTCGGTCCGGTTGATGGTCGAATTGGAACCGAGTCGATGCCAGGTGTATTCGCGCAAATCGGAATGGAGTACGGCCACAAATACGGTGGGGCAGACTTCGAATTGTTCGCCAAGATCAGCGAGAAGAACCACTCGCATTCAACGCTGAATCCGCTCGCCGCCTACAACAAGGCAATGAGTCTTGAGCAGATCATGAACGATGTCATGATCGCGTATCCGAATACCCGCCCAATGTGTTCAGCAAACTGTGATGGTGCTGCAGCTGCTGTGGTGATTAATGGCGAGAAACTCAAGACACTGTCTCTTGAGCAGCAACGCCGAGCGGTCAAAGTATCGGCTTCGATCCTTACCAGCGACCCGTGGCAGGAAGCCTGTCAGGTGTTGCCTGATGTCAACACGCTGACCCGCAATGCAGCTCACCAGGCGTACGAACAAGCAGGCGTTGGCCCGCAGGATCTCAATCTTGTTGAACTTCACGACTGTTTCGCAACCGCGGAGCTCGTTCACTACGACAACCTCATGTTGTGTGACGAGGGTGGCGCAGTTGACTTCTTCGAGTCAGGCGCTCCCTATCGTGATGGAAGAATGCCCGTGAACGTTTCAGGTGGTCTCCAATCAAAGGGTCACCCAATTTCAGCAACCGGCATTGCCAACATTTGGGAAGTGTGTCAGCACGTCCGTGGCGAGGCGGGAGACCGCCAGATTGAAGGTGCCAAGGTGGGGCTCGCTCATGTGATCGGGCTGGCATCCGCCTGTGGAATCCACATTTTGGAACGCTCAGCAGCCTGAACATGTTTGTGGGGGTAGCCGAGCGTTAATTCGCTCGGTTCGGTTCTCGCTACTGTCAACACGATGTCCATTCCGACCGTAGATCTGCGCGACCCAACTGAGGTCGTCGCGCGCCAACTTGATGCGGCCTGCAGCGAGATTGGTTTCATGCAGATTGTTGGGCATCGGCTCGACCCTGTGATTGAACAAGAGGCGTGGGACATCGCGACAGCATTTTTTGCCATGAACACCGAGGCCAAGATGTCCGTTGCGATTCCGCAGGGTGACGCCTACGGATACGGCCCTTACAAGGTTGAACGACTTGCTGCGAGCCGTGGGAAATCCAGCCCGCCGGACTTGAAAGAGACGTTTTCAATCGGTCCGTTCATCGATGCCGATGAAATGCAAGAAATCATTTCCCTTGACCCGGCAGCGGCGTTCGCCTATTCGCCAAATCGGTGGCCAACCGAACTATCGGAGATGGCCACTGTGATGAATGCTTATTACGACGAACTCGCGCGGCTGTGTGAGCGACTTCTTTCGTTGATGGCAATTGGGCTTGGAATGTCGGGCGACACTTTTACGGCATCGATTGATCACCACACCTCGGCCTTACGGCTGCTGCACTATCCGCATATTGGAAGCAACGATGTTGCTCCAGGCCAGTTGCGCGCCGGCGCACATTCTGATTACGGAACTCTTACTTTGCTTCGTCAAGACGACGCTCCGGGAGGGCTCGAGGTTCGTGGTGCTGATGGCCGCTGGCATGCGGTACCTGCCGAGGATGGTGCATACGTCGTCAATGTTGGCGATGCTCTCGAGCGATGGACTGCAGGACGCTGGCGATCCACCCTTCACCGTGTACAGATTCCTTCTGCCTCAAGTGGTTCAAATCAACGCCAATCGATTGCGTTCTTTCACAATGCGAACTGGGACGCCGTGATTGACGTGCTTGCACCATGTCGACCTGTCAGAGGAGACGTTGCAGAACCGATTACGGCAGGGCAACACCTGATGGAACGTTTCCTCAGTACACAGCAGGGTGAGTGATGTTGACCCATGAAGGGCGGCCGATGGCTGTCGCTCGAACGTTTAAACCTCGTCGACGCCGAATGTCAGCAACTCGATCGGCTGCGTTTGAGAGGCTTCTGCCGCTCTATGGACTCGATGTTGAAGGACCGCCCATAACCTCCGAAGAGATCTTTGGCAGGTTGGCACCGGTCGCGGTAGAGATTGGGTGTGGCGCTGGTGAGGCAGCGGTTGCCTCGGCGATTGATCAACCAGAGGTTGATCTCATCGCCGCTGATGTGCACACGCCAGGAATTGCTCGCCTCATGGTTGATATCGAATCGGTGGGCCTCAGCAACCTGCGGGTCATTCACGGTGATGCGCTCGAATTCCTTAACAGACTTCCGACTCGCAGTATTGACGAAATTCGGATCTGGTTTCCTGACCCATGGCCAAAACCGAAACAACGACAACGTCGCATCGTCACCCGCGCCATCGTGACTCGCCTCGTACCGTGCCTCGTTGAGGGTGGTCGACTGCGAATGGCAACTGACATTGTTGATTACGCAGAACAAATGCTCGACGTATGTAGTTCCCACCCTGAGCTCGCTGGAGGAGTTGTTGATCGACCGTCTGATCGGCCAATCACTCGATTTGAGCGCAAAGGAATTGACGCTGGTCGGGTTATCACCGATCTCGAATTTGTCCGCCAGACGTAAGCATTTCTCGACCTCGGGCAATGTCGTGAGGCAATAATCCCTTACTGGCCTCAGTCGTTCATCAGCTCATCGAGACGCTGTACCGACTCAATGAATTCTTCAACCATTTCATACACAACACGAGCAGCTGGCTTTGAGACGTTCATCGTGCCAACGATCTGGCCAACGAAGTAGTTCGCAAGTTGGGCTGCTCCGGAGGATGAATCATGGGCCGCGCGATCGATTCGACGGATCGCAGTGTCAACGAGCATTGGTTGAAGCGGCATCGGCAACGGCTTCGGGTTTGCTGGGTCTTCCCAAGCGTCGGTCCAAGCGGTCCGCAATTGGCGAGCAGGTTTTCCTGTGCGCGATTTTGACCTCAAGGTGTCGGAAGATGTCGCAGCGAGGAACTTCTCTTTCACTGTCGGATGAGTTTCGGCCTCCTCGGTGGTGAGCCATACCGATCCACACCACACCCCTTCAGCACCAAGAGCCATCGAGGCCGCCATCTGACGGCCCCGTCCGATGCCACCTGCTCCGAGTACGGGCACTCGATCACCAATTGCATCAACGATCTCGGGGATGAGCACCATCGTGCCAATCTCACCGGTGTGGCCGCCGGCTTCAGAACCCTGGGCGATCACGATGTCAACGCCGACGGCGGCGTGGCGTTCAGCGTGTTGGGCTTTCCCTGCGAGAGCACCAACAAGTCGGCCTTGTTCGTGAACTCTCTCAAGCATGTGTGCAGGAGGGGGGCCCAAGGCGTTCACGACAAGCGACGCCTTATGCGCAAGCGTGATCTCAAGCTGGGGAGCAGCACGGTCTGCTGTCAACGGAGCAGATTTTGATTCAGCGCCTAGACCGCGACCACCTTGCTCCTCGTCGAGAGTGGGCACGCCATAATCATCAAGCAACTTGTTGACAAATTCACGATGTTCTTGAGGAATCATTCCGCCGAGTTCAGCGACAGTCATTCCACCCTGGTCCGAGCCGGTGTACTTCGCTGGAACGATGAGGTCAACTCCGTACGGGAGATCACCAACTTGCTCCTCGATCCAGTCGAGATCGATTTCGAGTTGTTTGTCAGAGTGCCCTGCTGCCCCGAGAACCCCAAGTCCACCGGCTTTGGTGACGGCAGCTACTACATCGCGGCAATGACTGAAGGCGAGAATCGGAATGTCGATTCCGAGCATGTCGGTGATTCGTGTTCTCACGATGGGTCCTTTCGGGTTCGGAATTCAGACCAGGTCATACCCGCGTCACCGTGAATGTCACGGGGAAGGCCGAGCACCAGTTCGGCAACAATATTTCGCTGAACAGCGAAGGTTCCTCCGCCGAGCGTGAGCGCTGGAGCGAACAGCCAGCCGTAATGCCATAGCGGGTCAACTTCTGGGAACTGACTGCCTTCGCCTCGAGGGAAGTTCACTTCGGTCGCACCTCGCTGAGAGCGACGCGGAATTTCGCCAGCCGGCCCTGAGCCGGTCAACATGCCAGAGGTCCCTACGAGGTCTTTTGCGAGTTCCATCACATGTTGACCGTGTTCGTCACCCATGATCTTTTGAACCGAGGCTTCAGCGCCGGGTGTCCTGCCGTTCAGGCGAGCACTCAGTGTTCGCAGTCGGTTGAGCCGAAGTACCTCTGACTCAATGAAGAGATTGGCGAGGCGCTGACGCACGACTGGGTCGTTGCTGCCACCGTTGTTGCGAACCAGGTCGAGGAGGTCTCCAGCCGATGGGCCAGACCCCCATAGCGACCCCGACGATGAGAGCGAAACGCGCTCATTTGCGAGGGTCACTTTTGCAAGCCGCCATCCGTCGCCCTCTTGGCCAACGAGATACTTTGCCGGCAGGCGAACATCGTCAAAGAAGGTCTGGTTGAACGAGTGAGCGGTCGTCATATCGATAATTGGCGACAGGGTGAGACCCGGAATATCCATCGGAATGATGAAGTACGAAATCCCTTTGTGCTTTGGAACATCGGGATCGGTTCTCGCAATGAGAATCCCATACTCGGAATGGTGAGCTCCACTCGACCAAATCTTCGAACCATTGATGATGTACTCGTCGCCGTCGCGAACGGCTCGGGTTGATAGCGATGCGAGGTCCGAACCTGAGTCGGGTTCGCTGAACAACTGACACCACTGCTCTTCGCCGCTAAAAATCTTCGGAAGAAATCTCTCCTTCTGCCAATCACTTCCTGCGAGCAAGATGGTGGGGGCAGCCCATCCGACTCCGATTGGATTTGTCGAGACTGAAGTTTCTTTTACTCCCGCTGCCTTTAACTCCTCGTCAATGATGAGTTGGTGAATGGGGTCTGCTTCAACCCCCCACGGTCGGGGCCAGTGCGGAACGAGAAGGCCTGCTTCGTGAAGTTCAGCGCTCGTCGGAGACGGATGCTCAGCAAGCCACGAACGCAACTCGATCCGGCGTGGGTCATCATCGGAAGGAAAATCGAAATCCATTAGTTGTCCTTCCACGTGCCGGCGGCTGGGCCATCCGTCGCTCCGCCTGCAAATGCCTGGGCTTGCAAGAGCCAGTCACGGGCAAGTTCGCCGTCAGTGACGAGCCTGGTGTCATCGAGGTGGCGTCGCTGAGTAACGACTAAGCAGAAGTCTTCGGCAGTTCCCGAAACTGATGCTTCAGCATCACCTTGGTTCCATTCCCAGGTTTCACCAGATGGTGCGGTCAGCGTGACCGAGACGTTTCCAGCAGGAACGTCGAGTCCACGGTTGATGTAGCTCCAGCCTCGCGTGATGACCCCGAGTTGAGCGATATGTCGTAGGCGATCCGATGCTGGTCTGGCAGCCCCCATCGTGTCGACGACGTCTTGTCCGTGAGCCCACGCTTCCATAAGTCGTGCGGTGAGGAAGGACTTCGCGCCCATTGATGGGCCGTACCACTCAACCCGAGCGTCTTCTGCAAGGCTGCGGCCAGCAGATTCCAGTGCTCGGCGATTAGCTCGCCATTCGCTGAGAAGTCCTTCCCCAGTCAGCGCTCGAAGTGGTCCCATCGTCTCTGCTTCAACTGCCTGCGGATCAGCCATGAGCTCGACGAGATGGGCGCGGTGCTCAATGAATGCGGCCGTATCTCGAATTGCGAGAGCGGCGGTGGCATCGAAATAGGTGAGGTGCGCAATTTGATCAGCGATGGTCCACCCGGGGCTCGGAGTCGGCTCAGCCCACTGCTCTTCGGAGAGCGATGCAACAACATCATCAAGCGCTTGCTGCTCAGCGATCAGGTCGTCAAGGATCCCCTGAACGGTCATGTTTCCCTCCTCCATTGGGTGAACAACCCCCATTACGGCAGACGTCACCCACGCCGTTGCGTGCCACCAGATTGACTTCCGAAGGTACCACCACGTACGGTCATCAATTGTGTCGAACGAAACAACGGTGGGGAGCGCGACACGTCCGAGATCGGTGATCCGATCAAGGCTTGATACGCGCAGTTCTGAGTTCTTACAAAATCGATCAGAGATGGAATCACTCTGGGCTCTGGTCGCTGATGAGCTTGCGAAAGTCGAGACGATTGGGGGTCAGCGTTATGTCGATCGCCATCGCAAACGTGGAAAGATGCTTGCTCGCGAGCGCATCGAGCAGTTGATTGATCCCGATACTCCGTTTCTCGAGTTGAGCCCGCTTGCTGGCTGGGGTTCTGAGTTTCCGATTGGGGCAGGAGTCGTTGTCGGAATTGGCATCGTCGAAGGGGTCGAGGTTGGAATCACCGCAACCGATATGACCTACCGCGGTGGGTCATCGAATCCCCGAACTGTCGAGAAAGGGTCGCGATTTTTTGAGATCGTCGCTCAGAACCGATTGCCGTGGATCGCGCTCAACGAGTCTGCTGGCGCCGACCTTCCCCATCAGGCCGACATTTTTGTTCGAGGTGGTGCAAGCTTCAAACACCAAACGCAACTCTCAAAAGCGGGAATTCCAACAATCGCTGTTGGATTTGGCCCGGCAACTGCGGGCGGCGCGTATACGCCTGGGATGAGTGATTACACCGTGTTCGTGAAAGATCGTGGAACGGCGTACTTGGGTGGTCCGCCACTCGTGAAAATGGCGATTGATGAGATCATCGACGAGGAGTCGCTCGGCGGGGCTGAAATGCATTCGCGAGTGAGTGGCCTGTCGGACTATCTCGCTGTTGACGAGATGGATGCTCTTCGCATCACTAGAGAAATCGTGGCGCACTTGCGGTGGCAAAAACTAGGCCCCGGCCCGACAGAACCCGCAGATGAGCCTCTGTACTCAACGGATGAATTAATTGGATGTGCATCGGCTGATGTCCGCGTTCCATTCGACATTCGCGAGGTTTATGCGAGGGTGCTTGATGGAAGCAGGTTTGAAGAGTTCAAACCGCTTTATGGCGACAAGCTGATCTGTGGATGGGGTTCTGTGCACGGATTCCCGGTCGGTTTTATTGGGAACAATGGAATTCTCTTTTCAGAAGAGGCGTCGAAGGGGGCGCAATTCATTCAGCTCTGTAACCGAACGAACACACCGCTCGTGTTCTTGCACAACATCACGGGGTTCATGGTTGGTTCACAAGCCGAGCGCGGAGGCATTATCCGTAACGGAGCCAAGCTCATCAACGCAGTGTCGAACTCTGAGGTTCCTCATGTCGTGCTCATGGTGGGCGCCTCGTACGGGGCCGGCAACTATGGCATGGCCGGTCGAGCCTATGACCCACGCTTTGTGTTCACCTGGCCGAACCACAAGATCGCAGTGATGGGCGGCCGACAGCTTGCGGGTGTGATGGACATCGTTGCCCGCAATGCGGCAGCTGGTCGAGGTGCTGACATTGACGAGGATGTGTTGAACGCGCAAAAAGAGGCCCTTGAAGCGCAGATCGAAAGTGAGAGCTCCGCTCTGTTCGCAACGGGGCGGATATGGGATGACGGAATTATTCATCCGAACGACACCCGACATGTGCTGGGTATGGCGCTTTCAGCAATTCACTCAAACGAAGTTCGTGGCGCCACCGAATACGGCGTGTGGAGGCACTGATCATGACAACTCACAAGATCCGACGGCTACTCATTGCGAACCGCGGTGAAATCGCAATCCGTATTGCGAGAACAGCCAAAGAGCGAGGAATTTCATGTGTCGGCGTGTACTCAGAGGCCGACAGAACATCCCTTCATCTCGAATCGATGGATATCGCAGTTGCCCTTGGTGGAGAAACTGCAGCGGAGAGTTACCTCCGGGTCGATGCAATTGTGCAAGCAGCAATCGAGAACCAATGCGATGCGGTGCACCCGGGTTATGGCTTTTTGGCTGAGAACGCCGACGCAGCGCGTGCGGTGGAGGCGGCTGGCTTGCTGTGGATTGGACCAACGCCTGAACAGATTGAGTTACTTGGTGACAAGATCGCAGCGAAGCGTGCGGCTGAGCAGGCCGGTGTCCCGACCACTCCGATCATCGAAGTGTCGGGCAGCGGAAGCGTCCCTTCAGATGTTCCCTTGCCTGCCCTTGTCAAGGCAGCCGCAGGAGGTGGTGGCCGTGGAATGCGGATCGTGCGAGAGGGTGATGACCTTGCTTCGGCGATCGAGTCGGCGTCTCGTGAAGCGGCAGCCGCATTCGGTGATTCCTCGGTGTTCATTGAGCCGTATATCGAACAAGGGCGCCACATCGAAGTTCAGGTGGTTGGTGACGGTCACGGGGAAGTGCTGCATTTCGGTGAGCGGGACTGTTCCGTGCAGCGTCGTAATCAGAAAGTGATTGAGGAGGCTCCGGCAATTGGTTTGGCCGATGATGTTCGTTTGGCCCTGCACGATGGAGCCATTCGGCTCGCTCGTCACGTGAATTACCGCGGAGCTGGAACTGTCGAGTTCTTAGTCGGCAGCGATGGAACGATCACTTTCTTAGAGGTGAATACCCGGCTTCAGGTTGAGCATCCGGTGACCGAGGCTGTCACCGGTGTTGACTTGGTCGGCTTGCAGTTCGACGTCGCAATGGGTCTCGGGCTCGGTATGGCACAGGGCGAGATTTTGTTGTGTGGCCACGCGGTTGAACTTCGTGTTGTTGCTGAAGATCCAAGTAGCGGGTGGATGCCGTCAACTGGTGAAATCACCGCATTCTCTGTTCCTGGCAGCGTTCGAGTTGATAGCGGAATTCATGCTGGTAGCACCGTCACAACGAATTACGACTCACTTCTGGCAAAGGTGATTGCAGTTGGTCGCGACCGTGCGACGGCATTGTCAGTTGCTGCAGATGCAATGCGTCGAGCAGACATCGCTGGGGTTCGCACAAATGCAGACAGCCTTATTGCAATTCTCACCGAAGATGAATTTGCTACTGGTTCGGTAGACACTGGGTATCTCGATCGTCACCCCGAGGTGTTGAACGGTGTCAGACCAGAGCCGTTAGAGATTGATGCTCACTTAGTTTCAGTCGTCCTGCATCGAGCTGCCGAACATCGCCGAGCCGATCAGCGTTGGGGATTTGCTCCAAGCGGATGGCGAAATCTTGCGACCCGCGGTCAACGGGTGACGATGGTCGAATTGGGTGGTGATGAAGATGTTGAGCACGAAGTTGAGTACCGCTTCATCGGAAACGACAGTTGGGAATTCAAACTTGGTGAATGGCCGAAGGCCGATGCTGAGGGTGTGCTCATTGACGATGGGCGCCGAACCGCTGTCATTCGATGCGTTGGAAGTGCGATCGAAATAGATGGCCGCCGAACCTCGCCAGCGGTGACACGAGACGGCCACGGTTGGAGGGTAAGCGGGTTCTCGGGCCGAACGTTGTGGCGCGAATTACCCCGCTTCGCCCAACATGACGCAGACCTTGCCGGCTCTGGTCCAGTTGCGCCGCTCCCTGGCACAGTCATTGATGTTCGGGTGACTGCCGGAGATGTGGTGGAGGCAGACCAGGTGCTCATGGTGATTGAGGCAATGAAAATGGAGCATCAGATCTCAGCACCTGCAGCATCGACAGTGACTGAGGTTCGTTTCGCCGTCGGTGATCGTGTCGACATGGGTGATCTGCTCGTTGAACTTGATCAGGGGAGTGACGAGCAATGAGTGACTCGATTCGTATTGCGAACTGTTCCGGGTTTTTTGGAGATCGGTTGTCCGGTGCCAAAGAGATGGTTGAAGGTGGTCCAATTGATGTGCTCACCGGCGACTGGCTAGCCGAACTCACCATGCTCATCCTTTCAAGAATTCGGGCGAAGAATCCCGGACGGGGATTTGCGTCAACCTTTGTGACACAGATGGAGCAGGTCATGGGAACCTGTCTCGATCGTGGAATCAAGGTGGTCTCGAATGCGGGCGGTCTCGATCCGGGGGGTTGTGCAGATGCGCTCCAGGAAATTGCAGATCGTCTTGGTCTGAATCCGACAATTGCATATGTCGATGGTGACGACCTGTTAGATCGTGCAGTTGACCTCGCATCGTCGGGAGATCTTGTTGCATTTGATCCATCGAACGGGCTTGGTGATGTCTCGCGATATGTGTCGGCAAACGCATACCTCGGCTGCTGGGGAATCGTCGATGCGTTGTCGGAGGGTGCAGACATTGTCGTCACCGGTCGAGTAACCGACGCAGCGGTCGTCTGCGGTCCGGCCGCACATCACCATGGGTGGTCACGCACCGATTGGGACGCCCTTGCGGGTGCTGTGGTCGCGGGTCACGTCATCGAATGTTCGGGACAGGTCACAGGCGGGAATTACTCGTTCTTCACTGAGGTTCAAGGCCGGGAGCGAGTCGGGTTCCCGTGGGCCGATGTGTTTGCTGACGGCTCAAGTGTGATTGGCAAACACGACGGCACCGGTGGTCTCGTGTCAGTGGGCACGGTGACAAGTCAGCTGCTCTACGAAATCGGCGGTTCGCATTACCTCGGGCCCGATGTGACATCACGGTTTGACACCATCTCACTTGAGCAGGTTGAACAAGACCGGGTCCGAATTTCTGGCGTCAAGGGTCAACCACCAACCGGTTCGTTGAAGGTTGCGATGAATGAGCTCGGGGGCTACCGCAACGACATGGTGCTTGCTCTGACCGGGCTTGACATCGAGGAAAAATCCGAGATGGCACTGGAAGCGTTTTGGGAAGCCTCGCCGTACTCAGCTGACGACTTCGAAGAGTGCGAAGTCCGGCTGGTAAGGACCGACCATGTCGATCCACAAAGTAACGAGGCGGCGACCGCTCAACTCCGAATCAGCGTGAAAGATCGGGATGAACGTAAAGTTGGCCGAGCCTTTTCAAACGCGTTCGTGGAAACAGGACTCTCAAGCATTCCAGGGTTTTACTCCCTGTCTGGCGGCCCATCGGCGGGCTCACCATTTGGGGTGTACCGACCAGCTCTCGTTCCAGCCGATCTTGTTCCTGCGTATGTTCATGTCAATGGCTCGACTCGCCAAATTGAATCGATTGCCCCTGAATACGATCCGGTGACTGTCGAACCCACTGCCGGCCCTCAGGGATCGAGCCCAGGTGGCGACAGCCGAAGCGTTCCGCTAGGAACTTTGTTTGGTGCTCGCTCAGGCGATAAGGGTGGTGACGCAAACTTGGGCATTTTCGCTCGAAGTGATGACGCGTGGTTGTGGCTTGACGAATTTCTTACGGTTGATCGATTCAAGCAACTGTTGCCAGAAACCGCCGTGCTCACCGTGGATCGTTATGCATTTCCGAATATTCGATCGTTGAACTTCGTTGTGAGAGGCCTGCTTTCTGAAGGGGTTGCGGCATCGACGCGCACTGATGGTCAAGCAAAAAGCCTTGGCGAGTGGCTGCGTGCACGATTCGTTGACATGCCGGTCGACCTGCTCGACTAAGAAGCCGATGAGCCATTATCAACCGCTTGCTGGTGTAAAAGTCCTCGACCTGACGGCAGTCATCATGGGTCCGTTTGGCACCCAAATTCTTGCCGACATGGGTGCCGACGTGACGGTGGTGGAGACCACCGTCGGCGATGCAAATCGTCATATGGGCAGGGGTCCGCACCCAGATGTCTCTGGGGTGACGTTGAACCTAATGCGTAACAAGCGAAGCATTGTTCTTGACCTGCGTAGTGACGAGGGTCGGGCGATTTTCGAGAAACTTGTCGTAGAGAGCGACGTGTTCGTGACCAACCTTCGCCCAGGGTCGCGTGAGCGTGCCCGGGTCACCCCTGCTGACCTGAGGCCGTTACGTCCAGATCTCGTTTGGGTTGCAGCAGCCGGCTACGACCCGAATTCTGAACATGCGGACGCTGCTGCCTACGACGACATCATTCAAGCGGCAACTGGATTCGTTGATACCAATGAACGCGCCGGACTTCCGCCAGTGATGGCACCAATCCTGATCGCTGACAAGGTGTCGGGCATGGCGCTTGCCCAGGCTGTGCTCGCGGGGCTGTTCCATCGTGAGCGCACCGGCGAGGGAACGGACACGGTTCTTGCGATGTACGACATGATGCGAGCGTTTCTCCTAGTTGAACATGGCGCAGAAGCGATCCCGGAGCCGCAATTTTCCCGAGCTGGTTACCCACGGCTGTTGAGCCCAGAGCGTCGCCCACTCCGAACCTCCGACGGTGGACTGGTTGCAATTCTGGCGTACGAGCGACATCATTTTGAGGCACTGATTCGTATTGGTGGGCGGGTTGAAATGCTCGATGACGATCGATTTGTTTCTCGCATCGGGCGGTTGAACAATATTGATGAGCTGTACCGCGAGTACCAGCGGATTGCGGGAGAACTCACCACTAGTGAGTTTGTTAACGCATGTGCATCAGCAGGTGTCCCAGTTCATGAAGTTGTCAGTCTCGACGATGTAACGAACTCACTTCCAATGACCGAACACCCGCGCCTCGGTCGATATCGAATCACGCCATCGCTTGCACCCGGAGTTCCCACCGACGCTGAACCTCGGAGGTTTGCGCCATTACTTGGCGAGAATGGCCGCGAGGTTCTTTCCGAGCTTGGGTACTCCGAAGAAGAGATCGATGAACTCGAGAACTCAGGGGTCGTTGGGCGCTACCGTTCCTGATGTGAACGAACTAGCACGACCCGGTCGCCCACGATCTGCTGTTGAGGCTCTTCCCGCCTACAGGCCTGGACGCGACGCAAAACAGGCGCAGCAAGATCACGGTGTTGTCGATGCAGTAAAACTTGCATCGAACGAGAACCCTGAGGCCCCAATCTCGGCGATCGAGAATGCGGTTCTCCATGCGGTGCGCGGAGCGAACCGATATGCCGATCATCGTGGAGCAGAGTTGCGTTCTCACATCGCTTCATGGCTGGGCGTTAACGCAGAACAGGTCACGATTGGAAATGGCTCGGTTGGGTTGTTGCAGCAGATTTTCCTCACGTATCTCGATGCCGACGACGAAATCATTTTTGGCTGGAGATCATTCGAGGTGTACCCGATTTTCTCGCAATTGACGGGTGCCGAGATGGTTCGAGTTCCCCTTCTTGATGACCTCACATATGACGTCGACGGCATCATTTCGGCGATTTCGCCGGCGACGAAGGTCATCATGTTGGCGACACCGAACAATCCGACCGGCACGTTGCTTGAAGCGGATGACATTGTTCGTATCGCTACGGCGGCTGGCGATGGTGTGATCGTTGTGATTGACGAGGCATATAGGGAATTCGTAGACGCTGATACCCCTGACCCTGTCGCAGAGGTAGTGCCGCGTTTTCGTAATGTGCTGGTGACGCGAACTCTTTCAAAAGCTCATGGCTTGGCCGGGCTTCGAGTTGGTTATGCAGTCGGTGATGCCGAGGTCATTGCTGATATCGACAAGGTTGCGGTTCCGTTTCACGTCAATGCAGCGGCTCAGGCAGCCGCAATTGCGGCGATTGACAACATTGACGAAATTGAGGCGCGCTGCGCAGTCATCGTCAGAGAACGCGGTCGGGTCGAATCTCAACTTGCGTCTCTTGGCTGGTGGATGCCCCACCACCAAGCCAACTTTGTGTACTTGTCGACTGGCGTAAACACGATGCATTACGCAACCGAACTTGAGAAGCGTGGTGTGGTCGTCCGACCGTTTGACGGAGAAGGGATTCGCGTAACAATCGGTAGCGCCGTTGAAAACGATCGCTTTCTTGCAGCAATCACAGAATTAGGAGTGCTGAAGTGAAGATTCGTGAATATTTGTTTCCACCGGATCCGCGAGATTGGGGAGTGGATCCTGATTACCGATTCACACTCGCTAACGAGCGCACGTTTTTATCGTGGATCAGAACTTCTCTCGCCCTTGTTGCAGGAGGCCTCGGATCGCTCGTGGTTCTCAAAGATATTCAGGGTGTTGAGGTCATCGGAATCATGGTTCTGGTACTTGCATTCATTACCGCGTCGACAGCGTTCCGCCGTTGGTCGCTTAATGAGCGCGCCATGCGTCTCGAACAGCCGTTACCAGCTTCGAACCTTCCAAGAGTGACGGCTATCGGGGTTGTATTGATCGGTGTGGCATCAGTCATTTTGCTGGTGATCGATTCGCAATGAAGGAACGTCAAGGGAGGCGTTATCAGCGTCCATTGAACTCCTTCGATCCACCATTGCCGCATGAACGGACGTCGCTTTCCTGGGAGCGCACCGGACTCGCAACGATCATCGCTGGAGGACTCCTTGCGCGAACAGCAGCAACGAATGCCCACTATTTGCTGGGTGTATTTGGCGTGCTGTGGGTTGCGGTCGGCGGCGTGGTGATTTTCTGGGCTGAGTTTCGATACGACGCACTTCACGGACCGCTTAGAGCAGGAGCGAATCCAGTCCACCCGGCAATGGTGAGATTCGTCGGTGTTGCCACAGTTTCATTTATTGGTTTTGCCCTTGCGCTGATCGTCTACCTTTTAGTTATTGACGGGTCACTGTGAGGCGAACAAAAAATTGGGGGGAACATGGGGGCAGTAGTTACCGGTTGGGGGAAGTGCCGTCCGCCGTTATCGCTAACAAACGCTGATCTTTCAACTCTTGTTGACACCGACGACGATTGGATTAGTGAACGGACGGGAATTTCTGAGCGTGGAATTTGCCATGTTGAGACCACCGACATGGCCGAAGTTGCGTCCCGACACGCACTTGCTGCAGCTGGGCTTTTGCCAACTGACCTCGATCTCATCGTGATGGCGACAGTAACGCCAGAAATTAGTTGCCCAAGTAACGCGTGTGTCCTGCAAGAACGTCTTGGAGCGGTCAACGCCGGAGCCTTTGACCTCAACGCGGCGTGCTCCGGTTTTGTGTACGGCTTCGCATCTGCAACATCGATGGTGGCTTCAGGAGTTGCACGACGTGTGCTGCTCGTCGGTGTCGAGAAACTCCATTTCGTCCTTGACTACCGCGATCGAAATACCTGTGTGATTTTTGGTGATGGTGCGGGTGCGGTCATCATCGAGCACACCCAGTCCTCAGAGGTCGGTGTCCTTGGTGTCGATTTAGGTGCAGATGGCCCAGCGGGCTCAATAATGGTAATTCCAACCTTAGGAACCCGTGGTGAAATGTCGACCTATCGAGACCCTGCAGTTCACCGGCTGCATTTTGAGGGTCAAGCGGTCTACAAAATTGCGGTGAAAGGAATGGCCGATTCCGTAACACGAGCTTTAGAGCGTTCGTCCCTCACTGCGAATGACATCGACCTCGTCGTTCCGCATCAGGCCAACCTCCGCATCATCCGTGCTGCAACGGCGCGACTTGGTGTGCCCGAAGCGAAGGTGATGGTGAATATCGAGACGCATGGCAATACCTCAGCCGCTTCGATCCCGATGGCGCTCTGCGATGCCCTCGATCAAGGCCGTGTTGCGCCAAACGACACGATTGCCATTGCCGCGTTTGGTGGAGGGGTGACGTGGGGTTCGGTGATTTTCAGATGGGGTGATCGCGTCACCCGATTGGAAACAAGTGATGCTGCGCTCCCCGAGCCGACTGGCGATGTCTTTGATGTGTTGGCTGCGAACCGAGAGTTCTACGCCGCATATCACGAGAAGCGATAGGTCGATATTCGGTTACGCCAACTCGGTCAGAGCTGCAGTTCGCTGAGTGCGGAACATGGCAACCCGTTGCTCTTTGAGCTCCTCATAACCGCGAATGGCATCCGGCAATCCAGCGAGTTCGACGAGGCGTTCGTATGACGTTGTCGAAATTGACGCCGTGATTGCATTCACCAATTCGAGGTATTCGCCCGGAAGCGATCGCTCGGTTCTGCGGATCTTTGCGTATCCAAATACATCAAGTGGCGTTCCCCGCAGCACCCGGCCATGCCTCAACAGTCTGAACATCGGCATCCACGCCGGGCCAAAGCGCAGTTTCCGCTTCACGCCCATTGACGCAAGAATTGGCGGGTGGAGTAGTCGGTAACGCACGCCCTTGCCGCCAGCGATGGAATCTGAGGCTCCCGCTCCGCCGCCGGTGATGATGAGTCGCGCAACCTCATATTCATCTTTGTAGGTGAGGAGTTGATGGAGATGGGTTGCAACGGTGCCGGTTAACTCGAGGAGCGGTTGTTGATCAACTTCGCGAACCTGGGTAACCACCGAGCGGAACTCTGTCGCACGTCGCGAACCGCTGTGCGCTTTGACGTCATTGGCAAGCCGTTCGATGAGTTGTTCAACCGACTCACTCGTAGGTTGCACCTCAGCAAAGTCGATGGGTAACTGCCCCACAGCGTAGAGCCGACCGAGTCTGAGAGCAGTCAAATTGGCCTCGACTGCCGCCCCGTTGACTCGGATTGCTTCACTGAAGCTGCTCACCGAGATCGGCAGTGCACCGATTTGGATCGCCATGCCAACAACAAACACATTCGCTGTCGTGGAATCACCGAGCAAGTGGGTGGTGATCTTGGTGGCATCTGCCCATAGTTGGGTCTTGCCGCCGGTAATGTCGCTCAACGTTTGCTCAATGTCCTGCGCACTTGGAAGGTGAAGTTCGGGGTGGGCAATCATTGATGCAGTTGGAGTTTCTGCAGATGATCCAACAACCATCGTGTGCGGAGAAATGACTCCGAGCCCATGTGTACCGGCAGCGACCAGATTGTCGAGCGCAATGAGGACATCGGCGTCTCCTTGGCTCAATCGACTCGCTTGTACTGCGCCCCCTTTCGACAGTCGTATGTCGCTGACGACCGGCCCAGCTTTTTGGCTGAGTCCGATTTGATCGATTCCTTGCACGTTCCAGCCATCGAGCATCGCTGCTGTCCCGATCACCTGGGCAACTGTGATCACGCCAGTGCCGCCAACTCCGGTTAGTCGAACAGCGAGTTCGTCCCGGCTACCTGCTGCTGCGGGTTCAGGGGGCTCGGTGTTCGGCACGGTTGCTGAGAATTCAGTCTTTCGTCGTGGGGTTGGATCAAATACGCGAGATGCAATACGTGCGAAGAGGCCCGGCTCCGTGTCGACAGCAATGAATGATGGGCAATCGCCATCAACACATGACTGGTCAAGGTTGCAAGAGTTCTGGTCAATACGGGTTTTGCGACCCCAAGGAGTGTCAAAGGACTGCACCGACAAGCAGTTGCTTGTTCGGCCGCAATCGCCGCACCCCTCACAGATTCGGTGATCAATCACGATTCGGTCGGTAGGGGTGAGAGCTCGACCTCGTTTGCGATCTCGTCGGAGTTCGGCTGCGCAAGGCTGATCGTGGATGAGCACCGTGACACCCGGGGTGGCGGCCAGAACTTCTTGAGCCTCGATGAGCCTCGACCGTTGCCATACATCAACTTCGGCCGGCCAGTCGTTGTGGCGCTCCGTGTCATCCGTGGTCACGATGACGCGGGTGACTCCCTGACGAAGAAGGTTGGCAGCCACGGCGGCTGGGGATAGTTGACCCGAAGGTGTTTGACCGCCTGTCATCGAGACAGCCCCGTTGTAGAGGAGTTTGAATGTCATGTGGCTTCCTGCGGCCACAGCAGATGTCACGGCCAGCTGGCCGCTATGGAAATACGTGCCGTCACCGATGTTCTGGATCATGTGGTCGGCGGAGACGAACTGTTCCATTCCGATCCAAAGTGACCCCTCGTTGCCCATGGCGGTTACTCCGACGATGTCTCCGCTCCGCCCGGGTTCGCCGAGCATGACCATCGTGTGGCAACCAATTCCTGCTCCGACAATTGATCCTTCGGGCACGACGGTGGACGAGTTGTGTGGACAACCCGAACAAAAGAATGGGCTCCGTTCGACGGTGAGTTCGATGTGTCGAATTTGCTGAGGTGGTGGCGGTGCGAGCCGATCTCCGAGTCGGTCCTTGAGTTGCTGACGAAGGGCTGTGGCGATGGCTCCGGTGTCGATTGTTCCGTGATGCGGAAGGATTGGATCGCCATGATGAACGGATTTCCCAATGATTCGGGGCGCGTTTGATCGCCCAGAGAGAATTTCGCGGACGGCGGTTTCGACGATTGGTTGCTTTTCTTCGATGATGATGAGTTCTTCAAGACCGGAGGCGAAATCTCGCACCGTTGCCGTATCAACTGGATATGTCACAGCCATTTCAAGAATTCTGATTCCATTCACTGCTATGACGTCATTCGACTGCATGCCAAGGCGTTTCATCGCCTCGTGTACTTGGCGATGAGTGTTACCAGAAGCAATGACACCAACGGATGCTCGGTCGTTGCCGGCCGTCACTCGATTGAGCTTGTTCAGCCGTATGTATTCGAGTGCGATGGGAAGGCGCACTTCAATCAATTCGCGTTCGAGTTCGAGGTTGAACGGTGAGATGACTCGACCGGTTGGGGCGAGCAAATTGGTTGGACGTTCCGGCAACACCGGGTGATGGTCGAACGCGTCAAGCGCAACCGATGCGGTGCCGTCGGCAACATCGGCAACGACTCGAACAGAAGCCCACAGCCCTGCCGCCCGACTCATTGAAATTGCGTGTCGGCCAAGCGAAAGCAATGCAGCGGGGTCACCTGGCACGAGAACCGGAATGCGAAGTGCGGCCAAAATATCGGTCGAGTTTGAAGGAACAGTCGAACTTTTCGCTCCGGGGTCATCGCCGACAAGGGCAACAACCCCTCCGAGGGCACTGGTCCCGGCAAGCACTGCGTGGCGGATTGCATCACTCGCTCGCTCGAGGCCAGGAGCCTTTCCATACCAAACGCCGACAACACCGTCGTGAAGAGCATCAGACCGAGTTGTCACGAGTTGTGAACCCATTACAGCAGTTGCTGCGTGTTCCTCGTTGATGGCAGGGATATGGCGAACGGGAAGATCATCAGCAATTGATGTCGCTCGATCGACCTCGTCGCCATAGCCACCGAGCGGAGAACCCGGATATCCACTCACGAACGCCGCCGTGTTGTAACCATCTCGACGGTCGGCCATGAGTTGCTCAAGTGGCAGCCGTGCTAACGCTTGAACACCAGAAAGGAACGAAGTTGTTTGCTCCTTGGTGTACCTATCGCTCAGTGCGTAATCATCAATCGTCATGTGCCGATGCCCCCATTTGCCCACGAGTGTGACTCAAGCCTAGTAACTCACGGTGTGAGGTGTTGTCAGCGGACGAATGAAACGATGATGTCAATCGAGAGGCTGATGCATGAGGCGATAACGAGCGTTAGCACGGCTTGATCGAAAGCCGCCCCCGACAGCCGTCGACGCAACGGCGGCCCGAGCGGGACCGATGCGAGCACGACTGCCGAGATCAGAAGCGAGACGAGAAGTCGGCCTTCAAGATGTCCTTTTGCCGCCAGTGTTGCGGTCTGGACAACTCCAATAAGTCCGAATGCGGTAGCGATTGAGAACACGAACGCATCTCGGGGAAGTCGTAGCGCTTGATGCCAAGCGGCAACAACTGGTCCTGACACCCCGGATCCACCTTGGAACACTCCAGCAACGATTCCAGCAACGGGAGACATTGTCCTCTCATTGCGCTCGGGAACTCGGTGATCAGGATTCCGTAAACGCTGATACAGCCAGGCAATCACGGTTGCGTTGAGAGCGATCAGCGTGACTTGTTCCGGTACTGCGCCGAGAGACAGTGTGCCAATAATGACTCCGACGCCACCCGCAAGGCAAAACGAGGTGAGGCCTCGTGTGTCGTGGCGTGCATGCCAATTTGTCGACACGATGCCAACGTTCTGGACAATCGCCGGTATCGCCAGAACGGCGATTCCTGTTTCCGGGGTGACGAACAGAGAGATGATCGGAAGCGCAATGAGTGGTAGGCCCATTCCGGTCACGCTTTTCACGAGTGCACCTGCGACAACCGCAACACCGATGACGAGCAAGTCGATGGACGACATCAGTGATCCGCGTCTGATTTGAACGAGGTTGTCGTCACTTCGACATCGCCAACGCGATCCGAAATAGAGAACCTGAGATCGGCAAGATCGATCACTGCAGTGATCTCAGCTAGTGGATTGGCTCGCGTCCAGCGAAGGTGTAATTGGTGCTGAGGTGAGTCGGCGATGAGTTCGAAGTCGCCGCCAAAGGCGGGGTGCTCAGCCCGCCAACGGAGCAAGTTGAGCATTTGCTCAACCAGCGGTGTATCGAGTGCTGAAAGTATCTCTTGCGGTGTGTAGTAATGACGATTGATATCTCGCCCCACCCTGGTCTCGTCCAACAGTATGAGGTCATTGCGACCTCCGAGTAGGCCGACGTAATAGACCTGTGGAACTCCTGGCAACAACACTTGGATGAGACGGGCGAGGATGTACGAATTCACGTCGTTTCCGAGGGCGTCGAGGTAGGTGCAGTTCACTTGGTAGAGATCAAGGTTTGATGCGGCCGCTCCAGTTGCACGCGTGCTTTCGCCAGAGGATCTCCTTGCGATTTCATTCACGAGTTGGTTGATTCGCTCGGGCGAGAGCAAACCAGGGCGAGTCGGATCGTTGGGGTGCGCTCCGACATCGATGACACCGATGCCGTCGTGGGTGTCGAGCACGGTGATGCAGTTGGTGGGCCGTATCGTGATCCACTCTTTCAGCGGGTTGGTATCGGCTGTGTAGATCGCATCGAGCACGAGCGGAGGAAGAGCGAAGTCATAAACGAGATCGACCTGTTTTGCAATCGAGATTTGGTCCTCGTAGAAGCCGTGAATCTCGAGGAGGACTTCCATCGAATGCGACCGGCATCGCTCGGCAAGTTGTTCGATGAACTCATAGGTTTCGGGAAGCATGAAGCAGGTTGTTCCGGGTCGTTTAATTGCGTACCCGACTGCATCTAATCGAACAAGATTTACCCCACCTGATGCGAACGCATTGAGAATCGAGTCGAGATATGCCGAGCCCGATTGCGATTCAACATCGATATCAATCTGGTCAGACGTAAAGGTTGTCCAGACGAGTCGGTCCGTTCCATCGCGCATCGTTGTCGTTGTAAACGGCAACCCGGGTCGCGGGCGATAGATCTTTGCGAGGTCTTCCTCGCTTGCACCGTGAGGAAATACCGAGCTCAATGTAAGGAACATCTCGTCCCATTGAGACTCGTGACCAAGTTGTATCCAGTTCTGGAATTGCGCTGAATTGCTCGATACGTGGTTGACGATGAGGTCGGCCATCACATCGAAATGTGCTGAGATGTCGGCGATATCGCTCCACGTGCCAAGGCGCTGGTCGACGCTCGTATGGTCACGAGGATCAAACCCGGCATCTGCCCCGTCGATCGGGTCGAAGAAAGGAAGGATGTGCACTCCACCAAATGCGCCAGCGAACGGCCCGTTGAGGAGTTGCAGCACTCCTTGAAGGTCACCTGCGAGGCGATCGGCATACGTGATGAGTTGAGGTGAATTTCGCATGATTCTGCTGTTGAGTGAAACGACCTTGGCGAGCCCGAGTATTTATCTGCTGACTGATCTAGGCAAGTGTTCGTTGATGAATGACAATTGAAGGAGCAGGAGGTTCTCCGCCACAACTTCCTGTGGCGTCATGTGACTCACGCCGGCAAGTGGAAGTACAGAGTGTTGCGCACCGATCGCAAGCAGAGCGGATGAGAGTTGGAGCGTGTGCGCTGCGAAGACATTGTCATCGGCAAGCCCATGGATGAGCAGAAGAGGGCGTTCGAGAGATTCAAGACCATCAATGAGTGACGAACGTCGATACGGGGTGTCGTCAACACTGGGGTTGCCGAGGTATCGCTCGGTGTAGTGCGTGTCGTACCAGCGCCACTCTGTGACGGGTGCTCCTGCAACGGCAACGTGGAAGCGTTGGGGCTCTTTGAGCACCGCGAGAGCGGCGAGGTAGCCACCGAAACTCCAGCCTCGGATCGCTACTCGTGAAACATCGAGTTGGAAGCCGAGTTGTTTCTCGCAATGTTCCGCTGCGATGTCAAGAGCGGCTACCTGATCGGCAAGCACTCGCGTTGCAAAATCCCCATGCACTGAGCGCTCCCACTGTGCACCTCTCCCGGGAGTTCCTCGGCCGTCACAGACGATGACGGCAAATCCCTGGTCGGCAAACCATTGTGAGCTGAGGTGGGCGCGGCGTGAGCGAATGACGCGAAGGGCGTGTGGTCCGCCGTAGGGATCGACGAGCACCGGTAGCGGTCCCTCAACCGGTGCTGAGGGCAGCAGTATGGCAACGCTTAGAGCGTGTCCTTCGGGAGATTTGCCACGAGTGATCGTGATATTCGGCTCGCAGAGCGGTCGTTCAACATGCGAGGTGAGGTGCTGTCCGCCGGGCAGCATCCATGGCTGGTCAGCAACCTCAAGATTGGCTGTTCGAGTGATGGTGAAGTCGACTGTTCCAGTTGCTTGGCTAACGACATCACCAGAAGTGAGTTGGCGACACCCGGTCTGTCGGTGCCATCTCCAGACGTGTTGAACCGTGCTGTCATCGATTGGGTTAGCGGTGAACACTGCATCGTCACTGGTGGCGTGAACGATTGAACGCACTTGTAGTTCTGGCGGGGTCACAGGCTCGCCGTCGACCATGAGCCGACGTGCTCCGTTGCGATCGGCGGTGGTGATGATCTCGTTGGGGCCGGTTCCAACGGGTGCGCCAGCGACGAGTTCGACCCAGCAGTCATCTTCGTCACGCCAGATTGGAGTTGTTGAGCCATCGGTGGGATCGACACGAAGTACTTCCAGTGATCGCTGGTCACGTGTTTGAACGGTAACGAGAGGGCCAAATGCATCCCATGACACCCGAGCGAGGTACTCGAATGTTGCACTGTCCCAGACGACCTCGGTGAGACCACCCGATGCGAGGTCAGCGATATGGAGCGATACCGAGGCATTGGTTGTGCCGGCGGCTGGGTATCGAGTTGTTCGAGGAGAGATCCATGGCTGAGCGGGGTCGCTGAGAGACCACTCAGATACTTCTGAGTTGTCGACACGGGTGACGAGAATCTTCGTGCTGTCTGGTGACCACCAGAAGCCGCGCATGCGTCCCATCTCTTCGGCGGCAATGAACTCCGCGACTCCCCATTGAACTTCACTTGACTCCGCCGTGAGTTCGATGAGTGGTGAATGTGGTTGCTCAAGATTGATGACCCGAAAAGAGGGGCCGACTACAGCGGCAAGATGTGTGCCATCTGGTGAGAGGCGTGGATCGAATGCTTCGCTGCCGATGTCAATCTCAGTGGTATCTCCAGATGCAAGGTCGACATGAAACGTGCGCCCCGACACAGTGAACACAGCTGTTGAACATTGCGCATCGGTGTCGTAGCTGGTGATGCCCTCCGCTGATTCACGAAGTCGCTCACGAACTGCATGTTCGGCTGCTGATAATCCTGACCCGCCATTGAGGTTGCTCGGGTCAACGATGATCCGTTCACTCCCCGAGTTTGTCTCGCAGGCCCACAGGCATGTGACTGGGTCACTCCCACTTCGCGACCGAGCGAAGAACACTGTTGTGTGCTCGGGGTTAACTCGAAGGTCTCGAGGCTCCCCAAGCGAGAATCTCCTTGTCCGAGCGTGCTGGCGCGGGAATGAGTCGGTTGTCAACGGTCGGTGCTTCCAGCGGCGATCGCGTCGACGGTGACCGCCCATGCAGCATCTGCATCGACCGTTGTGAGAACAGTGCAGTTGGCTGCAGGACGATCGATGAGCGTGCGCTGGTCGACAACTGTCATTCCGCGGGTGTGCTCTCCGTCGATGACGACGTCGACGAATCGTTCCTGTGTCGTGAACAATTGAGGGTGGGTGAGGGCAAGCACTGCGAGTGGGTCGTGGACGGCGGCACCTTCCATGTCGTCATGACGTGAGCTGTAGTTGGCGGAGAAGAAGTCAAACAATCCTGACAGGACGCCTGCGAGTTGGCCCTCGATCGACTTCACCTGTTCGATCCGGGGGCTTGTTGCTTGAAACTGGTGCGTGACGTCGAGCCCAGCCATGATGAGAGGAAGCCCCGAGTTGATCACTACGGCTGCTGCGTGGGGGTCTGCCCAAAAGTTGAATTCTGACATTGCGGTTCTATTTCCAAATGTTCCACCGCCCATGAACGAGATGCCGGCGATGCGGTCACCAAGTGACGGGTCGCTCCGCAATGCGAGGGCAATGTTGGTCATGGGTCCGGTCACGACGAGATGGCACCCGGGGTTGGCCCGCGTCGTGTCGATGAGGAACTGAACTCCGTCTGTTCCGTCGAGCGCACGTGTTGGCTCAGGAAGGTCAGCGCCATCGAGGCCGCTTTCACCATGCACGTACCCAGCGAATGCCGGTTCTACAACGAGCGGCCGGCCGGCCCCGGAGTGAACTTCGACGTCAAGGTCGAGCATGTGTCGAAGCACTCGAGCGTTATGAGTGGTGCGGTCGAGCGGAGCATTCCCCGCCACTGTGGTGATGCCGAGGATGTCGCAGGTGTGAGCCGCCACCACGATTGCGACGGCGTCATCGTGGCCGGGGTCGCAGTCGAGAATGATCTGGGGCTTGGCAGGAGAACTTGTCATGGACTGATCATGCCATCTAGCCGCAACTCAGTTCACCGCAGAGCTATGCGACAGGTTCGAAGTCGTGGTCCGAAGTGACGTGCACGACCTCGCCAACATGTTCTCCTTCAAGTAGGTGCGACACCACTGAGGGGTTGGTGCTCTTGCCGAACGCACGACGACCATCAGCCAATCGAATTGCCGCCCATGCGGTCTCGGGCTGAGATGTCTTGCCGTGCATCACCGTGTAGGCCTCGATGTGAGTGGTGGTGTCGCTAACGGCATCTGAGGCATCAGCCCACCCTGCTCGTGGGAGGGCGTCGATTTCGTCCTGTGGTTCCGCATGGCGAAAATCTTGCGCGGGTGGAGTCGTTGAATAGATGCCGAATGCATGCTTCGTGACAAATCCGCCATTTGCCCATATCAATCCGGTTGATCCTGGATCGGAGCGAAGGGTGTCAACCATTGTTGCGATTGAGTGCATGACGTACTCATTCCACGGACCTCCAGCGAAGGACAGGCCCCCGGTTTGGGTGAGTGGCCGAGTTTCGTTGTAGGGGTCAATGCCGAGTGATTTCGCCCCGAGTTGTACCGCTGATGGGAAGCATGAGTACAAATCGAGATGTGCGATGTCGTCGATGGTGAGATTGGCAAGTTCGAGTGCGTGACGTCCGCCTAATTCGACTGCGGGCGTGCGGGCAAAATCGTTGCGATCTGAGATGAATGGATGTTCATGGCAGTCAGATCCACTGTGGGGGAATACCCAGTTCTCTCGTGGCACACCGAGAGATTCAGCGCAGGCAACCGAGCAGATAATGACTGCTGCGGACATGTCAACGTCGTTATTCGAGTTCATTGATTTCGTGTAGGGGTAACCAACCATTCGATTCGTATCTGTGGCTGTCGTAATTTCGTCGGCGGTGAGCGACTTTCTCAACCAGGCGTTTGGATTTTGTTCGGCGACAGCGCTGAATGTCGACCACATGCGCCCAACGTCTGAAAGGTGCTCTTCGGGGCTGACTCCTCGGGCCGCCCTGATCGCGGTTTCGAACATCGGGTAGACCTGCACGGGCATTGCAAGTCCGAGTGCTTCCTCTTGCGGGCTTGACATGTAGAGGTCATATCCCCAGGTTTCAGGGGGTTCATCCCCGAGAATTTCAGCATCGACCTTTGGCCATGAGAGATCAACTCCCTGTTTTTTTGCGCGCATACGTGACCGCCACGTCTCACCGCCGACTAACAGTGCGCAGTTAAGTTCACCTCGGAGAATCCGTTGAGACGCTGAGTTGATGAGTGATTGGGGTGAGTTTCCCCCCATTGGGGTGACAACACGCCGAGGGGCGATACCAAGGTGATCAGCGACGATACGTGCCGGATCGCCGTACCGCCACGAGAGGGTGTTGACGACAGCGAGCACATCCGCCGAGGCGATCGGATCCGTCGTTGCGTTGGCGTCATTTGCTGCGGTTCGAATGGCGTCCGCCATGAGATCAGTCGCATCCTTCGCCATGGTCGGATCATCAACACGCTGTTGAACTTGGCCGACGCCGATGATGACAGGAGTATTTGCATGAGGGATTGTTGTCACGACCGAGACCCTACGCAAGTCTGCCCGTACACTTTGCAGTCGTGGCAACCATCTCTTTCGGCTCTGATCACGCCGGCTTTGAACTCAAGCAGCACCTCATTGCATACGTTGAAGCAGCGGGTCATACCGTTATTGACCACGGCACGGATTCAGCCGAAAGCGTCGATTACCCCGAGTTTTGCTCTGCGGCGGGCCGGTCGGTCCGAGACGGACAAGCCGACGTCGGAATCGTGCTTGGCGGCAGTGGCCAAGGCGAGCAGTTGGCTGCGAACAAGGTTCGTGGCGTTCGTGCAGCGTTGTGTAACTGTTTGTACACAGCTCGTATGGCACGTGAACACAACAATGCGAATGTGCTGTCAATTGGTGCCCGGGTCGTTGGTGTGGGGCTTGCTGAAGAGATTGTTGATGTGTTTCTAGGAACCGATTTCGAGGGTGGCCGCCACGCGCGAAGGGTCGACCAGATCACTGCTTTAGAGGAGGAGTTCTGACATGCCGTTTCCATCTGATGCTCAGCCAGATCTTGAGGTCGAGGCTCTCTTGTCAGCCGAGTTCGATCGCCAACAGACCGGCCTTCAACTGATTGCGAGCGAGAACTTCACCTCGCCGGCGGTGATGAAAGCCGTCGGGTCGGTACTGACGAACAAGTATTCCGAGGGCTATCCGGGCAAGCGGTACTACGGGGGCAATCAGGTTGTTGATTCGATTGAGTCAATTGCAATTGAGCGTGTGAAGCAGCTCTTCGGTGCCGACCACGCGAATGTTCAACCGCATTCGGGTGCAAATGCGAATATGTGTGTGTACCAAGCCTTGTTGTCTCCCGGTGACACCGTTCTCGGGCTGAGCCTTGATCATGGCGGTCACCTCACCCATGGCTCTCCGGTGAATGCAAGTGGCTTGCTCTACAACTTTGTGTCATACGGAGTCGGGGCAGAGGAACGAATTGATATGGATCGCGTTCGGGAACTTGCTCGGGAGCATCAACCGAAGCTCATCGTGGCGGGTACGACGAGTTACCCGCGCCGACTTGATCCGGAGCCGTTCAAGCAGATTGCTGATGATGTAGGCGCTCTCTTGCTGTTTGACATTGCTCACTTGGCGGGACTCGTTGCTGGCGGTGCTCATCCGAACCCGGTCCCTTATGCCGATGTGGTGACATTTACGACCCATAAGACATTGAGAGGACCTCGCGGCGGATGCATTTTGGCGAAAGCTGAGCATGCCGCGGCGATCGATAAGGCAGTGTTCCCTGGTTGGCAGGGTGGCCCGCTTGAGCACGTCATTGCTGGCAAGGCAATTGCGTTCAGAGAAGCAATGTCGCCCGAATTCAGAGAGTACGCCCATCGGATTGTCTCCAATGCCGCCCAACTTGCTGAGCACCTCGCTGGCCACGGATTCCGAATGGTGTCGGGAGGTACTGATACGCACATGATTGTTGTTGACCTTCGACCGTTCGATGAAGAGTTGACTGGTAAAGAAGCTCAAGCTGTGCTCGATGATGCTGGTATCACGCTCAACAAGAACACCGTTCCGGATGACCCTCGTAGCCCATTCGTGACGAGCGGTGTTCGCATCGGTACGCCGTCGGTAACCACTCAGGGAATGGGAGCCGATGAAATGCCGGTGATTGCGGATCTCATAGCTCGGACATTGCGTCATCGAGGTGATCCTGCAGCAGTCGCCGAGGTTCGCAGCGAGGTTGCTGCATTGTGTGAGAGGTTCCCGGCGTACTGAATGGTGTCGGGTCTAGAGTCTCGCCATGCCAAGCCTGTTTGATTATCTGATCATCGGCTTTGTGGCGGCTGGCGTCACCTATTTCGCTACCCCTGTCGTCAGTATTGTTGCAGTTCGCCGCGGCTGGGTTGCGCAACCGAATGACCGCAGCGTCCACACTTCAGCGATCCCAAATATCGGCGGAGTTGCGATGTTGTTGGGGTTGTTGTTTGCTCTTGCCACGGCGCAGTCGCTCGGTCGTTTTGACAGGTTGTTTGAGGGAAATATTGAGCAGATCGGCATCGTGCTCGCTGCGCTGACGATTTCGATTGTTGGTGTTCTTGATGACACACTAGATCTCGCTCCGCCAGCAAAAGTGACGGGGATTGTCGTCGCGGCAATGGTTCTTACGTGGTTTGGGGCGACGATGTATTACTTCCGTGTGCCATACCTTGATGTGTTCATCCTGTCGGGAGATTGGCAGCCGGTGGTGACGGTGATCTGGTTGCTTGGTATGACCCAAGCGATCAATTTGATTGATGGCCTTGACGGGCTTGCAGCCGGCATCGTTGCGATTGGTGCCGGAGCGTTTTTTCTGTATGCGTTCAGGCTTTCCGATATCGGTTTGTTGAGCCAGCCAAATTTAGGTCCATTGATTGCCATCATCACCGCCGGAGTTGCTGCAGGGTTTCTCCCTCACAACTTCAATCCAGCGACGACGTTCATGGGAGACGGTGGAGCATTTCTTCTTGGGCTGTTACTTGCGATCGCAACGGGAATGGTTGGCGGAAGAGCCGACCCGCTGACGCAGGCATTTGTTGGGCAGACGTTCTTCTTCCTTGCCCCACTGGCAATTCCGATCCTCATTCTGGGGGTACCCATTCTTGACACCTTGTTCGCGATTGTCCGCCGCGCGTCCCAACGTCAAGCGATCGACGTTGCGGATAAGGGTCACCTGCATCATCGCCTGATGAACCTAGGCCATGGTCATCGTCGAAGCGTTGCGATTTTGTGGGCGTGGACTGCGCTGTTGTCGGCATTTGTGTTGTACCCAGTGCTCACTGATACCAACCCGACCTACCTGCCGTTCGGGATGGGGGCGCTCGGGATTGTGCTGTTCACTGTGTTGCATCCAAGTGTTCGCCGCAAACGAGCCGAAGAGATCGAGGCGGCATTGCTTCGTCCGGCATCCGAGCAGATTGTCTCTGACGACTAACGACGTGCAAACACGTTGGCAAGCAATTGCTAACGAACTGAAACATCTTGTAGTTGCGTCGTGGAGCCAAGTTGGTCTAGTTTGTGCGGGCGTTCACAAGCATTTTGCAATGTGAGCGAAATTCCTCACTTACCTCCCATGAAGTTGCTATTCACTCAAGCCCGAACTGCCCGCGCTGGCGGAGCCGACGACAACCTCGGTCGAGGCATGGAGACAGCACTTCTGCTTGCCTTCTTTTTGGGAATCGGATGGTTGCTTGATCAGTGGCTTGGAACTCAGCCGTTGTTCATGATCGGCTTGGTGCTCTTTGGAGCTACAGGATCGTTCGTCAAAATGAAATTTGACTACGACAGTCGTATGGAGCGGCTCGAGGAAGAGCGTCGCAACGCCTCTGCATCGAGGACATCGAAATGACGACTGCAGGTATGCCGACAACGAACGATTCATCTCTCGACGAAAATCCGATTGAGGTTCGAATCTCGCTCGACATGGTGAAGCGTGGCTTATACATCGCGCCGCTCGTTATTGCCGTCGCGGCGATGCCGTGGGGTGGCCCTGGAGCTCTCTCAGCGGCGTTCGCGCTCGGCCTGGTCTTTGTCAATTTCTTGCTTGCTGCCGCTCTCGTTTCAGGTGCGGCAAAAATTTCCACTGCATTAGTCATGGCTGCAACGTTGTTCGGCTATCTCATTCGTCTAGGATTGATCCTCGTTGCCTTCCTTCTCGTGCGTGATGCGTCGTGGATTTCGCGTCCCGCACTCGGAGCGACCATAATTGTGTCTCATATAGGACTCCTCGTGTGGGAGTTGAAGTACGTAGCAATCTCGCTGGCTCACGCCGGCTTAAAACCTGCCCGCCCGTAGAAACAACAGGAACGAAACAACGTGTTCGCACTCGAATTTCCACCAATTAACGAAATCCTCCGCTGGAGTGACCTGTTCCCTTCGTTTAACAAAATCGCCATCATCACCGTTGCAGCGGCGCTCATTGGTTCGCTGATCTTCCTGCTCGCTGGAAACGCCGACGGATCGAAAGCGCCGAAGGGCGTTCGTAACTTCGCCGAGGCGATCGTTGAATTCATCGAAGGTCAGATCATCATGCCGACCATGGGTCGCGACGGACTTGGCTGGACCCCGTTCCTTCTCAGCATCTTTTCGTTCATCTACCTCTGCAACGTGCCGGGAATTATCCCAGTTCTTCAGATGCCAGCAACGGCTCGCATGGCGATCCCGTTGTTCCTCTCACTGCTCGTGTGGGTTGTGTTCATCGGAGTCGGATTCAAGCATCAGGGACTCGGATATCTCAAGAACTCGCTCTTCCCCCCAGGCGTTCCTGGCCCGCTGTACATCTTGGTGACGCCGATTGAGTTCATCTCAACGTTTTTGGTCCGCCCGTTCTCGCTGACAGTACGTTTGTTTGCGAACATGCTCGCCGGTCACATTCTTCTCGTGACCTTTGCCCTTCTCACGAAGGAATTGGTTCAGGGTGGCAACATCGCCCTGGTTCCCGTCGGCATTTTGCCGTTCTTTATGCTGGTGTTCCTCACCGCGTTCGAGGTTCTCGTCGCGTTCTTGCAGGCTTACATCTTCACGATTCTCGCTGCCGTGTACATCGGTGGCGCCGCCCATCCTGAGCACTAACGCTCAGGTCTGAATTCTCCCTCTACAAACCAACCAGGAGACAACCCCAACATGGAAGCATTCACCATTCTCGCTCAGGAATTCACCGACAAGGCTACAGCCGCCGCTAGCTCGGCCGGGTTCGCTTACGGACTCGCCGCAATTGGCCCCGGTATCGGCATCGGCTATTTGGTCGGTAAGTCCGTTGAGGCAATGGCCCGTCAGCCAGAGGCTGCCGGCATGGTCCGTACCACGATGTTCCTCGGCATCGCCTTCACTGAGGCGCTCGCCCTCATTGGCTTCGTGGTCTTCATCCTCATCGGTCTCTGATCGCCCGATCCGGCTTTGACCGGGTCTCGTATACGTAACCGATAACTGCAGATCAAGGAGTTGACGTGCTGACAGCCGTCGTGACATACGGGTCAAATGGACCTGAAGTGCTCCTCTCCGCCAGCGAAGGCGAGGAGGGCTATTCCTCCGAGTACACGTACGCGGACTGTTCGATCATTCCTGAGGGCAAAGAGTCCTCAGAAAAGATCGAATCTTTAGAGGAGTGCGACCCGGGCCCAAGCCCGATCATGCCCGAAGCAAAAGAGTTGTACTGGGGCGCAAGTTCCTTTGTTCTCTTCGCGCTTTTGATGCGCTTCTTCCTCTACCCACGCCTTCGCCGGAGCATGGATGCCCGCTACGACTCGATTCGTGGTGCACATGCCGAGGCCGATCAGGCTCGGAGTGAGGCACAGGCAGAAGTTGCGGCCTACGAAGCAGCCCTTGCTGAGGTGAAGGCCGAAGCAACTGCTCGTATCGAGTCTGCTCGTGCCACCTTGGAACAGGAGCGCGCCGCACAACTTGCCGAGGCAAACGCCCGCATCTCGAGCGCTCGCGATGCCGCCGCCGCTGAGGCCGTTACTGCACACGAGGCAATACGAGGTGACATTGGCTCAGCCGCAGCTTCGGTTGCCGCTCGGACAGTTGAACTCGCAATTGGCCGTGCGCCTGATGCAGCAGCAGTTTCGTCAGCAGTCGAAGGATCAATGACGTCAGGAGCGACACGATGAACCTGATTGCAGCAGGAAATATCGACCCCGCACAGAGTGTTAACTGGTTGCTTCCAGCAACCTCAGAACTCATTTACGGCGGACTCGCTTCCATCATTATTTTCGCCCTCATCTACAAATTTGCTGGTCCTGCCGCAAAGAAGGGCATGGCTGACCGCACGGCAAAGATCCAAGCTGAGCTCGATGGTGCCGCAGAAGCCCTCACCACAGCGCGTACAGAAGCTGAAGAGATTCGCCGTGCCGCCGGTGATATCGCATCCGAGCGGGCTCGCCTTCTCGCTGAGGCAGATGCGCAGGCAGCAGCACTTCTCTCAGAAGGCCGTGAACGGCTTGCAGCCGAGATCGCTGAGCTCGACGCCCGCGCTCTGGCTGAAGCAGCAGGTCTCGCTGGCCGATTGGGAGACGAACTTCGCGTTGAAGTATCACGCATCTCGTCGTCGGTCGTCGACCAGCTTGTCGCTAACTCACTCGATGATGCGACCCAGCAGGCGCTCATTGAAGACTTCATTCAGAAGGTAGGTGCAGGGTCATGAGTGACGCACGTATCGAGGGCTACGCACGAGCCCTGTTCGAAATCGCTCGCGCCGAAGGCAATCTTGACGAGGTTGAGGACGAACTGTTCCGGTTCGCTCGCTCGTACGAGTCAAATGATGCTCTTCGTGCCGCACTGACCGATGACATGGTTCCCGCTGATCGTCGTCAGGCGATCGTTGAGAGCCTTCTCGGCGACCGGGCGACTGCAACAACCATGCAGCTCGTCTCGATGGTGATTGGCTCAGGCCGCGGTCGTGATCTCCCGGAGATCATCGACAGCCTTGTCGCCAGGGCATCCGCATCAAAAGATCTTGCAGTCGCCGAGGTTCGCACGGCGGTCGCACTTTCTGACGATCAGGTCGACCGCCTGAAAGCGGCCCTGACAAACTCGTCAGGGCATGAGGTGAACCTCAAAGTTGTTATTGATCCCACCGTTATTGGTGGAGTGGTCGCGACCGTAGGTGACAGCGTCATCGACGGAAGCGTTCGTACCCGTCTTGATCAGTTGAAGAGCCGTCTCTAGGAGAACACGTCATGGCTGAACTCACACTTTCCGCTGCCGATATTGCGGCAGCAATCACTAAGAACCTCGATGGCTATCAGCCGTCGGTTGAGGCTCGTACCGTCGGACGGGTCATCGAAGTTGGTGACGGTATTGCCCGTGTCGCGGGCTTGCCTGATGCTGCGGTGAACGAGCTTCTTGAATTCCCGGGAGGGGTCCTCGGGCTTGCTCTTAACCTCGATGAGGGTTCGATTGGTGCCGTTGTCCTGGGGTCCTCGGACCAGATCCAAGAAGGCCAGTCGGTTACTGCTACCGGACGAATTCTTTCGGTTCCGTCAGGAGATGGTGTTCTCGGTCGCGTTGTCAACGCAATTGGTGAGCCTGTTGACGGTCAGGGTGACCTCGTCGGCGTTGAGATGCGCCGTATGGAAATTCAGGCGCCGGGCATCATGGGCCGTAAGCCTGTGCATGAGCCGCTCCAAACTGGAATTAAGGCCATCGACGCCATGACACCTATCGGTCGTGGTCAGCGAGAACTCATCATTGGTGACCGCAAGACCGGAAAGACGACCGTCGCGATTGACACGATCCTGAACCAAAAGGGTCAGGGCGTGAAGTGTATTTATGTCGCAATCGGTCAGAAGGGCTCGACAGTTGCACAGACTGTCCAGACGCTCCGTGACGCTGGCGCAATGGAGTACACCGTCGTCGTGACGGCTCCGGCTGCCGACTCAGCTCCGTTCAAGTACCTAGCTCCCTACGCCGGCTGTGCGATGGGTCAGCACTGGATGGAAAAGGGCGAGCACGCCCTTGTGGTGTATGACGACCTCTCCAAGCAAGCCGAGGCATATCGCCAGTTATCGCTGCTCCTTCGCCGCCCACCGGGCCGTGAGGCGTACCCGGGTGACGTGTTCTACTTGCACAGCCGTCTCCTTGAGCGTGCTGCGAAGCTCTCTGATGAGAACGGTGCAGGTTCGCTCACCGCTCTTCCAATTATTGAAACGAAGGCCGGCGACGTGTCGGCGTTCATTCCGACAAACGTGATTTCGATCACTGACGGTCAGGTGTACTTGCAGGACAACCTGTTCAAGTCCGGTGTCCGTCCCGCTGTTGACGTGGGTATCTCGGTGTCTCGAGTCGGTGGCGCCGCCCAGATCAAGTCGATGAAGGGTGTTGCCGGTACGTTGAAACTTGACCTCGCTCAGTTCCGTGAGCTCGAGGCATTTGCAACATTTGGTTCCGAACTTGACGCAGTGTCAAAAGCACAGCTTGAGCGCGGCTACCGCCTCGTCGAGTTGTTGAAGCAGCCGCTCAACAGCCCGATGTCGGTTGAAGAGCAAGTGGTGTCAATTTTCGCTGGCACCAAGGGCTTTATCGATGACGTTCCGGTTGCCGATGTCATCCGCTTTGAGCAGGAATTGCTTGAGTTCATGCGTAGCCGTCATTCAGGTCTGTTGCAAGAGATTCGTACCTCCGGTGTTCCTGACAGCCTCGCCGACGTTGTGCAGTCATTCAAAGATTCATTCGTTGCAGCAAGCGCCGCATCTGGTGTGAATGCTGACCCAACAGCAGTTGATGCTGATGAGGTTGGCGACGCAAACTCCAACAAGACCCTCGCCACGGAGTGATCTAGATGGCAGGAGGTCAGGAGCGTATTCTTCGCGGTCGCATCAAATCGATGCAGGCCACCAAGAAGATCACACGCGCCATGGAACTGATTGCGGGTTCACGAATCGTGAAAGCCCAGCAGCGGGTTCAGGCGGCGGTGCCATACTCAGAGCAGATCACCGAGGTAGTGAAAGACCTTGCAGCTGCTGGAGGCTCATCTGATTCACCATTGTTGCTCGGTAGAGATGAAATCCGAACGACCTGTTACGTCGTGATTTCTGCTGATCGCGGACTTTGCGGTGGGTATAACGCCGGTGTGCAGCGTGCAGCTGAAGGCGAGATCAAAGCTGACACTCTCGGAGGTAAGGACTACCGCATCGTGACCGCTGGTCGCAAGGCTGAGGGTTACTTCAAGTTCCGGAACTACAACGTTGCGGCATCATTTGGTGGTTTCAGTGACAGCCCGTCGTATGACAATGCTCGTGATATCGCTCAGGCAGCTGTTGCCATGTACGAATCTGGTGAAGTCGATCGCATCGAACTTGTGTACACGCGGTTTATTACACCGGGCAGCCAAGAAGTCGTCCTTCGTCCACTCGTTCCGCTCACCACTGAAGCCATTCAAGGCGGAGACGGTAAGGCCGGTTCGACCGATGGAAGCGGTGGCGACTATGAATTTGAGCCTGACCCATCAACGATTCTCGACACTCTGATTCCTCGGTATGTCGAGGCTCGTGTATATGCCGCATTGCTTAACGCAGCAGCATCTGAGCACGCGTTCCGTCAGCGAGCCATGAAATCCGCAACCGATAATGCTGAAGAATTGATCAACAACCTCAGCATCGTCATGAACCGCGCCCGTCAGGACGCAATTACCACCGAGATCATGGAGATCGTCGGTGGTGCCGAAGCCCTCGGATCGGGGAAATCCTCGACCGCCCAATATGTCGACCTCCTCGGAGAGTCGCCCGTCCCAGCAGCACAGCACGGAGACAACTGACATGAGTATGACCGAAACCGAACTCGCAACAGGACGCGTCGTCGCAATCGCCGGACCGGTGATCGACGTTGAGTTCCCACGTGGTGCGCTCCCAGAGCTCAACACCGCAGTCGAGTTTGACATCATCGTTGATGGACAACCACAGCCAGTGTTGGCAGAGGTTGCGCAGCAGCTCGGCTCCGGCCGAGTCCGTGCTGTCTGCCTGAAGCCAACCGACGGGCTCACCCGTGGCACCACCGTTCGTAACACTGGCCGCGGTATCACCGTTCCGGTTGGCGACAAAGTACTCGGTCACGTGTGGAACGTGTGGGGCGAAGCGCTCGACGAGGACCCAGAAGGCTTCGACCAGATGGATCGTTGGGAGATTCACCGTGAAGCTCCTTCGTTTGACTCGCTCGAGCCACAGGCCCGCATGTTCGAAACTGGCATTAAGGTCATCGACCTTCTCACTCCGTACGTCGCTGGCGGCAAGATCGGCCTTTTCGGTGGTGCCGGCGTGGGCAAGACGGTGTTGATCACCGAAATGATTAACCGTGTTGCATCGCAGCACGGTGGTGTGTCGGTGTTCGCCGGAGTTGGTGAGCGCACCCGTGAAGGAACCGACCTTCGTCTTGAGATGATGGAATCGGGCGTGTTCGAAAAGGCTGCATTGGTCTTCGGCCAGATGGACGAACCACCAGGCGTGCGCCTGCGTGTTGCTCTCTCAGCCCTCACGATGGCTGAGTACTTCCGGGATGTTCAAAACCAGGACGTGTTGCTCTTCGTTGACAACATTTTCCGTTTTGTTCAGGCCGGTTCTGAGGTGTCGACGCTGCTCGGCCGTATGCCGTCTGCTGTGGGTTACCAGCCAACTCTCGCTGACGAGATGGGCCAGTTGCAGGAGCGTATTACCTCAACCCGTGGCCGATCCATTACCTCGCTTCAGGCCGTGTACGTCCCTGCTGACGACTACACCGACCCTGCACCGTTCACCACCTTCACGCACCTTGATGCAACGACAGAGTTGTCTCGTCAGGTTGCTGCATTGGGTATTTACCCAGCCGTGGACCCGTTGGCTTCTACCTCAACGATTCTCTCGCCTGAGGTTGTCGGCGATCACCACTACAACGTGGCTCGCCGTGTGCAGGAAACCCTCCAGCGCTACAAAGAACTGCAGGACATCATCGCCATTCTCGGTCTCGACGAGCTCTCTGAAGAAGACCGTCTGATCGTGAACCGTGCCCGTAAGGTGCAGCGCTTCTTGTCGCAGCCGTTCTATGTTGCTGAGGTCTTCACCGGCCTTAAGGGCGAGTACGTGCCTGTCGCCGAGACAGTTGAATCTTTCGAGGCACTCATTGAGGGTGAACTTGATGACCTTCCCGAGCAGGCATTCTTGAACGTTGGCAACATCGATCAGGTGCAGGCAAAGGCGAAGGCCTTGAGGGAGAGCTGATCAATGTCTGCCACCATGAAGGTAGAGGTCGTATCGCCTGAGGCGGTGCTGTATTCGGGTGAGGCCACGATGGTGATCACTCGAACCCTCGGTGGTGGAGAGATCGCGTTCCAGCCCGGTCACGCTGCGTTTCTTGGAGCGTTGACGCAAAGCCACACGCGGGTGTTCCTTGCCGACGGCTCAACTGAGGACATTGCCGTACATGGTGGATTCGTTGAAGTCAGCAGTAACAAGGTGTCGATTCTTTCTGATACCGCTGAAATTGCTTCGCAGATTGACGTTGATCGGGCTCGTGCCGCAAAGGAGCGAGCAGAGTCTCAACTCCGCGGTGAGCATGACGCCAATGCTGTTGCTGCTCTCGGCCGAGCGAATGCTCGTCTCAGCGCGGCTGGCGTTCAGGTGTAATCAATCGCCGAAAATTCCTGAAGTTTCTGTACCCGGTGACGGGCATCGATGAATCGAACTGTTCCTGATCGGGAGCGCATCACCAAGCTTTGAGTTCTGGCTCCACGACCGTCAAAGCGGACACCTCGAAGAAGTTGTCCGTCCGTAAGGCCTGTAGCTGCAAAGAAACAATTGTCACCTTGAACGAGGTCGTCTTGATTGAGGACTCTTCCTAGGTCAAGTCCTGCTGCGGTGACATTGGCGAGTTCGTCATCTGACTGCGGATCAATCATGGCCTGAATTTCGCCGCCCATGCTCTTTAGCGCCGCTGCGCTAATGACTCCCTCTGGGGTTCCTCCAACGCCGAAGAGCACGTCTACACCGGCATCCGGCCATGATGTTGCGATTGCGCCGTACACGTCGCCATCTCGAATGAGGCGAATACGGGCACCGGTTGCACGCACTTCGTCGATGAGATCCTGATGCCGAGGACGATCAAGAATCACTGCGGTGAGATCGCGAACGGTTGTTCGTTTCGCATTTGCAATCCAGCGAAGGTTCTGAGTTGCGCTGGCGGTGATATCGATCGATCCATGCGCTTCGGGTCCCACCGCAATTTTCTTCATATAGAACGAAGGGCCTGGGTCGAACATTGATCCTCGTTCGCCGACAGCGATAACTGAGAGAGCGTTGTTGAGTCCAAGAGCGGTGAGGGTCGTTCCATCAATCGGGTCAACTGCTACATCAACCTGAGGATCGCTGCCGTCGCCAACAACCTCGCCGTTAAAGAGCATTGGAGCATCGTCCTTCTCGCCCTCACCGATGATGACAACGCCGTTCATCTGAACGGTCGACAGGCTGAGACGCATTGCATCTACTGCCGCTGCATCGGCTCCCTCTTTGTCGCCTCGACCAACCCAACGAGCGGCAGCCATCGCTGCGGATTCTGTCGCACGAACAAGTTCAAGGGCGAGATTTCGATCGGGTCGCTGACCCCTCGTATCAGACATACCCACACGGTAGTGCGAGACGGTACCGTCAGCACTATGGGCATTACCCCGACGATCGACATGTGTATCTCTGGGCGAGAGATCACTGAACCTAGGCCGTCTCCAGTGAGTCAAACAGTGATGTTTCTTTCGCGTGTATCTGGTGAGCCAACCGAATTTGTTGAAGTTGGCGTTGATGGTGTTGGTGAAGTGGTTCGACCAGTTGATGTGCCTCCAGCTTCCGGGCGGGGTGGAAACGGTGGTGTTTGGTGTTGGTATTCCGGTGATGGCGCGGTCGTTTACATCGGCACGGACGGAAGCCTTCGGTTGTGGCCAGACCGAAACGCGCCATTGACCACAGAGCTGGCATCTCCGGGCGGTGCAGTGGAAAGCCCGGTTGCGATTGCGGATCGAGATGCAGTGATCGTGACATCAGATCGCGGTTCGGTCTGGATGGTGTCGGTCACAGAAGGCCGTGTCGAGCGACTTGATAATGGAAGCCATGACTTTTGCGCTGACCCAGCGGTGACCTGCGGCGATGATGGGAATGCCGTGTTGTGGCAAGCATGGTCGGTTCCGCATATGCCGTGGGACCACTCTCTGCAGGTTCGGATCGACCTTGTTGAGGGAACGTACCGCATCATTGAGGGCACAGGTCAGCAGCAGCAGATCACACCAACTGACCGTGGAGTGTTTGCGTTACGAGATGACACCGGGTGGCTGAATCTTTGGTGCGATGACCAGGTCGTGGTTTCCGAAAAAGTGGAACACGGTGGTCCGTCGTGGGGAGCTTCCCAGCGATCGTTCGCAATATCGCCCGATGGTCGTCATCTTGCGTTTACACGCAACATCGGTGGGTTTGGCGAACTTTGTGTGCTGTCGCTCGACGTCGACGAAGTAGTGGTGATCGGTCGTGGAGTTCACCACCAAGTGCACTGGGGGAATGAAGGAATTAGCGCTCTGCGAAGCGGGGCGCGTACCCCACATCAACTCGTTATGTACCAACTCAACACCGGTGCGTCTTCGGTTGACGCCCAGAGTTGGCGCCGAACCGTGCTCGCAACTGGCCCGGTGGATGCCTGGTCGGCGGTCGAGCTCTCGGAACCAACGCTTGAGGTCGCCGACGAAGACGGTGCCAATGTGCCGTTTCGGCGATATGCAGCCGGTCAAGGTCGGTGCCTTGTTCATCTTCATGGCGGCCCAACCGACCAATGGCAGGTTGAATTCATGCCTCGGGTTGCCTATTGGCAAGCCCAGGGGTGGGACGTCATCATTCCCGATCCGCGAGGGTCGACAGGTCATGGGCGCTCCCATATGCAGGCATTGCAGGGTGGCTGGGGTCGACACGACGTTGATGACGTGGCAACGGTTATTGAGGAGTGTCACCGTCGCAAGTGGTCAACCCCTTTATCGACAGTAGTGATGGGCTCGTCCTCTGGTGGAATGGCCACTCTTGGCGTGCTGATTGATTACCCCGAGTTCACTGCAGGTGGGGTTGCGCTCTATCCGGTGAGCGATGCAGCGGCCTTATCAGGGGCAACTCATCGCTTTGAAGCCCATTACAACCACTCGTTGATCGGCCCCGATGGGGACCCTCGCTATGCGGAACGTTCGATGGTTGGACGGGCAGCCGCAATCAGACGTCCGATCCTGCTCATGCATGGCATAGATGATCCAGTTGTGCCCGTCGAGCAAAGCCGTGTCATGCGTCAGACTCTTGAAAGCAACGGTGTGCCGGTCGATTATGTGGAATTTGCTGGCGAAGGTCATGGCTTTCGCCAGCCCGAGAATCGACAGCGAGAGTATGAACTGGTTGGTGCATTCCTTTCTCGTATCGCTCCGCGGTGAAATCACGCCAGCACAACAACGGGTAGTGTCATCGCGTGCCCAACGACCAAGAGTTTGATGTAAATGACGACGAGTCAGTCAATGTGTTTTATGACTTGACAGTTTGGGATGCCGACCAACGGAGTGCACTCGTTGAATCTCTTGCGGCGGCCTCAATTCCTCATGGTTGGCGTGGCAACGAACTAGTTGTTCCTGAAGATGCGGAGGATGCGACCGATGACATCTTCGAGCGGTTAGAGCGGGAAATTGGGCCGTTTCCGGTCCTTCTTGATGACGACGAAGAGGCTGTTGAATTTGAACTCGATGAGTGGTCGCTGTCGGAGCGGGGAGTGCTAGTCGAGCAACTCATTGCTGGTGAGATTCCGCACCGATGGGATGGTAATTCGCTGCTCGTGATCAGCGACGCGGCGGATGATGTCGATGAGTTGCTTGATGCAATTGAGTCAGGGGATCTCGCCGTGCTCGATAGCTCTGCCCCGGACGGAGCGCTCAATTCACTTTTCTCAATCGGCGACAACCTTGCCAGATCGGTTGATGATGCGACTGCACGAATGCACCTGTTCGATCTCATGCCAAAACTGTCGGAAACAGCACCGCCTTACGGAGTAGCGCGCAACACTTGGGCTACTGTCTTCGCTGCTGCGCAGCAATTGTCAGAGTCCTTTACCGAGGAGCTCTTTGATCCCGAGAATATTGCTATAGCCGCGCGTGACTTACGCGATCGATGCCGCCCTTGGGTGTGAGTTAAGCGCACAAAACGACGTGGTGAGCGGGCGTCGCTACGCTGTCGACCATGCTTCTTGCCGAACTGGAAATCTTCCATTCTCGGCAGGCGCAGCCCACCCGGCGTGTTGCACTTGGCCACATTGTTCTGCCGGTTGAACCTGCTCCGGGTCTCGGAGGAATCCTTCTTGGGGCTGTTGTCGCAAAACATGCACGCGAACTTGCTGACGATGATGTGATCGGTCTCCGGCATCTCATTCGAGAGGTAGGAGATGGTCGTCGAATCATTCAGCCACGTTTGAGAAATCGGTACCAGGTTGATCGGCATGGTCTTACATCAAGTGTTCACCGGCTCATCGGCGAAGGTGACGAGATGTCGTTTGAATTCGCTGATCGAGCTGCAGATCTTGCTCAGGTGCTTGGAGCGGTTTACGCCGTTGAGCGAATCGACCAGCAGCATCGTGCCCCGATCGCTGATGTTCTGATTTCTGCCCTTCGATGGAAGGGACCTATCGGGCCCGCAATGGTGGCGTTTTTGGCGGGAGCCCAAAGTTCTTCGTTGGCTGCGCTTGCCGATCCTCGTGCGTGGGCGCTTGGAAGACTTGGGTTTCCCGAGTCTGAGAAAGATCCGTCCTCTCGTGAGGTCGCTCGTCGCTACCGTCAGCAAATGAGAACTGTGCACCCTGACCATGGGGGCGCTCATGAAGACGCCAGCGCTGCAATCCGCGAGCTCGCTGAGGCTCGGCGTATTCTGACCAAAGCCTGAGAAAACTTCGTCGCCTACGGCTCAATACTGATGTCTTCGAGTTCTTTCTGAGCAGTTTCAGGTAGTGCTGCGAGAACGAGCACTACCGCAATGAATTGCCCGACCATGAGGACGCCCATGACCGATCGATAGTCCCACCCTTGGTCCAGTAGCGCTCCTGCACCAAGGAGCCCACCTATTCCTCCGAGCAATGCGGCAACGGTTAAGAGCCCGGCAGCACGACTTCTATTACCCGTCGGAAAGAGTTCAGCTCGGTAGACGGCAAGGGCTGGATATGCGACTCCACCGAGCAACCCACCTCCGAACGCAGTGGCCCACATCGGAACACCCCCCACGCTGAACGAGGCAACAATCAGGACAGCGGCACACGGCAGTGACACAGCGATGAGGTGCCGGCGGCCGCGTCGATCGGCTGCCCGCCCTCCAAGGATGAGTCCGATTGCAGCTGGCGTTGCGGTTGCGAGGCTGAAGAGGGAGATTGATGTGCCCGAAAATTCGCGGACGTCGCTGAGGTAGCGATTTTGGAAGAAGCTGGCAGGGGCAACGAGGAGGTTAACCCCGACGAGGATTGCTGCAAGCGTCGCAAATCTGCGTCGATGTAACCGAACATGTTTTGCATGCGGAGCGCTGAAACGTTGTGATTCTGGTAGCCGCCGTGCGATGTCGACGGCGATAACAAGCCACACGAGGGTGATCGCAAACACCCATCGCCACCCAGACGGACCGAGGTCGGTAAGTGGAAGAGCCATGACGGCGACACCAGCGCCGAGGCCGCTCGCCATCGCCATAATCCCAATGGCGTAGGCGCGTGATCCGCGAGGCATCTCCTCTGCGGCAATCACTGCAATCAGAAAGTCGAGGGCAAGTCCAAGCGGTCTCCCGATGCTTTGTGTAGCAACGAGAAGAGGAAAGTTTGGGGCAAGAGCACCAGCAGCAGTCACAATTGGTGCTGCCCAGGCCATCGCAACGACAACTTTTCGTCGACCAATTCGGTCACCTGCGATTGCGAGAGGAATGGTGATGAGAATTCCCGCCCGAACAAGTGCGCCGGCGATACCGACACCGGTGTTACCAACACCAAAATCGTCGGCTGCGAAGGTGACAGTCTGGGTGAAGACCGTATTAGTGAATGCAGAACTCATCGCTGCCGCAGCAAGTAGTCCAAGGATCATCACCTGGTGAACGTTGAGACGATCAGGTGGAGCCCACCATGGAAGCGTCGCTGCTGATTGATGTGTCGCTGTTGGCGTCGCACCTGACCGCCGAACAAACAGCAGAATGGGAAGTGAGAACACCCAGCCAAACCAAGGAATATCAATGCGGTAAGTGGTGCGTTCGGTGATCGTGTCGCTGGTCGATGTAACCCTGCGCTCCCAGTGTGAAAATGGGCCTTCGCGAGAGAGAAACAGGTACGTTCCGCCATCGACAATCGTTGGTTGAGCCTCAACAATGATGTCATTTCGCGGAGTTGTCAGTGTCGAGAAAGACTGCGGGCTGAGGGCCCACGACCGTGTCACTATTCGAGTGCCCCGACTTACCGCCACGGCGGGAGCATACTGTTGCAGTGCCACATCACAGGACGGAGACGATCGGAGGCGTTGCTGAACCGGTCATCCGGATAGATCACAATGGTCCACTCACGGGCGAAATTCGAGTGCCTGGCGCTAAGAACTCTGTGCTCAAACTGATGGCGGCAACAGTGCTTGCAGATGGCGAGTTTCTTCTCAGCAATGTTCCAGCCATCGTCGATGTCGAGATCATGTCGCAACTGTTGAGGTCGCTCGGCTCGATCGTTGAGCCTGTTGACAGCGATTCGTTGTTGATTCGACACGAGGGCGACATGTCGACAGAAGTTCCCTCTGAACTTGCTGGCCAACTTCGGGCATCAATCAACTTGCTTGGACCGCTTGTTGCGCGGTTCGGCAGAATCCAAATTGCACTTCCCGGTGGTGACGACTTTGGATTGCGCCCGATTGATATGCATATTTCTGGACTGGAGGCGATGGGTGCAACATGTCACTTTGCTGGTGGTGTCCTCACCGTGCATGCCTCACGTCTGAAGGGAGCCAACATACGGTTCTCATTTCCTAGCGTTGGTGCAACAGAGAACCTGGTGATGGCTGCGATCTTCGCAGATGGTGAGACGACAATCGACGGTGCGGCCCGTGAGCCAGAGGTGGTCGACCTTTGTCGATTCCTTGTTGCCATGGGAGCACATATTGAGGGAATTGGCGAATCGACACTTCGAATCACCGGCGTTCCCCGCGGGGCACTGAACTCAGCGTCCCACCGAGTTGTTCCAGATCGAATCCAGGCTGCAACGTATGTCGCGTCGGTCGCAGTTGCGGGTGGTGAAATTGACATGATTGATGCCCAGCGCGGTGACATGGAGATGTTTCTCAGGCGGTGCACCGAGATGGGGCTGGAGTTCACCGAGCTTGTTGGAACTGGGCTTCGGGTCGCCTCTTCAGGCCGATTGACGGCGGTTGACGTCCAAACGTTGCCCTACCCAGGGGTCGCCACCGATTACAAGCCTCTGGTGATTGCGATGCTGTCAGTAGCCAACGGTTCTGCTGTCGTGACTGAGAATCTATATCCGGGCCGTTTCAAGTATGTTGATGAACTCATTGCCCTTGGGGCAAATATCACGATGCACGAGCACCATGCGGAGATCACAGGCCTACCGCGACTGTCGGGAACCGAAGTAACGGCACACGACATTCGTGCTGGCGCTGCTCTCGTTGTTGCCGGACTGGCAGCAGATGGTGTGACAACGATCAGCGGAGTCGGTCACATCGACCGCGGGTACGACGACCTAGTCGGACGGTTGCGAGGTATCGGTGCCGGAATTCGAAGAGATTGACGATTCGGGCGCTGCATTTGCTGCGATCGCCGCTCGCTCAACGCGCCGCTTTACGATCGCAAGTAACCCAATGACGACCGCAATTGGGACTGCGATGAGGAGGAGTTCATCCCAGCCGCCCTGGTGCGCCAGAACAGCCGAAATGTTCTCCTGAATCGCCTGCACAGGTCGAGCGTAGGTCATGTCACGAACGATCACATCGCTCGAGGGGAGTAATCCGACGCTCGAATGGTTGAATAGAGGCGTCATGTTAGAAAAAGTTCTTGCGACTATTGAGGTCATTCGTCCGGTCCTTCAAGCAGACGGGGGTGACGTAGAACTCGTCGGTGTTGATGAAGAAACAGGTGTCGTCTCGGTGCGCCTCATTGGCGCGTGCGGCACGTGCCCTGTTTCAACACAGACGTTGAAGGGCGGCATTGAACGAATTATGCGGGACCGGGTTGATGGCGTGACCGAGGTGGTTGACGTCGCAGCAGCAGAAAACGTGATCTGATGGTGCGCCCAGCAGCAGACCCGGAAGCGTTGTTTTCCGCCGCAACCCAAGGTGACCGAGCTGCAACTGCCCGATTGCTCTCATTGATCGAACGTGGTGGAGAACCTGGCCGAGTTGTTGGTCGGCTCGCATACCCATTGAGCGGTGGGGGCTACACAGTGGGTCTCACCGGCGCACCTGGTGCGGGTAAAAGCACCCTGACTAGCGCAACCATCGGACACCTTCGCTCGCTTGAACTCGAAGTTGCGGTACTGGCGATCGACCCGTCATCTCCGTTTACGGGGGGAGCGATCCTCGGCGACAGAGTCCGTATGCAAGACCACGCAACAGATCCGGGTGTGTTCATTCGGTCGATGGCGACACGCGGTCACTTGGGAGGATTGTCGTTGGCAACCCCCGAGGCAGTTCGACTCCTCGACGCTCTTGGTCGAAAATGGATCCTCGTCGAAACAGTCGGCGTTGGCCAGGTAGAGGTTGAAGTTGCCGGGAAGGCAGACACCACTGTCGTTGTGGTGAACCCTGGATGGGGCGACAGTGTTCAAGCGAACAAGGCTGGTCTGATGGAAATTGCCGACGTGTTCGTGATTAACAAAGCCGACCGCAAAGGCGTTGAGGAAACTCGCCGAGATCTTGAGCAAATGCTCGATCTTTCAGACCTTCCACATGATGCTTGGCGACCAACGATTGTCACTACCGTTGCAAGCACCGGCGAAGGCGTGCCAGAACTCTGGAATGCCGTGGTAGAGCACCGCGAGTTTGCCGAGCGGTCAGGCCTTCTTGAAGAACGACGTCGATTCCGCTCCTCTGAAGAACTTCGAGAGATTGTTGCGAATCGACTGCGTGAACGGGCTCGTCAGATTTGTACCGGTGACCGCTGGGATGAAGTGACCGGTGACGTTGTCGAGCACCGACGAGATCCGTGGTCGGCTGCTGATGAGATGCTCGCACCTGTCGAGGCGTAACTCGCCGCCTGGGTGTGACGGGTTGCCCGTCGGAGTGCGTCGAGAACAAATGCGGGTCCCGGCCTGCCTCGTGTTTGCCAACGGCTTGCAGCGCTCTGAATTTCAGTGACCGTCCACCCGTTCTTCAGTGCCGAGATGAGTGCCATCGCCGTCGCTGACTCAGACGCATGGGCTCTGAGTAATGCGAGCGTGCTCGGCACACTCAGTACTGGAATGCCATCGATCTCAACGACGTCATCGTCACGAAGGCCTCGTGTGAAGTGAGTGACGATTTCTCCAGGCGCTCCTGGCCATGACCCTTTTCGGCAGAGTAGGTGAACTCGGTCGTCGTCATCGCAACCATCGAGACCATGGAGCCGAATAGCCGACGCATGAGAAATGACACCATTGCCAGGACCCATGGTCGCAAGGCGACACCGCTGGCGCCACGTCTCTGGGACTGCGGTTGCCCGTAACACCCGATGAGCAGGTCGATCGAGGACACCGAGCTCAATCATGCGACGCTCCTTATGCCACGTGACGCCGAACTCTCTAGCAACAGCCGAGCCTGCGACTCCATCGTGTTCACGTAGGTATCTGAAAAAGTCATGCATGCGCCAAGGGTGGTTAGCCCCTCGGCATGACAGGAAACTGTCTAGCGCCCTGTGAACTCAGCCTTACCTGGTCCGTGCTCCAAGAAGCTCTTGACCCCGATTTGTGAATCTTCCGAACGGAATACCTCTGCGAACACGTGACGTTCAACGGCGAGGCCTTCATCGAGCGACATTGACAACCCCCGATCGATGGCTTCTTTGGTGAGCGCCTGGGCAACTAGCGCACCCTTTGCAAGGCTTGTCGCAAGTTCGAGTGAGCGATCGCGAAGTGAGTCGGGTTCGACAACTTCGTCAGCTAGGCCAATACGTAGCGCCTCGTCAGCTGCAACCTGACGACCTGAAAGCGAAATCTCTTTGGCGCGGCTTGCGCCGACAATGCGGGGGAGACGCTGAGTGCCTCCGCCCCCTGGGATAATTCCAAGCAAGATTTCTGGTTGGCCAAACACTGCTTTCGTGGAGGCAATTCGGTAATCACACGCCATCGCTAGTTCACATCCGCCACCAAGTGCGTACCCTGCGACCTCGGCGATCACCATACGGGGAAGTGCCGAGAGGGCGCCGAGTGCGTCGTGAAACTTGCGTGTGATTGCTGCACCCTCCTCCGGCCCGCCAAATTCGGAGATATCGGCGCCAGCAGCAAAGATGCGCTCGCCACCGGTCACGATGATTGCCCCCGGGAGATCAGCGGCGAGGTCGTTTGCAGCTGAGTGCAGCCCATTGAGTACCGCAGTGGACAGCGCGTTTACTTTGCCGTTGGTGAGTGTGATGATGGCGACGCCATCATCACGGCGTTCGAGGTTGATAACTGATTCGCTGGACATATCTCCAGCATTACCGATTTACCTCACTTGAGCCGAGCGCATCGAGATAACAATCCATCATTCGCCCGGCAATCGCCGGCCATGAGTAGAACTGTTCAATGAGTGCACGGCCATTTTGACTGAGTGAGTGGGCGAGATTGCGATCGCGTAATACTGCATCAAGGCACTCAGCTAACTGGGTGGTGTTGCCCGGCTCAAAGGTCAGTGCAGCCTCTGTCCCCTCAACAATTTCTAATAACCCACCAGTTTTCGCAATGACCAGCGGAGATCCACCAGCCAGAGCTTCGAGAGCGATGACCCCAAATGGTTCGTATAGGGATGGAATGACGACACAGGCCGAGCGGTGTAGAGCGGCGCGAAGTTCGTTATCAGAGATATATCCCGGTAGCTCGATGAGATCACTTACACCGATGACATCGATCTGCGACTGCAGTTCAGCCAAATACGAGCCTCGACCAGCAATGACGCAATGCACGCTCGGATGGGATGATCGCACTTCCGCCACGGCTGCTGCAAGGACATGGAAACCTTTCTCGTACTGAATTCGACCCCACGCAAACACCAAGTTCTCATCGGGCCGCTCGTCGATATCTGGTTGTGGAGATGCCCACCACGTCTGATCAATTCCGCCGGGCACACTTCTCACCGCAGTTGGATCGAGTTCGAAATCTGAGGTCACTTGGCGCCCAAGAATTTTTGAGATCGTGATCACTCGGCGCGAGTTCGAGGCAAGCCACCACTCAATTCCGTTGACATCGGTGGGAACCCCCGGCGGGACATGACCGCCGTGACGGCTCCGTTCGGTTCCGTGAAATGTGGTGACGAGAGGACAGTGGTAGCGGTGCGCGAGCACCTGCGATGCCCACGCGACCTCCCAATCGTGGGCGTGCACAATATCGGCAGCCCATTCGCCAAGATCATTGGCTGCCATGACAAACGCATGGTTCGCTGACGTAACACGCGCAATGGCGCGATCAGGAAGCCATGGCAAGTCGATGTCCACCCGAATGATGCGCAACGATCCTGTCTCCGAAAAGCGGGTTGTCCCACTAGTTCTCCGGGTGACAATGACCACGTCGTGGCCGGCATCTGCGAGCGCATGGGCGAGTCCATCCACATGCGCGGCCCGTCCACCCGACGTTGCCGGTGGGGTTTCCCAGGAGAACATGAGTATGCGCACTTGCGCGCACCATAGTCTTTAGGAGTGACTAATGCCCGACATGTCGCGCCTGTACTGGGCGAAATCGACTTGCACCTCTTTAACGAAGGCACCCATCGGCAGTTGTGGCGCATGCTCGGTCCGCAGCGAATCGGAGCAGGTGTCCGCTTTGCAGTGTGGGCGCCTAATGCACAGCGCGTCGAGGTGCTGGGTGATTGGAATGGCTGGAGTGGAGATGAACTTCGTCCCGTTGGCTCATCCGGAGTGTGGGTCGGTATTGCCGAGAATGCCCTTTCGGGGCAGTTCTACAAATTCCGTGTGACGGGAGCTCACGGGCGAGAGGTCATGAAGGCCGATCCGATGGCGAGACGCAGCGAACTTCCCCCCGGTGACGCGTCAATCATTCCGAGTGACGACATCGCGTTCGGATGGACCGACGGCGACTGGATGATGTCTCGTAGGTCAGTCCTTCTCGGTGAGAAGCCTCTACGTGTGTATGAGGTCCACGCCATGTCATGGCGCCCCGATCTCACGACCTGGGATGACATTTGCGAGCCGCTGATCAGCCACGTTCAACGCCTTGGATTCACCCATGTTGAGTTCTTGCCGCTTGCGGAGCATCCCTTTGGAGGATCGTGGGGGTATCAGGTAACTGGATTCTTTTCCCCGACAGCCCGGCTTGGCGACCCTGACGGGCTGAGAAGGCTTGTCAACCGGCTGCACGAAGCTGGCATCGGAGTCATTCTCGATTGGGTGCCCGCCCACTTCGCGAAGGATTCATGGTCGCTCGGGCAGTTCGACGGCACCGCGCTCTACGAACATGTCGATCCTCGGAGAGGTGAGCATCCGGATTGGGGAACGTTCATTTTCAACACGGCGCGCACAGAAGTCCGGAATTTTCTGATCAACAACGCTCTCTACTGGTTGGAGGAATTTCACGTCGACGGCCTGCGCGTTGATGCAGTGGCGTCAATGCTCTATCTCGACTACTCGCGTGAAGATGGAGAGTGGGTTCCAAACGAAGATGGTGGAAACGACAACCGTGAAAACGTGTCGTTCCTGCAGGAACTCAACACGGTCATCGGCGCAGAATTTGGCGATGTATTGATGATTGCCGAAGAGTCAACCGCCTGGCCCGGAGTGACCCACCCAACTGATGCCGGCGGACTTGGATTCAGTCACAAGTGGAACATGGGATGGATGCACGACACGCTGAACTACGCGCATCGAGAGGCTGTCCATCGGCGGTACCACCACGGCGAGCTCTCATTCAACATGTTGTACACCTACGGAGAGAGATACGTACTGCCTCTCAGTCACGATGAGGTCGTGCACGGCAAAGGCAGCTTGTTGGCACGAATGTCTGGCGACGATTGGCAGAAGTTTGCGACACTCCGACTCACCTACGGATGGCAGTGGGCGATACCAGGTCCACCGGTGTTGTTCATGGGATCGGAGTTTGCTCCGTGGTCCGAATGGAATGACGTTCGCGGTGTTGAGTGGTGGTTGAACGACCATGCTCCGCATGCAGGGATGGCTGAACTTGTTGGCACCCTCAACGCGCTGTCAGATCAACACCCTGCCCTTTGGCGCCTCGACCGAGAGCCTGAAGGTTTTGATTGGATCGATAACGAGAATGCTGAGAATTCTCTGTACTTCTTTATTCGGCGGTCGCCTGAACCCAGCGAATCAGTTGTGGTGATCGCAAACTGGACTCCCGTTCCACGACCGGCATTTCGAATCGGTGTTCCCAGTCAAACAACGTGGACACACATTCTTGACACTGACTCCGTCAGATTTGGCGGGAGCGGCTACCGCGCAACCACCGCCCGCTCAGAGTTGGTCACTGCCGAACCGGTTGAGTGGCAGGGCCAGCCAGCTTCAGTTGTTGTTGATATTCCGCCACTTTCAATGTTGTGGCTGTCTGAGGCGGCAACGTGACAGAGGCACTGTCAAACACGAATAAAAATGAGCGTTCGCTGGTCATGAGCTGTGCTGTACTTGGCGCAGCAGTCGGGGTGTTTGGTATCGCATTTGGTGTTGGGTCGGTGGCGGCTGGCGGCTCGATTGCAATGACCTGTGTCATGTCCCTCCTCGTATTTACCGGTGCCTCGCAGTTTTCCGCGGTGAGTGTCATTGCATCTGGAGGATCTACTGCAGCCGCTCTCGGGGGCGCATCGTTGCTCGCCGCGCGCAACGGGGTGTATGGGCTTGCCATGTCGCGAACATTGCAAGGCTCAGTCCTCTCACGGCTGGTTGCTGCGCAAATCACAATCGACGAGTCAACAGCTATGTCAACCGCACAGACGCACCCTCGAGCCGCACGAGCAGCGTTCTGGTGGACTGGAGTGTCGGTCTATGTGTTCTGGAACCTCGGCACGCTGATCGGAGCATTAGCTGGAAATGCCATTGACCCTGAGCAATTTGGGCTTGATGCTGCATTTCCAGCTGGCTTTGTTGCGATGGTGATTCCTCATTTGCGTCATCAGAATGGTCGACGGGCAGCTGCGATTGGTGCTGTTGCATGCGCCCTCACAATTCCGTTCCTGCCACCAGGGATGCCGATCTTGTGTGCAGCGGTGGGAGTTCTGGTGGGGGTGAAGAAGCCATGAGTTGGACACTCGTGCTCACTCTGTCGGCGGTTGCATACTTCTTCAAGGCGACAGGCCTAGTCGTTGTTGGTGGCCGCCAGTTACCAGGAATTGTCAATCGCTGTCTGGATTTGATCCCTGCCGCCCTTGTCTCAGCGCTCATCATCAATTCCACATTGGGTGGCGATGATGGAATCGTCGTTGATGCACGAGCAATTGGGGTTGCTGCAGCGGTGTTGTTAGCAGCAAAACGGGCACCACTTGTCGTGGTCATCATGGCTGGAGCTGCGGTGACCGCCTTTGCTCGTGCGGTCGGCCTTGCAGCGTGACGTAACTGCTACTTGCTGAGCAACAGCGACGAAGCAGTCTCACGGAGAGCCGAGGCTGCTGCCTCTGGCGGAACGACATTGATCATGACGCCCGTTCCACGTTCAAAGCCTGCCTGCGTCACAAGGTTTGGCCAAATATGAATATGCCAGTGATACTCGCCCTCGTGCTGATGCGGCGCACTGTGGAAGCCAACGCTGTACGCCACGTCACCAAGGGTTGAACCCAACACCTTCATTGCGTCTCGCAAACTTCTGCCGATGCCAGCAAGGCTGTTCTCTGAACTGTCTTGGAGATGGGCATGATGCTGCTTTGGCAAGATGAGCAATTCGTACGGGGTGCCGCTCCAGTAGGGGCACACCACAAGCACGGCATCATTCTCGAAGACAACTCGGTCCTCGGTGGTTCGTTCGGCCTCGATGGTGGTGCACGCAACGCAACCACCCGCAAAACGGGCAAAGGCGCGTTCCTCCTCGAGCATTTCGCCTGGCACGAATGGCAAACCCATTAGCTGGCCATGCGGGTGAGCAAGCGAAGCTCCTGCTTCTCTTCCGTGGTTGACAATGGCCTGGGTGTAACGGATGTGCGGCATATCAGCATGAGCTTCAAATCTGCGACGGAGCGAGTCCATGAACTGCTCTGCTGCTTCGTCATCAAGATCAGCGAGATTTGATGTGTGGTCTGGGCTGTAGACGAAGACCTCATGCAAACCCGTCCCCTCGGCGGTCACGTGAACTGGCCCATCGTTATGCACCGAGAAGCCATCCTCACCAGTGAATGCTGGGTAGAGATTTGGAACAACCCGAATTGTCCATGCCCCGGTCTTGTCGATTGTCTCAAGAGCAGGAGGGGTTGACTCCTCATTGCCAGGGCAAAACGGACACGGCCGGTCGTCAGGACCGTCGATGACAGTTGTGCGCGGAGCAAAGTCGGTTGGGCGTTGTGCTCGACCCGGGACGATCGTGACCCAGCGGCCGGTGAGTTGGTTGAGTCGTAGTTCGCTCACAATGACATCAGGATATGAGCGAATGAGTCACGATCGGTGACTTTTGTGCCAGATGGTCACTTGTCGAGTGTGTACAGGGTGAGGTGCCGCCCACTTGCTGGGTCAAATGGAGTTCGGTTTGCGTCATGGAATCGAGCACTCATCGCGAGACCTGCGGCAGTTGCCATTCGATCGAGTTGATCAGTTGTCGAATATCGAATGCTCCAGGGCCGAAGCCGAATTCCATGTTGTTCGGTGAACTCGATGAATTGCCCTTCAACCAATTGCTCGGCACTGAGATGCCGAGACACCGACAACACCACATTCGTTGCAGTCATCGACTTCAACGACACGTCATCGACGGTTCCACCATCGGGTTGGCCCGTTGGGATAAGGCCCTCGACTACCACGATCCCGCCGGCGCGGAGTGCATGTGCACACGTAGTTAAACACTGCTGTTGGCGCTCTTGTGACTCGAGATTAAACAATGTGTTGAAACCGATCAGCACGACATCAAAGGGTCCCTTGGGCATGTCGTCAACCATGTCGCCAGCCACCGCCGTGATGTTGTGTTGTTGATTGGCAACGCGCAGGCGCGCAAGCATGGCATCGCTCGAATCGATGCCGGTGACGGTAAAACCGTTGTTTGCAAGAGGGATGGCAAGACGTCCGGTACCAATTCCGAGTTCGCACAGTTTTTCGCCCGGAGCGAACTCCGCGATCAGCGCAACGAGGGCATCAACATCACTGAGATCCTGGTACCAGTCGTCGTATACGTCAGCAAATGCGTCACCGTATGTGTGAGATTCGTAACCCTTCACACCTGCAAGTTAGCGACAGGTTGGCAGCAACGTGTCTAGCCTGAGGGGTGTGGACATATTGTCGACATATCTTGACCATGCAGCGACGACGCCAATGCACCCTGAGGCGTTGGATGCAATGCGCCCATGGCAAGAAACTCACTTCGCGAATCCCAGTGGAAGTCATCGCGCTGCACGACTCGCGCGGCAGGCTGTCGACGAAGCCCGTGAATTGATCGCGGCGAGCCTCGGAGTGAATTCGGGTGATGTGGTGTTCACCGGTGGCGGCACCGAATCTGACAACTATGCGATCTCGGGTTCGGTGCGTTCGCGTGGCGGACTCGCAGTGTGTTCGGCGATTGAGCACCATGCCGTGCTTGACCCGGTTCAACACCACGGAGGTGTCACCGTTGCAGTCACTCGCGACGGACAGATCGACACCGATGATCTGCGAGCAGTTCTGAATGACGCATCGTCATCTGGGCAGCACGTCCCAGTGGTATCGGTCATGACGGTGAACAATGAAGTTGGCTCGGTGAACGATATTGCAAAGGTGGCCGCCATTGTTCGCGAACTTGCACCGGCAGCGTGGCTGCACACCGATGCAGTTCAAGCGGCTTGTTGGATCGATCTCTCCGAGATCACCCAGCACGTCGACTTGCTCTCATTGAGTGCCCATAAGTTTGGTGGTCCAAAAGGTGTTGGGTTGATGGTGGTGAGCAACGGGGCAACTCCCGAGCCGATTCTGCTCGGTGGGGGACAAGAGCGTGGCCGACGCTCGGGAACGATTGATGTCGCAGGTGCTGTGGGTGCAGCTGCCGCACTCAACATGACGACTTTGACACGAACTGAAACGTCGAATCGGGTGCGGGCGCTTCGTGATGAACTGCTTGATGCGCTTCTCGAAATTGGGGGCGTCAACGAAACAGTCTCGCGATCAGTAACAGCGCCGGGAATCGCTCATATTTGCCTTGACGACCTCGACAGCGAGGCATTGCTCTTCATGCTTGATGAGGCCGACGTATATGCGAGTGCAGCATCGGCATGTGCGAGTGGGGCGATGGAATCCTCACACGTGCTGTCAGCAATTGGCGTGGCAGATGAATTGCGAAGTGGTGCGCTTCGGCTATCCCTCGGCCACTCCACGTCGGCAAACGACATTGATCGGGCCGTGAGTTCGATCACACGCAGCATTCAGTTACTTCGCGATCGCAGGGCTGCAAGAAAGCAGCGTGCAACGTGAGAGTAATGATCGGTATGAGCGGGGGAGTCGATTCGTCAGTTGCGGCAGCGCTACTGCACGAACAGGGCCACGATGTCGTCGGTGTCACGATGCGACTGTGGGGCGGTGAAAGCGACACGGGATGCTGCAGCGTGTCCGATGTCGACGATGCACGGCGTGTTGCTCAGCAGATCGGAATTGAACACGTCGTCTTTAACTTCTCGGACGAATTCGATCAACATGTCGTCCAGCCCTACGTCGACGCCCACCAAAAGGGCACCACGCCAAACCCGTGTATTGAATGCAATCGTCATCTCAAATTCGAACGGCTTGCAGAACGAGCAGATGAACTTGGTTTTGATGCGGTTGCGACGGGACACCATGCTCGCATTGGCGTTCACGGCGATGGCCGGCTGCGGCTCGAACGTGGAGCCGATCTTGCTAAGGACCAGAGCTATGTGTTGCATATGGTGACGGCATCGGCACTTGCGCACACGAGTTTTCCGATCGGCCACATGACAAAAGAAGAAGTTCGGGCGCATGCGGCTCGGCTCGGCCTCCGCACTGCGATGAAACCTGACAGCCAAGACGTTTGTTTCATCAGTAGAGCCGATGGGCGCGAACATTTCCTCGGTCACCGTATTCCTTTACGGACAGCGCGTGTGGTTGACCGAGCAGGAACACAAGTTGGCGAGGTTCCCTCGGTGGAAATGGTGACACTCGGTCAACGGCGAGGACTTGGGGTTCCGGGCGGTGGACCTGTTCGGTACGTGATTGGAGTGGACGCATCAAGCGAAACTCCGACCGTCGTCGTCGGTGATGCTGATGACCTTCTGGTGAGCTCACAGAAGGTTCATTCGATGACCTGGGTCGATGAGCCATTCGAAGGTGAGGCCTTGGCTCAGACGAGTGCACATGGTGATCCTCGACCTTGCAGCGTGGCGACAACGGCCGCACGTGAGGTGCGAATCGAGTGGGGTCTGCGATCAACTCGAATTGCACCTGGTCAAAGCGTCGTGCTGTACGACCCGACGAATACGTGGGTCATTGGCGGCGGTATCGCAGAACGCTCCCCGCTGTAATTGTTGAGCTGAGATCTAACCACTTGGCTGAAGTGCGTCGAGAGCTGCTCCGGGGCGACTGGGGGCAACCAGCGCCGCTGTGAGATGGATTGCTCGACCTTCAGGGGTTTGGCGGCCAGCAGCCAGCACAACTGTCTCGCTGCTGCGGAGTGAGATCTCGATTGCTGGTCCCGTGGTCGGACCCGTGAGGTCAGCCGCTTCGGTCTCAACGCGTGCAAGTGTGGCGCCACCCACGATGTGTGATCGCCACATCGCCGTCTCCAACAACACCAGTGGATCGTGAATTACGACACCCGCTGGCACGAGCACCAACCATCGACATGACAGCCGATGCCAGCGAGTTGAGCCAAAGGTCGACAGTGCAACAACAACAGCTCCGAGGAGAATTGAAAGAGCGACTTGGGATCTTTCAGCTGCAATTACTGCGCACAGGGCAACTGACGCGACGAGCACCCACAAGATGACGGCTGGAATGGCAAACCCGATCGGGGGTCGAAGGGGAAAGCGTCGCTCAGATCCGTATGCAGCGGACTGCACCCAACGTTGACCAACTTCGGCGGTGAATACCGAGTAGCAGGCAATGAGCGCCCCCGAGAGTCCGATGGCGCCGAGTGCAACGTGTGCTCCTGCAGCGATTCCTATGATCGCAGCGGGAATGGCAAGTGGGATAGTGACCCGTGCCAATGTCAATGTCAATGGTGAGCCAACAAAAATGGAGACCGCTCCTGTCACCCATAACAGCCACGTCGAAACGGTGACGGTGAGACCCACGTCGAGTGTGCTGAACGCCTGGATCAATGCAGCTGAGGTAATGATCCAGCTCAATCGTGTCGACCACGTCAGTACGACCTGGAGACGGGGTTGTCGTGCAGTGGAAGACATCGCCCTCCATTCTGGCGGGTAGATGTGCTCGAGGGTACGTACGAGTCGTGAAAGGTCAACATATCGTGCAACGATGGCCATATGACGAGGTCGCTCGACGGAGTAGCCCCAGGGGCCACCTTGGGAGTGGGAAGCCTTCCGCATCGAAGCGCGTCTGCTGCCGTCGAATTTTCGGTGAACAATTTTGATTTGCCAGTCGTTCCGCGGCTGCCTCGACGCTCGGGTGCCGAGTCTCTTGCGAATCAAGCTCTTGTCGGCGTCCCCGGTGTAGAGATGGGCCCCTACGGAACCCTTGCGATTGACGTTGCTCGGCTCGATCCAGAAGCGTCGGTGACGACCGACCTGTTGACCGACAACTTCATGGGGTTCAGGGCGTTCACCGAGCTTGCGCCCGGAATGGGCGTCGATGGCAGGACGTACAAGTGGCAGGTTGTTGGGCCCGTGACGCTCGGTCTCACATTGCTTCGCGCCGGCGCTCCCGCTCATCTCGCATTCCGTGTCGCAACGCAGGCCATCAACGAACATGTCGCAACCCTTGGTTCTGTGCTCGCAGGTGTCCTTCCTAACTCGACTCAGCTGATCGTGTTTGACGAACCGTTGATGGTCGATCTGATGTCGAATGACTTCCCGCTCGCGCCGGATGTCGTTGCCGACATGCTGTCTGGCGTGATGGCATCTGCACAGACCTTTGGTGTCGTGGGCCTTCACTGTTGTTTTGAAGCTGACTGGCCATCACTCCTTGAAGCTGGCCCACAGGTTCTTTCGATGCCGGCCACTGAGGCAGTTGTCGAGGTGAGCGGATACCTCGACAGGTTCATGCAGAACGGTGGCCGTATCGCCTGGGGAGCTGTCGGCACCGAGGGTCCTGTAGGCGTTTCAGCTGCACGTTCATGGAAAGCCCTCAGCAATATCTGGTGCAAGATGGTGCAGCGCGGCACCGATCCAGGAATGCTTCGGGCGCAGAGTTTGCTGTCGCCTCAAAGTGGGCTTGCGTCGTACTCTCCGAGCGTCGCAGAAGAAATTTGTCAGTCACTTCACGACATCTCGTTACGCGTACAAGACCAGGCCTCGGCGGCAAAATTGGTACTTGGCGCATAGCCGGCAGGACCAACAACTTCTCTCTACACTCGTCACATGGCTGAGGAGATTTCACCCGGGGCATCACCAGAAGATGTGCAGGGTCGAATCGAAGGGCTACGCAACGTGGTGGCTCGACACAACGTTCTGTATTACGAGCAGGACAGTCCTGAAATTCCAGACAGCGAATATGACGTATTGGTGAACGAACTTCGCAGTCTTGAAGAGCAGTTTCCTCAGTTCGCGAAGGCAACCTCCTCTGGTCAAACCGTGGGCGGAGCGCCAAGCGCAACCTTTTCGCCGGTGCAGCATGCGATCCCAATGACGAGCCTTGACAACGCAATGGATGTCGAAGAGTTGCGAGCTTGGGGCGACCGCGTACAGAAATCGCTCGACGGCGAGAGCGTGAGGTTCGTCTGCGAACTAAAGATCGATGGCCTCGCAATGAGTATCAGGTATGTCAATGGTGAGATGGTGACGGCGGCGACGCGAGGCGATGGTCGTGTGGGTGAAGATGTCACCGCAAATGTGAGGACAATTTCGGTGATCCCACAGCAATTGGCTGGTGCACCGCCGGTGATTGAGGTGCGCGGTGAGGTTTACATGCCTCGCGAGGTATTCGACGAGTTAAATACCGAAGCAGCAAGGGCAGGTGAGCGCGAATTGGTGAATCCGCGCAATGCCGCAGCTGGCTCATTGCGACAGAAAGATTCCTCAGTAACGGCACGCCGGAAACTTGCATTTTGGGCGTACCAGATCGGCGATCGGCAAGGTGGACCTCAGCACGCAACTCATGAAGAAGCGTTGGGATACATCGCTGATCTTGGGTTCCCGGTCAATCCTGAAGTCACTGGATTTGAATCGTTTGATGATGTCGTCACCTTTTGTCAGGCGGCGATCAATCGTCGTCACGAGCTTGGATACGACGTAGATGGCGTCGTGATCAAAGTTGATGATCTCGGGCAACGAGAGGAACTCGGGTTCACCTCAAGGGCGCCGCGCTGGGCAATTGCATTCAAGTTCCCGCCAGAAGAGCGACTGACCGCGCTTCTCGACATTCGGGTGTCGGTCGGACGCACTGGCAGAACAACCCCGTATGCGGTGCTTGAACCTGTCTTTGTCGATGGGTCGACCGTGTCGATGGCAACTCTGCATAACGAGGACCAGGTTCGTATCAAAGATGTCCGTCCTGGGGACACAGTGATTGTTCGTAAGGCTGGCGACGTCATCCCTGAGGTCGTTGGCCCGGTACTCAGCGAACGCCCACCCGAGGCGCGTCCGTGGTCCTTTCCCAAGCATTGCGAGTGTCCGTTACAAAGCGAGTTTGTCCGCCTAGACGGAGAGGCAGACACTCGTTGTGTTGAATCGAAGTGTCCATTCCAGCGCGACCAGAAACTGATGTACTGGGCGAGCCGAGGAGCCATGGATATCGAAGGACTCGGCGAACGCACTGTTGTGCAACTGACGGAGCGGGATCTCGTTCGTGATGTTGCTGGGCTTTACCAACTCACTGTGGATGAGGTTGAAGCGCTTGAAGGGTTTGCGCGCCCGAGTGCCGAGAAATTGATCACAGCGATTGACGAGTCTCGTCGACAACTTGCTTGGCGTGTGCTGACCGGATTTGGGATCAAGCACGTCGGACCCACCGTCGCCCAATCACTTCTTTCTCGGTACGAGTCAGTACGGAAGGTGTTCGAAGCCTCGCAGGCAGAATTATCGCTGGTTGATGGAATTGGAGCTGTGATTGCTCAGTCGATTAGTCGTTGGTGGGAAAACTCCGAGAACCGCAATCTTGTTGACCGGCTCGAAGCCGGTGGTGTCGTTCTTGATATTCACGAAGCACGCCCCAGCGCGGATGAGATGCTCGAACAGACCCTTGAAGGTCGTGCCGTTGTCATCACCGGGACTGTGCCTGGCTATAACCGCGATGAGGCAGCTTCAGCTGTAGCTGCCCGCGGTGGAGCCTCCCCCGGAAGTGTGTCGAAAAAAACATTTGCGCTGGTGGTTGGAGAGGGTGCTGGAGCGTCAAAGTTGACGAAGGCAGAATCTCTTGGAATTCCGATTATTGCTGCCGGCGATTTTGAGCAGTTCCTCGCTTCGGGACAACTCCCAAAAAACGCTGATTAAACAACGTTAAAGAACCACGTGAAGACACGGGCGCGTTCTCGCCCATCTTCGATTGGCCAAAAGATCACATCAACTCTGTGGCTCCCTGAACCAAATCGATCGATCGGGCCATCGGGAGACGGAGCGTATGTCAGGGTGTAGTTGCCAGGTTCAAAGACGGTGACAACCGGAACGGCAACTTGCTCGCCTGGTTCAACGCTTTCTGTCTGGATCTCAGAAAGGTCAACGGTGTCGATTTCTATTCCATCGATTACGAGTACACCGGTGAGCCCCGAAGCAAGGTCGACGAACACGTCGGTTTGAGCGAGCGCTTGCTCTGCGTCAGGTACCGGTAGCACTGACTCGATTGAACTAGGTAGCGCTGCTCGCTCGTCTCCGGTGACACTGACCAAAATCCCGCGAGTGACGAGCACAAGTCCGATGGCAATGAGCAGACTGACAATGACCAATGTCTTGTCGGAGCGTTGACGTTTCGGAGCGGTTTCGGGTTCGGCCGTAGGTGTGTCGTCGGATGTCACATCGTCATCGTGCCATCAATCTGGGCTCGATCCCAACCGCAGGTCAATCCGAGATAGCGTCATGTCCGCTGTGGAACTTGACCCCCTTGAACCAGAGACACGTCTGCACGAAATGATCGGCGGTCGTTACCGACTGACATCGTTCGTCGCAAAAGGTTCTGCAATCTCGATTGCTGATGCGTGGGACACCATTGACGATCGTCCCGTTCTTGTCCGGTTGATTCGTCGTCGGATCATGGAATCGCCGGGCTTCACCCATTCGTTCAGAACGGCAATGTCCTCAGCGGCGCTTGTTTCACACCCAAACCTGATTGCCGTATTCGACTGGGGTGTCCACGATCGAGCCGATGGCACGCCATCAACTGCGTATGTTGTCACTGAACGGCTCGAGGGAGGAAGCCTTCGAGATATTCTCGACCGCGGTCGCCGGCTGTCGTACTCGCAGACCCTTCAACTCGGCCTTGATGTCTGCCACGGACTCGCTGAGGCGCATCGCCAGGGACATGTCCATGGCGAGATTACGCCGTCGAAGATTGTGTTCGGAGGCGATGGCCGTGCCCGACTTGCCGACCTTGGACTTGCAGCTCCGATTCAGTCAGCGCTCTGGTCGTTCAGCGGTGGCCCGGAGAATCAGATGGTGCTGTACACATCACCAGAGGTAGCCGAAGGGAAACCTTCGACAACTCGCTCTGATGTGTATGGGCTTGGCCTTGTCATGGTCGAAACGCTGACCGGGGATGTGCCTTTTTCAACTGACTCTGCCGCGGCAACACTTAGGGCCCGAATTGGCCGGCTCCTCCCGGTCACAGCTGATTTGGGGCCTCTTGCACAGGTACTTGAGCATGCAGCTCGCCCCGAGGAAGACGAGCGACCAACAGCTGTCGAATTCGGACTCGAACTCGTAGGTGTTGCTCGGCGCCTCCCACGGCCTGAACCACTTGCGCTCGTGATGTCCTTCGAGTCGGAACTCGATGCGTCCGGCCAGCAAGAATCAGCTCTCGACGCAGCCACACAGTTGGTTCCCGCTACACCTCCTGCATCGAATAGTCCAGACGACTCGAGTTCTGCATTCGACAACGTCGAGTCGCTCGAATTTGAAGAGGCTGAGCCGAGGGGTTCTCAGGCCGACAGTTCTTCGCGCTCCTCAGCCAATGAAACCGATGGTCAGCCTTCGATTGATGCCGATCACGCAACTGCAACAACGCAATCGAATGTTCGGCCACTACCACGTCCGCGGTGGTTGGTGCCTGTTGCGACAGTCGTTGCGGTAGCGGTCGCGCTCCTTGGAGCACGAATACTGCTCGCAACACCGATCTACGACGTTCCTGCGCTTTCGGGGATCGCAGAAGCTGAGGCGTTAAATATCGTGACCCCATTCGAATGGCAGGTGACAGTCACGTCAGAGCGATCAGATGACTACCCCGTCGTTGGATCTGTGATCCGCACGAGTCCAGCGAGCGGTGAGGAACTGCGTGAAGGCGGCATGTTCACGCTTGTGGTAAGCGAAGGGCCAGTGTTACGGGAGCTTCCAGAGGTCACTGCGATGCAGGGTGCCGACGCCCTTGATCTCCTGGACAGCGCTGGCTTCCAACCATTCACAGAAATTGTCTACAACGAAGTCATCGACATTGGCGAAGTCATTAGTTGGGAAATCCCTGATGATCCTGCGATTCAAGCCGGGGACTCAGTCGAACCGGGAACCCTTGTTCGGTTGGTCTTGTCGGGTGGCCCAGCGCCGCGGGAAGTGCCGAACATCGTTGGACTCATCGTTGGAGTCGCTCGAGCTCAGCTTGTCGGCACGGGTTTACGCATCGTTGAGATCGAAGAGGTCTACGACGACGAAACAGAAACAGGGCTCATCCTGTCGCAGTCACCTCAACCTGGCGAACTTCTTGACCGAGGCGGGGAAATAGAGGTTTCAGTCTCATTGGGACCCAACCTCATTGCGTTCCCTTTGGTTCCTCGTGACTCAAGTTTCGAAGACGTACAACAGCTGCTGACCGACGCTGGGTTTGCGGTCGAACTTGTGTTGGGCGCTGCCGACGGAAACGTCGAAGAGATCACCATTGATGGAGAGACTCCATCTCCTGGAGACGAGTTTCCAAACGGCACCCAAGTTGACGTTGTCGCGGCCTGACTGGGACGAGAAATTGCGGTGTTCGATTAGTCGAGATCGGTGATTGCAAGGATCTCTTCTGCGACCTGCAGCGCAAGGTCGTCCTGCGGGGTTGATGCCTGCATCGCCATGACCTTCATGAGATCTCCCTCAACTTGGATTCCGCCGGACATGAATGCTTGCATCACTTTTGCTGGATCCCGCTCTACGAGAAGCGCCCGGGCAGTCTCGTAACTCAACGTAATGGTTGCATCTGGTTGGTCAAGGTGCCCGAGTTCGAGATCGACATCCCCACTTGATGTGTCAATATGGGCGTGGAGTTCACCATCTCCAAACGGAACTTCGGTTACGACCTGATTAACACGTACTGCAACTTCGATCGGGGCTGTTTGAGAGGAATACCGCTCGCGGATTTCTCGTGCGGCTTCAATCCACTCGGGTGATAAAAAAGCAAAACTCACGCTGTGAGAATAGTTCTGACCTGGTCACAACGAGAGATGGTGCACCGATGTTGTGATCGACTCGAGGAAGTCGACGTCGAGGTCGTATCCAAGCCCGGGAGCACTTGGTACCGCCACCTCACCACCGACAACTTCAATTGGGTTTTGAACGATGTCACGAGAGTAAAACCGGCGCGAGGCAGAGATATCGCCGGGGAGCACGAAACCGTCGAGAGCCGCAAGAGCACAATTTGCGGCACGACCAATTCCGGTTTCAAGCATCCCACCACACCACACAGGAATGCCATGCGCGGCACAAAGGTCATGAATCCGAACTGCCTCGAGGTAACCACCGACGCGGCCAGGTTTGATGTTGATGATTTCCGCTGCGCCGATTGCGATGGCATCCTCAGCTTGAGTAAACGACTCGATTGACTCATCGAGGCAAACCGGGGTCTCGATCGCTTGGGCGAGGTCACGATGGCCAAGAAGATCGTCGGTATCGAGGGGCTGCTCAATGAGGAGTAGGTCGTACTCATCGAGTTGTCGAAGGTGATCAATGTCTTGACGTGTATACGCCGTGTTCGCATCGACTTGCAAACCCATGTCGGGCCCGATGAGGTCACGGACGAGTCGAACCGGTTCTATATCCCAACCGGGCTCAACCTTCAGTTTGATCCGCGCATAGCCATCGTCGACGTAGCCCTGCACGGCCGTGAGAAGCGCATCGATCGAGGCGAAGATGCCGACGGAAACCCCGCTCGGCACACTCGCACGTGAGCCTCCGAATCTCGTGTGAAGGTTGATTTCTTGAGACCGGAGTTCGGCATCAAGAGCGGCCATTTCGAGTGCCGCTTTTGCCATCTGGTGGCCTTTGATCGGTTTAAGAATATGAGCGACGTCTGCGGCGCTGAACTCGCCATGCTGGGTGAGCCGCGGAGTGAGGAACTCAGAAATCACTGTCTCAACACCCGATACGAACTCAGGTGAATACAACGGTTCGCTCATGGCAACACATTCACCCCAACCAACAATGCCATCGTCGGTGGTGGCGCCGATAAGAAGAATCTCTCGTGCAGTTTGCTCACCAAAACTTGTTCGAAATGGAGTGACCAGTTCGAGATGGATTCGTCGCAGTTCTAATTGGGCGAGTTTCATAATGGCCTCTCAAGTTGATATGACCCATCTTTGGTAAAGCCAACGACTACGAAACCATCTGCGAGCGCCCCGTTGAGAGCCGACCTCACTTCGTGACGCCAACGTTGGGTTGCCTGCGGGTCTGTTTTGCGTAATGAGACGATGTCATCGGGTGTTGGAACTTCTTTTCGGGTGCTCGGATCTGTCGTTGATATCGAAGGAGAATCACTAACCCGCCAGGCAACGAGAACTCGGTCGCTTTCATCGTTTGCGTTGATTGCGTCGGTCATTGGGCCGTAGAAGTTCGGCAGATATTCGGCAATTTGGCCGCCGAGCACCCCAATGTTGAACCATGCATTCGTTCGAACGAGGGGATCGAAGGTCCAAGTGATCCAGCAGATATCGCGAACTGATGCCCAGTCTCGCTGATGGAACTTCATCCTGCGCCCAAGTCCAACATGCCGAGTTCCCGGTAGCAAGCCTGTGACGTGGCTATGTAGTGCCGTCTCGTCATGGTGTCGCGCCAACCAGCCAAAGGATGCCCCGACGAGTCGTCCCTGTTCGTACGCTCCCGAGATATATCCCCCAGAATGGTGGACGGCCCGAAGCATCTCGTGCGTCACGATCGGCGTGTTTGAACCCCAAACTTGCATGAGAACCTCTGATGCCTCATCTAACTCTTCTGGGGTTGAAAGGAGACGCACCTCAACATCGTCCGATGTGATCTCCTCGAGATTTGACGACATATGTCAACGGTAGTCACTCCGAGCGGTCAGCCACCCACGCGTAGACCCGGTGTGACACTTTGTACATACTCCTGATTTCAGTTGGATGAGAGGCATCTGCGGGGTAACGATAACCATCTATGGCTCGCATTCTTGTGACTGAATCAATCGCCCCAGGTGGGCTAGACCGTTTGCGTGCAGCCGGTCATGACGTGGATGTCCAGGAGGGATTGTCAGACGAGGAATTGCAGTCAGCAATTGTTGGCGCGCACGCACTCATCATCCGGTCGGCCACTCAAGTGACAGCAGATGTGCTGGCGAAGGCCGATTCACTCATTGCGGTCGGACGGGCAGGTATCGGACTTGACAATGTCGACGTGACCGCAGCAACTGAGTCGGGGGTGATGGTCATCAATGCTCCACAGTCGAACATCATCTCTGCTGCGGAACACACGATGGCGCTGCTGCTGTCTCAGGCACGAAATGTTCCACAAGCGCATTCGGCTCTCGTTGCTGGGCGTTGGGAACGATCGAAGTGGGAAGGCGTTGAACTTGCCGACAAAACCCTTGGCATTGTCGGACTTGGTCGTATCGGAAAACTGGTTGCAGATCGTGCACGCGCCTTTCAGATGCGCATCGTTGCGTTTGATCCGTTTGTATCGGAGGATCGCGCGAAGGAAATTGGTGTCGAATTGTTGTCGCTTGAAGAGCTCGTTGCGGTAAGCGATTTCCTTACCGTCCACTTGCCTCGAACGCAAGAAACCATTGGCCTTATCAACGCCGAACTCCTTGCAACTGCAAAGCCCTCCCTTCGTGTCATCAACGTGGCGCGTGGTGGAATCGTGGTTGAGAAAGATTTGGCGGCATGTATTTCATCGGGAACAATTGCTGGCGCAGCTCTTGATGTTTTTGATTCGGAACCATGCACAGAGAGTCCGCTGTTTGATCTGCCACAGGTCGTTGTCACTCCTCACCTCGGAGCGAGCACCCGCGAGGCACAGGACAAGGCTGGCGACGCCATCGCCGACATGATGTTGCTCGCCCTTGCAGGAGAATTTGTTCCGTGGGCGGTGAATGTTGACGCTGCGGAAGCGGACGACAACCTACGGCCATACCTCGGCTTGGCGGAACGTCTGGGACGCCTGTTCTCCTCACTTGTCGTGGACTCGCCATCAACGATCACGTTCGAGGTCGCGGGCGATATTGCTGTGCACGACACCAGAATCCTTGGTCTTGCAGTATTGAAGGGCTTCTTCGGAAGGACCTCTGAGGAGCAGGTGAGCTTCGTGAACGCTCCGAAGTTGGCCGCCGAAGCTGGAGTTGAACTTGAGGAAATCAAGCGTTCGGTGTCTGACGAGTACCTCAATCTGCTGACCGTCTCTGGTGGATCGCACACGATCTCAGGCGTACTTACCGGACGCAAAGCTCAGCAGCGTGTCGTCCATATTGATGGGCACGGAGTCGATGTTCCACCTGCGGCGCACATGTTGCTGATCTCGAACGACGATCGCCCTGGTGTCATCGGCACCGTCGGCACCGTTCTCGGCGATGCCGAGGTCAACATCGCTGACATGGACGTCGGCAGAGTAGATGGCCAAGATTCAGCCGTGATGCTCATTGCAACAGGTTCAGTGGTGTCGAGCGAGGTTTTGGACGTTCTGCGTCAGTCGCCCGGTATCACAAGCGTTGTTGCGCTCGACGGCTGAACCCAGGGAGAGCAACTACGCGGGAGAGCAACTACGCCGAGTTTCATCGGCAACCGCTCGAGCAGCATCTGCGAAGTCGTCGCCGCGACTTGCATACAAGACTGCTCGCGAAGAGTTCACAATGAGGCCGTGGCCGTCTGGTCGTGAACCATGCAAGCGCACCTCGTCAGCAGAGCCGCCTTGAGCTCCGACACCAGGCACAAGAATGGGCAGATCACCAACGACTGTTCTCACCTGTGCCAACTCGTTGGGATACGTCGCCCCAACGACGAGTCCGCAATCCCCAAGTTGGGTCCACTGTTGAGAGATCATCTCGGCGACCCGAACGAACAGCGGGACTCCGCCGGCGTCGAGCATCTGGAGGTCATCGCCACCTGGGTTTGACGTACGACATAGACCGATGACGCCGCCTCCGGCTGCAAAAAATGGCTCTACTGAGTCGGTGCCAAGGTAGGGGTTCACGGTGACGGCATCAGCAGCAAAGCGGTCAAATGCCTCAACCGCATAATTTGCTGCCGTTGAGCCGATGTCGCCTCGTTTTGCATCGAGAATGAGCACCACGTCTGGATGGTGGGAACGAATGTGGTTGCAGATCGATTCAAGTTGAGCCTCAGCTCGCTGCGCCGCGAAGTAGGCAATCTGTGGTTTGAATGCGCACACGAGGTCGGCGGTTGCCTCCACGATCTCAATACAGAATTCAGCAATTCCGTTCGGCTGCGACGCGAATTTTTCTGGCATCTTTGAGATATCTGGATCAAGCCCGACGCAGAGGTTTGATCCGTTGGCGTTCCACGCGTTCTCAAGTCGGTGCAAGAAGCCCATCGTTCTAATGCTCAACAGAGATTGCTGCGGTAGGGCAAAGGTCGGCGGCATCAAGTACCAGTGGCCGAAGCGATTCATCTGGTGATGCTTGCGTCACCACGACAATGCCGTCGGCTCCGATCGAGAAGACATCCGGACAGAGCTGAGCACAACCGCCAGTTGCTGCACATAACTCGCGATCAACTGTGACGAACATGATGCAGATGCTACTCGTGAGAGTGATTTGCGATCAGCGTTGCTGGCGTTCGAACGCCGCAAGCACCGCTTTCATCGAAGCGGTTGTGATGTTCGGGTCGGTTCCGAGGCCCCACCGCGTGGATGTATCTGATGCTGTTTCGACGTAGGCGACGGCTTGGGCGTCGGCTCCTCGGCCGATGGCGTGTTCGGTGTAATCAAGAACATCGAATTCAATTGGCCACGTAGTGCGCAATGCCGCGACAAATGCTTCGATTGGGCCATCTCCTTCGCCAGCGATCGTGACGGCTTCACCATCGACGGACAGTTGCGCAGTGAGCTTTGTGCGGCCTTTGCCATCGGTTGTTGCGGTATGAAGTTCGTGGCTGCGAAGTTTGAATGCGGGCTCCTCAGGCAGGTATTCAGCGCTAAATGCATCCCACATGACCCCGGGTGAGATTTCGGTCCCTGAGTCCTCTGTGATGTGCTGAATCGTTTTGGAGAATTCGATTTGCAGACGTCGCGGGAGGTCGTAGCCGTACTCTTCCTTCATCACATAAGCGACGCCGCCCTTGCCTGATTGGCTGTTTACACGTATCACAGCCTCGTAACTGCGACCAACGTGTTTCGGGTCAATCGGAAGATAGGGGACTCCCCAACGGTCATAATTCTCAGGCAGCCGCTCAAAGCCTTTCTTGATTGCGTCTTGGTGCGACCCAGAAAATGCGGTGTAGACGAGGTCACCGACATACGGATGCCGCGGGTGAACTGGCAGACGGTTGCAGTATTCGGCGGTTCGACGAAGGGCATCAATGTCGGAGATATCGAGTTCGGGGTCAACTCCGTTGGCAAACAAGTTCATTGCGAGGTTGATGACGTCAACATTGCCAGTTCGTTCCCCGTTGCCAAAGAGTGTTCCCTCAACTCGATCGGCACCTGCCATGACGCCGAACTCTGCGGCTGCGACTGCGCAACCACGGTCGTTATGGGGGTGGAGGCTGATAATGACTGAGCCTCGATCACGAATTGTGCGACCGAACCACTCGATGACGTCGCCATAGACGTTTGGCGAATAGCACTCAACCGTGGCTGGCAAGTTGAGAATAAGAGGGTTGTCTGGGGTGGGCTGGATGACGTCCATCACCGCCTCGCAGACCTCTATCGCATATTCGGGTTCCGTGAGCGTGAAACTCTCTGGTGAATATTCGTAGCGAATGTCTGTTCCAGACAGTGCGGCTTCTTGCTGTTTGCAGAGATGTGCCCCATCAATTGCAACCTGCTTGATGCCCTCTTTGTCGAGGTTGAACACAACCTCGCGCTGCAAAGGGTTCGTCGAGTTGTAGAAGTGAACAATTGCGCGTGGCGCTCCTTGCAATGCCTCGTAGGTGCGGGAGATCAGTTCCGGACGGCACTGAACCAATACTTGGATCCAGACATTTTCCGGTATGAGATCGTCGGTTACCAACTGACGAGCGAAGTCGAAGTCAGGCTGACTCGCTGAGGGAAACCCGATCTCGATTTCGGTGAATCCCATCTTGACGAGTTCACGGAACATCGCCAACTTGCGCACCGGATCCATTGGATCGATGAGTGCTTGGTTTCCGTCTCGGAGGTCAACTGAGCACCAGGTTGGTGCCTTGTCGATGACCCTGTTTGGCCAAGTCCTATCGGTGAGCACAATTGGCACCAAGGGTTCGTAGCGATCGAATGGCATCTTTTTTGGAGTGGCAGGTTTTGGAGGCATGTGTGTTCCTTGTTGCAAGCGGTAAATCGTCGGGTGTCGTATGAAAAATGAAATCGCCCCCAACCGGGGCGGCGGGGGCGGGCGAACGTCGTTTTTGAGCGCGCTCGCCCTACATAAGGAGCAGAAGCGGACGCAAGGTGTTTTCCACGACCACAACGATAGCCCCCCGAGAAGCGCTGAGCAATGTCAAAACCTTCTGGAGCGGGTCTGGCGGTAGCCTTCACACATCATGTCAGAGCAACACAGCGGTCGCGGTCGAGGCGGCGGAAACCGCAACAGGCGACGTCCTGCACCACAACGTCGCCCTGAAACATCGAACGAAGAGCAACGAACGGGAAGGTTGACGACCGCAAACTCTCTGCCGGCTGTCGAACCCCCAACTGGTTTTGCAGAGCTGGGGGTACCCGCGCGCATTGATATCGGGCTGGCTGCAGCGGGTTTCGCAGAACCCTTTGCCATTCAGATTGAGGCAATTCCGGTTGCAATGGGTGGTCGCGACGTGTGCGGTCGAGCAAAAACCGGATCAGGTAAGACCCTCGCATTTGGGATCCCAATGCTGTCGAGAATCGAGGGCTCGGCTGGGCCGAGTGCCCCTCTTGGTTTGGTGTTGGTCCCGACGCGTGAGCTTGCAGTTCAGGTAGCTGAGGTGCTGCAGCCAGTCGCTGCCGCTGCAGGAATCACTGTTGCCCCGGTGTACGGAGGGGCGAGCCGAGAACATCAAGTACGTGAGCTGCAAGGTGGGGTCGAACTTGTCGTTGCGACACCGCTGCGCTTGATTGATCTCATCAAATCTGACGAGGTTGATCTTGGCGCTGTGCAGATTGTGTGTCTCGATGAAGCTGATCGCATGGCCGACGATGGATTCACGCCACAGGTCGAATGGATTCTCAGGCACTGCACCGGCCGATCTCAGACAATGCTGTTTTCTGCGACTCTCGACGGCGATGTTGGGCACCTCATCCGGCATTACTTGAAAGATCCGGTTGAAGTTGCGATCGATTCGGCTACTGACACTGTGGGGTCGATGCACCACCTATTTCTTGCAGTTCATCACATGGACAAAGCGCGAATTGTTGGTGCAATCAGCGAATCAATTTCGAAAGTCGTTGTGTTCTGTCAGACGAAACGACTCTGCGACAAGGTCGAGAATGCGCTTGTGGACAATGGCGTTAACGCGGCGGCCATTCATGGTGATCTCTCTCAGGCGGCGCGTGAACGGGCTCTTCAGCGGTTTGCAGAGGGCCGTTTGAATGTGCTTGTGGCGACTGACGTTGCGGCTCGAGGTATCGACATTGATGACATCGGTGCAGTGATCCATTACGACCCAGCTGGTGATGCAAAGGATTACCTACACCGGTCGGGAAGAACCGCTCGAGCTGGCCGAGATGGATGGGCAATTACATTCGTTGAGTACAACCAGCACACACAGATGCGGGTCCTTCAACGTATGTTGCGACTGCCATCGAATAAGCCGATCGAAGTGTTTTCGAACGATACGCGGTTGCGTGACCTTGCTTCATTTAATGCTGACGTCACGACTGACGCGATTGACTGACTTCTGACGACTGCGTAAGTGCCGCAGCACCTAACGTGGAGATGTGCCACACCGATTGCTCGTTGGAATTCTTTCGCTAGTTGTGGTGGCTGGCTGTTCGGCTCAACAATCTGTAACCGTTGTTGAGCAACTTGAAATCACGCCAACAACAACAACTCACGCGCCTCCTCCGCAAATCGTGGCACCGGCCGGACTGGTGCAATCGGTGATCATGTCGGTAACTGTTGAGGCTCTCGATCTCGACGAACGGATGGTTGCGAGTAACGACGGTGCTGTCGGGATCTTTTCGCCAATCGCAACTTGCTCACTTGGCGAAGGGGGAGGTTGGTTTCCGCTTGAGATCGTCGCATCTGGTGAGTCGTTCTTCAGGCTGAACTCGGCAGCTCCAATTTCGGATGGATTCACAGCGATCGATGGTCAACTTCATTACCACTCCTCGAATATCGCCTCTGTTGAGGCAGACGTCACCGTCTATGTTGACGACGACCGGGCCTCTGGATCGTTTGTTGGTAATGATCATCAGGGTCACACAGTTTCTGGAGAGTTTGAATGCGTTTCAAGCATCGATGAAACAATGATGACGGTCGACGTCGATACTGAACTATCTGTTCGATTGGCGAAGTCTGACGGTGTTGGTGGTCGACTGGTTCGAAGGCTCGGATTGAGAACTTCATCGGAGCAGATGTGTCTCACGACTGTTGACGGAACATCTGACCGATGGTTTGTGGAGAATGCGGATCAGCCTGTGGGAGGGCTGACAGGAGTAGCGCTGACCTTTACGCCATCGACGGGCTCTTGGGCTGGAGAATTTAAGATCGTCGAGCAATCCGTTGTCATCGAGGCTCTTTCTGTCTCAGAAATGCCAACCGGTCTCGTTTTTTCTGGCGTGAGCGTCGAGGGATACTCCGTTGACGGCGCCTTAACGTGTTAGGCCTTTAGCCAAGCCGGGCGTTGCGCCTCGTACGAGTCGATCGCGTCAGCATGACCAAGAGTGATGCCAATGTCATCGAGCCCTTCGAGGAATCGATGCTGAGTTGGCCGGTCCATCGGGAATTCGGACGAAATTCCAGCAGCAGGTACTTCGACAACGAGCTGCTCCATGTCGACCACGATTGAGGTGGACGGATTCGCATCAATGGCTGCCCAAATTGCTTCGACTTCAGCAAGCGGTAAAACGGCCGGGACGAGTCCATTCTTTGTGCAGTTATTTCTGAAGATGTCTGAGAAACTTGGAGCGATCACCGCCTCGAAACCAGCCTGTTGGATTGCCCAAACGGCGTGCTCTCGGCTTGAACCAACTCCGAACGACGGTCCTGCAACAAGGATGTTGGCGCCAGCGAAGCGTTCATCGTTTAATACGAACGATGGATCGTCACGCCAAGTCGAGAAGAGTCCTTTCTCGAAACCTGTGCGCTCAACCCTCTTCAACCATTCAGCAGGAATGATCTGGTCGGTGTCAACGTCGCTTCGGCGAAGTGGAACGCCAGTTCCGGTAATGACGCGAACGGCTTTCATGAGAGGTCCTCCGGAAGGGCAAATCGGCCCGCAACAGCAGTTGCTGCGGCGACAGCAGGGGATACGAGGTGTGTGCGGCCACCGCGCCCTTGGCGACCCTCGAAGTTTCGATTTGATGTGCTTGCTGATCGCTCACCCGGCGCAAGTTTGTCCGGGTTCATTGCGAGGCACATTGAACAACCTGGTTCACGCCAATCTGCCCCGGCAGCGGTGAAGACCTGGTGAAGTCCTTCGGCCTCGGCTTGTGCCTTCACCCGATGCGAGCCCGGCACGACCATTACTCGGGGGACCGTCACGGTCCTGCCCTCTAGTACCGCAGCGGCCGCTCGAAGGTCTTCAATTCGGCTGTTGGTACAGGATCCGATGAACACGGTGTCGACGGGAACGTCGCGCATCGCAGTTCCGGGCTCAAGGCCCATGTAGTCGAGCGCACGGCGAACAGTTTCTTGGGTGGTTGGGTCAGTGAAATCATCGGGAGATGGGACATTGCCATCAATTGACATCACCTGTGCCGGATTCGTACCCCACGTGACCTGCGGTCGAATCGACGCAGCGTCGATGACCACTTCTTTGTCCCATGTGGCACCTTCATCGGATGCGAGGGTTGCCCAGTCAGCTACCGCAGCCTCCCAGTCGACGCCGGTTGGGGCATGATCACGCCCTTTGAGATAGTCGAAGGTGGTCTCGTCGGGAGCGATGAGTCCTGCCTTGGCACCAGCTTCGATCGACATGTTGCAGACAGTCATTCGGCCTTCCATCGACAGGGATGTGATTGCGGAGCCCCGGTATTCGATGACATGGCCGATTCCGCCGCCGGTGCCGACGACCCCAATGATGGCCAGAACGACATCTTTGGCCGTTACACCCGGTTGGAGTTCGCCCTCAACGTTGACGGACATCCATTTCGGACGGCTTTGCGGCAGGGTTTGGGTTGCGAGCACATGCTCAACTTCGCTGGTTCCAATTCCGAATGCGAGAGCGCCAAACGCGCCGTGGGTTGCGGTGTGGCTGTCGCCGCACACGATTGTTGTTCCAGGAAGGGTGCGGCCCTGCTCTGGACTGATCACATGAACAATTCCTTGGTCGGAATTGCCCATTGGGTAATTGACGATCCCAAATTCTTTCGTGTTGACTCGAAGTGTCTCGACCTGCTTCGCAGAAATCGGATCAGCAATCGGCTGATCGATATTCTCCGTCGGAACGTTGTGGTCCTCGGTGGCGACCGTGAGTTCCGGGCGGCGCACCGTGCGTCCACTCATCCGGAGGCCATCGAATGCCTGGGGGCTAGTCACCTCATGGATGAGATGAAGGTCGATATAAAGAAGGTCGGCCTCGCCAGGTGTGGATGTCACGAGGTGACGATGCCAGATCTTCTCAGGCAGTGTCATCGGTCGTTCGGTCGTCATGTTTGTCGGTTCCGTTCTGTCGTTCTGATCACTGAGCGGTTGGCGCGCGCTCGTGTTGACGTGTCGAATCTATCCGGATACCGGCGCGAGCCGTGAGGTGGTCGGGCTAGTAGGTGCCAACGAGTTCTACAACGAGAAGAATTGGCGTGCCACCGGCGAGGCCAAGATCGGGGATGCCTTCATCACCGAATGCAAGCTCAGCAGGTACCGACATTGCCCTGGTCCCGCCAACTGCCATACCCTGAAGTCCCTCGTAGAGCCCTGGAATTGAATACCCCTCGACAACCTGGATGAGGGTTGGCTGCCCCTCTGACCATGTTTCAAACAGAATGTCACCGGAATCGGCATTACCGATGAGCAGGTGCAGGATTGCGCTATCTCCGACCCGAACGACGGTTCCCTCGCCAATCGAGAGATCAGTGAGTTCTAAGTCTTCTGTTGGGGGATACGCAGCGGTATCGATCTCGGGAATATCGTCGGAAGTTGACGTGGCGACGACCGCACGAATCTCAAGCATGAAGGTCAGGGCATCACCGGCTTCGATGACGCCACCAGGCGGATTGTCGCCGTATGCCATGTCAGCGGGGATATCTAGACGACGTTGGCTCCCCGCTTTTGCTCCGATGAGGCCAGTATCCCATCCATCAATGACCGATCCGATTCCGACAGTGAATGCAATGGGTTCGCCGCGTTGATAGCTGTTGTCGAACTCGACTCCATCAGCCGAGCGCACTCCGGTGTAATCGACCCAGACCGTGTCGCCTTCAGAGACAGCGCGGCCGGTTCCTTCGACTATGTCGGTGATGATGAGTTCGGTAGGGATTACAGAGGGGGCGGCTAGCAAAGGTCGATCGAGTTGCACCGCTTCGGTCGTTGAGGTGTTGCTCAGCGGCTCAAGCGAGACGTCAGTTACATCGGCATTCTCAGCTAATTCTTGAGTTGGATCGCCACCGCAACCAACAAGCACAAGTGTGGCGATTGACGCAACGAGTGTGGTGCGAATCGATGGGACCATGTATTCGACCGTACCGCCGGTCGTTACGACTTTGTTCCCGAGACCCGTGTTTTTAGCCATTCAGCCTCAGCCTCACCCATCGCCGTACTTGGCGGTGACTGTATGAATGGCCACAACTCCTCAGCGATTTGCCGGTAGTTGCCGGTGGCGTTGAGGTCTCCAAGCAGTGCGTAGAGGCCAAGGTTGATTCGCTGGATGAAGACGAATGCACGCGGAACAGTCGCATATTGCGAGATGGGGCTGCTTCGATCGAAAGTGTGGCGAACAATCCCTGACGCATACTCGGGCGTCCAAGTGATCTCGCGTTGGGCGGCAACAGGTTCATAGAACCTAGAGAAATAGGTTCCGACATCGGCAGTATCCACTGGTGCGTCTGCCTTCAGCATTCCGGCAGTCTCCAGCAATGATCGGAATCCTGGAATGTCATGGTCAACTGCAGCGAGCCGCACCATGGTTTCGAATGTGGTCATCTCGCCAGCAGAAAAATCTTTGACCAGACCGAAGTCGAGAAAGGTGACCTTGCCTCCACGGTGGAAGAGGTAGTTCCCGGGATGCGGATCGCCATTGAACGAGCGCATCGTGTAGAGGCTCCGGAATACAAATCGGAACATGGTTTCGGCAATCGCATCGCGTTCGTGTTGGTCCCACGTGAGCACGTCAGACCACGTGTGGCCGCTCACAAGTTCGGTGGTGAGGACTCTGCCCGAGCAAAACTCGGGTACAACTTCTGGAACCGAGATAGTGGGATGTCCGCGATAAAAGTCAGCGAACCGCTGTTGATTCTGCGCTTCGCGCGTGTAATCGAGCTCTTCGGTGAGCCGTTCCTTGATCTCTTCCATCATCTCTGTTGGATCGAGGCCACCGAAACCTTGTTTCAAGATGGTGCCGAGAATGTTTGCATTTTTTAAATCTGATGCGATTGCGGTATCCACGCCCGGGTACTGCACTTTGACTGCGACGGCTCGTTCGGTGCCTGTTGTCCTATCAAGGATGATTGCTCGGTGAACTTGCCCGATTGATGCAGCGGCGATCGGTGTTGGGTCCCACTCAACAAATAACTCCGCCGGTCGTGACCCGAGTTCTTCAGTGATGACTTCGCTGGTGAGTTCGGCGCTCATCGGCGGAGCGTTGTTCTGCAGTGTGGCTAAGGCGGCGCGAAGGGGTTCTGGTAAGGCGTCGTCGAGGTAAGAAGCCATTTGGCCAAGCTTCATGAGGGCGCCCTTCATCTGTCCGAGTTCTTCGGTGACGTGTTGGGCGGTTGCAATCTGCTTTCGAGTATCGAGTTCTGAGCGCCTGTCGGCATCGGCAAAGACTTTTCGTGCAGCTGTACCGATGTGCGTTGCGCCGACCCGTGCACCGAGTCGAGCGACCCGGGCGGAGCGGCCCATCCAGTTGGTGCTCGACGGCCCTTTGAGCCGGCTCATAACGCCGCGCTGTTGCGTCTGGAAACGCTGTCGATCGCCCGAATCAAGGTGGGAACAAAACGGTCCGCCTGGGCAACGATGGCGTCGTGTTCGCCTCTCACTCGAAACACGTCGGCATCTGGGATGAGATCGAACAACTTCACCTGACGTGATTTCGGGACGACAGGGTCATCGAGCGTGACGATGATCGATGTTGGTACGTCGATTGTGTGTGCCCAGTCAAGCGATGAGAATTGTCCGACAGCGTGGCCTGCCTCGAGAACTAAGCGCCAATCGTGTTGGGCGGCTTGCGCAATCGCCCACGGCCCCCAACTTTCCGACTTGCGTTGAAGGTAGAACTGCTCACTGAACCAATCTCGAGCTTGGCCTGGTGTCAACCTTGCAAGCGTCGCAAGGCCGTTAAGACCCATAAAACTCAGCCGTTCTTCGCGACGTTCAGAGAAGTAGGGAGCAGTTGCGCAAAGAACGAGCCCTCGAACTCTTTGAGGATGCTGTTTCCATAGCAGTTGTGCAATTGTCCCTCCCATCGAGTACCCAACGCCGATGAGGTCTTGAACTTCAAGAGCGTCTGCGACGCGAATGACATCGTCTGCACAATCTTCGAGGCGAAATGACTTCCTCGTCCGGAAACCAGTTCCATGGCCACGTTGATCGAAGGAAATGATGGAGAAGTATTGCGACAGAGCCTCAAAGGCGGAGAAGTAATTGATGTCGGCGGTGGCAGTCCAACCGTGAAGAAGCACGATGGTAGGAGCGTTCTTTGGTCCTTGAACGTGACGAATGGCGAGTTCTCCGAGATCCTCAACAACGACCGTTCGGGTAGGAGGAAGGGGAGGCGCTGGTGCTTCCGCTTCATGCCCGTTATCAATTGTCGTCACGCGTGGTACCGCCCGTGGGTGTTAGAGATCATCGATCGAGAGGATCTCTACTTTCAACACTCCGTTTGGCCCTTCGTATTCCAGTAGGCCAGGCGAGGAGGTTCCAGCAAGGGCATCGCCAAGTGGGGAGCCGGGGCCCACGATCGTGATATCGGCGGGAAGGCCGTCACGTTCTTCTTGGCTGCCGATGACGAATCGTTCCGCCATGTCGACATCATCACCCTCGTAGATCATCGTGAAGACCGGGCGGCTTCCCTCGACGACGACTGCATGTTCGAGAAGATATTCGAGTTGCCTGATTCGGCCTTCCATGTGGCCTTGCCTGTCTTTGGCTGCGTGGTAGCCCGCATTTTCCTTTAGGTCGCCTTCGGCCCGGGCAAGTTCAATCTCCTCGGCGACTTCGATTCGCCCGCGCGTCGCAAGATCCTCATACTCAGCCTTCAGGCGCTCGTAGGCATCTCGTGAGAGTTGCTCGCTCATATCTCTACGATATCGGAGACGAGAAGTCTCATTTCCCGTACGCGACTGATTGATGTTGGCGTAACCTTCCGGTATGGCTTATCGCATTGCAGTTGTAGGGGGAGATGGCATTGGCCCAGAGGTCACTGCTGAGGCGCTGAAGGTCGTTCGAGCCTCTGGGGTAGAGCTTGAAACAGCAGATTTTGATCTCGGTGGTGCCCGCTATCTCAACGACGGAGAAATTCTGTCGGATGAAACCCTTAACCAACTTCGCGACTTTGATGCAATTCTGCTCGGCGCCGTCGGGGATCCTCGTGTTGCTCCCGGCGTGATCGAGCGCGGACTGTTGCTGAAAATGCGATTTGAACTTGATCTTTACGTGAACCAGCGTCCGTTTGTGGGCACTGCGCCGGGCCATAGTCGCCCGCACGATTTTGTGGTGATTCGCGAAAACACTGAAGGGCCATACGTCGGAGAGGGTGGCGTGCTTCGCAAAGGAACGCCGAATGAGGTCGCCACACAAGGATCTGTGAACTCGAGAATGGGTGTCGAGCGTTGTGTGCGGTATGCATTCGAACTTGCATTGCAGCGCGAACGCAAACACGTCACTCTTGTTCACAAAACCAACGTGCTGACGTTCTCGGGTGATCTCTGGGAGCGCACGTTCAACTCGGTTGCCGCTGAGTATCCGCAAATTGAGACTTCGTACAACCACGTTGACGCGGCCTGTATTTATTTTGTGCAAGACCCGCATCGCTACGACGTCGTCGTGACCGACAACCTGTTTGGTGACATCCTCACCGATCTTGGCGGTGCCGTGTCCGGTGGAATTGGGCTTGCCTCATCTGCGAATCTCAACCCGAGCCGGTCGGGACCTTCGATGTTTGAACCAGTTCACGGCTCAGCTCCAGACATTGCAGGAACCGGAGTTGCGAACCCGACGGCCGCGATTCTGTCAGCGGCCTTGATGCTCGACTTTCTTGGCGAATCTGATGCTGCGCGCCGTATTGAGGCCGCGTGTGCTGAGGTTCCGACTGAAGGAACAGTTGCGATCGGTGACATGATCGCCTCACGCGTTTCTTCGTGAATGAAGCGCTGAACAATCCCGATTACGTCTGAAAGACTGTTCACATGCCGATTACCTCAACACCAAAAATCTGGATGAACGGCTCGCTTGTCGACTGGGCAGATGCCAACGTTCACATTCTCACCCACACGTTGCACTACGGGATGGGCGTATTCGAGGGTATTCGCGCGTACGCAACCGCCGACGGCCCGGCAGTGTTTCGTCTGACCGAGCACATTGAACGACTCCACAACTCAGCGAAGATTCTTGGAATGCCGATGCCGTATTCGGTTGATGAGCTCACCGCGGCGACGAAAGAGACAGTTGCGTCGACCGGTCTTGACTCGTGTTACATACGTCCAATTGCCTACTACGGGTACGGAGAGATGGGCCTCAACACACTGCCTTGCAAAGTTGAGGTTGCAATTGCCTGTTGGCCATGGGGCGCGTACCTCGGTGATGACGCTGTTGAAAAGGGCGTGCGGCTGAAGACCTCGTCGTGGACTCGTCACGATCACAACACGATGCCCCCGGCTGCGAAAACGACTGGTAACTACGTGAACTCGTCGCTTGCGAAGGTCGAAGCGCTAAACGCTGGTTACGACGAGGCTGTCATGCTTGCGCCGAACGGATTGGTTGCTGAGTGTTCCGGGGAGAACCTATTTGTTGCCCGCCACGGTAACTTGCTGACACCTCCGCTCTCCGCCGGTGCTCTTGAGGGCATCACGCAAAGCACGGTCATGACGATTGCGTCTGATCTCGGGTTTGAGGCGCGCACTGACAACCTTGCTCGTAGCGATCTGTACATTGCCGAGGAGGCATTTGTGGTGGGCACAGCTGCCGAGGTGTCGTCGGTCAATTCAGTGGATGATCGCGAGATACCGTGTCCCGGACCGATGACTCGCGCAATTGCGGAAGCTTACGGTGACGCAGTTCGCGGCAAGATCGACCGCTATCGCCACTGGTGCGAACTCGTCGGCTGACAACTTCATCTGCCAGAACGGCTGCATCGGGCGACGCTACGAAATCGCCGCTTCAAGTTGAGAGATGAACTTTGCGTGGTCGGCGTGCATGACGACGAGAGCGTTCGGTTCTCTTCCAGTGAATCCCAGCAGATCCATGACCACCATGCCCCGAGTGGGGCCGTCACCACACTCAGTGACAAGGTTGAGGCGACGAGTCTCGGTTGCTACCGACGGGTCGATCGCATACGCCATGGTGATCGGGTCAGGCATATCGAAACCTGCAAGCTTCGTGTCGTTCGCGCAGAACTCAGCCACGATCCGCTGAATGTCGATAGTGAATTCAGCGCGAGGCGTGCCGATTGCCCGAAGGCGCTGGGCCTCATCCGGAACGATGACTGCATCTCGTCGAGAAATATCCCAGCCGACAAATTCAAGAGGCAACCCTGAATCAAGCACGATCTGAACGGCGTGCGGGTCGACCCACATATTGAATTCCGCAACAGGATTCACATTGCCAACGTGGTCTGCGGCCGCCCCCATAATCACGACTCGAGAAATACGGTCAGCAATCGTTGGGTCACGATGGACCGCGAGAGCGATGTTGGTGAGCGGGCCAAGTGTTACGAGTGTAAGTTCTCCCGCGTAATCGTGTGACGCTTGTAGAAGCGCGTCGACGCCGTGCGCTGCGCTTGGTGTTCGACCGGTCAAAGGAAGCCCGATATCGCCCATTCCGTCGTTTCCGTGAACATGCTGTGCAGTGCCGAGCTTATACATCAGAGGACGATCGGCTCCGGCATAGACCGGAACATCCTCGCGGCCACAGATCTCCCGCGTGTAGAGCGCATTTTGGAGGGCTGATGCAAGCGGGACATTGCCGGCGACCACACTCACTCCGACGATGTTGATGTCGTCACGGGCAAACGCCATGACAAGAGCAACGGCATCGTCGCTCGCAGTGTCGGTGTCGATGAAGAAGGGTCGGCGTTCAGTCATAGATGCCGAGACTAGGTGACTCCCATGCGGCGGATTGGCTTCAGAACTTACGATGCCTGGTCGCGACGACGAGCGGCAATTCCGCCAAGGGTTTCCAGCACCAGTCGGTGCGCAACGTTTACGGTGAGTTCGCTCACGTCATACGCCGGCGCGACTTCAACGACGTCCATTCCGACAACGTTGTGTTCCCGGGCGAGTTGCCGAACGATTCGAAGAATGTCACTCGTTGCAATTCCACCTGGCTCTGGAGTCCCGGTTCCTGGTGCGAACGATGGGTCGAGGCTGTCAACGTCAACCGAGATGTAGAGGTAGTCGGCAGATGAGAGCGCTTCTTTGACAGCGTCGTCCATCACTGCCTTGAATCCGCGATCCCAGATTTCTTGCATGGTGTGCCACACCATCCCCTGCTCACGCATCCATGCAAAGGCGTCTGCTGGCGGCCAGTACCCGCGTAGACCGACCTGAACAAATCGGTCCCCTGGGATTGCACCTGATTCGATCAAACGCCGCATCGGCGTTCCGTGGCTTGCAAGGTTTCCATCGATCACATCCGCCGTATCGGCGTGGGCATCGAAGTGGACGATTCCGACATTGCCATAGCCGTACACGTCAGCGACAGCGGTTGCGGCCGGCCATGTGATGGTGTGGTCACCGCCGAGAGTGATGGGAACAATCCCGCGTCGTGCGATCTCGTGAACTCGGTGCCGGATGTTGGCCAAGCTGCGTTCAGGGTCACCATGGGGGCAATGAGCATCACCAACATCAACGACGGTGAGATGGTCAAAAATTTCGAGGTCGAGATCGATGTGGTAGGTGCCTGATTCGTAGGCAGAGGTGCGAATCGATCGCGGACCGAATCGAGCCCCTGGTCGATTGGTGGTGCCGATGTCGAATGGGGCGCCAACGATTGCAGCGTCAGGCTTCCATCGGTCGAGATCCTCGAGGTCGGGAACGAAAGGTTGCTGTGCAAATGTCGAAAGCCCACCGAAGACGTACCCCAGTTCAAGCTGTTCTCTCATCCCGGGGGAGAGAAGTTCATCTCTGTTCGGCCGTTCTTCTGCCATAGGGAGAGAGTAATTGGCATCTACACGTAACGCGTGTTGGAGAGAATTCTCCTTGATCTCGATGTCGGATTTCGGTCTCGGCATTCCATGTGGTTTGGGCAGTTATCCACGGGATTTCAAGGTGTTTCAACAAGTTGCCGCTAGATATCCACTAGTTATCCACAGAGGGGGAGTTCCTTGGGGTGAGTGGCTCCCATGGCCGCGAGTTGACGTTTGTCGTCGGGCCGTATTGAATAGAGAGTGATGACACGTCATTTCGTCCCAGCAATTATTATTCGTTAGAGCACACGATCTCGTGTGCTCGTTTTGCCGCCCTAGGGCGGCATTTTCAGTTTTCAGGCCGATACTGACATCAACAATCAGAAGAGGACATCTCCAATGAGCACTCCAACGACAACCGAACGACGCAGCATCGAGATCTTCGACACCACACTGCGCGATGGCTTGCAAGTCGAGGGCGTCACCGCAACGGTCGATGACAAGCTGGCGATTGCAGAACAACTCGACTCTCTGGGGGTGCATTTCATCGAGGGAGGTTGGCCCGGAGCAAACCCGAAAGATATTGAGTTCTTTCAACGTGCCGCCAAGGAACTGAACCTCTCGACGAGCACGTTCGTGGCGTTTGGTTCAACTCGTCGTCCGCTCGGCAAGGTTGACGACGACCCAACATTGCGCAACCTTCTCGAAGCTGGAACCTCAGCGGTTTGCATCGTCGCAAAGAGTTGGGATTACCACGTAACCGAAGCCCTGCAGACAACCCTTGACGAGGGAGCTGCAATGATTTCTGATTCGGTCGAGTATCTCGTCGGCAACGACCGCCGTGTTCTTGTCGATATGGAGCACTTCTTCGACGGGTTTAAGCACAATCCAGAATTCGCATTCCGAGCACTTGAGGCCGCCATCGTTAAAGGTGCTACTCACGTGGTGCTCTGCGACACCAACGGTGGGTCACTTCCTCATGAAGTGCAGGACATCGTCAGCCAGGTGTATGCGCACATCGGCACCGACGCAACGATAGGAATTCACTGTCATGACGACACCGGATGCGCAGTGGCGAACTCGATGGCTGCGGTTCTTGCCGGAGCCGGACACGTTCAGGGAACGCTGAATGGCCTCGGTGAACGAACCGGAAACGCAAACCTTACAACGATCATTCCGAACCTTCAGTTGAAGCAAAACTTCGACTGCCTTCCAGAAGATCGACTTGTGCGACTCACGCCGGTTTCACACCGCATTGCGGAGACACTGAATCGAGCGGTCAATCCTCAAGCCCCCTATGTCGGCAGTTCTGCATTCGCCCACAAAGCAGGCCTGCACGTCAGCGCAATCGTGCGAGCAAGGGATGCCTACGAGCATGTCGATCCCGAGCAGGTTGGTAATGGTACGCGATTTGTCGTTTCAGAAATGGCCGGTCGAGCCACCATCCAAATCAAGGCTGAACAACTCGGCATTGACCTCGATGGTCCTTCGATTAATAATGTGATCGACGACCTGAAGCGCCTCGAGCATGAGGGGTACCAGTTCGAGGCAGCTGACGCCTCTCTCGAGTTGTTGATGAGGCGTGCAACTGGCTGGGAACAGGATTACTTCGAGGTTGAATCGATGCGAGTCATCACGGACGAATCAGCCGATGGGCCGTTCAATACTGAGGCTACGGTAAAGGTGTGGGTGCAGGGCGAACGCCATGTTCACACGGCTGAAGGAAACGGTCCGGTCAATGCGATTGATACCGCCCTTCGTCGGGCTGTGAGCGGTGCGTACCCACAACTTGAGCAGGTCCATCTCACCGATTACAAGGTGCGAATCCTCGATGGAGGAGAAGCCACAGGGGCAGTTACTCGGGTACTCATCAGCGCCACAGATGGCCGAACCGATTGGACGACCATTGGAGTGAGTCCGAACATTATTGAGGCTTCCTGGCGCGCTCTGTCTGAAAGCATCGTGTACGGCCTGCTCCGCGGCTAGAACATTGTCATGGCTGCCCCACGTTTCGCCCCATCTCGTCGCGGTAGCGATCCGCATTACCTATCACCCGATGTAGTTCCAGACGCTTGGACGACCGATCGGCTGGCAGAGATTGATGGCCTTCAACCAACGGGCCCCGCTCTTGGCTACCCAGGACCTGACCAAGGTTTCATTCTTAAAATTGCTCATCATCTTCGACCACGCATCTGCACACAGACCGGCGAGCACATCGATGATGCAGTTAACGGCAGCATCGGAATCGCCCTCCGTCGAGCATCGATGATGAGTAGAGCACCTGTCATTCATGACCTCACGATTGCTCTCACCATCTGGGGATGGTTTGATACCGACCCTCCGGTCGAACTCGTCGCAATTCGCTCGCGCGTGTTCTCAGGCGTTCGCAACCTTGGCCATCATTACGGCGCGGCGAGAACCATTGTTGACGCTGTGCCCGAGACAACATTGCGGGCAACACCAGAACAAATTTCGCTGCTGTACCCAGCGCAATGGAAGGTCCTGTCGGGGGCATCAGCATTCGAGGCTGACCACGCCTGAGACATCGACAACCTGGCCGTCTAACGTGAAGCCATGATTGAAGAAGGAACATCTGCGCCGAAGATCAAACTGTTAGATCAGAACGGTGAAAGTGTTGCGCTCTCGTCGTTGAAGGGACGCAAGGTTCTCATCTACTTCTACCCAAAGGCCGACACCCCAGGGTGCACCACACAGTCGTGCGGGCTTCGAGATATTGCCGGTGACATTGGGGAAACCGTCATCATTGGTATCAGTCCCGATGCGCCAGCGAAACTGAAAAAATTTGATGACAAGTACTCGCTTGGGTTCACGCTCCTGTCAGATGAGGACCATGCCGTGGCTGAGGAGTTTGGTGTGTGGGTGGAAAAGTCGATGTATGGGCGCAAGTACATGGGAGTGCAACGCTCATCATTTCTTATCGATGAAAAAGGAAGAGTCGAACGCGCCTGGCCGAAGATCAGCCCAAAAGACACTCCCACTGAACTTTTGAAAGCCCTTGGCTAATTCTGCTGGTTCGTAATGTCAATGGCTATTGATGTTGCCCTGAGCGCCATTCGGCAACTCATTGGAGACCAACATGTCGTGGCCGGTGATGACACGGCTGGTTTTGTTGTCGATTGGACGGGCCGCTATGTCGGTTCGACGCCGGCCGTGGTTCGCCCGGGCACAACGAGTGAGGTTGCTGGGGTAATCCACATCTGCCGCGAGCACGCAATTGCCGTGGTTCCTCAGGGAGGAAATACCGGAATGGTCGGTGGCAGCGTTCCGTTGAACGGAGAGATCGTGGTGAGCCTGCAGCGGCTCACTTCGATTGGTGAGGTCGACGAGCTCGCTCTGCAGGTGACAGCGGAAGCCGGCGTCACTATCGAGCAACTGCAGACCGCAGCTGCAGCGAGCGGACTCCGTTACGGCGTTGACTTTGGGGGGCGCGGGTCAGCGACCGTCGGGGGAACAATTGCGACGAATGCTGGTGGCCTGAACGTGCTCCGGCACGGAATGACCCGCTCACAACTCATTGGAATTGAGGTTGTCCTAGGAACCGGCGAGGTCATTGATCTCATGTCAGGCCTCGTGAAGAACAACACTGGGTATTCAATTCCTGACATGATGTGCGGTTCAGAAGGAACACTCGGAGTAATCACAAAAGCTCGCCTTCGACTCATTCCTCAACAAGCGTTTCGTCACACTGCACTACTCGCATTTGACACCATCGAGGCTGCAGTTGAGGCAACTGCTCGACTCAGAATTGCTCTCCCCGGCCTTGAAGCCGCCGAGTTAATGCTGTCACAGGGGGTTCAACTCGTCTGCGATGAGTTTGAACTCAGCCCCCCACTTGACCTCGGTTTCCCAGTGTTCTTGCTTGTCGAATCGGCTTCAGATGACGATGCCCTTGACGATTTTGTTCAACATGTTTCTGAGTTAGCAGGTGTTGTCGATACCGCCCTCGCTGCCGATGAGCGTCAGCGTCAATTGCTATGGCGGTTGCGCGACGATCACACAACGGCGATCAATCGTGTCGGGGTGCCGCACAAGTTCGACGTCACTCTTCCCCATGACCGGCTGGCAGAGTTCACGAAGGCGGTTCAGCATCACATCGCTGCCAGCGCTCCCGAGGCGTCTACCTGGATGTTCGGCCATGTCGGTGATGGCAACCTTCATGTGAACATCACCGGACTCACTGGAGATGACTTCCTTGACAGGTCGATCTACGAGTTAGTGATCTCAATGAACGGGTCCATCAGCGCTGAACACGGAGTCGGAACCGCAAAGGCAAAGTATCTGCCGTTGCAACGTTCAACAGCAGAACTACAACTGATGCGAGGACTGAAGTCGGTCTGTGATCCAGATGGAATTTTGAACCCGGCAGTGATCTTTTCGTAGCCGCTATACGGGATCGGCGGCGTGAGCTTTCAAGACGTCAAGATCGACGTACTCGAGAGCTGACATATGTGTTGCGGCGAGAACAATCTGGCAGGCGTGTCCAGCTTCATAGGCCTCGACCCATCGAGAGGCACATACGCACCAGCGGTCACCGGAGCGAAGCCCTGGAAATCCGTACATTGGCATTGGGGTTGACAGGTCATTCCCGCAACTTGCTGAGAATGCAAGAAAGTCATCGGTCACAACGCAACAAATGACATGCATCCCAGGGTCGTCACCAAAGTTGTCACAGCATCCGGTTCGCCGATACCCGGTCAGGGGGTCAATCGAACATTCTTCTAGCTCGGTTCCAAGCACATTGAGTTGCGTCACAGACACATCTCACCATGTTGGGTGCGTCGCGAAGTGACTGAGCGAGGAGATTTGGCTTTTGGTTAGCTCAGCGTGATGCCAAATATCTGGCCGATGAGGTAGGTCGCACCGCAGGCGACGAGCACGATGAGGACTTGGCGGATCGCCGCCCATGCGAGAGGACGTTCGGCAAATTTTCCAACCACGGCACCGACAATGCCGGCTGCGGTGGTGCCAATGGCAAGCGACGAGATGGTTGCGGCAGTTCCTGACCCAATGAACCAAGGAATGAGGGGCAGTAAGGCACCGACGATAAACGAGACCAAGGAAAGCACCGCCGCTTGGAGTGCGGATGGCAATGAGCCCGGGTCCACGCCAAATTCTTCCCGGGCGTGCACTGCCAGAGCGTCCGACGGGGATCGCATCACCTCTGCTGCAGCTTGGGCAGCACTACTGGGTTCCATTCCGTGACCCTCGTAAATCGCGGCAAGCTCGGCAGTTTCATGCTCGGTGTTGTGTTGAAGCTCGCGCAATTCAATGTCAAGTTCGCGCCGCACGAGATCGTTTTGCGCAGAGATGCTCACCCATTCGCCGGCGGCCATCGAAATGGCGCCTGCCACGGCTCCTGCAAGCCCGGCAAGTCGCACGATGGTCGAGTCGACACCGCTTGCTGCGAATCCGAGAATCAAAGAGACATTTGAGACAAGGCCGTCGTTGATGCCAAAAACTGAAGCTCGAGCCAGTCCGCCAGATACTGAGCGGTGGTCTTCATGGGAAGCTAGAGCGGCCATACCCTCGATGGTAATCGGGTGAGGCGATGGAGCAACACCGTGCCGGTAGCGTCTTGAAGTAATGAATTCTTCAGGGCCACGCTTTCGATTCGCTCCATCTCCGACTGGGTACTTTCATGTTGGTGGGGCTCGGACTGCGTTGTTTAATTGGGCGCTTGCTACGTCAACTGGTGGCACATTTGTTCTCCGCATTGAAGACACCGATGAGGCTCGCAACCGACCTGAATGGACTGATGGGATTCTCTCGGCCCTTGAGTGGCTTGGAATTGATTCCTCGAGCCCAACTTTTGAGGGTCCGTACTTCCAGAGCTCCTACGCCGATGAACACTTACGTGCGGCGGATCGGCTGTTTGAGAATGGTTACGCGTACTACTGCGAAATGTCGCCAGATGATATTGCACAGCGGGCGAAGGCAGAAGGGGTAACCGGTTACAACGGATGGTCCCGGGACCTTGGGCTTGAACCTGGGCCGGGCCGGGTACTTCGCTTTAAGGTTCCTGAGGGCAGCACGATTGTTCGAGATCAAGTTCGCGGGGATGTCGAATTTGATCACTCGGTGATTGAAGATTTTGTGCTGGTGCGGAGCAATGGGACACCGGTGTTTAACCTTGCGAACGTCGTCGACGACATGTCGATGGGTATCACCAATGTGATCCGTGCGGAGGAACATTTACCAAATACGCCAAAACAACAGATGATTTGGACTGCTCTTGACCGAGAGCCTCCTGTCTGGGGGCATGTGCCGGTCCTCGTTAACGAACAACGCAAGAAACTATCGAAACGCAGAGACAAGGTGGCGCTCGAGCAGTATCGCGATGAGGGAATTCTGTCTGACGCAATGGTGAATTATTTGATGACGCTCGGGTGGTCCGCTGGTGACGACCGAGAGATTCTTCCGTGGGACGAGATCACCTCACTCTTTGCATTGGGTGACGTCAATTTGTCACCGGCGTTTTTTGACGTAAAGAAACTTGCGGCGTTTAACGGTGAATACATCCGCATGATGTCAGAGGATGAGTTCGCCGCCGCCTGTGACCCGTGGTTGCCAGACGACTGGGATCGCGCAACATTTGCTGCGATTGCCCCTCATGTGCAGCCGAGACTCGTCACCTTCTCAGAGGTTTCAGGAGTTGTTGATTTCATCTTCAACGGTGTCGAATATGACGAGGCCTCTTGGGACAAGGTGATGACAACAGATGTGGCGGCCCCACTCCTCGACGAGTCAATTCTCAGATACTCCGCGGTCGATAACTGGCAGGCCGACAACCTGAAGGCGATCTTGGAGCACATCATGGAGCCGTTCGGTCTCAAACTTGGCAAGGCTCAAGCGCCCGTGCGTGTCGCCGTAACGGGACGAACGGTTGGCCCGCCATTATTCGAATCTCTCGAAGTGATCGGGCAATCCGAAACCTTGAGTCGTCTGCGCCACGCAAGGGGTCGTATTTCGACGTGACAGGTCGATCGTTGCGACGGTTCTCGTTCTGGCTCTTCGCCGTCATTGGCCTGTATTTCCTTGTCACTTTTGTTCAGGTCGTAGTTGCCGGTCGGCAGGAGGTCACCCCCGCCGCTGATGCTGTCGTCGTCATGGGCGCCGCCCAATACGACGGTCGGCCATCTCCACAACTAGAGGGACGGCTAGCGACTGCCATTGAACTGTGGCGACAACAGACGCCGCAGTACTTCATCGTGACTGGTGGGCAACAAGAGGGTGACAGGTTTACCGAGGCCGAAACGTCGATGAACGTTGCGGTTGAGAGCGGAGTTCCTGAATCAAGCATCTTGTTCGAAGATCAGGGAACAACGACGTGGGAATCATTGCAGGGAGTCGCCGAACTTGTTGAGCGCTATGAGATTTCCTCAGTTGTGATCGTGACCGACCCGTACCATGCGATGCGGGCATCTCTCATTGCAAGACGATCGGGAATCAATGTTGTCGGAGTGGCGCCAGTTCAACATTCAGTCGTCAGTGGTCTCACATCTGTTCGCCGCCATCTCGTCGAAACAGCTGGTGTGGCCGTCGGCAGAATCATTGGGTTCGAACAGATCAGCGGGCGGGGTTGAGTCTGGGTGGGTTGGGGTTGGCTCAAACGAGCCGAGCGATACAATCCTGTTGCCCAATGGGGTGTGGTGTAATTGGCAACACAGCAGTTTCTGGTTCTGCTATTCGGGGTTCAAGTCCCTGCACCCCAACCACTTCGATGGCCGGTCATTTTTGACCGGCCATCGCCATTTCTCGGAGTGTCGTCGTCTTTCGTGGCTGATAGCGTTTGCGCGGCTACTTGGCCCGTTCGTCTAGTGGCCTAGGACACCACCCTCTCAAGGTGGCGGCACGGGTTCGAATCCCGTACGGGCTGCCAAGTCGGCAATCGCCGAACACGTTTCTGGGTCACCCTCACGGGTGGCCCAGTTTCAGTTTTTATCTTGGTCTGCCCCGCTGAACTCTGCTTTGTCATAAATGTGATACGCAAAGCACATGAAGGATCTTGCGCAGCAAACCCGTTGGATGGACGCAACCGCTCAGGCAGAACTTGTCTCGCGTGGCGAGGTATCTGCCGTTGAACTTGTCGATGCGTCTATCGAACGCATGGAGTCGCTCGATGGTGATCTCAACGCTCTCACCTACAAGTGGTTCGATACGGCGCGTGATATTGCCTCATCACCCGACCTTCCCGATGGACCTTTTACAGGTGTCCCGTTCTTGTTGAAGGATCTTCATTCACACATGGTGGGTATGCCAATGTCGAATGGGTCGTTGGCATTGAAGAATGCGAATTATCACTCGACCGTCGACACGACAATCGTGAGCCGTTTTAAGGCAGCCGGTCTTGTTATCTGCGGCAGAACAAACAGCCCTGAGATGGGTACCGTGCCGGTCACCGAGCCCACTGCGTGGGGTCCAACACGAAATCCGTGGAACACCGACCACACACCCGGTGGATCATCGGGTGGAGCGGCCGCTGCAGTTGCCTCAGGGATGGTGCCGATGGCTCATGCTTCCGATGGTGGAGGGTCAATCAGAATTCCCGCTGCATGTTCGGGGTTGGTTGGGCTAAAGACATCTCAGGGACGAATTTCCACCGGTCCGCATCGTGCAGAAACAGGCTTAGGAGTCGAACTTGCGGTTTCTCACTCTGTACGCGATACAGCAAGGCTTCTCGATGCTGTTGCGGGACCGGGTGTCGGAGACTCTGTGATTGCTCCTGCATCACCGATTACCTACGAAGAGGCGCTGACCCGTGACCCTGGCGTGCTTCGTGTTGGCGTACTGGCGCATCATCCTCGGGGCGGCACCATCGGTGATGACTGCATTGCGGCCGCAGAGTCCGCTGGGCGAATGCTCGAGAGTCTTGGGCACTCGGTTGAGTACGCATTCCCGCAAGTGCTGTCTGATCCGAACACGGTTTCCCGCTTTATGGCGTTGTGGGCAGTTGGGGCTGCGATGAACGTGAAGAGCTTCTCGGAGATGCTTGGACGTGACATCACATCTGGGGATATTGAGTTGATGAACTGGGTGCAGGCCGAGTTTGCTCAAAACATGTCCGGAGTCGACTACGCAAGCGCCCTTGCCGGAGTTGCGACCTATCGACGTGAATGTCTGCAGTGGTGGGCCGATGGTTTTGACATTCTTGTTACCCCGACACTCGGTGAAACCCCACCGAAGATCGGCGAGCACGACAACAACCCTGAGCGACCAATGGATCCAATGCGAAGGGCCGCGGAGTGGATCCCATTTACCCCTCCGTTTAACACAACCGGCCAGCCGGCAATCAGTTTGCCGCTGCACATGGCGGGGAACGGTTTGCCGGTCGGCGTGCAGTTTGTTGCCGACTACGGCCGAGATGACCTGCTCATCAGCCTTGCAGCACAATTGGAACAGGCATTTCCCTGGGGACACATTGGGGGGTAGCGCTTGCGGTTGATCGGGGCTTGCTGCCGACGCTGTTGAATTCAGCCGCGTTGTTGAATTCGTGCCCATTCGTCTCGCAAGCCGACTGTCCGGTGAAAGAGCAATGGCGTACGAGGGTCATGAGCGAAGTAACCGAGACGTTCAAACTGGACGACTTCGCCGGGTGCAAGGTCGGCTAACGAAGGCTCAAACATGCAGTTTTCGAGCCTTGTCACCGAGTTTGGTTCGAGGTCATCCATCGGGTCCCCGGTCTCGTTGCCGGGGACCTCTGCGGCAAACAAGCGTTCGTAGAGTGCCACAGAGCCGGAAACCGCATGCTGCGCTGAGACCCAGTGCATCGTTGATTTCACTTTTCGCCCATTAGGAGCGTTGCCGCCTCGGGTCTCGGGATCATACGTTGCGTACACAGTTGTCGGATTTCCGACTTCGTCAACATCAAATCCGGTACAGGTCACAAAATAGGCGCCTCGGAGTCGCACCTCGCGACCAGGAGTTAAGCGGAAGTATTTAGGCGGTGGGTCTGCGCGAAAGTCGTCTTGTTCAATAAAGAGTTCGCCGGTGAACGGAACAAATCGTGTTCCGTCGTCAGAATTCTCGGGATTGTTGACGACCTCTACTTCGTCGATCTGACCGTCGGGCCAGTTGGTAATGACGAGACGCATCGGCTCGAGAACTGCCATTTTGCGTTGCGCGGTTGCATTGAGGTGCTGACGGACAAACGACTCGAGAAGTTCAATCTGGTGTCGACTATTCGCGCGCGATACGCCGATGTAGGAGCAGAATTCTTTGATCGCGGCCGCTGGGTAGCCTCGGCGACGGAGCCCACGCAACGTCGGCATTCGTGGGTCATCCCATCCGTCAACGATCCCGTCCTGCACGAGAGCGGCGAGCCGACGCTTCGAGGTAACGGTGTGGGTGAGTTCAAGACGAGCAAATTCTGTCTGTCGTGGGGTGTCACCGGGGAGCGGAAGCTGAGTCAGATACCAATCGTAGAGCGCGCGGTGGCTGTCAAACTCGAGCGTGCATAGCGAGTGTGTGACGCCCTCGATTGCGTCACTTTGCCCGTGGGCCCAGTCGTAGGTCGGATAAATGTGCCAACGGTTTCCTGTGCGATGGTGAGGTTCGTGGCGAATGCGGTACATGACAGGGTCGCGAAGCTGCATGTTCTCATGCTGCATGTCGATCTTGGCGCGCAACACCCGAGTCCCTTCATCGAAAGCTCCATCGCGCATCTTTCGGAAGAGTTCGAGGTTTTCTTCAACGGTCCGTGAGCGAAAGGGGCTTTCAGTTCCTGGCTGCCCAAAACCACCGCGCTGCTGAGAGATGGTCTCAGCATCTTGGTCATCAACGTACGCAAGACCCTGTGAAACAAGGTGTTCAGCCCAGTCGTACAGTTGCTCGAAATAGTCACTTGCGTAGAGCGGCTCGCCGTTGGGCTGATATCCGAGCCAGTCGAGATCCTCGAGGATCCCATCAACAAATGCTGTGTCCTCGGTATCGGGGTTGGTGTCGTCAAAGCGAAGATTGCAGACGCCACCAAATTCTTTTGCGAGTTCGAAGTCAAGTGTGATGGCCTTCGCATGACCAATGTGGAGGTAGCCATTCGGTTCCGGCGGGAACCTTGTTTGCACACGCCCTCCAAATCGTTCATTGGCGGCATCATCGCGGACAAGCTCTCGAACGAAATCGTCTAGAGGTTGGTCTGCCCCATTACTCACCACAACAGTATGCGGGAAGAAGCGGCCATTGAGGACGACTTTCCGTTAGCTGACCCGAATTCGTAGGCTAGGGATATGCGTGCAATTTTTGATGATGTTCATGACGAGTTCCGTCGTTCGTTTTCCTCATGGGTGGCAAAAGAAATTGCTCCTGACTACATGCTGTGGGAAGAAGCTGGCATTGCCCCGCGCGAAATCTTTACGTCGGCTGGCTCCAACGGCTTTCTGGGAATGCAGATTCCTGAGGAGTTCGGAGGAGGAGGCTCAGACGATTTTCGCTTCAACCAAATCGTTGCGGAAGAGTTTGCCTACGCCGGCATCGGAGGTGCAGGTCTTGGGATCACGCTTCACAACGACATCACCATTCCGTACTATCTCGAACTCGCAAATGAGGAGCAACGCCGACGTTGGCTGCCCGGAATTGCGTCGGGTGAATTCATCACCGCCATCGCAATGACCGAACCAGCAACGGGGTCAGACCTTGCGAGCGTAGGAACGACCGCTGTGCGCGATGGCGACGTCTACGTCGTAAACGGGTCGAAGACATTCATCACGAATGGCATCAACTCTGACCTTGTCATCGTTGTTGTGAAGACCGATCCGACCGCACGGCACTCAGGAATGACCTTGCTGGTCGCGGAGCGCGGCATGGAGGGTTTTGAGCGCGGTAGGAACCTCGAGAAGATTGGAAATCACTCTCAGGACACCGCCGAGTTGTTCTTTGATGATGTGCGAATTCCGGTATCGAACCGTCTTGGTGAGGAGGGTGAGGCCTTTAGGTACCTTTCATCAAACCTTGCCCAGGAGCGACTCTCGATTGCGATCACTGGTGTAGCGTCTGCCCGCGCTGCATTGGACTCAACAGTTGAGTACGTCAAGGAGCGTACCGCCTTTGGAAAATCACTCGGCGAGTTTCAGAACACCAAGTTTGTGCTCGCAGAAATCAAGACAGCCGTAGAGGTTGCCCAGGCCTTCGTTGATCAGTCGGTGATGAAACTGATCGCTGGCGAACTCAGCCCCACCGAAGCAGCCCAAGCGAAGTATTGGTGCACCGATTTGCAACATGATGCCGCTCATCGCTGTCTTCAACTCTTCGGCGGCTACGGATACACAGTGGAATATCCGATCGCCCGGAATTACGCCGACGCTCGAGTGACGTCGATTTACGGAGGCACGAACGAGATCATGAAGACCATCATCTCGAAGTCTCTCGGCTTGTAATTGGTGGGGGCTCAGTGCCGATTACGGCAGTGAGCAACGGGGCGAACTGCCCCGCCTAGATGCGGAGTGTGGTGCCACCGTCAACGACGAGTACTGCTCCGGTCACGTACTTTGAACGCAGCAGGCCGAGCATTGATTCTGCGCAGTCGTCGGGGGTTGCTGACCGTCCGAGCGGTGCTGTTTTGGAGATCATTGCGTGTTGCTCATCCCAGTCATCGGTCCAAGGGGTTGCAACAAGTCCGGGAGCAATTGCATTTACGCGAACTGGCCCGGAAACTTTGGCGAGCAATTGAGTCATGTGATTAAGGGCAATCTTTGTCATTGCGTAGGCGACTGACGAGCCCACTTGGCGTACACCTGCGATTGAGGTCACGTTGATGACGTTGCCATCGTCTGATTTCTTGAGATGCGGCATGGCGTACTTCGTGAGCCACCATGTTCCGAAGACGTTGACGTCAAATGTTTTCTTGAAAATTTCATCGGTGAGTGCCTCAAGGTCATCGTGGGGGACGACAGTTGTCCATCCGGCGTTGTTGATGAGGAAATCGAGTTTGCCGTAACGCTCAATTGTCGAATCGATGAGCGCATGGCCCTGGGCTTGATCAGAGATGTCGGCTTGGATATAGCACGATTCACCAGGGAGAGCGTCTGACACTCGCTGACCCGCTTCGACCGAGTTCGCAGAGTTGACGACGACGGTAGCTCCAAGCTCTGAAAGTCGGTGGGCGGTTGCCTCGCCGATACCTGAGGATGATCCTGTGACGATGGCGACGCGGCCTGCAAATTCGTTGTTACTCATAGTTGGAGTGTGCCAGATGAGGTGGTGGCGGGATGAGCCGGAGGTGCGGCGTGCGAGAACTTGTAGTGTTGGTGCAGTACGGCGTTTCGGATTCCAGATGTGGGCATGAGGTTTTTCACCTCGGACTGCGCTCGGGAATACTTGCACCGTTCGATGGTTGACATTAAAACTGAGGAGCGCCGGGAAGTCGGGTCGGCATATTGAATCCCCCTTCCACCGTGCTCGCCCTCATCCTCATTCTCCACTTCGCCCTCGGCGCAGCGCTTGTCGCTGCTGGCGATCGCGTGAATCGTCGCGGATTTGCGTTGGCGATGATCGCGCCACTTTCAACCGTGGCGTGGCTTGCTCCGAGACTTGGCGACATTGTCTCCGACATGGATGGTGGCAAGACCTACAGCCAAGCGATTTCATGGGTGCCCGGACTTGATCTTGCTATTGATCTCCGCGTCGACGCGTTCTCTTCGGTGATGCTGCTGTTGATTTCTGGTATCGGACTAGCGGTGTGCACCTATGCGCTCGGCTACTTCTCTGCGCCCAAGGCTGGGGTGGGGGCCTTATCAGGGCTTCTGACGATGTTCGCCGGAGCAATGACCGGGCTCGTAGTAAGCGATCACCTGCTCGCCTTGTTCATATTCTGGGAGCTCACTTCGGTGACGTCGTACGCGTTGATTGGTAACGACGACCGGAATCCAAAGGCTCGCGATGCGGCGCTTCAGGCAGTGTTGATTACAGGGGCTGGAGGGTTGGCGATGCTCGCCGGGTTGGTGATCATCGGTCAGTCGGCGGGAACATTTCGGTTGTCGGAGCTCGCCGAGGTGTTCGCAACTGAGCCTCCATCGGGTGCATTGCTGTCGGTTGCGACCGTGCTCGTTCTGCTTGGCGCATTCACAAAGTCAGCTCAGTGGCCGTTCTCGGGATGGCTGCCGGGGGCAATGGTTGCTCCGACGCCAATTTCGACATACCTGCATGCCGCAACGATGGTGAAAGCTGGTGTGTATCTCGTTGCTCGGTTAGCACCGCTGCTGTACGTCTTGCCGTTGTGGCGGCCTCTGCTGTTCACCGTGGGTTCCGCCACCATGGTGTTCGGTGGATGGCGAGCACTACGCCAGGTTGATCTCAAGGTGCTACTTGCTTACGGGACGGTCAGCCAACTCGGATTTTTGATGATGCTGTTTGGCGCCGGTACCTATGACTTGGCGCAAGCGGCGACAGTGCTCATTCTTGCGCATGGTGCGTTTAAGGCGGCACTGTTCATGGTGGTCGGGATCATTGACCACCAAGCGCATACCCGTGACATTCGCCGTCTCGCATCATTCGGCCCCGGTTGGGGTGTGGTGCGCGTCGTGACGGTGGTTGCTGCGGCATCGATGGCCGGCGTGCCGCCGTTGCTGGGTTTTATTGGCAAGGAGAAAGCTTTACTTGCCTCGGCCGAGGGGTACTTCGGTGGTGCGGTTGTCATCACCGCAGTAATGGTCATCGGCTCGATCCTGACGTTTGCGTATTCGGGTCGATTCGTGATGGGGGTATTTGGTCGGTTGGTTGACCGAACTGCGGTTGATGCTGAGCACCCATTGGTGGACGGTGGTGTGCAGAAACCGTCGACGTTATTTGTCGCACCAGCTGTGGTGTTGGCGACTCTGTCGTTTGTTACTGGGTTGGTTCCAGTGATCATCGACGGACTCGTGAGCGCTGCGACGGTGGCATTGCATCCAGATTCCCATCCCAAGGCAGTCGTTCTGTGGGCGGGCGTGAACATCGCTCTGTGGTTGTCGATGGCGATCATCATTATTGGTCTGACGTTGGTTCTCACCCATCGGCAGGTGACGCGGTTTCAGGCAACGTTGCATCGGCCATTAGTTCACTTGCCGACGGCAGAGCGGTCGTTCTGGGTGTTGGTGTCGGGCACGTTGCGTTATGCGAAGCGTGTGACGAGGGTGGTTCAGAACGGTTCGTTGCCGGTCTATCTGATGGTGACCTTCGGTGTTGCGTCAGTCACGTTGCTGGTGCCGGTGATCTCGGTTGTCGATGGGTCTAGTCCGTTGGTTGATTCCTGGCTACACGTTCCAGTGATGGGGATCGTGGTGGCGGCAGCGATCGGTGCCGCTGTGGTCCGTCGACGTATCGCATCAGCCCTCATGCTCGGTGCCGTGGGATATGGCATGGCCGGTTTTTACGTCATCCAAGGTGCTCCCGACCTTGCGCTCACCCAGTTCGCAATCGAGACCCTGGCAACGGTGCTGTTCGTTCTTGTGTTACGAGTCTTGCCTCGTCAATTTGAGGATCGTGCGCCAGCGGTGACGGGATCGGTGCGACTGATCGTGTCGGCAATGGTGGGTCTTGGCGTGTTCGTCTTTGCACTTGGTGCGTCGCAAGGGCGAGCCGATGTTGAGGACGCTGCAATTTCGGTCGAAATGCTCGAGCGTTCGGTGCCTGACGGCAAGGGCTCAAATGTGGTCAATGTGATCCTTGTTGACTTCCGAGGTCTTGACACTCTCGGCGAAATCACGGTGCTGCTAGTGGCGGGCCTCGGAGTGGTCGCCCTGGCACGAACCGCACGGCGAGCCACTCTGCCACCAACTGTGGTGCGTTCACCGGTTGTCGACGCCTCCGTGCGGTTGCTATTCGCGTCGATTGCCGTGTTGTCGATCTATTTCCTCTTCGCTGGGCACAATCAACCAGGGGGCGGATTTGTTGGTGGGTTGACCGCTGGAGCCGCGGTGAGTCTTGTGTTTGTTGCGGGAGGACTCGAATCGGTACGTGATTTGTTGCCAACTCGGCCATGGGTGGTTCTCGGCGTTGGGTTGGCGATTGCTGTGGTCACTGCCCTCATCCCAATCTTGCTCGGTGGTGCGGTACTCGAACACGCGGTGTTTGAGGTCGATGTGTGGATGATTGGCGTGCTGAAAGCCACCTCGGCTCTGCCATTTGACATCGGCGTGTATTTGGTCGTGGTTGGTCTCGTTCTAATGGCTTATGAGGCCTTTGGCGAGGATGTTGTCGCCGATGCTGATCTTGAGTCTGTTGAGGTGAGTCCATGACCGTTCTGCTTGCTGCTGTCACAGCCTTGCTATTTGCGTGTGGTGCATGGCTATTGATGCAACGCCGCTTGACAAGGATCATTATCGGCATCGGTTTACTGGGCCACGGTGCAAATCTGCTGTTGGTGACGGCTGGTGGTAAGGCTGGTCGCCCACCGATTGTTGCGAGCGACGGTTCGACCGATCTAGCTACGTTGTCCGATCCCTTGCCACAGGCGCTTGCGCTGACGGCAATTGTGATCACCTTCGGTGTGACGGCGTTTCTACTAGCGCTTGGCTATCGAAGTTGGCAGATCACGTCGGACGACATGGTGGAGGACGATCTTGAGGATCGGTTCTTGGAACGACGCCGAGCTATCGACGGTCCGGAGGGCGCTGTGGACGATGGTGACCCGACTACAAGCGAGCTTGAAGTGGGTGAGGGGTCATGATGGCAGCGGGCGTGATGACAACCGGCATTCAGGGAGTTGTTGCCCTTCCTATTGTGCTTCCGCTACTTGGAGCGGCTGCAGGAGTGGTCTTTGGGGCCTGGCGTCAGGTGCAACGAGCAATCACTCTCGTCACGCTTGTTTCTGTCCTAGGCGTGTCGATCGCATTGCTCATCGAGGCTGATTCGACGGGCTACGTGGTGCAGTCGGCTGGTGGCTGGGCGGCACCTCTTGGCATCGTTCTCGTCGTCGATCGCCTCGCCGGAATCATGTTGGTGGTCTCGGCGATCGTACTTTTGGCGGTTGCGGTGTACGCAATAGGGCAAGCAGGTGAGGAACGACAGCGAGTCGCATTCCACCCGCTGTATCTCGTTCTGGCAGCAGGAGTATCAGCCAGTTTCATCACTGGTGACTTGTTCAATTTGTTCGTTGCGTTCGAGATGATGCTCGCCGCGAGTTATGTCTTGATCACCCTCGGTGGTCGGCCGGATCAAATTCGATCAGGGATGAGTTACGTGGTGATCTCACTGGTCGCGTCGACACTGTTTATTTCAGCCTTGGCTTTGCTGTATGCCGCAACGGGTACGGTCAACATGGCCGACCTTTCGCAACGCCTTGGTGAAGTGTCACCCGAATTGCGCACTGGGTTCTCCTTGTTGTTGCTTGTTGTGTTCGGGATCAAGGCAGGCCTGTTTCCGTTGTTCTTTTGGTTGCCCGATAGCTATCCGACTGCTTCTGGGCCGGTGACGGCGATCTTCGCTGGTCTGCTGACCAAGGTTGGTGTGTACGCGATCATCCGTACTCAGACCCTTCTTTTCGAGCCGGGTGAGACAATGGGCACGGTCTTGTTATGGGTTGCTGGAGCGACGATGGTTGTTGGTGTCATCGGGGCGATCGCGCAGGACGACATGAAGCGCATTTTGGCGTTCCACATCATCAGTCAGATCGGATACATGATTCTTGGACTTGGGTTGTTCACGGTCGCTGGCATTGCGGGTGCTGTGTTCTATGTGATCCATCACATCGTTGTGAAAACAGCACTGTTCCTTGTGGCCGGACTGGTCGATCGCCGAGCTGGTTCGGCTCGACTGTCGGAGGTAGGAGGTCTGGTGCGCTCGGCGCCAGTGATTAGTGCGTTGTTCTTGATTCCGGCACTCAGCCTCGCAGGATTACCACCGTTCTCTGGATTTCTTGCGAAGTTCGCGCTTGTCGATGCTGGGATCGAAGGTCGGTCATGGTGGATTGTGGCGACGTCGTTGGTGGTTGGCCTGTTTACGTTGTTCTCGATGACGAAAATCTGGACAGGAGTGTTCTGGGGTGAGGCAGATGAAGCCCCCGGGCGCGAGCCGGTGGTCACGGATCGACTCGGTAGTCCGTTGTTGATGTTGGTTGGCACGCTTGCCCTCGTGGGGGTTTCGATTGCGTTCTCGATCGCTGCGGGCAGCCTCTACGAGTTGTCTGAACGGGCAGCTGAGGACTTGCTTGATCCCGGGAGATACGTGGTGGCAGTCTTGGGGGAGCGTCCATGAGCGTGCGTCGCATCTCGGGTGTCGGCCTGTGGCTCGTGGTGCTCTGGTTGCTGCTGTGGAATGACCTGAGCGTGGGCAATGTGATCGCTGGCGGACTTGTTGCAGTTGTCGTGTTGGCCAGTGCTCATCTACCAAGGCTGAACGGTGTCGGGCAATCTGACGGTCAACGCGTTCGACTTGCACCACTCGCCCTGCTCTATTTCCTTGGCTACGTCATAGTGAAGCTCGTCCAGTCGAACCTAGTGTTGGCGTGGGAGATCATCACCCCTCGCAACAACATCAATACGGGCATCGTTGCGGTCCCATTGCGCACCGAGTCGGAGCTCGCAATGCTTGTAGTAGCCAATGTCGTGACGTTGACGCCAGGCACCGTGACCATCGAGGTCACCGGTTCACCGGCGGTGATCTACGTAAATGTGCTGCACCTGCACGACATTGAAGACGTGCGCCGTGATCTCTTGCGGTTGGAGGAATTGTCTGTGCGGGCATTCGGTTCACACTTCGCGAGAGCTCAAATGGCGGCATCAACGACTGAATCGGCCAACGGGGGGTCATTGTGATTGGTGTGTCGATCAGAATCGCCTTCGTGCTATTGACCGCAGCCAGCGCATTGTTCCTGTGGCGCTTGTTCAAGGGGCCTTCGGTAGCTGATCGCGTGATCGCCCTCGATGGATTATTGATTGCGGTCACTTGTGGAATCCTTGTTGAAACGGCTAGGGAAGACTCGGTGACCTCGCTCGATACGGTCTTGGTCGTCGCGCTTGTGGCATTTGTCGGCACTGGTGTGATGGCTCGCTACATCGAACGTCGAGGAGGTGAGTGATGGGGTCGGTCGCCGATGTGATTGCTGGTGCCCTGCTGGTGTTCGGTGCTGCGCTGATCTTGCTGGCCGGAGTGGGGGTATGGCGTTTTGACGACATCTATGCCCGCATGCATGCGGCTGCGAAGGCACCTACTCTTGGCATCTTTGCAATCGCACTTGGTGTTTCCCTCTCGGTTCGCTCAGTGGTCGTGACTGTGACGGCCTTGCTCGTGGTGGTGTTGCAGTTAGTGACGGGCCCCGTTGGCACACACCTGTTGGGTCGAGCCGTCTATCGACGGCTAAGGCCTCCACTCACTGGTGTCGATGAATTGGCCCGCGACGAAGAGGCCCGCGACGAAAAGGCCCGCGACCGCTGAAGCCATTGGCCACCTGTCATTAATCACTTGCCTCTCGCAACTATCCAATTCACGCGGGGTGATTACGTCATCAGATCACTCGCACGACCATCGACCCTGAGCATCCTGCATGTTCTGAGTCATCGTTTGTCTGATGTCCCAAGAACTCCGACCGTGAACCGATGAGTAAGAAACGGTCGCTGTGAGCCACTTTGCCCATGACAATCAGTTTTGGTCGTCGATCTGAAAGAATGTTCTTATGTCGCAAACTCTTCCGGAATCATCGGTTGACCGTTACTCGTTTACTCGCGCTGCAAGTCGACCGCCCGTTGTGGTTCAGACAGACGGGGTTGAACTCATTCTCGAAGACGGTGGCCGAGTAATCGATGCCGCTGGCGGTGCGGTGGTGACAAATATTGGTCATGGTCGCACTGAAGTTGCTGATGCGGTTGCCGCGGCAATGAGAGCGATTGATTACGTCGTTCCGACGTGGGCGACCCCCAACCGTGTAGCGCTGGTCGACAAACTTGTGAACAACTGGCTGCCCTCGGGCTTTGGGCATGTGTACTTTGCTGGAGGCGGTTCAGAAGCGACCGATACCGCGGTTCGTGTTGCGCGGCAATATCACCTCAGCCGAGGAGATGATCAGAGGTATAAGGTCATCGCCCGTCTCCCGAGTTACCACGGTGCGACGATTGCAACTCTTGGAATTGGTGGCCACATGGCGCGTCGGTCGGGCCTTGACCCGTTGCTTGCCGAGTGGCCGAAGGTTCCCTGGAATGATGCATCCGCCCTAGCGGCAGCCATTGAAGCCGCCGGACCCGAGACGGTGTCGGCATTCATGGCAGAACCGGTCATTGGTGCATCTGCAGGTGCTCTGGTTGCGAATGAGGATTATTGGCAACAGGCCATGGAGGTCTGCCAGCAGTATGGCGTGCTCTTCATCGCAGATGAGGTCATGACCGGATTTGGCAGAACCGGACTGACCTGGGGGCACCAACACGACCCGGTGCAGCCTGACATCCTTGTGTCAGCGAAGGGTCTTGGCGGCGGATACGTGCCGATGTCGATGGTGACAGCCTCCGATGAGGTCACTGGCTCTATTTCAGATGCAGGTGGCAACGTGATGTTCTTTACCTACTCGGGTCCAGATGCGATGTGTGCTGGGGCGCTCGCAGTGCTTGACATTATGGAGCGCGAACAACTTGTCGACCGAACAAAGGTGATGGGGGATCGCATGCAGTCAGCGCTGTCGAGCGCGCTGAGCGGCCATTCGAGGGTCACTGAAATCCGTGGTCGAGGCCTCATGATTGGTGTTGAACTTGCGGGATTGTCTGCGGTGGAAGCGGTTGAGGCTTGTGTGCAGCGTGGTATGTGGGTGTACCCCGCTGGCTCAGGTCCTGCGGTCGCAGATGCGCTGCTGTTTGCCCCACCAATGGTGGTGACCGATGAGCACATTGACCGCATCGTCGATATCACCGTTGATGCGCTCAACTCGTTTGGCTGAGGCTGGCCTGCATCTTGAATTGAGACTCGTGAGACTGCCTTGATGTTGGTCAAGGACGCTTGATCCACACCGTCGTATTGGCAGCGATCATTGCGACACTTGCCGAGTCGTCTGAGGCAAGCAAGAGATCGCCATCAGGGAGTTGAATGTCGCTGTCACCGAAGTTGGTGATGCACACGTAGCCGTTGCGCTCAAAAGCGATCGCATGTGGATCGAGCTCAAGCCAGTTGAGGTCGCCACTGTCGACCCACGACGCTGCACGCAACGGGAGGGCCGATCTGTAGAGCTCGAGAACCGAGCCCGCTACACCATCTTGCGCCTCAACAGATTGTGCGCCCCAGTCACTCGGTTGTGGAAGCCACGACCCGTCGCTCCCGAACCCAAATGATGCGCCAGTTGTTGTCCAAGGAATTGGCACACGGCACCCGTCTCGGCCTTTTCGGGTGTGTTCCGAACGTCGCCACACCGGATCGTCAAGTACCTCGTGTGGGAGATCGTGCACTTCATGTAGGCCAAGTTCTTCACCCTGATAGATGTACGTCGAACCTGGAAGAGCGAGCAACATCATCGTGATGGCCCGGGCGCGCTTCACCCCAAGTGTGTGATCACAGAGTTCAGCTGAACCGTGCATGAGCCATTCTTGGTAGTCGGTTCCCTCGGGGAGTCCGTAGCGAGTTGCATGGCGCACGACGTCGTGGTTTGACAGCACCCAAGTCGCCGAGGAACCAACGGACGCGGCGTCAACAAGAGCACGGTTGATCGATGAACGCATCTGCGTGATGTCCCAAGGGCAACCAAGGAAGTCGAAATTGAATGACTGGTGATACTCGTCGGGGCGAAGATAGAGCGGCACACTTTCGGGCTTCACCCAGGCCTCTGCCACCATCATGAGCTCACGTCCGAGTTCAACTTCTTTTGCATCGAGTACGGCGCGCCATTCGCGATTGATCTCGTGAACTTCATCTCGGTCCCAGTGCGGATGGTTTTCAATGTGGCCAACCGTGAGAATCTCGCTGGCGAGATCGACATCAGGAAAATCGGGGTCTTTGATCAACCCGTGCGAAACGTCGACTCTGAAACCGTCTGCGCCGAGGTCAACCCAAAACCGGAAAATGTCGCAGAACTCGGCGCGAACTTCTGGGTTGGTCCAGTTGAGATCAGGTTGGCTGATGTCAAACAGGTGGAGGTACCACTGTCCGTCCTCACATCGACTCCACGCAGGGCCACCGAACACTGAGGACCAGTTCGTTGGCGGCAGCTCTCCATTCTCACCTTTACCGTCCCGAAAGATGTAGCGGTCTCGAGCGGCGCTGCCCGGAGTTGCGGCAACGGCTTCAACGAACCACTTGTGATCCCACGATGTGTGATTGGGAACGAGATCAACAATCACTCGAATACCTGCGTCATGTGCGTCTGCGATGAGACGTTTCGCGTCGTCAAGGGATCCGAACATTGGAGCGATGGAACGATAATCAGCGACGTCGTAGCCGCCATCGAGCAGCGGTGACGGGTACCACGGGTTCATCCAGATTGCATTCACCCCAAGTTGAGTTAGATATGGAATCCGAGATCGAATTCCTTCAACGTCACCAGTGCCGTCACCATTTGCATCAGCGAATGACCGTGGGTACACCTGATAGACGACAGCATTTCGCCACCACTCAGTTCCTGCTGCGACGTGAATTGTTTCGCTCATTGCCCGACAGGATACGGGTCAGTATTGGTCGGTGTCGAAGCACTCAACGGTTTATTGAGCTAACACGTTCGGTACGGTGTGCCGCGTGTCCGATATCGTGCGCATCCTCCTTGACATCCTCGGTCCTGTTCTCATCTTGGTGGTCGCAGGTGTCGTAATTGGCAGGTGGCTTCAGATTCCGGCCCAGCCGCTTGCAAAACTTTCGTACTGGTTGATCGGTCCGGCATTCGTATTTGATGCCCTCAGCAACGCCAGCCTGGCCCCAAAATTGCTCGGTCGTCTTTCGTTGGCTGCTGCTGCAGCGTTTTCGGTGGCGGCACTGATTGCTTATGCAATTTCATGGAAACTTCCCCGTGATCGTCGCGCGGCGGTGGTGACAACAGGGGCATACGGAAACGTTGGCAACTTTGGTCTTGCGATCGTGTTATTCAGCTTCGATGATTCTGCTCGGCCATATGCCGCTGTTGCGATGGTGGTTGTCAACGGTCTTGGTCTCATTCTTGCTGTGACATTGGCCGAAGGTGGTCTCGCAGGTTTTGGCCGAGCACTTCGATCACCGATGACGCTGATGATTCCACCCGCCTTGCTTGTGAATTCGTTCGATCTCGATATGCCACTGGTTGTCGATCGGCCGGTTGGTTTGCTCGCGGGCGCAATTATCCCAGTAATGCTCGTCACCCTTGGGATTCAACTCAACACGATTGGTCGCCCGAAGTTCGATATTGATGTGCTCCGATCGCTCACGGCGAAATTGCTGGTGCAACCGCTCGTGGCTGTTCCAATCGCCTCAGGGCTTGGGCTCACCGGTGATGCTGCAGGTGCGATCGTGCTTCAAGCGGCGATGCCGACAGCTGTCTTTGCTGCAGTGATTGCGATCGAACTTGATTCACGCCCTGATGAAACCGCGACGATGGTGATGGCAGGAACTTTGCTATCGGTGTTCACACTGCCATGGTTCATTCTTTACGTGACCTGATGAAGTGTCACTGAATCGATGTCGGGTAGTCGGCAAACGAAGCCTTGAACACCCCTTGATGGAGGAGAACATCTGCAACTGCTTCGCCATGTTCATCAACAATTGAGGAACGCGTCCAATACGACTCGACCCGCTTGCTTTGACCAATTGCGATGACCTCATGCGTTACCGAATATGTGGTACCGACGAGAACTGGCTGATATCGCAACACTTCGAGGTCAACGAACAATCCAACAGAGGGACCCCGCACCGGCAGGTGCGAGCCACCTCGGTGCCCCATGACACTTAACATCTCTGATGGGACAACTGGATGGCCCCAGGGACTTGAGTCACTATCGGAATACCACTCGCAAGGCTCGGTGATACTGCCGAGTTTCTCTTGAAGAGAGAAGGGGTAGAGGTCTCCATTTCGATCGGCCATCGTGAGGGTCGCATCATCGGGGCCGGTCACCATTCCGATCTCAAGTCGGTCAATGATGAATAGATCTCCGGGTGTTTTTGCTTGGGCGGAAGCGAGTCGGGCTGATAACAGGGTTCCGGCACCTTTGATCGTCAGAGAGGCGGTAAGGATCCGGTCGCCGTTCTCTTTCTCTGCCCACGCCTCCGCAGTATGAGCGCCAGTTTGTTGAGCAAAGGCTTTGACGAGCTCGCCTTCGATCACCATATTTTCGAAATGAGAACTCACACACCCCGTGATAAACCACTCATCTCCAAATAGTTCGAAGGCGAGTACATCGAGTTGACTGAAATGTGTCGGCCCTTCGATTGGGGCACCCGGAAGGCCGAGACCCTCAGCCATTGAGTCATCATGAACACTTGCGTGACCGTCGTAGGTTTGGTCATGCAGCATCTGGCGTGGAGCCCGCCAGTCGCCCTGCACAGTGTCACCGTCGCGTTGAATGGTGCCAGAAAATGGAGTTGTCATATCGCAAGTGTCGCAGATGGGCAGTAGTGGTTCTGATTCTCATAACATCGGTGCCTCGTTCTACGCTTCGTGCACGACCATGGTCGCAGTGAAGTGACCTATGAATGGGGGCTATTGATATGGGTGACCTAAAAGATCGAATCGATGCCGGAAAATGGGCGATGGTCGAAGGACGCGATGTTCCATCAGTTCTTGCCTCTCGCGTGGCGAAGTATGGGTCGAAGCCATTCATCGTGTGGGAGCCGTTTGAAGGGCAGCCGAAGACATACTCGTATAGCGAATTTGGAGCGGCAGTTGAGGCTGCTGCCGGAGCTCTGCATTCCCGAGGGGTGCAGGTTGGCGATCGAGTCCTTGTTCACCTCGACAACTCGCCGGAGTTTCTCATTTCTTGGTTTGCCTGCGCGCGAATTGGTGCAGTGGCGGTCTCAACCAATACACGATCTGTAGCAAGAGATATGGAGTACTTCGCTGATCATGCTGGAGTTGTAGGGGCGATTACCTCTCCGGGATTTGCTGAACTCGTCAGTGACTCTGCGCCAATGATTCGTTTCCTCATCGTGACTTCAACCGATGCCGGAGCGCCCAGCGATGTTCCCGCTGGTATCGAATACGAAAAGTTCGATGATCTCATGACAGAAGGTGTTCGTGCACCGGAGCGAGAAATCAACCCGCTTGCAGACCTTGGAATCCAATTTACATCGGGTACGACATCGCGTCCGAAGGCCGTGCTGTGGACGCACGCGAATGTGGTGTGGGGAATGCAAATGAACTGTGCTCATATGAGGTTGACCTCTGCAGACATCACTCAGATTTTCTTGCCGCTGTTCCACACCAACGCTCAGTCGTACTCAATGCTGTCGACCTTATGGTCCGGTGGAACGATGGTTGTACAGCCAAGGTTCTCAGCATCGCGTTTTTGGGATGTTGCTATTCGAAATAAGTCGACGTGGGCGTCGACGATTCCGTTTTGTGTAAAAGCGCTCCTCAGCGGAGACATTCCTGAACAACACCACTTCCGGTTTTGGGGATGCGCGGTGCGGATGCCAGAAGTCGAAGAGCGTCTCGGCGTCACCACCTTTGGGTGGTGGGGAATGACTGAAACGATTACTCAAGGAATAGTCGGCGACCAAGATGAGCCTTGCGCTGCGTACACCATTGGCCGGGCGTCTCCGGCATACGAGATCAATGTGCGACGACCTGACGGAACTCACGTTGGCCCCGGGGAAAGCGGTGAGTTGTTTATTCGTGGGATTCGAGGCGTTTCGCTGTTCAAGGAATATGCCGGCAACCCTGAGGCGACACAAGATTCCTTCGATGAAGACGGCTGGTTTGCCACCGGTGATTCGATCATCATGAACGATGCAGGTGATCTCATTTTTGGAGACCGTCTGAAAGACATGCTGAAAGTCGGGGCAGAGAATGTGGCCGCGTCAGAAATTGAGGCTGTGATCATGGCAACCGGACTCGTGAGCGAATGTGCGGTCGTTGCGCAACCGCACTACATGCTCGATGAGGTTCCAGCGGTGTTCTTGATTCCATCGGCTGCCGCATCTGATGATGTAGCTAACGCTGTCATTTCGGCCTGCCAGCGTGATCTCGCAGATTTCAAGGTTCCTCGGACGGTACGAGTGGTTGATGAGCTTCCTCGGTCAACGCTCGAGAAAATCGCAAAGGCAGAACTTCGCAAGTTGCTGGAGCCAATTACTGAGTAACGCGTTGGTTCTCTTTGCGTGCTTGTAGACGACTCGTGACCTCATCAATCACGTCGTCGATCTCCTGAGTGAGGTCAGGTGCAATTCCTGAACGGATATCGAACTCTTCAACGTGGATCGTTGACGCTCCACAGTCGCGTGCCGCCTGGGAAACAGAGCGGAGTAGCCCGTGGGGGCCACACATCACGACATGGGCATTCACGAGACCGCCATCGCCAAATTCTCCGATGACATCATTGGGAGATAGCCGTGAGCCGTCAGACGTCACATGCAGATGCAGCTGAATCAGCCCACGCTTGTGGGCTCGTCGTAACTCGTCGAGCCCAATCGCTTCTTCTCGAGAAGAAACGGAGTAGAAGAGACGGGGTGGCACCGGACGCGGGTCTTCGGACAGGACGTCGATGGAAGCGAGAAATGGAGTGATCCCCACTCCTCCAGCGACCCAGAGCACGGGAGCTTCAGCATTTCGTGGAATCGGGTGTGAGCGTCCGAATGCCCCTTCAACAATCACCTCATCGCCGATTGCGAGTCGTTTGTTGACGCGCCCTGTCCAGTCTCCGTCGGTTCTCATCACAAAGCGAAGGTTGTTCGAGATTGGGCCTGACGCAATGGTGAACGGATGAGGCTCGGTAAGGCCGCTCTTGACAAGTTTGATGAATGCAAATTGGCCGGCCTGATGTTTGATGGGTGTTCCGACTGGTGACAACGTCAGATCGAGATAGCGAGATCCACGATCGATCGAGGTAACTGTGTAGGGACGTCCGCGCTTGATCATGTCTCGCCACACAAGTCGATATGCCCCAGCGGCGATTCCAATGATCATTGCGGTGGAGTAGAAGCGGCCCCACGCTTCACCGTTTCCGAATGGTTTCTCGGCGGTGTAAAAGTGGACACACGAGATGACGTAGGCGGGGTACATCAACTTGTGGGTATGGCGCCACCAGCGATAAGGCACCCACCGTATGAAGCTTGCGATGACGAGAATGTAGAGAAATGTTTCTGCGATGCCGGCAAGTTCTTCTGCTGCTTTGGCGATTGAACGAGAGGCTCCGGGGATCCCTTTCACATCGTCAACAATCTGAGTGTGCAAGAAGACTGTTGCAACCGCAAGCGCTCCACTCCACCTATGCCACCGGTACATGTGGTCTAAACCGCCGAAGAGATATTCGAGTGGCCGAAGTCGTGTCGACAGAAGGTGCGACCACGTCATTGCCATCACGGAGACTGCTCCGGCGAACAGCGCAGGTCGTGCATCAAATGTTTGTCGGGAGTCATCGTCCAAGCCGGTGGCCCCTGCAAATGCCCACCAACCGATCACAATTGACGCAAGAGCGATCACAATCCCGACACTTGGAAGTCGAAGAGTCGGGCGCCCAGTAGTGAGAAAGCTGCTCGGCCACCAGTCGTTGCGCTTACCAGCTAAGGCCTTCAGCGCCTGCTGAAAAATAGAGACGAGTTGTTTGCTTCGAGTGTGCTCAGCCACGAGGTTGCTTTCAGGAGTTCGAGGTCGTCCGAATGGTCGCGATGGTACGAGTCCTCAAAAAGTGCACACCATTCAATGTACTGCCAGCGCGCAGATTGAGGCCGGCAAACGCTTTCTGGGTGTTAGAACGCTCCGTGGCGACCTTCGCCGTTTGCGAATCTTGTTGCACCGTCACGAGTTTCGCCGGAGCGAATGACCTGTAGACCAAGCCGGGTTTCGTTTTCCAGTGCATCGTCGAATTGAAGGTCCCACTGTGCGTAGGCGGACTCTCGATCGGATCTCAAACAACCTTGAGGGAATGCGGCGAGTTGGTCGGCAAGAGCTCGCGCTGTACTGAGAGCGTTGCCGGGTTCACAGATTCGATTCGCAAGACCCATCTGTCGTGCTTCGTCCCCTGATACCCCGCGGCCTGTGAGGATGAGATCCATTGCATGAGAGTGCCCAATCAAACGAGGAAGGCGAATTGTTCCTCCATCAACGAGCGGTACACCCCATCGTCGGCAATACACGCCGAATACGGCGTTTGATGCAGCGACTCGAAGGTCACACAGAAGTGCTAACTCGAGCCCACCTGCAACAGCGAAACCCTCAACTGCGGCGATCAATGGTTTTGTCGTCATCATTCGCGTCGGTCCGAGCGGCCCGGGCAGCGACATATCCTCGTGCACTCTCGGCCCTTCACCTCCAGCCACAGACTTCAGATCTGCACCAGCACAAAAGGTTCCATGCGCGCCGGTCAGAATCCCGATGTCCACGGCGTCAGACTCATCAAGCAACAGAAAGGCTTCGTGCAATGCCTGAGCCGTGGGGCCATCAACAGCGTTTCTCACTTCAGGGCGATCAATCGTGATGGTGAGAACCCGGTTCTCAATTTCTGCATGAACTTCGGGCAATGACATGGTGACCTGATTAGCCCTGATCGCGAAGGAGGCGACGGAGAATTTTACCTGAAGCTGACTTCGGTATTTCGTCAACAAACTCGACAAGTCGGATGTGCTTGTACGACGCAACATGCTCAGCAACAAAGGCCTGAAGGTCCTCAGCCGTGACGGATGAACCAGGTGATCGGACGATAAACGCCTTTGGCAATTCGCCCACCGATTCGTCGGGAATGCCGATCACTGCAACATCATTAACGTCTGGATGAGTAACCAGCAGAGCCTCAAGCTCGGCAGGTGGAACCTGAAAGCCGTTGTATTTGATGAGTTCCTTCACTCGGTCGACGATCGTCATGTGGTGATCCTCATCAATGATTGCGACATCTCCGGTGTGGAGCCAACCATCGCTGTCGAGGGTGGCCGCCGTTGCCTCAGCGTTGTTGAGGTAGCCCTTCATGACCTGTGGGCCGCGCACCCACAATTCGCCGCGTTCACCAAACGGTAGGTCTTCGCCGGTGTCAGGATCAACGATGCGGCTTTCAGTGTTTGACACGGTGACACCAGATGATCCCGCCTTAAACATTCCAGGAGGTGTGGTGTGGCTGACAGGGGACAGCTCTGTCATGCCGTACCCCTGCACAACCTCGCAGCCGATCCGCTTCTCGGCTTCCATGGCAATTTCAGCACCAAGCGGAGCAGCGCCAGAGAATACCTGCACGAGTGACGAGAGATCGTACGAATCAACCGCAGGATGTTTCGCTAATGCAAGGACGACCGGTGGCACGGCGAAGAATCGGGTAATGCGGTGTGCTTGTACGAGCGACAACGCTTGCTCGAGGTCAAATCGAGGAAGGGTGACAACGGTGACACCGTTTGCAAGCAGGCCGTTCATGAGCACTTGCATGCCATAAATGTGGAAGAACGGTAGGAAGGCAAGCGCCACCTCTCCATCAGGTTGGTAAACGATTGCATGGTCACATTGACAGATATTTGCAACAAGATTGTGATGGGTCAGCATCACGCCCTTCGGCAGCCCGGTGGTGCCCGATGAGTATGGAAGCACAACGACATCGTCGACGGGGTTCACTGGTGATTGGGGGATTGGGTCGCCAAAGATGCTGTCGAGAGCGGTCGTTCGGTCTGCGCCGTCGATGGTGATCACCTCAGAGATTGGTGTTTCCGCAATTGCTGCTGCGGCGACCTCGGCGAACATGCCAACAGTGATGAGTTCGGTTGCTCCAGCATCACGCAATTGGAACGCGATTTCCTCCGCGCCATAGGTGGGGTTCACCGTGGTGACAACCCCGCCGGCAACGGCAACAGCGTGGAAGACGATCGCGTACTCGGGCAGGTTTGGTGCCATCAGTGCGAGAGTGTCTCCGGGGCCGAAGCCGCGGGCAGCAAGACCGCCAGCAAGGCGGTGGATGACATCACTGAGTTCGGCAAACGAATATGTACGGCCCGAGGCTCCATCGATGAGTGCTGGGCGATCAGGGTGATCCTCAACACGACGAAGCACGAACTCTGTGATCGGAACGAGAGGAATCTCGACTGAAGGAAGGGGGCTTGTGTACAACATGTTCACTCCATTGATCTGGGAACCCCCGAGTCACCGAGGGACGACCATGCATCCTACGCTGGGGGTGAAAGCCACGCTCGGTGGCCTTCACCAAAAAAGGGGTTTTCGATGATTCGTCATACTGTGATGTTCAGATTTAAAGAGTCTGCGACGCCCGACGAGGTTGCTGCGTTTTCGAATGGCCTTTCAGAGATGGTGCCAAAGATCGATGTAATTGTGAATTACGAACACGGTTCCGATCTCGGTGTGAACGAGGGCAACTTTGACTACGTCGTGACTGCGGATTTCGCCGATATCGACGGTTACACGACCTATCGGGATCACCCAGAACATAAGGCTGTCATCGCCCGTACATCGCACGTGATCGAAGGTCGTGCCGCCGTGCAATTTGAGTGGCAGGCCTGATGGACCTCAATCTCGCAGGTCGCCGAGCACTTGTCACTGGAGCGTCAACCGGTCTTGGTAAAAGCACAGCCCTGGCGCTCGCCCAAGAGGGCGTTGAAGTAGCGATTGCTTCGCGCTCTCAAGAGAAACTTGAGGCCGCCCGGTCGGAGATCATCTCAATGGTGCCTTCCGCTGTTGTCCACGTCATTCCTGCTGATGTGACGAGTAATGAGGAAGTCGCATCAATGGCCGCGGCCGCTGAACATGCAATGGGAGGGGTTGACATTCTTGTCGCGAATGCGGGAGGCCCTCCGCCTGGAAACTTTGCATCGACAAGCCTCGACTCCTACGGCGAGGCGCTGCAGTTGAATCTTGTTTCGACAGTCGCGATGTGCTCAGCGCTTGTTCCAGCGATGCAACAGCGCGGATGGGGTCGCGTTGTTGCGATCACATCGCTGTCAGTCCGTGAACCGATCGGCACACTCATTCTGTCGAATACCGCCCGCGCTGGCCTGACGGGATTCTTGAAGACTCTTGCCCGTGAGGTGGCGCCAGACGGCATCACCGTCAATTCCCTGCAACCTGGTTTGCATCGCACGCCACGACTAGAGGCTCTTCATGAGAACCTTGCTGAGGCGGCCGCAGCGATTCCTGCCGGATTCATTGGTGATCCTGATGATTTCGGTCGGGTTGCTGCGTTTCTTTGTTCTGATTTCGCAAAGTTCATTACTGGGGCAGCAATACCGCTTGATGGCGGTGCTGCTCACGGATTGCAATAAGGAGCAGTCATATGGCAGTTACAACCTATTCACACCCTGAATACCTCGTCACCGCTGATGAGCTCGAGGAGATGATGACAAAAGGTGGTGTTCGAATTCTCGACGTCACCGCCCGCTTGACCGGCTCGCTTGAAAACGCTGCCGAGGAGCGTTGCTTTTCCGAAGGGCACATCCCTGGGTCAGTGTTTTTTGATGTCCCTTCAGCGAAGGGAGCGCTCTCTGACGGAGAGTCGAACCTTCCGTGGATGTGGCCGTCCCCTGAGCATGTCACTGAACAACTTCAACGGGTCGGTGTCAATAACGGTGACAAGGTTGTCCTCGTCGCATCAACTCCAAGGCCAGGAATCGACTCCGGGACCATGTGGTGTACCCGTGCATGGTGGACGCTGCATCACATGGGAGTGAATGTTTCGATCTTGCATGGAGGTATCGAAGGTTGGGTTGGCTCAGGCCGATCGCTCGATACTGGTTCCTCAAACGTCGAGCGTGGGAATATCACCGTGGCGGTCAAGGGTCTTGAAGCGCGGGCAACAAAAGAGGATGTCTTGGCTGCCATCAATGGTGGAAGTGCCTGCCTGATTGATGCATTGTCGGCAGACAACTTCAACGGGATTGACCCCGGATACGGGCCGCGCCGAGGCCACATCACTGGGGCAACGAATGTGCCGTACCTTTCACTGGTCGATGGTGAGACAGCTGCGTTTTGGCCAGCGGATGTGCTTGAAGAAAAGTTGGCTGCGATCGACCGTGAGCGGCCAATCATCTCGTACTGCGGTGGTGCGATTGCGGCAACTGTCGTGGCATTTGCTCTCACGCTCACCGGTCAGACTGGCATTCGGGTATACGACGGAAGTTTGATGGAGTGGAGTCGAGATGACTCGCTACCGATGACCGATCCGTCTGCGAGCGAGTGAGGTATCTCCGGTGCTCTTGCGGCGCTGATTGACGTTGGGGGATGTGCGTTGAATTACCACAGCAATGATTGTCGCTCCAACGAACAAGATGATGAGTCCCGCCACAGGCCGGTACACGCCAACGATGATTGATGTGGCGATCACTGAGGCAATTGAAAAGACGATCGCAGCGGTTCGGAGGAACCATCTGATGGCGCGTTTGGCTCCCTTGACCGCTGAATCAGCGGTTGCTGTCGCAGCGCCTTTCAGGTCGTCTGTGACCCGTTGAGCGTCACGTTTGATTCCGCGCCAGAGAATTCCGGCATCAGAACCACTGACTGCGACATCGACGATCGATCCGACGGGGTGGTTCGTTCCGGGTGCGGGTTGCTGCCCGATAACAACGTCGGCGAGTTCGTCGTGATGTTCGGGAATGAGCACGAGTCGAGGCGCAAAGCCAGCAGAGATAAGTCTCCGAACCGCGATAACGACAGAGACGTCAAGTAGGTCGGGCACGGGTTTGGACTCGCGTCCATCAGCCGACGAAACTCCTGAGCGGTCATATCGGCGGCGACGTTCAGGGTCGCCAAGCACCTCCCATGCGGCCTGCACAGCTTGGAACTCTCCGGGTTTGCCTCCTGCATCGGGATGGGTTTCGCGGGCGCGCTGCCGGTAGGCGGTTCGAAGATCGTCGGCTGACGCCGTTCGCTCGACTCCAAGAATCTCATAGAGATCTGCGTGATGCTGCGAGTGAGGGGAAGAGTTTGCATGTCCTGGGTGACGCAACTTGTCGCCGCATTCGCAGATCGTCAGCAAAATTGGTGGCGGCAGGTGATGAACAGCGCCGCATGACGGGCAGCGGATTCCGGAAGCCACAGCGATGATCGTAGTGCCCTTCGGAATTGGGCGTCACCTGCTGTGAGGATTTTCACACGGAACACTCAGCGAGGTGTGCAGCTTGCCGACGGGATCGAGGTCAACGCTGGGATATCAGAGCATCCACGACCGTTGGCCTTCACCGGTCAGTAGCCGGCCAAATTGCAGTCCCGGGAAGTGCGCTGCTCCAACTAACGTGGTTGAGCCTTCGAGTTCGACGGCAAGTGCTTCCCGTGTACGGCGGGCAAGATCACGATCAACATCGAACACTGCCTCCCAATCGTTTTCGGTGAGCTCTGCCGGGCAGTGTGCAATATCGCCGATCAGCATTGCTCGATCATCGCCACTCGAGATAATGACAATGACTGACCCAGGCGTATGCCCCGGGGCGTGGCGCACGTCGACCCCAGTGGCGAGGGTGTGGTCAGTGTCGAACAACTCGAGGTGCGGAGCGATCGGCGACAATTTTCGTATCGCACCTTCATCGGCTGTGTCGCTCTCGACGAAGTGCTGCCAGTCTGCAGAGTGGCAACGGTATGTCGCGTTCGGAAATACGATTTCACCTTTTCTTGTCGCCCAGCCGACGTGATCAAAGTGGAGGTGGGTAAGGACGACATCTGTGATGTCAGATGGCTCGACGCCGAGATCAAGAAGGCTGGAGAGTAATCCGCCCCCTTGGTATTGGCCATTGTTGATCATTCCAACTCCGGCATCGACGAGCACGAGGCGATCGCCAGTGCGAATGAGGTATGCGCCCATCGTCAACTCGAGCTGTCCCTCGGCGTTGAGAAGGTCGCCATGGTGGGCCCAAGGGTCTCCGCTGAACGTTGGTCGTAGCAGAACTTCTCGTGGGTTCTCAAAGGCACGGCCGTCAAAGACCGGCGCAATCGCAATATCGCCAACCAATTGTGCGGATCCCCATTCAGACATTGCGCTCATCCCTCCCTTGGCGTCGTGGTTTCAATCATGTCAGAGCGAACTCTTTCGAAGCCACGCTGGAATTTCCGACGCGGGAAAGTCGTCGACCCTGTGCTGGGTGCAACCAGCCTTCCGCTGAGTTACGCGGTGGTGCCGTACCCGCTGAGTTTGAGTTGCTCAACAGCTGCGTCTCGCAGGAGGTACTTCTGAATCTTTCCGGTCACGGTCATCGGGAAGTCGTCAATGCTGAGTACGTAACGCGGAACCTTGTAGTGGGCGATTTTGCCCTGACAGAACTCTCGTACCGTCTCGGTGTCGACGATGGTGCCGTCACGGGCTTGGACGAATGCGCATACCTCTTCTCCAAATTTGGTGTCGGGCACTCCAACAACCTGCACATCGATGATGTCGGGATGACTGTAGAGGAACTCTTCAATCTCTCGTGGAGAAACGTTCTCACCGCCGCGGATGATGAGGTCCTTAATTCGACCAGTGATGTTGACATACCCGTCGGCATCCATCACTGCGAGGTCGCCAGTATGCATCCATCCTTCGGAATCAATTGCTTGCGCCGTTTTCTCCTCTTCATTCCAATAGCTCTTCATGACGGAGTATCCGCGAGTTTGGAATTCGCCTGGTTCTCCTCGCGGAACTGTTTTGCCGGTTTCAGGGTCAGCGACTCTGATTTCGACATGTGGATGGACACGTCCGACTGAGGCGACTCGCTTGTCAATTGAGTCATCCGCTCCTGTCTGTGTCGATACCGGCGACGTTTCCGTCATCCCGTAGGCGATAGTGACGTCGTCCATGTTCATTCGTTCGATGACTTGTTTCATTACCTCTACCGGGCACGGTGAGCCAGCCATGATGCCGGTTCGCAGACTTGAAAGGTCATACGACTCAAATTCAGGAACACCGAGTTCGGCGATGAACATGGTCGGGACGCCGTACAGCGAAGTGCACTTCTCCTCTTGTACCGCTGAGAGCACAGAGACCGGTTCAAAGGCATCGTTGGGGATCACCATTGTCGACCCGTGGCTCGTGCACCCCAGGTTTCCCATCACCATTCCAAAGCAGTGATAAAACGGCACTGGGATGCAGACACGGTCGTATTCGGTGTAGCCGCAAGCTTCCCCGACGAAGTAGCCGTTATTGAGGATGTTGCGGTGTGTGAGCGTCGCACCCTTCGGAAGTCCAGTTGTTCCTGAGGTGTACTGAATATTGATCGGGTCTGTGTTGGCGAGGCCTGCTGATCGTGCAGCTACCTGCTCACTTGTGACATGTTCAGAGCGCTGTAAGAGCGTTTCCCAGGTTGGGTCGTCGAAGAACACCGCCTCGCGCACGCCAGGACATTGTTCAGCAACATCAGCCCACATCTGTTTGTAGTTGCTCGTTTTGAATTCCGGTGCTGCAAGAAGCATGACCGATCCGGATTGGTTCAATGCGAATTCGAGCTCGTGCGTTCGATAGGCGGGGTTAATGCACACCATGATTGCGCCGATGCGCGCCGTTGCGTACTGGGCGAGTACCCATTCGTATCGGTTGGGCGACCACAGCGCTACACGATCACCGACATTGAGCCCGCTTGCGAACAGCGCTCGCGCAAGCTGATCAACGTGAGCATCTAGTTCGTTATAGGTCCAACGAATTCCTTGATGGCGGACCACAAGTGCCTCACGATCACCGTGAGCCGCGACGGTCGCACAAAAATTAGCGTCAATTGTGTCCTCAATGAGCGGCGTGTCGGTGGCGCCGGCGGTGTACGAATCTGCACTCATGAGTTCTCCCTGCATGTTGCTGACATTGCTACGGACATCGTAGCCGTGACGCCTGACGCCTGCTGGTGGTCAACAAGGTAGGTTTCAGGCGTGCACCGTGTTGTTCAGCTGTTGTTTGCTGCCGTGGTCGTTGCTGCCTGCGGTTCAAGTGACCAACGCAGTGAGACGACAGTTGTGTTTGCCGCTTCATCGCTCGTGGATGTGCTCAACGATTTATCTAACGATGATGAGTCGGCTTTCGTACGCGCAGTGATGTCATTTGCGAGTTCGGCGAGCCTGTCTGCTCAAGTTGTCGATGGGGCGCCGGTTGGCTTGTTCGTTTCGGCTGATCGCCAGCAGATTGATGAGTTAGTTGCTGCCGGGTACGGCCTGTCCGATCCGCGAGTGGTGGCTCGAAACTCGCTCGTCATTGCAGTTGAAGCTGGTAATCCCTTAGGAATTCAGACCCTCGACGATCTCACACGCTCAGATCTGTTGTTGGCAGTTGCTGCCCCCGGAGTTCCCCTTGGCGAATATTCTGAAGCCATGCTCCGTGCTGCTGACATCGAGGTGTCACCCGTGACCTTTGAAGCTGATGCAAGAGCGGTTCTCGCAAAGGTTGTACTCGGAGAAGTTGATGCCGGCATCGTGTATGCAACCGATGCGACGAGCACAAGCGATGTCGCCGCGGTGTATGTTCCAGAGGCCGATGCGGTTGCAATCGAGTACTTTGCGCTGGAGATCACTACAACCCCAGGTCGTTCCAGTGCATTACTTAATGAACTGCTGGGTGAACGAGGTCAGCAGGCGCTGCTTCAACGAGGGTTCGTACTTCCATGACGACACGCGCTCGTCACGAGCAACGAGCACCACTCCTTCTGGCGGTACTGGGCACTCTCGCTGTCATATTCTTTGTACTTCCGTTATTTGCACTTGCGGTTAGGGTGCCGTGGTCATCGTTGGTTGATGTTCTCGGTAATGAGGCCACAACCGAAGCTCTCATGCTGTCGATCATCACAAGCGTGATCACGACGGCCATCGCAGTCATCTTTGGGGTTCCTCTGGCATGGCTACTAGCGCGGTCGACGATGCCTGGCCGTCAAATGATTAGAGCGATCTGTACTCTGTCAATGGTGCTGCCACCGGTGGTTGCGGGAGTCGCACTTCTTGCCTCGCTCGGTCGACGCGGAGTCGTAGGCCAACTGCTGAATGACTGGATCGGGTTGCGATTGCCGTTCACGATGCCTGCTGTGGTGATTGCTCAATTATTTGTTGCAATGCCATTTCTCGTGCTCACAGTTGAATCCGGATTCGCTCGCAGTTCGACGACAGCGGAAGAGGCCGCCCGTACTCTCGGCGCTTCACCCTGGTACGTATTTTCTCGAGTGACCGTTCCTGCGACTCGATCTGCAATCTTGGCCGGAGCGGTTCTCACTTGGGCGCGAGCGCTTGGGGAGTTTGGAGCAACAATCACGTTTGCGGGAAATTTCCCTGGCGCAACGAGGACCTTGCCAATCGCGACGTACCTAGCTCTCGAGACGAATGTTGATGATGCGTTGCTCATCAGCATGTTGATGGTGATGCTCTCGCTCGTCATTTTGGTGGCATTGCGAGGACGATGGATCGGCGCAATCGGTGGAGCGCGATGACGCTCGTTGCTGATGTCCGACGTCGTATTGGGTCATTGCAACTCGATGCATCATTCAGTATTGACAAGGGTGAAACCATTGCAGTTGTTGGTCCCAATGGAGCTGGTAAGACATCATTGGTGCGCACGATTGCAGGTTTAGCGGCAGTCGACGAGGGCAGGATTGCCTGGGATGAATTCGTCTGGGATGAGTCGGGTTCGGGAGTGTTCGTATCTCCTGAGCGGCGACCCATTGGGTACGTCTTTCAAGATCACGCCCTGTTTGAACATCTGTCGGTGCTCGACAATGTTGCGTTCGGCCTTCGTGCATCAGGAATTGGTCGCCGGGACGCCCGCACCCGAGCGCGTGTAGTGCTCGAGATTGTCGGTGGGCTCAAATTTGAGCAACGTATGCCGTCTGAGTTGTCTGGGGGAGAGTCGCAAACAGTTGCTATCGCTCGAGCCCTCGCAACAGAACCGAAACTCATGTTGTTTGACGAGCCATTTGCCGCGCTCGACACCAGTGCCCGCGCTGAGGCACGACGTCTCTTTGTGGCGATGGCGAATCCATCGATGTCACGGATTCTCGTCACGCATGATGCGGTTGAGGCCTTGACGTTGGCCGATCGAATTATTGCGATCGAAGATGGATCAATTGTTCAAATAGGAACTCCGTCTGAATTGCTTGCGATGCCGCGCTCACATTTTGTTGCTGAGATTCTTGGGCTGAATGCGCTGTCAGGTCAATTAAATGGTGACCAACTATCGATTGGCTCCATGTCGCTTACTGTCGGCGCTCACGAAGCGCTCGATGGCAACGTCATCGCGATTATCAGACCTCGTTCGGTTTCCCTTCATCAAACTCGCCCCGAGGGAAGTCCAAGAAATGTATGGAATTCATCGGTGGTAGCGGTTGACCGAACGGCCGATCGGGTCAGAGTGCAACTTGGAGCACCGCTGAATATTTCAGTCGAGGTGACCCCTGCAGGTTTCGACGCACTGCACACCGAAGTGGGTGCTGATCTATGGGCATCGGTGAAGGCAAGTGAGGTTGCGGTGCATCCGGCCTAGGTCATCTGAGCCGTGTGTGCCGGGGTTCACATCAAACTTGCGGGGCCAATCGATGCTCCGCCATCGACGCGAAGCGTCTGCCCGGTGATCCAACCTGCGGCATCTGACATGAGAAAACACACTGCGGAAGAGATGTCTTCGACCGTTCCCAGTTTTCCAAGCGGAACCATTGAGAGATACTTCGCTTCGCCAGGTGATCCAGGTGGGTTGTTCTCTCGGAAGAGCTCGGTGCTGACGGGACCCGGAGCAACATCATTTACTGTGATGCCGTGCTGGGCGAGCTCGAGCGCCCACATGCGGGTGAGGTGCTCAAGTGATGCCTTTGCTGAGCCGTATGACGAGCGTCCAGCCACAGCCCCGAGTGCCACGACGCTTGAAATGTTGACAACCCGACCCCATTTGCGTTCGATCATGCCCGGCATCGCCGCTTGGACGGTTTGGATCGCAGACCGAACGGTGATGTCTTGAACATCCGCCCAGTCATCGATGTCAATTTCGCCGATATTGCCGGGACGCACGATGCCGACGTTGTTGAGAATGCCATCGATTGCGCCAGCAGCAACAACTTCGTCGAGCACGGCTTGAGTTGATGACCGATTAGAGAGATCAACAGGGAAGAACTCGCCTGGGAAATCATCTGGCTGTGTCCGAGCGAGGCCGATTGGTGTGTCGCCATTGGCTGCCATCTGTTGAGCGGTTGCAAATCCAATTCCGCGCGAAGCACCGGTGATGAGAAAACGTCGTCCTGCCATGCTCAGAACCTACTCATGTCGTTGTGCGGCACGCTCGTTGGAGCGAGTCAGCGGAGGCATCACGCTAAGGAACGAGATTCACCATTCGTCCAGGAACGACGATCACTTTTTTCAGCGATGATGGGTCAGCGCCATCGAGCGCTTCGAGCACCCGCTCGTCGCTGAGCACGATGTCGGTAATGGTGCGTTCATCGGCGTCGGCTGGCACCATCACTCGAGCACGCACTTTGCCTTTCACCTGAACAGGCATCTCGACCTCATCGTCAACGAGCAGCGCAGGCTCAGCCTCGGGGAATCCAACGTAGGTGATGGTGTCGGTGTTGCCGAGTTTGCTCCACAACTCTTCCGCGATGTGCGGGACAAGCGGGGCAACCATGAGCACCATCGCTTGGGCGACCTCACGCGGGATCTCATTGGTTGCGTTCACTACTTTTGTGACGTGGTTGTTGAGTTCGATCAATTTTGCGATGGCGGTGTTGAACCGCAATGCCTCCATCTCGGTTCGTACGACGTCGATCGTGCGATGGAGGAGTCGCCGAGTTTCATCATCAGCCGTCTCACTGAGCGCACGCAGTTCTCCGGTTTCTTCAACGACCATGGTGCGCCATAGGCGCTGTAGGAAACGGAACATTCCAACGACGTCACGAGTTTCCCAAGGGCGGCTTGCATCAAGAGGACCCATTGCCATCTCGTACAACCGGAGGGTGTCGGCGCCATAGGCCTCGTACATCTCGTCGGGTGATACAGCGTTCTTGAGGCTTTTGCCCATCTTGCCCCATTCGCGGGTGACTTCATTCCCTTCGAAGTAATACGCGTTATCACGCTCTTCGACAGAGAAGGCGTCTACGTAAATACCGCGGTCGTCTTTGAAGGCGTTCGCAAGGATGTAGCCCTGATTGAACAGTCGGGCGTACGGCTCCTTTGAGCTCACGAAACCAAGGTCGAAGAGCACTTTGTGCCAAAACCGTGCGTACAGCAGGTGGAGTACAGCGTGTTCGACTCCTCCGACATAGAGGTCGACACCGCCGGGGTGGTCTGGGCGCACATCTGTTCGCGGTCCCATCCAATAGCTCTCCACTTCGGGGTCGACGAATTGTTCGGCGTTCGTCGGATCGAGGTAGCGCAATTCGTACCAGCATGACCCTGCCCATTGGGGCATGACATTGGTATCGCGCCGGTAGGTCCTGAGGCCATCACCAAGGTCGAGTTCGATGTTCACCCATTCAGATAGACGGTCGAGCGGGCTCTCCGGATCGCTGTGTTCGTCGTCAGCGTCGAAGGTGCGCGGGCTGAACGAATCTGTTTCAGGGAGCACAACGGGCAGCATGTCGTCAGGAAGGGTGTGGGCGTGTCCGTCTTCGTCATAAACGACAGGGAAAGGTTCTCCCCAGTAGCGCTGCCGGCTAAACAACCAGTCGCGCAACTTGTAGTTAATCGTTGACTGGCCATAGCCCTGCTCCTCGAGCCATTGGTTAGTAGCAGCAACAGCTTCACTTACCGAACTCAAACCGTTGAGGTCAAGGGATGAATTGGCTGAATTGACATATTTGGCGTTTCCAACAAATGCCTCTGGCCATGTGGAGGTGTCGAGCGATGGCTCGATCTCTCGGTCGGCAAACCAATCAACTGGCGGTTGTTGGATGGCCGGAATTGCAAGGCCAAATGTTCGGGCAAATTCGAAGTCGCGTTGATCGCCGCACGGAACAGCCATGATCGCTCCGGTGCCATATCCCATCAGGACGTAATCGGCGATCCACACTGGGATTTGTTCACCGGTGAGAGGGTTTGTTGCCGTTCCGCCAGTGAATACGCCGGTCTTTTCTCGAGTGTCGTCTTGACGATCGATGTCATTTTTTGCAGCCGCCGCTGCTCGATATTCGGCCACTGAATTGGCCTGGTCGGCAGTGGTGAGATGATCGACGAGCGGGTGCTCAGGGGCGAGCACCATAAACGTTGCCCCAAACAACGTGTCAGGGCGCGTGGTGAACACGGTGATCGGACCGGCCGCTGAATCGAAGTCGACATGGGCTCCGTGGCTTCGACCGATCCAGTTGCGCTGCATCGTCTTGATTGCATCTGACCAGTCAAGAAGTTCGAGGTCGTCGATGAGTCGATCGGCATAGGTGGTGATGCGCATCATCCATTGGCGCATATTTCGTTTGAATACTGGGAAGTTTCCGCGATCGCTTCGACCGTCCGCAGTGACTTCTTCATTCGCAACCACAGTGCCAAGCCCTGGGCACCAGTTCACCGGCGCTTCACTCACATAGGCGAGTCGGTACTCGTCAAGACAGTCGCGTTTGTCACCGTCGGACATCTCTGCCCACACACGCCCATTTGTTGGCGACTGCTTCCCTGATTCGAACTCGGCGATGAGTTCGTTGATCGGGCGTGCTTTCTTGAGTTCGGTGTCGTACCAAGAATTGAAGATCTGCGTGAAGATCCACTGAGTCCACCGGTAGTACTCGGGGTCTGTTGTCGAAATTGACCGTCGTTGGTCGTGACTCAACCCAAGTCGACGCAGTTGTCGACGCATATTGGCGACGTTGTCATTGGTGGTGATTGCCGGGTGTTGACCGGTCTGGACGGCGTACTGCTCCGCCGGAAGACCGAAGGCATCAAATCCCATCGTGTAGAGCACGTTGTGGTTCGTCATCCGCTTGAAGCGCGAGTACACATCGGTGCCGATGTATCCGAGAGGGTGGCCGACGTGAAGGCCGGCTCCAGATGGGTACGGAAACATGTCGAGGATGAACAGTTTTTCTCCTCGATCGTCCAGCGCAGCCTGGTCACCGAGGGGGCCGGCAGGGTTGGGGGTGTCGAACGTTCCGTTCACGTCCCATATGTCTTGCCAGCGGGTCTCAATTTCTGTTGCAAGTTCTGCGGTGTAGCGGAACGGCGTCAGCCGCTCGACTTGTTGTTCGTTGCTGTCCTCCATACCGATGTCACAGCCTACGGCTGTGATCTGCCCACCAGGGGGAAGGGTTGAGGTGTTCTCGCAAGTAATGTTGTTGGCGTGAGTTCCCCTACGGCACGCCTGTCCATTCGCGCGCGGCTTGAGTCTGCAGCTGAGGGAAATGGCGGGGTTCGATTTGTCGGCAAGTCGGTCGCGCCTGATGGCCCAACATTTGTGCCGTGGGCTCAGATTCATGAAGAGGCTTGCGCTGTTGGAGCGGCTCTCCAAGCCCAGGGGTTGCAGCCTGGAGACCACGTAGCAGTGCTCGGCCCAACCAGTCGTGAACTTATGACAATTGTTCGCGGATGTTGGCTTGCCGGTATCGCATCAATGGTGTTGCCTCTGCCAATGCGGATGGGGTCACTTGATGAATTTGTGTCGTCGACTCGACTTCGTATTCGCCACGGTGATGCAAAGCTGGTCCTGATCGATGATCAACTCGCGCCGTTTTATGAGGCGATTGAGGGTGATCCCCCGATCGCTCCGATGGGGTCAGTCCTCCCCGGAGCCAAGGGCGTTCCGTCGGGTGACCGGCTTGAAGTACCCGAGGACGACCCGGAACGTTTGGTGATTCTCCAGTACACGAGTGGTTCGACGAGCGAACCGAAAGGTGTGATGATTCCTGATCGGGTGCTCACTGCGAATATCGACGCGGCCTGCGAAGCGGCTTCGATTCGTGACGACGAAGTGATGGTGTCGTGGCTTCCGCTCTACCACGACATGGGGTTAGTTGGATTTCTAGCGATTCCGATGACAAGCGGTGTTGATTTAGTGCAAGCCGCTCCTCAAGACTTCATGGCTCATCCTGCCAGCTGGATGGAGTGGGTATCTGAGTGGGGTGGTACCGCAACTGCGGGACCAAACTTTGCGTGGGTGCTTGCCACGAGGGGTTTACGTCGCTCAACAACGCTCGACCTCTCAACGTTGTCATTGGCCCTCAGCGGCGCGGAGCCAGTAGATCCAAAAGCGATGGATGCGTTCTGCGCTGCTGCTGCGCCGCACGGGTTTGACCCAGGAGCGGTATTTCCGGCCTTCGGGATGGCTGAGGTCGCGATTGCTGGAACGTTCCCTCAACGCGGGCAGGGTCTCGTGTGGGACTCGATCGACCGAGAGGTTCTCGAGCGAGATCGGATTGCGGTGCCACTTGATCCGGCTGATGAGGATGAATTCACTCGGCATGGGCGGCGGCTCCCGTTGCTCGGTAGGGCAGTACCTGGCCTTGAAATGAAAGTTGTTGATCCCGAATCACGAGCCGAACTTCCTGAGAGATCGGTCGGCGAATTGCTGCTACGAGGCACTTCTGTGACTCCCGGTTATTACAAGCGTGAGGACGCAACAGCCGAGCTCTTCCACGAGGGCTGGCTGTGCACCGGCGACCTTGCGTACATTCTCGATGGCCAGTTGGTGCTCTGTGGGCGAATCAAGGACGTCATCATTGTCGGCGGCCGGAATGTATTCCCAGAAGACATTGAGCGTGCCGTTGGAATGATTGACGGTGTTCGCGCTGGCAATGTAATCGCATTTGGTGTTGAGGGATATAAGGGCAAGGAATCTGTCGTTGTCGTTGCGGAATCGCGAGCCGACAACCTTGATGAGGTTCGTTCGCAGATTCATCATCGAACCTTGGAGGTCTGTGGCCTTCCGCCCAGAGACGTCATTCTCGTTGAGCCAAGCACGTTGCCGAAGACGTCATCAGGAAAGTTGCAACGAGCGAAGTGCCGTGAGTTGTACCTCGCCGAAACGCTGTCAGTTCGCTGATTGAACGAGTCTCAACGTCTTGCCAAAATAAACATTCGGGTAAATGGCAGAACGGTCGATGCATCAGGGCGGGGTGGATAGGCCACTGCAAGGCGATTGCGGTATTCGTTGATGAAGTTGTCCGCGTCGTCGCCGAGGGCGGAGATCACCGGACGAAGTGTCGCTCCTCCAGTCCACTCTGCGACCGGGTGTTCCCCTCGGAGCACATGGAAATACGTTGTCGTCCACACCCTGATATCTGTTGTGAGCGGTTCGAGGAGTTCCAGGTAGCGCTCAACTGGAGCGACGGGAGATGGACGGATCACTTCGCCTAAGCGTTGTTTCCATCTCGGTTCGCTCGCAATTTCAGCAATGAGCGTGTGGCTCGGTTGTGTAAAGTTGTTTGGCATCTGCGCCGCCAAGATTCCGCCCCAGGTGAGATGCGAGATCAGGCGAGGAAAGAGACGTTCGTGGTCATCTAGCCAGTGAAGCGCGGCATTCGAGAAGATCAGGTCTGCTGGTTCGTCGGGTTGCCAATTAGCAAGATCGGCTTGTTGCCAAGTTGCGGCAAGCCCAGACATCGATGCCTGTTCGAGCATCTCCGGCGAGTGGTCAACTCCGGTGAGAGCCGCCGTTGGCCACCGCTGCTGGAGGAGTGCGGATGAGTTTCCTGTTCCGCAACCGAGGTCAACAATTGTTCTTGGGTGGAAGTTGGTGAGTGCTGCAATGAGGTCTCGCGTTGGTTGGCTCCGCTCGTTGTCGTAGCGAAGGTATTGAGAGGGATCCCAAGTCATTACGTACTCAGCGCGAGTTGATGAGTGCGCTGAGTGTGGTTCCTAACAACTCGACTCTGCCCGGGATATGGCAGTTTGCGACTGCGTTCACCGTAAACCCATCAAGTCCAAGGTCGAGTTGGGCAGCCATTTGTTCACCAACAGTGTCCGGGTCACCGTGTACGACAAGCGAGCGGGCGAGATTGAGCTGTTCGCCCGTGAGGCCACGAGCAGAGAGGGCGGTGTCGAGTTCGGAGCGTGCCTCTTCATAGGTTGGAGCGATACAGGTTGCTTGCTGGCGGGTAACAGTGATGGTTGATCGATCACGATGCTCGGCCCCACAGTGTTCATCAAGCGCAGCAAGTTTGCGTGGTACTTCATCAACTGGGCAGATGAGATTTGAATCGTCGGCATATCGGGCAACAAATTTAAGCGTCTTCTTTTCGCCCCCTCCTCCGATCATGACTGGAATCTTGCGAACCGGCGGCGGTTCATTCATCGCGTCAACGACTTGGTACCACTTGCCGTCAAGGGTGGGTCGTTCGCCATTCAACATTGGCAGGATGATCTGTAGCGCCTCATCAAGTTTCTCAAATCGATCGGTGAACGTCCCAAATTCAATGCCAAACGATGAGTGTTCAAGTTCAAACCACCCTGCACCAATGCCAAGTTGTGCTCTTCCCTGCGACACAATGTCGAGGGTCGTGACCGTCTTCGCAAGAATTGCCGGATTGCGATACGTGTTTCCAGTTACCAGCGATGACAGGCGGATGGATGAGGTCTCACGAGCAAGTGCCGAGAGCAGTGCATAACACTCGAGCATGTAGGCGTCGGGCGAGCCAATCATTGGTAACTGATAGAAGTGGTCCATCACCATCAAGGTGTCGAAACCTGCTGCCTCGGCTTCTTTGGCTTGTCGGGCAACATTGCTAAAAAGCTGGTCGGGGCCAACTCCAGGGTAGGTGAATGACGGAATCTGGTAGCCAAGTATGGTCATCGCATCTCCAATGAGGTTGAACGGTTACTCCGTTTTAGTTCATGTAGATGGGCCGCAGTGTGACCAATTCGAATGCCCAGGCGGGTCAGGCTGTCTGACGTTTTGCTCGTGATGGAGAGATCACGCGGATGACGCTTGCGGCGCCAGCCGTCATTGCCATTACGATGGCGCCCGCTTGGTAGACGCGATTTGAGGTATCCGTTCCTGCCCATCCGGCATGCAGCAGCAGACCGAAGACGAGCGGGAAACTCGCACGATGGATGCCAAGCCATACTCGCCGCGAAATGCGTTTACGAAAGAGAGATGTCATCTGCACGAGGAGTAAGAGATAGAAGCCGTACACGCCGATCGCAGTGCCGATCTCGGCAGTTCGGTTGGCACCTTGCCATGTTGCTGACCCCGGAACGAGGACGTCGCGCACGGTGAATCGGACCCACTCGTCCAACATGAGGCTGATGACGTGGATAACTACCATTGCGAGCGACGTGCCAGACAGCTAGGAATGGGTCGCGAGAAGCCACGCGGGACGATCTACCTCACGTAGTGCACGGGTCGAAAGAAGGATTCCCCAAGTGAATGACAGCACGAGAAGCACGAGCGCAACGATTCCTGTTGAACGTGACAGGTACCACCAGAAATGGTCACTCATATTTCGAAATCCTCCCAATTTGCAGTGGTGTACTCGTTTCCATCTTCGATCGGTCGAGCGCGATCGGCTTGGACGCAACTCGAGCGTGATGCTTTTGTTCTTGCTGGGCGAGTTGAAGAAATACTTGAAGATGGTGCGTCCGGTGAGACCGCATCGCTCAGCGCTCTTATCGAGGCGTACGAATTGTCAAGCGACGTCCGAGTAGTCGTCGTCGATAGCACCGGGGAAGCAGTAATTGGACCAACCTTTGACGTTGGCTCAGATTTCAACAACCGCCCAGAGATCGCCGGCGCCTTATTAGGTAACCCTGTAACTGGACAACGCGAGTCAATAACACTCGGATCGGAGTTGTTCTTCGTCTCAGTGCCTGTGATCTCTGGAGAGACGACGGTGGGTGCGGTGCGGATCACCGCACCAGCATCAAAGATCTCTGGTGCGGTAAATGCCCGGCTGATGGGGCTACTTGCAGTCGCGGCGATCTCGATATTCATTGCGGTGATCGCAGCATTTGCACTTGCCGGAGCATTCACGCGTCCGATCAAACAGTTAACGGAAACCTCTGAGCGACTTGCGAAGGGCGATCTGGGAGATCGCGCCGATGAACGAAAAGGATCTCGGGAGGTACGAGTGTTGGCAAGGTCGTACAACGCAATGGTTGACCGACTAGAGGGGATGCTGGAACGCCAGCGCGGATTCGCCGGAGCGGCATCTCATCAATTACGAACCCCGTTGACGGCACTGCGACTTCGGCTGGAATCGGCGGCGGTTGCTGAAGGGCGAGATCGGGATGAGCATCTTGAGGCGGCGGTGGCCGAGATCGATCGGCTGAGCAGAATCATTGAGGGTCTACTTCTGCTCTCGCGTTCTGAAGGGCAACAGGTCAAGCGAGAACTCGTTGAACTTCGCTCGGTATCTGAGGAGCGTTGCGATTATTGGGGGCCGTTGCTCGCCGAGCGGGATGTCCAACTCGAATTTCTTTGTGATGCAGACACTGTTGATGTTCTGGCGGTGCCGACAGCGGCCGAGCAGTGCATCGACAACTTCATTGATAACGCTCTCGATGTTGTTGAGAATGGATCACGGATCGTCATCAAAGTGATGCGCACTCCAGGCGTCGGTGAAATCCATGTCATCGATAGCGGCCCAGGAATGAGCAATCTTGATCGTGAGCAGGCGTTTGAACGCTTCTGGCGTGCAAAGGGAGCAAACCCAGGTGGAACTGGACTTGGTCTTGCAATTGTTCGTCAACTCGCTGAGAGTTCGGGCGGGTCGGCTGAGCTAAGGGCTACACCGAGCGGCGGGATCGATGCAGTTGTCGCGTTCCCGAGGTTGTAGATCCCGAGTTATTTGCGTAATTCCTCGAGCACAGGCCTCCATCGCTCGGGGTCTGAGCGGTAAGGGGCGTAAAAGCCGAGGCGGTCAACGATGTCGCCGTAGCGCCGCTTCAACTCCGGAGCGATCTGCTCTGGTTCGCCAACCACCGCGAAAGTGTTGAGCATTTCATCATCAATCACCTCGCCCATCTTCACCCAGTCGCCTCCTTTTGAGAGTCGATTGAGTTCTTCTTGCATTTCGCCCCAGCCATGAAGCTCAAGGACCGGCCGGTATGCCGGTGTTGAACCGTAGAACGCAATCTGTTGCTTTGTCGCTTGAGTGGCTTGCTGAATTTCGTCTTCGTTGTTGCCGGTGACGACAAAGAGAGGCCCAGAAATTTGGAAGCCATCCATTGTTTTGCCAGCTTTCTCGCGACCCTTGGCAAGGGCAGGGATAGTCACCTCGCGGATATATCGCTCGGTGGTGAAACCGTGAACGATGACGCCGTCACAGGTTTCACCTGCAACTTCTGTCATCAGGTTTCCGACCGCGGCAATGAAGATCTTCGGCACGCCGAACCCTGCGAGATCTGCAGCATCAGGGGTAAAAAACGGCGTCATCAATGTGTGTTGATAGAAGTCGCCGCGAAAGTCAAGCTTCGTTCCGTTTTCCCACGTATCCCAGATCGCACGAATTGCGTTAATCATCTCTCGCATGCGTGGAGCGGGGTGGCTCCATTCCATTGAGAACCGTTTCGTGATGTGAGGCTTGATTTGGGAGCCCAATCCGAGAATGAAGCGGCCTTTTGAGAACGCTTGAAGGTCCCAGCCTAGGTTGGCGAGCAGCATTGGGTTTCGGGCAAATGCGACAGCAATTGAGGTTCCAATTTCGATCGAGCTGGTGTCGCCAGCTGCCTGAACGAGGGGAAGGAACGGGTCGTGCGCTGTCTCGGCCGTCCATGCGCCGTCGTATCCGGCTGCCTCAAGATCCTTTGCGGAAGCGGCTGCCTCGGCGAGACCGCCCATCAGAGTTGCATCGATTTTCATATCCCGACCCTAATTCGGGCCGATGAGTTGTGGCGAATCAGTCTTGGCCACGAAGGAAGCGTTCGACCTGCTCGCTGAGCTCATCCGCTGAGATATTCCCAATCGTTGGCGGGGACAATTCGATCTGGGGCTCGTCGGCAAGTTGGGCATCGTGTGTTGTTTCTAAGTTGCGCAACATCATTGCGTGTTCAGGGTTGTCGCGCACCAACTTGTCGAGGCGTTCACGGTGCTCAACCATCGACGAACGGAGATCGGTTCCATCGATGACGAGATCAAGTGCAGTGTTCAATCCATCGAGGAGCGCAACTCCTGCGGCGGGATAAGGCATTGTGGCTGCATAGTGCGGGACTTGAGCCCAGATGCCGAGGGTGGGGATGTCTTGCGCATGGAGCGAGTGTTCGAGGGCGGAACCGATTCCTCCTGGCACGTCAAGGGTGCTTCGGAGGAATGGCAGTGCCGCAAGGAGGTCTTCTGACGCAGTTGTCATCGATAGCCGGGAGGGCCTGGTGTGCGGGCACGCAAACGGGTATGCCCCCAAATGGGCGCATGTACGCACGCCTAGTTCTCCGGCAGCTTGTGTGAGTTCAGCAACAAACCGGTGCCAAGCCAGATCTGGTTCTGGCCCGTGGGCAATGATGATGTCGCGACCAATTCGATCTCTTCCGTGCGAGAGGACAATGTGTTGCCAATCGAGAATGGTGTTGCGACCCTCGACCAGTTTCATCGTGGGCCTGCGCGCCCGAAAATCAAGGTAGGTGTCGTCGTCGAAGGCAGCGATTGGCTCGGCTTCACATTCTTCGAGTAGTGCATCAACGGCTAGTTGTGCTGCTCCTCCCGAGTCGATCCACCCGCCGAGGTAGACGATGAGAACAGGGTTGGTTAGCGCTGAAGGCTTGTTGTTCCAGGTGATTGTCATGTCGTTAGATCAAGTTGAGGAGTGTTGCAGCAGCTGTGGCCGCAGAGTCGACCTGTCGTTTGAAGGGTTCTAGCTCTGCTGCATCTCGTTCACCGAGTGCGCCGCCGAGATACCTGGCGTAAACGCCTTCGAGGATGCAGGCAAGTTTCCAGTTTGCAAATGCGAGGTATACATCGAAGTCGCCGAGGTCTCGTTTCGAGGTTGCTGCGTATCGCTCGATGAGTTGATCACGGTTCCAGAAACCTGTCGCTGTCGTGGCTCCTGATTCCCATGCGCTTTGCTCATCGGTTGGGCCGGTCCAATACACAGCGAGCGTTGCGATGTCAGCAAGAGGGTCTCCGAGCGTGCAGATTTCCCAGTCGAGAACTGCGCAGACATTGCCGTCATCGTCAACCATCGTGTTGTCGAGCCGGTAGTCACCGTGAACGATTGTTGCCGGTCCTTGTTCAGGGAGGTGTGCAATCAACTCGGCGTGAACTGAATCGATGAGATCGAGGTCGCGGGTTCGTTGCTGTTCCCACTGTCCGTACCACCGCCGAAGTTGTCGGGCGAGGTAGTCCTCGTGCCGACCGAGGTCGCTAAGTCCCACGGCTTCAAGGTTGACGTGATGGATCGCCGCAAGTGTGTCGGCGAGTGATTCGCTCGCTTGCGCTCGTGATTGTTCGGTGAGCAGTCGCTCAGCAGATGCAACATCTCTCAGCACGTGTCCGGCAACGTAATCCATGACGTAGAACGGAGCCCCGTTGATGTCGGAGTCCTCACAAAGTCCAAGTGTCGTCGGTACCGGTACCGACGAACGATGCAACGCTGAGATGATTCGATGTTCTCGAGCCATGTCGTGGGCGCTCGTAAGGCCGTGAGCGAGTGGCGGTCGCCGAAGTACTAATCGGCGTCCATTGGCGTCGGTGACAAGGAATGTCAAGTTCGAGTGCCCACCAGCGATCATCTCCCACTCATACGGACCTGATGCCCCGTCAATCGATGCGTTTAGCCACTTGGTGACGGAAGACTCGGCAATTCCCGCGGGTGCGCTCATTTCTCCGATCGTACTGATGGCGGGGTTACCTCATGCTCTCGGTACGTCGGTAGGGTGGAAGTTGTGAGTGACATTTCAGGTTTCCTAGGGCCAGTCTTCGACGTTGGTGACGCAGATTTCGAGGTTCAGGTACTTGAACGGTCACGACGCCAAGCAGTTGTTGTTGACCTCTGGGCCCCTTGGTGCGGCCCCTGCAAGACCCTTGGTCCGATGCTCGAGGAGGCTGTTGCTACAACCGGAGGCGAAGTTGTTCTCGCGAAGGTAAACGTCGACGAGAACCCAGCGATATCGCAGATGTTTCAGGTCCAATCAATCCCAGCGGTATACGCCGTTCGTGACGGCCAGGTCGTCGACGGGTTCGTTGGTGCTCAGGGTCGATCAGAAATTGATGCGTTCATCGGGCGCCTTGGCTCTGACCCTGTGGCTGAGATGGTGAATGGTCTGATCGAGCGTCGCGATGAATTAGGTCTTCGTGCCGTGCTCGAAACTGATCCCGCGAATGAGGCAGCCATCATTGCCTTAGCCGACATTCTTGTTGAACGAGACGCAAACGAAGAGGCGCTTGCTCTTCTTGAGCGAATTCCCGAAAGCGATGAGGTGCGACGGGTGAAGGCTGCAGCCCGCGTCGGGTCGGTTGCACCTGATGATGACTTTGACAGTGAACTTGAGTCATTGCTCGAACGCGTGAAGGGCGATGACGAGGCTCGTCAACGGTTTGTTGACATCCTTGAATTGATGGGCCCGCATGACCCTCGCACCGCGGCCTATCGCAAACAGTTAACGGCTCGTTTGTTCTGATACGAAAATTGCTCGTTGGCCAGCGGACTGATCGGTAGGGTCAGCGCTCCGACCTTCCCGGTGAGTTGCTTTGAAAGGCTGACCGATGGAATTTTCTGCGTGGCGGATGCGCGTTCGCACCGAGTTGAGAGCACGCGTGTTCAACCGGCGTACCGCTCAATTATTGATGACGGCAGTAACCGTCGTCGCGGCGATTCTTGTTGCAGTGTGGTTGTTTGCTCCACCGTCAGATCGCATTGAGGACAGCCTCCCATCTGCAAACTCTAAGGTCTCGACCGCCCCAGCAACCACCGCCGTCCTCTGGATTGATACGGCGGTATCTCTTTCAGTTCACGTCGCTGGTGAAGTTGCAGCACCTGGCGTTCATCAAATACCTGTGGGAAGCAGAGTTATCGATGCGATTACAGCAGCTGATGGCCCAACTGATGACGCAGAGCTTGATGCCCTCAATCTTGCTTCATTTGTTGCAGATGGCGATCGGGTGTACGTGCCGTCCAGTGAAGCGATGAACGGTGATCCATTCATTTACCTCGAGCAAGGCGTTGGTTCTACGATCAACGTCAACACGGCATCAGCTATTGAGCTTGAATCATTGCCCGGTGTCGGGCCAGCCACGGCAAGTCAAATCATCCGAGAACGCGAGGCAAACGGCCCATTTTCTTCAATCGACGACCTCACCCGAGTATCAGGGATTGGTCCGGCAACGGTGGAGAAAGTGAGAGATGTCGCGTCGACATAGCTCGGGTGCTCCTCGAAGCGGGTTGTTAGAGAAGAGTCCCGCCGATGCGTGCGGCGGCAATTCCAATTCCGAGCCCTGCCCCAATGGCTGTGGCGAGCCAGAGCATCAGATATTCACGCCAGAAGTCGGGCCAACCGGCAATTGGGCGCCGTGTTGCTCTCCATGCGGCAATGAAACCAATGGCAGACCAAAAGATCGCGCTGACGAGGATTGCAGCGGGGTATGTGCTGGAGTCTGCGATGGGTGCACCCATCATGAGAAGGCCTGGCGCGGAGACGACGGTCCCTACCAGTCCGGCGATCGCACTCTGCCTGCCTCCGCCCAACACCATGACGAGTAATGACAACAAGCCAATTACCGACGGTGGGACAAGCGCTGCGAACGGCCCACCAAACAGGATCCGTGCTCGATACCAGCGCGGCCCTCCTTCGACCGGTGCCGATGTTGCACCTGATTCACCCCCGGGTCGTTGCGCCATGAATGAATCCTACGATCACTTTGGATCCGCAAGCGGGCACGTTGCAGCGGATAGTGACGCCGGTGTGTCGACGTCCCTTCGAACCGGATGGCTGATGCTTGCGGCTGGCGGCGTTTGGTGGTGTGCGTTGCATCCAGAAGTGGTCCACTTCGCTGTTGTCTCGTCGGTCTTCTGGGTCGTGCGACCGTTTCCCCATCAAGCGTCTCGTTCGAATCTTGTTGCGTGTGTGATGATCACGTTGGTACTTGGTACGGTTTCGGTACAAAGTCGGACAGCCAATGCGGCTGCGAACGACGTCGTCGAGACATCATTCATCGGCTCGGTGCGCGTTGTCGATGATCCGCAATCGTATGGTGCGTCTACTCGGCTCATCATCGACATCCATGGTGATCGTTGCGAGCTATGGGCGCGTCGGTATTCGGTACGTGCTCGACTTGAGTCAGTCAGCGCAGGTCAATATTTGACCGTGAGCGGTGAGATCATGCGGCTCCCAGCAGATCGATATTTGAGAGTCCGATGGCAACACGTGGTCTGTGAGTTTCAAGCCGAATGGCTTGGCGATCTCGCGGACGGTTCTGCCGTGTCGCGGGCATCAAATCGCGTACGTCGTCTGGTGACTGACGTAGGAAATGTCATTGGTGGAGACCGCGGGGCGTTATTTCGTGGTCTCGTGATCGGGGACGATCGAGATCAGCCAGTAGAGATGCTTCAACGGTTTCGGTCGGGTGGGTTGAGTCACCTGACTGCTGTTTCTGGTCAAAACGTGGCATTGATTCTTGCGGTGGCGACACCACTCATCCGAAAACTCGCGCCCGGAGCGCAGGTTGTTTCCACGTTGCTCATCATCGGGTGGTTTGTTCTTATCACGCGTTCTGAGCCGTCGATTCTGAGAGCGGGAGTGATGGCGGCGATCGCCGTCATTGCGTCATCGAGGGGTCGCAGGGTCGATCCTGTTCGAGTGCTGTCGATGGCAGTCATCGCCCTGATCGTGGTCGATCCACTCCTGTCAGCGTCAGTTGGTTTCCATCTCTCGGTTGGAGCCACGTTCGGTGTCATATCTATTGGGCCGTTGGTGACGTCCATTCTTCCTTCACCGAAGGTGTTCAGCGTCCCAATTGGTGTCACCTTGGGCGCTCAACTGGGGGTACTCATTCCTGCACTTGCGGTATTCCAACGTGCGCCGCTGGTTGCGTTGCCGGCAAATCTTCTTGCTGTTCCTGTGGCGGGCATTGTGATGATGGTGGGATTGCCCGTTGCAATCATTGCGTCGCTGTTCCCACCTCTGGCACAGATCATGTTGCCTCCCATTGAACTCGGAGTCTGGTGGGTTGACATTGTGGCTCGCATTGCGCAACGTGTTGAACCGGCATCCCCGATTCCGGGCATTGTGGCGTCGCTGGTCGTGGCCGCCCTCGTCGTTGGGGTTGCAGTTTCTCGGCAGTTGACGCGCCTTCGTGCTAGACACGAGGGCTGAGATGGCGATCTATTTACTCAGTGGTGACGACGAAGGGGTGTTGCGAACGGCTGTTCGCGAACTACTCCATCACCTCGTTGGTGAGAACGACGTGTCGATGATGGTCGA
>LFFE01000023.1 GCA_001510385.1 Actinobacteria bacterium casp-actino5 | reverse complement strand
TAGATGGCAGATCTGTCTCGGATCGTAAAGGCATACGATGTTCGCGGTGTTGTCCCAGAGGAGTTTGATGCACCTACTGCTCGGGCCCTTGGTTCGGCATTTGCGCGTTTTGCTGGAGCAGACACCGTTGTTGTTGGACGAGATATGCGCCCGAGTGGCCCTGAGTTTGTCGACGCATTCTCAGATGGTGTCCAAGATGCTGGTATCAGTGTCATTGATCTCGGGCTGGTGTCGACCGACTTGATGTACTTCGCCTCAGGAAGCCTGGACCTTCCGGGAGCGGTGTTTACGGCATCGCACAACCCTGCTCAATACAACGGCGTGAAGTTCTGTCGTTCGGGTGCGCGCCCAGTCGGAATCGATTCGGGTTTGGCGGAAATTCGAGATGTCGCACAGGCCATTCTTGATGGTGATGCGCCGGCCTCTGCTGAGGTCGAGGGGAAGCGTGAATCTCGAGACATGCTTGATGCGTTCATTGATCACGTGCTCTCGTTTGTTGACGTCTCGGCCCTGAAGCCGATGCGGGTGGTCGCTGACACGGCGAACGGAATGGGTGGATTGGTGGTTCCTGCTCTGTTCGATCGCCTGCCAATGATCGAACTCGAGGTGATGTACGGCGAGTTAGATGGAACCTTCCCGAATCATCCCGCTGATCCACTTCAGCCAGCAAACCAGCGAGACCTTCGGGCGCGCGTCGTCGCTGGGGGTTTCGATATCGGACTTGCCTTCGACGGGGACGCCGATCGAGTTTTTATCGTCGATGAAACTGGTGTTGGCCTGAGTGGTTCGGTGACGACAGCGATTCTTGCCGTAGCGATGCTGCGCGATAACCCTGGTTCAACAATCCTGCACAACCTCATCTGTTCGAAAGCTGTTCCTGAAACGATCTCTGCCCATGGTGGGAACCCGGTCAGAACTCGTGTCGGTCATAGTTTCATCAAGACCGAGATGGCCGAGACCAATGCAGTGTTCGGCGGGGAGCATTCTGCTCACTACTACTTCGCCGATAATTTCAGGGCGGACTCTGGGTTGATTGCAAGCCTCGTCATGATGTCGGAACTGGCTCGTTCAGGTTCAACCCTGTCAAGAATGCGTATACCGTTCGAGCCCTACGTGGCTTCAGGCGAAATCAATACCACTGTCGATGATCCGAAGGCCGTCATCGATCGGGTGCGCGAGAACTACCGCACCGCTGTTGTCGACGAACTTGATGGCTTAACCGTCGATGCCGGTGACTGGTGGTTTAATCTTCGGCCGTCGAATACTGAACCCCTGCTCCGGCTAAATCTTGAAGCCCCAGACTCGACTTCGTGTGACGAGCATGTTGTCGAGGTGCTGAGCATCATTACCGCTTAATTGTGGTGAGTCCCAGATTCCTCAACCGATACGCTGACGAAGTCCGCAAAGGAGATCCCCATGTCACTTGATGCTCAACTTCTTAAAATTCTGGTCTGCCCGGAAGATAAGGGTTCGTTGGTGTATGTCGAGTCCGAAGGCGTGTTGTTGAACGAGCGGCTCCGACGCACGTACCCGGTCCGCGATGACATTCCAGTCATGCTGATCGATGAAGCTTCCGAAGTAAGTGAAGCCGAGGCTCAACGTCTGCTTGCGATTGTTGCTGGTTAGCAGCGTCCGACGTTCTATGAATTGGCGGCGTTAGGCTCTGCATTTCGGCGGGCTGTCGTGATCGGGCCAGGAGGCTCCGGCTCGTTCCTCAAACAGACTTTTTCAACACGACTTCATTCGAGGAGAACCGCCATGACTTCTGATACCCGTATTTCTGCGTCTCAAGACTTTCGGGTCGCAGACCTTTCTCTTGCTCCGTTTGGCCGCAAAGAGATGCTGCTCGCAGAGCATGAGATGCCAGGTTTGATGGCGATTCGTCGTGAGTACGGATCGACGAAGCCGCTTGCTGGTGCACGGATTTCAGGTTCGCTGCACATGACCGTTCAGACGGCGGTACTAATTGAGACGCTGACAGCCTTAGGAGCCGAGGTTCGGTGGGCATCTTGCAACATCTTCTCAACTCAAGATCACGCTGCTGCAGCTGTCGTGGTGGGACCACATGGAACCGAGGATGATCCTCAAGGTGTTCCGGTCTTCGCGTGGAAAGGTGAGACGCTCGAGGAATATTGGTGGTGCACCGAGAAGATGATGACGTGGGAAGGCCACGACGGTCCGAACATGATCCTTGATGATGGTGGCGATGCAACCATGTTGTTGCACAAGGGTGTCGAGTACGAGGCAGCGGGCCAGGTTCCGGATCCAACCGAAGCAAGCAACCCAGAACTTGCTGTCATTCTTGGTCTGTTGCAGCGCACCCTGAAGACTGACCCAACGAAGTGGACTCGCATGTCATCCCATATCAAGGGAGTTACCGAGGAGACCACGACCGGCGTGAAGCGCCTGTACAAGATGGCCGAAGACAAGTCGTTGCTGTTCCCGGCGATCAACGTCAACGACTCGGTGACGAAGTCGAAGTTTGACAACCTATACGGATGTCGTCATTCGCTGGTCGATTCGATCAGCCGAGCAACTGATGTGATGCTTGGTGGAAAAGTTGCGGTCGTCTGCGGCTATGGAGATGTAGGTAAGGGTTGTGCTCAGTCGTTGCGTGGGCAGGGTTGCCGTGTCATCGTGACCGAAATTGACCCGATCAATGCACTGCAGGCAGCGATGGAAGGCTTGCAGGTGCTTCCGCTTGATGAGGTCGTTGGACAGGCTGATGTGTTCGTTACCGCTACCGGAAACGCAGACATCATCACGATCGATCACATGCGCGAAATGAAGCACAATGCGATCGTTTGCAACATTGGACACTTCGATAACGAAATCGACATGGCCGGCCTTGCCCGATCTGGAGCGGTTCGTGACGAACTAAAGCCTGGCACCGATGTGTGGACCTTTGACGATGGCCACCAGGTCATCGTGCTTGCAGAGGGTCGACTTGTCAATCTCGGCTGTGCAACTGGCCACCCAAGCTTTGTGATGAGCTGTTCATTCTCGAATCAGGTGTTGGCGCAGATCGAACTGTTCAACCATCTCGATCGTTACCCACTCGGTGTTCATGTGCTTCCGAAGCATCTCGACGAGAAGGTTGCCACCTTCCACCTCGAGTCCCTTGGGGTTCGGTTGACAAAGCTCAGCGACGAGCAGGCCGAGTACCTCGGTATTGAGCCTTCGGGCCCCTTCAAGCCAGAGCATTACCGCTACTGAGCCGTTGCTGTCACACCCTTTCGGCACGATGTCGAAATGGTCTTGAGCAGTTCATTACGTCAGTTATTTCATCTGGGCGCACGGCTACTCGACGCGCTCTGTCCGCCCACCTGCGCAGCTTGCGGGAGTGTTGGAGCTGAAGTGTGTCGTAGTTGTCGTTGCTCAATCATTGAAGAGTTACGAACGAGTCGGCTTAGTCCTTTCACAGAGACGACCTGCACGATCGTTGGTGAATTTGACGGGCGAGTACGTGACGTCGTCTCAGGAATGAAGTTCAAGAACCATCGAGGTGCTGCGCGTTATCTCGGTGGCCTTGTTGCTCGGAAACTCATCAGTGACGGTGTGGTTGCTGGGGTTGATGTTCAGGCTGTTACCTGGGTGCCTACGACAACGCATCGCCGGCGAGACCGCGGCTTCGATCCGAGTGAACTGATGGCTCAACTCGTTGGTGCGCAGTTGGGGTTGCCGGTCGTGCGGATGCTCGAGCGTGTCGACTCGGGGGAGCAGAAGTCAAGATCGCGTATTGAGCGTTTGAATGGCCCGGGCTTCAGGGGGCGTCGGACGCGTTTCGATCGAGTGGTACTGATTGACGACGTGGTGACGACAGGAGCCACGATGGCGGCAGCATCTGGCGCATTGCGAACTGCAGGAATTTCGCATATCCATCGTGCCGCGGTCGCCGCAACTCCTCGTCGAAACGTTGAAACCCTTCGGGCAGGTCGAGAGCAGTATTCGACGGCAGCCTGACAGTACCCGCCGATAGGCTCAACGCTGCATGGGAATTCTTGATCGCGTCCTCCGAGCCGGAGAAGGAAAGAAGCTGAAGGCCCTCGAGGGCATCGTTCCTGACATCAGCGCGCTCGGCGACAACATTGGTTCACTCTCAGATGATGACCTCCGGCATAAGACGATTGAGTTTCGCGAGCGGCTCGACCGAGGTGAAACCCTCGACGACCTGCTCGTTGAAGCGTTCGCAGTAACTCGTGAGGCGGCGACGCGTGTGCTCGGTCAACGCCATTACGACGTTCAGTTGATGGGTGGCGCAGCACTTCATTTTGGCTGGGCTGCTGAGATGAAGACCGGTGAAGGGAAGACCCTCGTTTCGACACTACCCGCGTACCTCAATGGGCTATCTGGCAACGGAGTTCACCTTGTCACGGTGAACGATTACCTTGCTCGACGAGATGCTGAATGGATGGGGCAACTGCACCGCTGGCTTGGGCTATCTGTCGGTCTGGTGATCCCTGGGGTCAAGTCAAGTCCTACCGAGAAGCGAGCAAGCTACGCCTGCGACATCACATACGGCACAAATAATGAGTTTGGCTTTGACTATCTGAGAGACAACATGGCGGGCCGCCTGACTGACAAGGTGCAGCGGGGCCACTCGTTCTGCATCGTTGACGAAGTTGACTCGATTCTGATTGATGAAGCTCGTACGCCCCTCATCATCTCAGGACGTGTTGGGGATGCAGCCAAGTTGTATTACCGATTCGCGTCGATTGTCCGAACACTCACCCGAGATGTCGATTACGAGGTTGAAGAAGATAAGCGAGTCGTGGTCCCCTTAGAGCCGGGCATCGAAAAGGTGGAGCACGCACTCGGAGTCGAGAACCTCTACGACGACATCCAGGCAAATTTCGTCCACCAGTTCACGGTAGCCCTAAAAGCCAAAGAGCTGTATCGCCGCGATAAGGACTACATCGTTCAAGCTGGCGAAGTGAAGATCGTTGACGAGTTCACCGGTCGTATTCTTGAGGGACGTCGCTGGTCAGAAGGTATTCACCAAGCCGTTGAGGCTAAAGAAGGTGTTTCGATAAAGGAGGAGAACCAGACCCTCGCAACGATCACCCTTCAGAACTACTTCCGGATGTACGACAAGCTCGCCGGTATGACAGGTACCGCTTCGACCGAAGCGGCGGAACTTATGAACACCTATGGTCTCGGAGTTGTCCCGATTCCAACAAATCAAGAAGTTGCTCGTGTTGATCAAGCCGATCTCATTTACAAGAGCGAGGTTGGAAAGTTCGGTGCGGTCATCGACGACATTGTCGATCGTCACGAACGTGGCCAACCGGTATTGGTCGGCACGGCCTCAGTTGAAAAGAGTGAGACGCTGTCAAAACTGATGAACGATCGGGGAATCGCTCACGAGGTTCTCAACGCCAAGCAACATACTCGTGAAGCCGAAATCGTCGCTCAAGCGGGTCGATTGGGATCGATCACCGTTGCGACGAATATGGCAGGACGTGGTGTTGACATCTTGCTTGGTGGTAATCCTGAACTCCTCGCTCGGCGCGAGGTGTTAAAAGAAGGTTTTGATGAGGCGTTACTTGTCGATGACTTTGCCTTACCGCAACCACTCGATCAGATGCCTGAAGAATTCCGCGAGCAGCGCGTGGCAGCATTCGGGCGGTACAAACATCATTTCGACCGCTTCGCAGCGGAATGCGCCGAAGAGGGTAAACAGGTCAGAGAATTAGGTGGACTGTACGTCATTGGCTCAGAGCGTCATGACAGCCGCCGCATTGACAATCAGCTTCGTGGTCGATCAGGACGTCAAGGCGACCCAGGTGAGAGTCGGTTTTACCTCAGCCTTGACGACGAACTCATGCGGCTATTCGCAACTGGGGCGTTGCAGTGGGCCATGGGGCGGTTTGATGACGATGAAGCGATTGAGGCGAAGATGGTGACCAAGGCCATCGAACGCGCTCAGACAACTGTTGAACAGAAAAATGCTGAGGTTCGAAAGAATGTCCTCAAGTACGACGAGGTCATGAATGAACAGCGCAAGATCATTTATCAGCGTCGTGACCAGATTCTTGAAGGTGCCGATCTCCGCGCGGCTGCGTACGAATACTTAGGTGACGCCGTGTCCGACCTCGTTGGTGTGCATTGTGCATCCGCTGCCACCGACGAATGGGATCTGGACGGCCTGCTCAAAGAAACAGCGCTGTACTGGCCGACCATTGCAACGGTCGATGAGCTCAGTCGCCTCGACACCGCCTCAGAGGTAATCGAGGTGCTGCTTGCTGAATCTCGCAACCATTACGAGCAACGAGAGGTCGAGCTCGGTGAAGAAGTGATGCGCCAGGTTGAGCGTCAGGTGATGTTGCGCATCATCGATCAACGTTGGCGTGAGCATCTCGAAGAGATGGACTACCTGCAAGAGGGAATCAACCTGCGGGCGATGGGTCAGAAAGACCCGTTAGTCGAATGGCAGCGTGAAGGATTCCAGATGTTTGGCGCGATGATGGCCGGCATCGCTCGAGATTTTGTCCGTTATGTGATGAACGTTCAGGTCACTCAACCCGATGAGCCGCAGCTCACACCGAAGGTGTTGAACATGCAGCAAAGCTCGAGTGAGACGTCATCTGAAAGTGGATTTGACGCAGCCCGCGCTGCCGCAGTTGCAGAAGCGACTGGCGCTCCATCCCCGACTGCTGTTCCGCAGGTGAACAAGCAGCAGACAGTCGTAAAAGACGCGTTTGACAAAACTCCGCGCAATGCTCCTTGCCCTTGTGGGTCGGGTTCCAAGTTCAAAAACTGCCACGGCGCAGCTTGACGAGAGAGTGCCATGCGTGACTTTACTGATGACATTCGCGACCTTGTTCGCCGAGTCGAAGAGGCCTCTTCGTACCTTCATATTCCCGAGGGTCGTGACCGGCTCATCGAACTTGAAGCTGAAATATCTCGTCCTGATTTATGGGATGACGCCGACAAGGCCAAGGCGGTGAACGCTGAGTACGCAGGCGTGAAAGATGACGTTGACACGTACTCACAGATCCTGAATGCAATTTCTGATGTCGAGGTGCTGCACGAACTCGCCCGCGAAGAGAACGACGAAAGTCTTGAACCTGAAATCCAAGATTCGATCACAACCATCGCCGGTCAGCTTGACCAGTTAGAGCTCCGGAGCTTGTTCACCGGTGACCACGACGACTCAGCGTGCATAGTTCAGATCAATGCGAAAGACGGGGGAGTTGACGCTCAAGACTTCGCTGAGATGTTGCTCCGGATGTACAGCAGGTGGGCGGAACGCCGCGGTTTTGCCATCGAGTTGAACTATCAGTCCGATGGAGCCGAAGCCGGAATTAACTCGGCTGAAGTCACGATCACTGGCCGCTACGCGTACGGCCTAATGACAGCCGAGCGCGGCACTCATCGGCTGGTTCGAATCAGTCCATTTGATAATCAGGGTCGCCGGCAGACCGGTTTCGCCGCAGTTCAAGTGTGGCCAGTGATGGATGCACCAGATATCGAGATCAACGAGGCCGATATTCGCATGGAGGTATTTCGTGCGTCGGGTGCCGGCGGCCAGCACGTGAACAAGACGTCATCTGCGGTGCGATTGATTCATGAACCCACTGGTCTGGTTGCGTCTTCTCAGGAGGAGCGCAGCCAGCTGCAGAACCGTGAGCGCGCTCTTGGTCGGCTGCAAGCGATGTTGGCAGCCAAGATCGAAGAAGAGCATCAAGCCGAACTCGACGCGATCGGCGGCAAGCAAGCGCAGGTTGGCTGGGGAAGCCAGATTCGCTCATATGTGATGCAGCCATACCAGATGGTGAAGGACCTTCGCACCGAGGTTGAGTCGGCGAATGTGTCAGCAGTCTTTGATGGAGATCTCGACGAGTTCATGGAGGGCTACCTTCGTTGGCGCCGCTCCTCGGAGGACGAGGCCTGAACCGTTCGTCAAAGAATGGTGAACTACCCTCAACGTTGTCATGATTCGGCTTGAAAATGTCACCAAGCGGTATTCGAGCGATGTCGTCGCTCTCGATGATGTCAGTTTCGATGTGCCGAAAGGAGAGTTCGTCTTCCTCGTTGGGCCATCAGGATCCGGCAAGAGCACACTGTTGCGTCTCATCAACCGCCAGGAACGCCCGGAGGAGGGCTCCGTTTGGATTGCGGGCCGCAATATTGTCGACATGCCTTCGAACGGGATTCCGCAGTTGCGTCGCAACATCGGAAATGTGTTTCAGGACTACAAACTGTTGCTGAACAAGACGGTCTTTGAAAATATTGCATTCGCTCTCGAGGTGATCGGTAAGCCGCAGCATGTGATTTCGCAGCAGGTTCCTGCGGTGATCGACCTTGTTGGATTGTCGGGCAAGGAAGATCGTTTTCCGCACCAGCTGTCCGGCGGTGAACAACAACGCGTGTCAATTGCGCGGGCCTTTGTGAATCGACCATTGATTCTGGTAGCGGACGAGCCAACTGGAAACCTTGATCCCGGAACCGGTGAGGGCATTATGCGACTGCTCGACCGAATCAACGGGACAGGAACCACTGTGGTGATGGCAACACATGATCGTCGGATCGTTGATGCGATGCGTCGTCGAGTAGTGCAACTCGACCGTGGAGTTATCGTGCGTGACCAGGAGCGAGGTGTTTACCAGTGATATCTCGGCTCAGGTATATGTTCCGTGAGACGGGGGAGAGCATTCGGAGAAACCCGACGCTGTCGGTCGCTTCTGTGATTACTGCCGCTGTCTCGTTGTTGATCTTTGGCCTCACGCTCATCATCCAGCACGGTTTTGACAACTTGCTGTCCCAATGGGAGGGCGGCGTCGAGATGATCGTCTACGTGAATTCAGGTGCTGGGGAAGAGCAGCGCCTCGTCATTGAAGACGCTCTCGGTCAACAGCAAGGGGTGACGATTGAGGCGTGGTCGTATTGCGATGTGGCGTGCTCACTCGCCGATGCTGACCGGCTGTTCGCTGGCGACCCATTGACTCGGGCACAGCTCACCGAGCTGAATATTCCAACCCAGTACAAGGTTGTTCCACTCGACGCGACCCAGGTCGAAATTCTTCGTGGCTTGCGCGATCGCTACCTCGAGTTACCAAATGTGTATTCGGTACAGCTTGCTGAAGAACAATTAGACCTGATCTCGAAGCTTCAAGGATTTGTGTCGACGTATACAACTGGCTTGTGGATTGCACTGATGATTGCGGCATCTCTGTTGATTTGGAACACGATCCGAACTGCGATGTTTGCTCGCCGACGCGAGATTGAGGTGATGAAGCTTGTTGGTGCAACCGACTGGTTTATTCGATTGCCGTTCATGCTCGAAGGCCTCCTGCAAGGTGTTGCCGGAGGTGCGGTTGCTTCGGTTGCTATGTGGTTTATCAATGGCCGTTGGACGGCTGGAGTTGAGACGTTCCCAGCGAATTCAGGCATGACATCCCTCGTCGTCGTGGATGGCTACGAGTGGCGTGTTGGGCTGATCGTGGTGTTATTCGGTGCGCTCATCGGAACGATTGGTTCGGGCACAGCTGCCTCCAAATTCCTTGACGTGTGATCGTCCGGCCATGATGTAGGGATGGCTGCACCTACCAACCTTGATCCATCCACCTACGAACAGATCGAACTTGAGATCGCTGATGGAATTGCAACCATCTGGCTGAATCGCCCCGACAAAATGAATGCGTTCACGGAGCGCATGCGGTATGAGGTTCTCGACGCCCTAGATCGAACCGATGCGAACGATGATGTCCGCGCTGTTGTGTTCACAGGAAGGGGTCGAGCTTTCTGTGCGGGCGCGGACCTGTCTTCAGGTGAGGGCACCTTTTCAAAGGGTGGCTCCGATGTCATGGGTCGCAACGGTGTCCCACGAGATGGCGGCGGGACGGTCAGCTTGAGGATCTACGAATCAAAGAAGCCAGTGATCGGAGCGATTAATGGTGCCGCTGTAGGTGTTGGCGTCACCATGACACTTCCAATGGATATTCGGATTGCCTCGACCTCCGCAAAGTTTGGTTTTGTCTTCTCTCGGCGAGGAATTGTGCCCGAGGCGGCGTCCAGTTGGTTTCTTCCGCGACTAGTTGGGATTAGCCAGGCGATGGAATGGGTGGCATCTGGGGAAGTGTTTCCTTCCCAAGATGCGCACGCAGGTGGTCTCGTGCGCTCGCTTCATGAGCCCGACGAATTGCTGGAGGCGGCTTACGCCCTTGCCCGACGTATGACCGAGTCATCGTCAGCGGTGTCGGTAGCTGTTGCTCGCAAGATGATGTGGCGGATGCTTGGTGCAGACCACCCGATGGAGGCCCACAAAGTTGATAGCCGCGGAATCTTGGAGCGCGGCCGGTCGAACGATGTGAAAGAGGGGATCAACTCGTTCTTCGAAAAGCGGCCACCGGTGTTCCCAGACAAAGTGTCCGATGGGCTGGGAACCATCTTTTCTGATTGGGAAGACCCAACCTACGACTCGTAATTGTTGCGTAGGCTGTGAGTGTGAATGACGCGCCGCTCTACGAACGTGTCGGTGGTGAACCATTTTTTCGTGAGTTAGTGTCTGCGTTTTACGACGGTGTCGCTGAAGATGCTGTGCTTGCGCCGCTCTACCCTGACTACCCAGATTTTGAGCCAGCAAAAGATCGACTTGCGCTGTTTCTCATTCAATATTGGGGCGGCCCCCACACCTATATGGAGCAACGGGGTCATCCGCGATTACGAATGCGACATCTTCCATTTGTGGTAGGGGAACGTGAACGTGATCACTGGTTGATGCATATGGCGACAGCGGTCGAGGCTGTCTGTAACGGGCTAGACGGGGGTGAAGATATTGCTGCAGAACTTTTGCAATATTTCGTTCCTGCGGCAGAGCACCTCCGAAACGACCAACCGTTGGGCCTTCGGCCGTGACTGGTCCCGTCATCAAGGTCAGAGACCTTGTGGTGGAGTACCGGTCGCCAACAGGCCCACTGAGAGCGGTTGACGGACTCGACCTCACGATCTCGGCTGGCGAGGTCTATGCGCTGCTAGGTGAAAATGGGGCAGGAAAGACCTCAACCGTCGAGGTCATTGAAGGCCACCGCCCTCGGCACAGCGGCGACGTGGAGGTCCTCGGTATCGACCCGGCGGCATCAGGAGCGGTGCGGCGTGAACTACGAGATCAAATTGGCATCGTGTTGCAGACAAGTGGCGTCGAACCTGAAATCACGCCCCGCGAAGCGTTGAATTTGTTTAGCTCGACGTATCGTGCGCCGCGATCAGTACGAGAGGTAATTGAACTTACCGATCTTCGGGATTTCGCTGATCAACGGATCGGCACGCTCTCGGGTGGCCAGCGCCGTCGTCTTGATCTCGCTGTTGCTGTCATCGGCCGCCCAAAGGTGTTATTTCTTGACGAACCCACCACTGGATTTGATCCGTCAGCGCGTCGGAAAGCTTGGGATCTCATCTCAAACTTGCGGGTCGATGGAACGACAATTCTGCTCACTACGCATTACTTGGATGAAGCCGAGTATCTCGCTGATCGAGTCGGAGTGATGTCAAAAGGTCGGATGCTCGTCGAGGGAACCCCAGGCGACCTGCAGCAGGCACACGGCCAAAGTGTGATGTCGGTCAAGATTTCTGAAACTGGTTCGATGGGTCAGCAAGAGATAGAGCATGGAGTCGCACTTGCCCTTCATGCAATTCCTCATCACGTGATATGGATTGGGCAGCGTCTTGAGATCACGACGTCCGATACCACCGGCGTACTTGAGCGATTGGCTTCTTGGGCTGCCTCGGCAGGTCTGGTGTTGAGTGACTGGTCAATTGAACGACCCTCGCTTGAACAGGTCTTTCTCGATCTGAACACCAACGACGATCGAGGTGATTCAGGTGACTGAATCTCAAGCATGGCCGCAAGCGATCCGGTTGTTGCTCCTGCAAACATCACACCAACTGCGTCTCTTTCTCCGAGTTCCAGTTGCTGTGTTCTTCACCGTCGCCCTGCCATTCGTTGTTCTGCTCATCATTAACGCAACGTCAAGCGAGCGTGTTCTGAGCGACACCAATGGTGAATGGCCGATTGACGCCTTTGTATGTGTTGCGATTTCAGCGTTTACTGCGGTGTCCGCCACGTTTACCAACTTGGCAAATATGGTGCCAATTCGCCGCGAAGAAGGTGTGTTGCAGAGGTGGCGGTCAACTCCGCTACCGGTGTGGGTGCTAGTGGGCGGTCATGTCTTGTCAGCGGTGGTGATCGCCGTTCTGAGCACAGTATTCATGCTCGGGGTTGGGATTGCTCTGTACGGAGTGCGGATTGCGCTCACGGCGATCCCTGCGCTCGTGTTGACCTTGCTGGTCGCAACGGTCTCATTTGCTGCAATGGGCATGGCTGTAGCCGCAGTGGTACCGACGGCAAGTGCGGCCTCTGGCATTGCGAACGCGATTATCTTGCCGATGGCGTTGATTTCAAATGTATTCATCCCGATGGAAGACCCACCATCGGTGATTGACGCCGTTGCAAATCTCCTCCCGCTGCGACCGTTTGTCGACGCTCTTCAAGCCCCGCTCCATCCGATGAACCCCGCTGCTGCTCCACTGTGGGGCAGCCTTGGTGTCGTTGCATTGTGGGGATTAGTGAGTTTTGTTATCGCCGTTCGGCAATTTCGATGGAATGCAGCCCCTGGGGGCAGCACGCGTCGGCGCCGTTCACGACCCCAGTAGCGGCACCCGGCGCAAGAGCTGTTGTGGTCTAGTTGTTCTGCAGTTATCGCAACGCGAAGCAGGCAATCGCTGATGCTGCGGCAGCATTCAGAGAATCAACATGTTCTGCCATCGGAATTCGGGCCGTGATACACCTTGCCATTGTTGAGGGTTGCAGCCCTGCGCGCTCAGACCCGATGAGCACGGCACGTGGTCGGGCAGGGTCAAGCGCAGCAGCAATTTCATCAATCGGTGCTGCGGTGGGGTCGGGAGTGAGGGCAATGAGGTCTCGTCGCCCACCAGTTGCTTCGGCAGCAAGGACATCGTCCAAGTGGGAGGTTCGAGCATGGGGGAGTGCGAATGTGGTTCCCATAGCAACTCGCAGCGATCGTCGTGAGAGTGGATCGCCACTGAACGAGTCAAGGAGCAAGCCGTCCCATCCAAGACCGGCCGCATTCCGCACAATTCCCCCGATGTTTGCGGGATTATCGACTTGTTCAACAATCACGAGGCGGTGACTTTGGGCGAGCAATGTTGTCGCGCTCGGACGCGCTGGGCGTTGAAATATTGCAACGATGGGGTGCGGCATGCCAAGGCCTGTCACGAGTCGTCTGATTTCGTCTCCTCCGACAAACACCTCTACACCAAGTTCGGAAGCGATCGGCGGAACTCGTTCAGCGTCAGCGAGGGCCGCAACCGGTGTGCAACCAGCTCGGAAGGCCCGTTCAACGACGAGATCGCCTTCAGCTAGGAAAAGCCCAGCACCTTGGTCGTCTCGTTTGTCGGCTCTCGTGGTGAGGCCCCGCTCGCGAAGGCGAAAAAGTGCGAGTCGTTCATCGTCGACCGAATCAATCGTGACAAATGGCATCTCAGAAGTGGTAGGGGAACGGCGACCAGTCAGGGTCACGCTTCTCCAAGAATGCGTCGCGTCCCTCTGCGCCTTCATCTGTGCCATAAGCAAGCCGAGTGGCCTCACCGGCGAATACCTGTTGCCCAACGAGTCCATCGTCGACGAGGTTGAACGCGAACTTCAACATACGTTGAGCGGTCGGACTCTTACCGCAGATGGTGCGGGCCCATTCGAGTGCGGTGTGTTCGAGGTCAGCGTGGTCGGCCACCGCGTTGACTGCTCCCATGCGGTGCATCTCTTCAGCCGAGTATTCAAGACCGAGGAAGAAAATCTCTCGAGCGAACTTCTGCCCGACCATCTTTGCGAGGTAGGCCGAACCGTAGCCTGCGTCGAATGATGCGACGTCGGCGTCGGTTTGCTTGAACTTTGCGTGTTCACGGCTCGCGATCGTGAGGTCGCAAACAACGTGAAGACTGTGGCCTCCGCCCGCAGCCCACCCCGGGACAACGCAGATCACAACCTTTGGCATGAAGCGGATGAGGCGCTGAACTTCGAGAATGTGAAGCCGGCCTGAGCGGGCCGGATCGACCGATTCAGCGGTATCGCCGTCGGCATATCGATAGCCATCCCGCCCACGGATCCGTTGGTCGCCACCTGAGCAAAACGCCCAACCACCATCTTTTTGAGATGGACCGTTGCCGGTGAGGATGACACAACCCACGTCGCTTGACATGCGGGCGTGGTCAAGGGCGCGGTACAACTCGTCGACGGTATGGGGCCGGAAAGCGTTACGAATGTCGGGCCGATCGAATGCGATACGCACGCAGCCGACATCTCGGGCTCGGTGGTAGGTGATATCGGTGAATTCGAAGCCAGGAACGGTTTCCCATTTCGAGGCATCAAAAATTTCGGAGGTATCAGTGCGGGCGCTCATGACTCTATTGTCGCTCCTTCTTCCTCGTTTGCCGCCATTGTTCCCGAGTTTGGTAACTCACACGCGGCTGCACCTCTTAGGCGCTGCCTCAAAGCGACTGCCAGAAGCACCATGGAGGCGATGGCGAGGACGGGTTGGGTTGGTGCGAACCAGTCAAGTGCTCCTGATGTGCCAAGGGCAATGACCACAAGCTTGTTGCACACTGGGCATCCGATGGCAAAGAAACCGAGGAGCCCACCAGTGATTCCCTTGCGTTCGTTGACAGCAAGCTGTTGATCTGCGACGTAGGTGGCGAGTAGCAGGCCCCCAAGTAGGGCAGTGATGACAAGGCTGGGATAGCTCCACCATGTGACGTCAACGGGTCGACCGAATACCGGGTTAGGTATGACATCGGTGGGAAGGCCAACCGCAAGACCGACTGCCAGCATTCCGACGAGAGCGGTGACCCACTGTCGCTGACTCCACGTCCTCATGAATATGACGGTATCGCGTGTTTCGTTGAGGTGGTCAGAGGCGCAGCAGCGCAGTGGTCGTTGCGGCAGCCAAGATCACGACAATGATCGGTGCTCGTCGCCAGATGAGGATTGCGGCAATCGCAACCCCAGCACTTCGGGCATCGATGGTGAGTGACTTTCCGCTTGCAAAGGTCAACTGTGCGATCACTGCGCTGACAACTGCCGCTGGGATCAATGATCCAAGGCGTTCGAACATCGGCACCCGACGAACCAGTGCAGTTCCGCCATACATGCCGAGCAGGCGCAGGCTTGCGACTCCAACGGCAAGGAGAATGATGATTGTCCAGGTCACGTCGGCGCAACTTTCTGCTCTGGAACTTTGAGTGCCACGATGGCCCCCGTGAGGCTGAGGATGATCGGTGTGCCTGCGGGTGCAATCGGTAGGAGGGCTGCACAAAGGCCTCCTCCAACGATCGCCGCGACAAACCCTGGACGTTGACGCAACAAGTTGGCGATAATCGCGAGTAGCAGGGCCGGAAAGACAGCGTCTAGGCCGAGCTTGTTGGCATCACCGATGATGTTGCCGAGAAACACCCCGGTGAATGTTCCACACCACCAGCCAAGGTGTAACGCTCCGGTAACCCACCAAAATGCGGCCATGACACCAGATGGGGTCGTCTGTTGCATCGCAACTCCGACATTTGGATCGAGACAGTTGAGCGCCGCGCAGCTGCGTTGAAAGTGGCCCACTTTGATTCTCGTTCCAAGACTTGCAGCAAGCAGACCAAAGCGTGAGGCGACAACCCAACCCGCAATAAGAGCAGCCAAGACACTCCCGCCAACATCCCGGACAGCGATATATGCGAGTTCCGAAGTGGCAGAGAGCACAATGCCCGCTGCAGCGATCGTCTTGACTGCCGACCCGACATGCTCATAGACGAGCACGTTGACGGTGACCCCAATTGCGAAGAATGTGAGGCAGATTCCGATCAGCGTTCCCCACTCTGGACGAGCGCTGACACGTGCCTCGGACATCTCGCAAGTGTTGCACAACAGTTGTCAAACCATGGGGCTGGACGCGAACGGGGAAGCTTCCGACTCCGCTCGTATTGACCGTGATAGATAGAACGGTCAGATGGAAGACGTAGTGCTCTATGACAAGGCGAGCGGAATAGCGACAATCACGTTGAACCGTCCTGACCGAATGAATGCATGGACCGGAGAATTGAGTGACGCCTTGCAGGCGTACCTCGGTGAAGCCGACCGTGATGACGAGGTTGTTGTTGTCGTCATCACTGGCGCGGGAACCGCCTTCTGTGCCGGCGCCGACCTCGGCGAGGGTGAGGGTGGATTTCTTCCGGTGACTGCCGATGATGATGGCACGCCAAGGTTGTGGCCCTATCAGGTGCGCAAGCCGGTCATTGCAGCAATCAACGGGCATGCTGTCGGAGTTGGGATCACCATCGCAATGCTCTGCGATATCCGGATCATTGCTGAGAATGCAAAGGTGCAATACGCAATGGTTCGGCGCGGAGTGGTTCCTGAACTTGCCTCACACGTCATTCTGCCGAGGGTCGTCGGCTTTTCTCGAGCGGCTGAATTGATGTTGACCGGGCGGATGATGTCTGGTGCTGAGGCCGCAGAACTTGGTCTTGCCTCGAAGGCGGTGCCGGCCGAAGAGGTCCTCGCTGAAGCAACATCGCTTGCTGCTGAGATGGTTCGCGACGCGTCACCGGTGGCTCTCGGGGTGTCAAAACAGCTGTTATGGCAGGGGGTGACATCATCTGTTGACGACATGCTGAAACGGGAGGGCCGGATCATCAGTTCAATTGCCCACATGCCGGATGCGGTTGAAGGCGTTACAGCGTTTTTCGAGCGTCGTGACGCGGTGTGGTCAGGCAGCGTTAACGAATCTGCTGACGACATCCTTCAGCGATGAGTTAGGGCAAAACTCAGCGAGAGAATGGCTGTGGTGTAGGAGGTGACTCGTGTAGTGATCGGGGAGTCGCTACACCAGCACCCAGGTCACGCCACCGATATCGAAGCTTTCTCCGACCCGTCGCCGATCGGCTGCAACGAGATCCACTCGGTCAATTCCTTCGCCGCGGGGTCCTGCTTGTGCAAATTGAATAGCGGTAGAAATGTTGAGCTCGTCCCAACGAGACCGCATTGTGGCTGGATCGTTCGCACCGATGGTCACACCGGCGATCGCAGAAATCATTGCATTCTGTCGATGCGGAGTCCACGTTGGTCCTGCCCAGCGCCACGATCCTTCCGGGATCGCTTCGTCGAGTGACACGATGGCGCCTCCGGTGTCCTTCGGGTGAAGGTGGCGACCGCGGATGTCGTCGAAGTCACCTGACCAGATGATTCTGACGTTGTTGTTGGCAAGGTGCAATAGTCGTTGATCGAGGTCATCGACCTCGTGCATCACCATGTAGCCGCTATCGCCGCCTCGACGTTCGATCATTCGGCTCCCGGCAGTGCCCTCGACGGTTGGTGAGATGATCTCGATGAACTGGTCGCCAACGGTCATGAGGGCGTTCGTCAGTCCGAATTCGGCAACGTCTAGGTCGCGCACGGCGATAGTGAGTTGGAATGTGTCACAGAGTTGGCGAGCAACAGGTTCAAGATCTCTGGCAACGAGGGCAACTTGGCGAAGTCTGATCATGTATTCATCTTTGCCGTGATGAGAACGATGATGCGAGTTGGGTTTGCGCTCGTTCGGGATGGTGCGAAACGGGCAGGATTCGATTAGGCAAGTTGAGGAGATGAGCGATGACCCGTGTGATGACCGAAGGTTTGGAATTTCCGGAGGGGCCCGTTGCCCTCGATGATGGAAGTGTCCTTGTGGTTGAAATTAAACGACAGACGATTACTCGCTGTTGGCCTGATGGCTCAACCGAGGTTGTGGCAGAGACTGGTGGCGGTCCAAATGGGATGGCTATAGGGCCCGATGGCGGCCTCTATGTCTGCAATAACGGTGGGTTCGCTTGGCGTGAGGTCGACGGTATGACAGCTCCGGGTCATCAAGCAGACGACTATCAGGGTGGCTCAATACAGCGAGTTGACATCGAGTCGGGCGAGGTGACCACCTTGTACACCGAATGCGATGGTCATCGATTGTGCGGTCCTAACGACATCGTGTTTGACGATCGTGGTGGGTTCTGGTTCACCGATCTAGGAAAGAGCCGGTCACGCGATTCCGATAACGGTGGGTTGTATTACGCAGTGGCTGATGGTTCCTCAATCGTGTGTGCTGCATATGGCCTGACAAAACCGAACGGTGTCGGACTTTCACCAGATGGCTCAACCGTGTACGTTGCCGAGACCTCCGTCGGGCGCGTGTGGAAATGGGAAATCGAGTCGCCTGGAGTCGTTCGCCGCGGCACGACACCACTCGCGCACGGAACGCTTCTCTATGGCTTTGAGGGCTATCAGTTGCTCGACTCGCTGGCGGTTGATGGCGATGGCAATGTCTGCGTTGCAACATTGGTGACTGGAGCGATCAGTGTGATCAGCCCCGAGGGTGAACTGCTCGACCAAGTTCATGTACCGAAGTGGGATGCCTACGTCACGAATGTCTGCTTTGGAGGGCCAGATTTGAAGACGGCCTATGTGACATCGTCGGGATGGGGTCTGCTGTACGAGATGCCGTGGGAGCGTCCCGGTTTGCGACTCAACTACCAGTAGCGCTCGGCTTCGTCATCATGAGGGCTCCAATTGAGCCGATACCGGCGACACATGCTCCAACAATGAATGTGCGAGCAAAGTCGTCAGGGGCGCGTCCCTCGCCGAGAACGGTGAACATCGACTGAATTCCGGTGAGCATTCCGATATTCATGAGCGTTGAGCTCATTCCGTTTGCGATGCCGAGGTCGGCAACCTCGACTGCGTTCGCAACCGCTGTCGAATATGAAGGTGATGCAAAGCCCATTGCGATGCCCGAGAGCGAGAGACCAATAATGACAAGGGTCAAGTTGGTCCAGTGAGCACCACCTACCCACGCCGCCATCGAGAGCACCATGAGAACAGAACCAGCGAGGAGGAATATGCGTTCACCAAATTTCCCAGAAAGTCTTCCACCGATGGGCGAAAAGAGGCTGTAAAAGGCAGGTCTGAACAGCAAGATGAGTGCAATGGTGCCAACGGAATACCCAAACATGCTGGCGAGCAAGATTGGTGCGATGAGGAATCCACCCATGTACGCAAATTGGCTGAGTGGCTGACAGATGAGTGGGCCGGTGAAGTTTCTGCGTTTGAAGTAATCAAGCCGAAGCATCGGGTGCTCAACCTTGCGTTCAACTCTCAAAAACCAGGTGATTCCGACCACGGCACATGCTGCGAGCGCGAGTGAGAGTGTCGACGTGAATCCTGAGCGCCCACCAAATTCTAGGAAGAGAAGGAACCCCAAGGTTCCAAGAGCCAGAGTGCCCGCACCCATCCAGTCGATGGGGACATCGCTTGTTCCTCCTGTTTTCGTGAGTGTTCTCCATGAGGCAGTTGTGCCGATAATCGCAAGCGGAAAGAGGCCTGCAAAGACCGAGCGCCATCCGAATGCCTCAATGAGCGGTCCGCCGGCAACGAGCGCAAGTACTGGGGCACCTGTCATCGCCATCTGAAACCACCCCATCGCCTCTCCACGGCGTTCTGGAGGGTGGGCAGCCATGATGAGTGCCATTCCGCTTGGCATTGTTGAAGAGATCGCAAGTCCAACGACCATTCGTGCAGCAACGAATGCCTCCGCTGTCGGAGCAAGTGCGCAGGCGAGGGTTCCGAGGCCAAGAAGCACCGCGCCGATGAGGAACACCTTCCGGTGTCCGTGGCTATCACCAAGTCGCCCCATGATCGGGGTGGTCACTGCCATCACCAAGAACAGCCCTGTCACGGCCCACGCGAGAAATCCCTCGGATGAATTGAGATCTTCGGCGATGGTTGGTAGCGATGCTGAAACGATGGTCATCGACGACGAAAAGACGATCACGGTCGAGACAACGGTGATGAGAACCCGTTTTGCGTACACGGGGTCGAGGTCTTGTTCGGTTGTCGCCACAGTGGGGGAGTTGTGGACTGTCACAAAGGCGACCCTACGAGGTGAAGCGTCCCATAAGGCGTATTGGAACACCTTCGGTTGGCCGCTTCTCCGGTTTCATCGGTACGTTCTCGTCGTGGAGCATTTGGACCTAGCGCCTTCTGAAGCGTCTCGTACAACAGTTGTTCTCGCTTCTGGGACAGAACTCTCTGTCATCGACAATGAGCGTGATGATGCAGCAAGGGTGTGGTTTCTTGTTCACGGACTGTCGTCGAACGCTCGGCTGTGGGACGGAGTGCTCAGTCGCTTGTCATCGCGAGGTGATCGCGTGATCGCAGTTGATCAGCGCGGTCATGGGCAGTCGCCGCGATCGCGTGATGGGTACGAGATGGCCTCCGTTGCCGATGACCTCGCAGAATTAGCGCAGTCTGTTGCAGCATCTGAACGCTTTCTCGTCGGCCAATCTTGGGGAGGAAATGTTGTCGTCGAATGTGCGGCAAGACACCCTGGGCTTGCAACCGGAGTGGTGGGTATTGACGGCGGTTTTATTCGACTGCGCGATCATTATCCCGAATGGGAGTTGTGCTGGGAGGCACTCGCTCCTCCGGTGCTTGAAGGTATGCCACTCCAGCGAATCACGGAGTGGTTAGAACAATCCGCAGCTGATTGGCCTGAGGAGGGGCGCCGAGGAACCCTTGCGAATTTCCATATTCGCTCCGACGGCACGATTTCGCCTCGGTTGGCCAGAGATGATCACCGAGACGTTCTGGCTGGCCTGTGGCGACACGAACCACAGGATGCGCTCGTCAACGTCGACGTGCCCGTTCGCTTCTTTGTCGCCGACAGTGGGGATGAGGAACGCCGGCGGCAACGTCGACTGGCTATTGAGTCGCTGATGGAATCAACTAGGTCCTCTGTTGACGCCATCTGGTTTGAGGGGGCGCACCATGATGTTCATGCTCAACGGCCCGCTGACGTTGAGACTGCGCTTCAGACGTTCGCTGAGCACTGCTCCTCTTGATCGGAAGCGATGTACCCCGTAACACGCATGAAGGTGCGTAGCCTTGACGTTGGAGGAACACACGACGTGAGTGGGCAGAACGATCGAAACAGCGGGGAGAACCGTCAGCGCACTATCGTCCTCACGGGATTCATGGCGACCGGCAAGTCAACGATCGGTCGGCAGTTAGCCGCTCGCTTGCGATATGGGTTCGTCGACACCGATCTTTTAATCGAGGAACGCTTTGGTGCAATCCCTGAGATTTTTGAAAATCAAGGTGAAGCAGCATTTAGAGCTATCGAGCGTGATCTCGCTATCGAACTTGCCCCGCTGCCGGCTCTGGTGATCGCAACTGGAGGCGGCATGCTCGTCGATGGGAGTGTGGCGGAGGTTTTCAACAGCGCGGGTTCGTTAATCGTCAGTCTCGTCGCCGATGTTGAGACGATATACAAGCGGGTTGGTGGCGAACATGCGGGCAAGAGGCGGCCAATGCTGGATGTTGAACGGCCGAAAGAACGAATTGCAGAGCTTGTGGCTGAGCGAACTCCTGCATACGCAAAATTTCCTCAGGTCAGGACGGACACCCAGTCATCAACCCAGATCGTTGATGAAATTGTCGGCCTGATGTGACCAACGCGTTTGTGTCAATTATTCAGAGTGCGCAGCCTTGATACGCGGCGAGCACCTCTGCAGCATGAGCGAATATCGATGCAGTATCACCCTCGCCTTCAAATTCTGCTTCGGCCCGCCAACGAGTGGCTGATGCTGAGAGCGCAGCACAGTCGTTTTGCGCAGCAAGGTCAGCGATGTCAATGAGCTCGACTGGAATTCCTCGCAGAAAGTCCACTCCGGATGCTGCTGTGATCTCGATTGCTCTGCCGTCAAGGGCAACCCCGGTATGCACCTCTTCACCGGCGTCGTTGGAGTGTGGTGGAAGTCCGGTGAGCGCGATGATGGGAGCCTCATTGCAGATGGTTGAGTTGACAAGTCGTGTGTCCGAGCTATCGAGGCATCGTCGCGCCGCGACTTCGAGCGTGGAGAAGCCGAGCACTCCCGGATGTTGCGAAAAGGCTGTTTGGAAGGCCGACAGTGTGTCGCATACACCCATTGCAAGGTCAACAAGCTGGGCCGTTTCGTCGATGTCAATTGCGAGAGCGGCAGCATCCACTTGACGCTGGCAAGGGTCGGTTGGTGCTGCTGATTGGTTTTCTGCGGCGCACCCGGTGAGTGTGGCGGCAAGCGCCGCTGCCATAACGAGGTGTCGTTGTGCGCGGGGTTTGAATCCCATCCGTCCATGTTGGCCGCCAACGGAGTGTCGGGCAAGGCATGCAGGTAGGGTCTTTGGTCTGGCGACGTGGCCGAGTGGCTTAGGCAAGGGCCTGCAAAGCCCTGTACATGGGTTCGATTCCCATCGTCGCCTCCAGAAGATCGGGACGCATGTGGTTCCGATCCTCCCGAACGGGAGGTGAGTCTCTACTGTCGGATCATGACCGGAGACTCACCTCGCATTTCCCCAATTGAGGACCCATCGCCAGAAGTAGCTGAATTTATTGAGCGTGCTGGGCTGAAGGGGCCGAACGGCAAACCCATCAACATTTTTGGGACGCTTGCTCACCATCCTGACTTGCTTCGTCGGTGGATGGTCTTTGCCGGGCACATCATGGCGAAAAACACGTTGTCGCCTCGCGACCGGGAAATCCTGATTCTTCGAGCCGGTGTGCGATGTGGATCGAGGTACGAGTTCGCTCAGCATGCTCAAATCGCAAAAGAGTGCGACATGTCAGACGGTGAGATCCAAGCGACCAAAGGACCAGTTGATGAGTGGCCTGGATCTGATCTTGAGAAAGCGCTGCTGTGTGCGGCCGATGAGTTACATGCGCGCCAACGGATTGACGATGCGACTTGGGCGAAGCTTTCGGAGGTGTACAGCACCGAACAGCTGCTCGATATTGTGTTCACCGTCGGTCAATACACACTTGTTTCGATGTTGTTGAACACGGCTGGTGTGGTGGTTGATGAAGGAATTCCCGACCTGTTGTGATTTGGCATTCAGTAAATGCTGCCGAGAGAGACGTATTTCCGGTCGCAGGATGCGGTGGATACCCGCTACCGTTGTGTTATCGGCTGTTGCTGAGTGCGACAATCGAAGAAAACTTGCACCACAGATGAACGTTCCCGAATGACATCCACAGATGCCCTTACCAGGGTTGTTGTGCCTGGCCAGCACCTTCTTGCGCCGCTGTGTGGCCCACGGGACGTCAACGTGCGGGCGATTGAGTCGGCCTTTCCGGCTGCATCAATCCAGATGCGTGGCGACGAGATTCTCATCAGGGGGCAAGAGTCAGATCGTGTCGGCCGACTCTTTGAGGAACTGATTGCCCTTATTGAGCGTGGGCAAGAGCTTGATGACATCACATTGGGTCGGGTGATTCAGATGGTTCAAGCTGATGAGCGCCCTTCTGAGGTGCTCACTCACCAAGTGTTAAGAGGCTCGAGAGGGCGACATGTTCGTCCAAAAACAGCTGGTCAGAAGCGGTATGTCGATGCCATTGAACGCAATGTCATCACCTTCGGAATTGGTCCCGCTGGTACTGGTAAGAGTTGGCTTGCGATGGCTATGGCGGTGAAGGCGTTGCAAGCAAAGGAAGTGCAGCGGATCATCCTTACTCGTCCGGCTGTCGAAGCAGGCGAGCGGCTTGGGTTTTTGCCCGGTGACCTGATGGCCAAGATTGATCCGTATCTGCGCCCTCTGTATGACGCGCTCTACGACATGATCGACACCGAAGGTGCTCAGAAGTTGCTGGAACGAGGCGTTGTCGAGGTTGCGCCACTCGCCTTTATGCGCGGCCGAACACTCAACAACTCATTCATCATTCTCGACGAAGCGCAGAACACAACCCCGGAGCAAATGAAAATGTTTCTCACCAGAATTGGGTTCGGCTCCAAGGTGGTCGTTACAGGTGATGCCACCCAGGTGGATGTTCCAGACGGTCGCAGTGGCCTGAGTGGATTGCAACACGTGCTTGAGGGTATTGACGGCCTGGGTTTTGTTCGTTTGGGAGCAGGTGATGTCGTTCGGCATCGAATCGTTGCAGACATCGTCGCGGCGTACGAAGAACGGACATCGTCATGAAGGAGCCATCAAGTCCCACCGACGGCGACCAACTGCAAGTGGTCGTCGTCACTGAGAATGCGCAAGGTGTTGTCGACATTGATCTCGACCGTTGGGGTGCTCTTGCGGAAGATGTCTTGCGTGCTGAGGGTGCTAGTGGTGAACTCACGCTCACCTTCGTTGACATTGATGACATCATCGAACTGAAAGTTGAGCATTTTGGTGACTTAGGTGAACACCCAACCGATGTGCTGTCGTTTCCAATTGATGACGCAGGTCCTGGAGTTGACGGGGTTCCTCGCTTGTTAGGCGATGTGGTGGTGTGCCCAGAAGTTGCAATGGGTCAAGCCTCGGCACATGCAGGCACCTTCGATGATGAGATTGCGCTACTCGTCGTGCACGGAATCCTCCATATCCTTGGGTTCGATCATGCATCAGAATCAGAACAAACAGAGATGCAGGCTCGCGAACGTCAGCATCTCATGAGTTGTTTTTGGCAAGGCGAAATGCCGAAGGGCTTTAGTTTTGATCACCGATCTGAGGTGGGGCCATGACCGGAGCCAACCTCGTGATGCTCGTCGTCATTTTGCTGCTGTTAGTTGTGCTCATCTTTCTTGCGATAGCGGAGATGGGTCTGTCGAAGATGACCAAACCTCGGGCCGCCGCAATCACCGAGAGCAAACCACGGTTAGGGCAGAGTTTGACGGCAATTGTTGAAAATCCGGAAGGGTGGATCAATCCGCTTCTGCTGATGGTGAATATCTGTCAAACAGTTCAGGCCACTCTGACTGGCATTGTTGCGGGAAACCTCTTTGGTGGTGTCGGAGTTGCAGTTGGTGTCACCCTGAACGTCGTCGTCTTCTTCGTATTGGCAGAGGCAGTGCCGAAGACATACGCGGTTCTGAATCCTGACCGTGCTGCATTGCTCGCAGCACGTCCTATTCGGGCGTTGACAGCGTTCCCACCGCTCCGACTTATTTCCGCTGCTCTCATCGGACTGACGAATGTCATCGTGAAAGGACGCGGGCTCGAAAGCGGCCCATTTGTCAGCGAGCAAGAATTCTTAGGAATCGTTGAAGCCGCCGCCGAGGATGAAGTCATTGAACACGAAGAACGAGAGCTCATCGAATCAATTATCGAATTTGGTGACACCGTTGCCCGAGAGGTGATGGTGCCGCGCCCTGACATGGTGATCGTTGCGAACACTGCAACCATCACAGATGCACTGAACCTTGGCATTGCTCATGGATTCAGCAGGCTCCCGGTGTCAGGAAGCGATGAGGATGACATCGTTGGGCTGGCTTTCACGAAAGACCTGATGCGCGCTGAACGTGAAGGGCGAGGCGATCTTCCAGTGCTCGATCTTGCTCGAGATGCGACGTTCATCCCGGAGAACAAACCAGTTGCCCGTCTCATGCGAGAAATGCAAGAAAGCAAATTTCATATTGCGATCGTCGCAGATGAATATGGCGACGTTGCGGGTCTGATTACCCTTGAAGACTGTCTTGAGGAACTCGTCGGAGAAATCGTTGACGAATACGACGCCGAGGAGAGCGAACTTGAGCGCTTTGAGGACGGTTCTCTGCTTGTTGAGGGCGGATTGAACATTGGGGACCTCTCCGACGAGCTCGGTATTGACATTCCTCACGAAGACTTCGACAGTGTCGGTGGATTTGTGTTCTCTTCCCTCGAGCGTGTTCCTGAACCGGGTGATGCTGTTGACTTCGAAGGCTTCACGTTTATTGCGGAGTCGGTCGAGGGCCGTCGAGTGCGGCGAGTTCGTATCATCCCGCATTCGATAGATCACTTAGATCAAGAAGTGACGGACCACGGCGCATCCGACTAATAGGCGCTGTTTCGCATTCAAGTAAGTTCAGGTCATGGATGTATCACTTGAGGGAAAAGTCGCACTGGTTACTGGAGCATCACGAGGCATTGGGCAGGCCGTAGCGGCGACCATGGCTGCGTCAGGAGCGAAGGTCATGTTGACCTCACGAAAGCTCGATCAGCTGAAAGAGGTTCAGGCGGAAATGGAGGGCGAGGTTGATGTCATTGCCTCCCATGTGGGTGATGCTGATTCTGGTGAAAAGACAGTTGCCGCAACGATCGAGCGATTTGGCTCGCTCGACATTCTGGTGAACAACGCAGGTACTAATCCGTATTACGGGCCGGTACTTGAGGTTGATCAGGCTCGATGGGATAAGACGTTTGAGGTCAACCTTCGAGGTCCAGTGTTCTGGTCGGCTGCTGCACATCGGGCCGCCTTTGCGGAGAAGCCGGGCGTCATTATCAATATGGCGTCGGTCGGTGGGCTTCGTTCTGGGCCGCACCTCGGCGTCTACAACTTGACGAAAGCGGCATTGATTCATCTCACGAAACAGCTCGCAGGCGAAATTGGTCCAACTCGAGTACTCGGTATCGCTCCCGGACTTGTCGTGACGGATTTCGCTCAGGTGCTCGTCGACAACTTCGGAGACAAACTGGCCAAAGAACTGCCGGTTCGCCGGTTGGGTGAACCGCAAGACATCGCGAATCTTGCAACCTTCCTGGCGTCAGACCTTGCCTCTTGGATCACCGGAGAGACCTATGTCATCGACGGTGGTGCGGGCGTAAAAGACGCTGCAGGGTAAACGCTCTTAGGTGCGAAGTTCGTTTCGGCGTACTTTGCCAAGTGCCGTGCGCGGAATCGCTGACACGCGCTCTAGTTTTCTGGGCAGTGCGTAGCCAGGAAGTTGGTCGCGACAGAAGTCACGCAGTTCGTCGAGCGGAAGATCGTCTCGTGTGGTGACAACAAATGCAGTGACGAGGTGACCCCACTCGCTGTCGGGCGTTCCGGCTACTGCGACATCGACGACGCCGTGATGACGAATGAGAGCTGTCTCAACATCTTCGGGCCATACCTTTTCTCCACCCGAGTTGATGACGTCGCCCCGCCTTCCTTCGACGTGAAGGCTTCCGTCGCCTCGGAGAACCCCGAGATCGCCGGTAGGGAGCCAGCCATCGTCGGTGAGTGGCGAGGAGCCGTCTCGATAGCAACGAAGCAGCATCGGCCCTTTGAGGTGTACTTCTTCATTTCGAATGTCAACCTCAATGCCATCGAGTGGAACTCCGTTATACACGACTCCGCTACCCGTTTCGGTCAGACCATAGGTAGCAATGCAGTGCGCCGGCCGGTCGGCTGGTGGCCGTGCGCCGCCGAGAACGATGTAGCGGAATCGTGATGCGTCAATGCGCTGCAAGGCGGTGCTCACGAGCGAGACGAGCGTTGCGTCGGAATGATTAACGACGTTGGCATCGAAGCCATCAATCACGGTGAGCGCTGTCCCCATGATGAGGGACCGCGTGATGACCGAGAGCCCGCCAATGTGGGCAAGTGGGAGACATGCAAGCCAATGGTCATTGGTGGACACTTCGAGTCGAGCCGATGTTGCTCGAGCTGAGGCCTCTATTGCTGAGTGGGTGAGAACGGCCCCTTTGGGTAGACCTGATGAACCACTTGTTGCGACGACAAGCGCATCACCTGGCTCAACTTGTGTTCCGTCACTGAGAGTGGTCTCACCTTGTTCGGTGATGATGGTGGCAGCTCCGAATCGTTTCAGCAGCGACTCCTGAGCGGCTGTTGGGAGCCGGCTATCCAAAGGAAATACTGCATCACCGCGTTCCCAAACCATCTGGAGAGCGTGCACGAACTCTGTTGATCCGGGGAGGTCAAGAGCGGTCAGTTTGGGCATGGTCCGATTCCGATGAAGTTGTGAACTGCGGGTTCATGCACCATCATGGCCGATGTATGAGCGAAACGCCATCACTACGTATCTGGTTGGCCGGGGCTCGTCCAAGAACGCTGCCTGCCGCAGTTGTTCCAGTTGCAGTGGGCACTGCTGTTGCGATTGATGCTGATGGTTGGTCAGCGGTGTGTTGGACGCGTGTGTTGCTCGCGTTGGCGGTGAGCCTCCTTCTGCAAATCGGGGTGAACTACGCCAACGATTACTCCGATGGTGTTCGCGGTACCGACGATGTGCGGGTTGGCCCTGTTCGGCTGGTCGCATCTGGATTGGCCCCGGCTAATCAGGTGCGGGTTGCTGCGTTGTTGAGCCTTGGTCTTGCGGCCGTCGCTGGGTTACTGCTTGCGGCGATGACCTCATGGTGGCTGATTGCGGTAGGTCTCTCAGCGCTGCTGGCAGCCTGGGGTTACACGGGCGGCCCGAAGCCGTATGGATATCTCGGGTTGGGCGAGTTGTTTGTGTTTGTCTTCTTTGGTCTTGTTGCCACAGTTGGCACAACATTTGCAGCAATTGTGCACGTGCCGTGGCGGTCGTGGGTGGCGGGAGTCGGCGTGGGTGCCCTCGCCTGCGCGCTGTTGGTGGTCAATAATCTTCGCGATCTACCAATCGATTCGAAGGTTGGGAAGAAAACCCTTGCTGTTCGCCTTGGTGACGAACGGACGCGGACCTTCTATGTTGCGCTGATTGGGGTCGCTGGTGTGTCTGTGATTGCAATGCGCAACGTCGGAGCGCTGCTCGCGCTGCTGGTGGTGCTTCCAGCGTGGCCAGTGGTTCGCAAGATTCGTCAGGGCGCAGTTGGACGAGAACTCATTCCGGTACTTGGCGCAACTGGACGATTGCAACTTCTATTTGGCGCGTTGCTCAGCATCGGACTTGTTGTTTTTTAGACGTTTTGCGACCAGCAACGGCTAGTTGCTGAAATGTGTGCAGGCCCAGTCTGAGACGATCTCGGCGAAGTGAGAGCACTGTTCGAGGTGAACCGCATGCCCGGCATTTGCAATGACCTCGTGGCGAGATCCTTCGATTGCATTCTGAAGACGCGCCCCGATTTCGCAGAACTTGGTGTCGTGCTCGCCGGTCATGATCAGCGTCGGTACCTTAAGTGCAGCGAGCGCATCCCAGAGCGGCTCTTGTCGGCCCGTGCCTGCTTGCCGCAGCGACTCAGCGAGCCCGATTGGGCTGTTGCGCTGCCGAGCAGCAAGATCATCCTCGGATGCTCGAAGCCCTCTGAACATCGGTAGCGACATCCATCTCTCAAGGAATGCAAGCACTCCCTGCTGTTCGATGCTGTCAGCGAGGGCGTCATCTGCTGCTGAACGCTCGGCGCGTTCGGATGCGAGATGAAGCCCCGCTGTTGTGCTGACGAGCACGAGGCCCTGCACGACCTCTGGATGCTGGAGGGCGATGTGCAGCAGGTAACGGCCTCCCATCGAGTAGCCAATCCATACTCCTCGTGTTGATAACTCAGCGAGTGCGGTGGCTCCATCACGAAGGGGGAGCGGTAGTCCTGTTCCGGTTCCGTGGCCGGGCATATCCGGTACCCAAAACTCAGCCGATGGAGAGCGTTGTTGAAGGGCGGCAATCGATTCAGCCCAACTTGTCGAAGTTTGCGTAAACCCGTGCAAGAGGTTGAACTGCATGATGCTCAACTAGCTGTCCTGCATGCGTTCAGCGAGTCGCCGGAGCACACGCTCAAACGTCTCAGCTTCTTGGGCGCCAGGAATCGACCATTGTCCTTCCACGACATAGGTCGGCACCGCGGTGATCCCGAGTTGTGAGGCTCCTGCGAGTTCGCCTTGAACCTCATGTACACCCTCGTCGCTCTCGAGGAACTGAATGGTGTCTTGACGACTTGCTCCAAGAGTCTCCATCAGCGTTGCGAGTTCATCAGGGTCGCCGATGTTCTTTCCGTTCGTGAAGTACGAGGCGAGAAGCAATTCTTTGACCTCGGATTGGGCAGGTTGAGAGTCGGGTTGACCCGCACGCCAGATCAGGCGGTGAGCCAGCAGAGTGTTTGCTCGCTGAGCATCATCCATTCGAAAATCAAGCCCTGCCTCAGCTGCGACTGAACTGACATGAGAGATGATCCGGTCGGCTTGTTCTGGGCCGCCAAATTTTCGTTCGTACACACCGCGAACTGGCTCGGTCTTTCCGGGGGAAGCGGTGGGGTCAAGTTGATACGCGCGGTAGGTGACGTTTACCACTATGTCGTCGCTCAAATTAGCGAGCGCTGACTCAAATTTTCTCTTTCCGATGTAGCACCACGGGCACACAACATCAGACCAAATGTCGATATTGATCGTTGCCGATTCAGAAGTTGTCATATCACGACGATACGTCGTTGGCGAGAAGGCCGTATCGTCGTGGCTGTGTCGGCGTCGGCAACTTTTTCCGCAACTCTGTTTGATGAGTGGGTCTCCCTCGGGCTCACCGATGTCGTGATCGCTCCAGGATCACGCAGCACCCCGGTAGCAGTGGCCGCAACCCGAGATGATCGGCTTCGGACGCATATCGTGATTGATGAGCGAGTGGCTGGGTTTGTTGCGCTTGGTTTGGGGTTGAGTGGAACCCCAGCTGCACTGATCTGCACGAGTGGAACTGCTGTAGCAAATTTCATGCCAGCAGTTGTGGAGGCAGGGCTGTCAGCGGTGCCGATGCTCGTGTGCACGGCTGATCGGCCACCTGAATTGCGGGGAGTTGGCGCGCCGCAAACGATTGACCAGATTGACATCTACGGAACTGCAGTCCGGCTGTCGGTTGATGCGCCGGTGCCAGACGACTCGGACCCGACCGAATGGAGATCTCTTGCTCGCAAATTGTTCCGGGCTGCTCTCAACGGTCCGGTACATGTCAATCTCCCATTCCGCGAGCCTCTGCTCGGAGAGGTTGACGCTCTTCCTCCACCGTTAGCTGAGGAACCCGTCACCACGAAGAAAGTTATACCTGTGCATCTTCCTGCGGAGGTAAGGGTTGAGCGCGGTGTCATCATCGCTGGAGGGGCATCTGGCGTTGACGCATTCACGATTTCTCGCATCGCAGAGGCACTTGGGTGGCCGATTCTTGCTGATCCACTTTCGGGGGTGCGCTCAGATGTTCGGGCGGTCGCCAACTTTGATGTCATTCTTCGACACGATGAGTTTGCGAAGAGTCACGCTCCGCAGGCTGTGCTGCGATTCGGTCGGCCTCCGGCGTCAAAAGTGCTGTCGACATGGGTGAAGAGCAGCGGGGCTCCTGTCATCCAAGTTGGAGGACCAGGACACATTGATCCCGATCACAATGTGGTGGCCCATTGCTCGGTCGCCGATGTAGAAGCGGCTATTGGAGATGGCTTTTCTGGGGCGACGGGGTCTCGTTGGGCAGAGTCGTGGCGCGCGTCATGGGTTGAGGTCGACGCAATCGCAGAGCGAACATTGACCGAGCTCTTGCTCGCCCCAGAGTTATCTGAGCCGACAGTCGCCCGAGTGGTTGCTGACAATGCACCGAGCAACGCCCGTGTGGTGGTGTCCTCTTCGATGCCGGTGCGTGATCTCGAATGGTTTGGTGGCCGACGTGCGGTTGCTCATTCGAACCGTGGTGCAAATGGAATTGATGGCGTGCTGTCAACTGCTCTTGGCCTGGCGCTTCTCGGAGAGCCCGTGATTGCTGTCATCGGCGATCTTGCGTTTTGTCACGACAGCAATGCGCTTTGGGGTATTAACTCTCACAACGTTGACCTGCGAATCGTCGTAATCGACAACGATGGCGGTGGAATCTTCTCGTTTCTTCCTCAGGCCTCAACGTTGTCAACGGCAGAATTTGAACGGCTGTTTGGCACACCACATAACACTGACCTTTGTGCCCTTGCCGGCGCACACGGTGTCGAGTCATTGACCGTTCAGAGTAGGGAACAACTCGTGAAGGAGATCTCGGCTCGTGGTCCGCGGGTGATGAGGGTGCCAAGTAACCGCAGGCGAAACGTGGCGGTGCATGAGCTACTCGTTGAAGAGGTTCGCAATGCAATTGGCTGAATAAGGCAGCTGCGTGCCTTATGGGCGGATGATTGCACCGAGCATTGCCTGCAGCTTTGCCTGAGTTTCGGCGAGTTCTGATTCCGGGTCACTATCAGCGACGATGCCACCACCGGCGACAAGCCGAGCTTCACGGCGGTCGTCAGAGAATTCTGCACAACGCAACGAAACAGCCCACTCGCCATCACCTGCAGCATTCACCCATCCGACAGCACCCCCGTATCGACCGCGAGTAAAGCCCTCAGAGTTCACGATCATCTCAATTGCTGTGTCTCGCGGGTGACCGCCAACGGCGGGAGTTGGTTGAAGTTCTCGAACCAGCTCGATAACTGACGGGTACGGCTCGCTGAGATGACCTTCTGCAAGAGAGCCAAGGTGTTGCACGTTCGCTACTTTGATCACCGATGGCTCTGGGGTCCAATCGAGGTAGCTACAAAATGGCAACAACGAGTCTCGAACCATCTCAATTGCTGCGTGGTGCTCGATCTGATTTTTCTCGCTCGCAAGGAGCTCTGCGGCAAGTTGCGCGTCAATGGCGTCATTTCCGGTCGTTCGGGTCGTGCCTGCGAGCGGATGTGACCGCACGACTGCACCATTTACGCTGACGAGCAGTTCAGGAGACGCTCCAATGAAACCGTCGATCGAGAATCGATATGTTGACCCAAACGTGGCGTCTAGGCGTCGAAGCACGGCGTGAATGCTCATCGGGTCTCGAGCGGTAATCATCACAGGGCGAGCAATCACGGCCTTGCGAAGTTCGCCGGCTCGAACTGCGTCGCGAGCACCCTCTACCGCCTTCAGGTAGGTGGAAATAGAGATTGGAGAGTCGACTTGGTAACTGTTCGCTGCCGGGTGGGGTGCAGGGTGTGCCACGACAGATTCCAAGAGATCATCAACCGCTGACTCGTCTGCGCACACGATCGCAAATCGGTCACCCGCACCGTTGTCAACAATCGTCACCTGGGGAATCGTCAACGTTGCTGGAGCGTGTGGAAGGAAATCGACACATCCCATAGCAATGGGATGTAGTGCGGATTCGGAATTTGACTCGTTTCGGCATTCGATGCTGCTGAGCTCAGTGACTGAGCGATCAGCGTCTACGATCATTGCGCAACCAATGCCAACGCGTCCGCCAGTGGTGCTGCGGAACAGCAGTCCGGTATCGCCAGCAATGTCAACGAGAGCGGCTGTTGCGAGAGGCGTGTCGACGAGGTCGCGGGTAACGGCAATCACAATGGGTTTCTTGTTCCAGTGAGCAGTTGGGTGAGTCCACCGGTGAGTTCGTCGTGCCGAGCATCGGAGAATCCCGCGCATTGGAGAGCCGCGACCATCTGGCTAGGGGAGGGAAGGTATGCAACGCTTCGAGGGAGGTACTGGTACGCGCCGCGATCTGAGAGTAGTCCACCGATGAATGGAACCATTTTTCCGAAATAGATCGAATTGCCCCACCGGATGAGCGGGTTACTCGGCACACCGACATCAAGTAATGCGATGCGTCCGCCTGGGCGAACGACCCGGGCAAGTTCCACAAAGAACTCTTCAAGATTTGTGAGGTTCCGTAGTGCGAATCCACAGGTCACGCCATCGACCGATTGTGATGACGTTGGAAGTCGAAGGATGTCTGTCTGCACTCGAGGTGAGCCCGATCGGTCGGCAGCAAGCATTCCGAAACTGAGATCCATCGAAATCGGACGCAGGTTCGCCTTGGCAAGGTCGATACAGAGATCGCCGGTGCCCGATGCCAGGTCAAGCACTACTGACCCGGGCGGGAGGCGTAAGTCACGAACCGCACGCCTCCGCCACCGTGTATCGAGGCGGAAGGTCATGATGCGGTTGACCATGTCGTACCGAGGAGCGATCGTGTCGAACATTTCTCGAATTGCAGCGCGCTTCGCGTCACCTTGCGGCAACGTTTCGCTTTCCCACGGTCGGGCGTTCGAAGTTGTCTCAAGGGACTTGTTCTCGGTCACAATGTGCAGGCTACGACGACCCGGTTCGCACCGCTTACTTGAGTGAGGCCAGACTCAACTCATGATCGATTTCAGTTTTCCACCCGATGTGGACGAAGTCCGGCTTCGCGTTCGCGAATTTATGGACACCCGTGTTCGACCAGAATGGGAAAACGTCGACCAGTCTGAACGTCGGCAAGTCGTTGAGTGCATTGTGCGGTTGCGGGCAGAGGCGAAAGAAGAATGGAAGCTATGGCTCCCCCATATGCCTGCGGAGTGGGGAGGAATGGGTCTCGGGCCGACCGCAATGGCTGCGGTCTCGGCTGAGGCGGCGAAGGTGCCTGTTGGGCCATTTGTTCTCAATGCGCAGGCTCCCGATGAAGGAAATCAGCACACCTTGTTGCACTGGGGCACAGATGAGCAGAAGGAGAACTACCTGAAACCTCTTTGTGAGGGAACAGCGCGTTCATGCTTCGCGATGACGGAGCCCGAAGTTGCTGGCTCAGATCCAACGCTGATTCAAACGACTGCGTATCAAGACGGAGATGAATGGGTCATTAACGGGCACAAATGGTTTATCTCGGGAGCCCGCGGTGCAAAGTTTGCGTTGCTGGTCGCTCGAACAGAGGAGGATCCAGAAATTCCTCAAGCCGCAAACAGCTGCTTCATTGTCGATCTGCCGTCAGAGGGGTGGGAGATTGTCAGAGATGTGCACACGATGTCGGGTGGACACAACCATTGCGAAATCCGGATTACTGACCTGCGAGTTCCTGCGACAAACATGCTCGGTGGGCGAGGGCAAGGACACCTCCTTGGCCAGTATCGGTTGGGTCCGGCGCGCTTGGCACATTGCATGCGTTGGATCGGTCAAGCGGAGACGGCGCTTGATTTGATGGTGAGCCGCTCAATGGAGAGATACTCGCACGGGTCGCTTCTCGCGGAGAAACAGGGAATCCAGTGGTTGATAGCTGATTCCGCGATGGAGTTGTACCAATGCAAATTGATGGTGCTTCACGCTGCGTATCAGATTGAGCAGAAGATGGATTTCACAGCCGTGGTATCGATGGCAAAACACTTCGTTGCAAATAGTTTGTGGCGAATTATTGACCGAGCGATTCAAGTCCACGGAGCACTCGGGTATTCGACGGATACGCCGCTTGCGAACATGCTGCAGCAGGCGCGTTGGGCACGTTTCGCTGATGGCGCCGATGAAATTCACCAGATGAGAATTGCTCAGCGCACGATCGCTGCATTCAACGACTCCGGCACGACAAAGGCTGCAACGGGCAATCTTCCCTTATAAGAGAGTGCAGTTGTTAGGGGTGTGAGCTCGCAACTGTTCTTGCCCAGCCATAGTCAGCTTTGCCAGCGGGCGAGCGCTGAATGTCATCAACTACAACAACGGCTTTCGGGTGTTTGTAGCGGGCGAGGTGTCGCATCGAGGCCGTGAGTTCATCGATCGTCGGAGTCGGTAGACCACTTGCACTCAGCGAAATGACCGCGGTGACTTCGCTGCCCCACACTTCGCTTGGCCGACCAACAACAATGCAGTCGCGCACTGAGCGGTGCCGAAGTACGGCCTCTTCAACCTCTTCGGCGAACACCTTTTCTCCGCCAGTGTTAATACACACGGCTTCGCGCCCGAGAGCTTCGATAGACCCATCGGCGAGATGGCGAGCGTGATCGCCTGGAGCGGAGTATCGAACTCCATTGACGAAGTGGAATACCTGTGAGGTTTTGAGTTCGTCGTTCAGATAACCAAGTGGTAGCCGGCCAGTTGTTCCGAGCCAGCCAACGGTTGGATCTCCTGGGTTGAGGATGCTGTTGAATTGTTCACTCAGCACGACGGTTCGGTCTGGCTTGGGAAGGAACGTCCCCGAGGTTGCAGATCCATGAGACGAAACGACCGACATTTGTCCACCTGATTCAGATGATCCAAACCCATCGACAATGATCACGGTCGGAAGGTGGTTGAGAAGTTGGGTTTTGGTGGTGCTGATGAGCGGTGCCCCTCCTGTAAGGACAACGTTCAAGCTTTGGGCATCAACCTGTTCTGAATCCAGCACCTCGAGGAGTGGGCGTGCAAATGACTCGCCGACGATTCCGAGCAGTGTGACCTGGTGTCGTTCAACTGCCGACCAGGTATGTCGGGCGTCAAAATGTTCGGCGTGATCGGGAATGACGACCGTCCCGCCCGCAAGCAGTGTTCTCATCGCCATCCACTGACCAGCACCGTGCATAAGCGGAGCGCAAGGGAGAGTAACAAGGTCGGGTCGCATCGTGTCGACGAAGTCCTGGACTGTCTGGGGTTGGCGAGCGGCGTTGAAGCACTCGATAACGGCGTCAGCATTTCGCCACATGACTGCCCGAGGTCGTCCTGTTGTTCCCCCTGTGAGCACAAGGTACAAATCGTCAGCACTCGCCTTGGGCGGCGAGTTGCAAGGTAGATGTGTTGAGATGAGATCGTCGTAGATCACTGCATTTGGAAGCACCGATGGAAGTGATCCGGTGACCTCAATCACGACGTTGATGTTTGGGAGTCGAGGGAGGGCTCGTGCGACGACGTCGGCGTACTCGGAATGGACCGCCAGCGCGGTTGCCTCCGTATAACTGAGGATGTCGACTAACTCATCTGCTGTGTAACGATGATTGACATTGATTGGAGAAACGCGGCTTGCGAACGCAGCGCACATCAACTCAAGACATTCCACCGAGTTGTGCATGAGCAATGCGAGATGATCCTGTCCCGATTCATGGTCGACAAGATCGTCTCGTTCGCGATGGCAACCCAGCTCAAGTGAGGTGAGACCAGCGCTTGCTCGTTCAACACGATTGATGAACTGTTGCCAGGTGCGAACAGCATGGCCGGGACCGCTTACGCAGGCTGCTTCCCCGCGAGCGGCTGCCACTGCTCGGATGATGTCGATGAGGGCGACATCACCTCTGTCGTGCACGTTGGCGGTTGTCATGACTGGGGCGCCGCGGATGCGGCGTTCGATTACTCGTAAGAGCGGAAGACAACCTCGGCAACACAACTCGGCTTATCGGAGCCTTCACATTCGAATGTGAATTCCATTGTGCTTTGAATTCCACCGGCGATGTCAGCAACGTCGACCAATTTGACTCCGAGACGGACGTTTGAACCGACTTTTACCGGCGACATGAAGCGCACCTTGTTTGTTCCGTAGTTCACGCCCATCGAGTAGCCGCCGATGGAGACCACCTGCGGGTACAGCGTTGGTCCAAGAGAAAGAGTGAGGTAGCCGTGGGCGATTGGCGCACCAAATGGCCCTGCGGTCGCTCGCTCAACGTCGACGTGGATCCACTGATGGTCACCCGTGGCTTCGGCGAATTGGTTCACTTGTTCTTGGGAGATTGAGACGTACGGGCTGTAACCGAGGTGTTCCCCGATCAGCCCTTTGAGTTCGTCTCCTCCGTTGATGATTCGTGGGCTCATAACGCCAGCATGTCAGAGCATGCACCGATTTAACGAAGCAGCGGTGTTGACTAGGGGGGTGGCAGCAACAACTGGAGACAACACGGCGTACCGCTCTGGCTTAGTAGGTCTCCTTGGTCGTCCAAATGTCGGTAAGAGTTCGTTGGTGAACGCAATGTGCGGTCACAAGGTCTCGATCGTCTCGGATAAACCACAGACAACTCGGCATCGAGTGATGGGGGTGCTGACGCAGCCCGACAGCCAACTGGTGTTTGTTGACACGCCAGGGCTACACAAGCCGATCTCGGCGTTAGGCGAACGTGTCAACTCGACTGCGTTAGATAGTGCATCAGACGTTGATCTGCAATGTCTCGTGCTTGATGCCACGAAGCCGTTCGGTTCGGGTGATCAGTGGGTTGCCGGTCGACTTCGCCGGGAGCAGCTTGTCGTGGTGGTGAACAAAGTTGATATTGCAACCCGCGATCAGGTGATTGCGATGCTTGGAGCGTCATCAGAATTAGACGGCTCTGCATATTTTCCGGTGTCGGCAAAAAGTGGAGAAGGTCTCGACGCCCTCGTCGAGTATCTCCTAGACCAACTGCCCGAGGGTCCTCAGTGGTTCCCTGAGGATGAGCGCAACGATATGAGCGAAGAAGTGTGGGTTGCCGAATTAGTCCGCGAGCAGTTACTTGCGGTGATGCGCGATGAGCTTCCGTATTCAATTGCCACCCGAGTCACTGAGTGGGAGTGGCCCAGAATTCGCTGCGAGATCATCGTTGAGCGTGAGAGTCAGAAGGGGATGGTCATTGGCAAGGGTGGTGCCATTCTTCGTGAGGTCGGCAGTCGTGCGCGTGCGCAGCTGCCGGAGGGAGCATTTCTCGAGCTGAAGGTCAAAGTTGATAAAGATTGGCAACGTCGGCCTGATCGAGTCGAACGCCTCGGGTACTAGGCGCTGCGTCAGGTAATCGTCAGGAACTCGGCGTTGTTGTCGACGTAGTCGTCGTAGACGTACCCGTTGTTGCAGGGATCGTTGTTGAGCTGGTTGACGAAGGAGGAGTTGCAGGCGCTGTCGTGTTGGTTGATGGCGGTTCAGTTGTTGTGGTTGTTGTCGTGGGCGGGGCATCCACGCCAACGAGTAGTTGTGCGAAGTCGGCCCATGCAACCGGTTCGCCTGGCTCATTGTTTGCACCAAGCAGTGGCACATAGACGCTGGTCGGTTGGCCTCCCACGAGAAATTCCACCTGTCCAATGCCTCCCGCTTCGGACGTGAATAGCGTCAGTGTGAGAACGATCTGCGCAATTGCTCGACGTTGTTGAGCGCTGCCGAGCTGGTTAATTGCTGTGCGCGACAGGTTTACTGTTGCAAGCCCGCGGTCGACCTGGACATTCAGTACAAGTCGTTCAGATACTTCGGTTTGTAGCTCCGGTTCGGCATCTGGCGGCGGTTGAGTGAGTTGGTCGATGATGTCTCGGCTCGAAACTGGGATGGGAAGGTCGATGTTGATCGATTCAAGTTCTCGACTGAGTCGACGAACGAAGACGACTTCAACCTCTCGTTGATCGATTGCGACCGTTGTCGTTGGGATGTTTGGCCCTGTGTTGACAACCAGAACTGCGGTCGTTGACGTGCTCGTTTCCGCAAGTCCGTAGGGGACATCGTCGAAAAGCACAGCCTCAGAATCGGTTTGCAGCCCGCATGCCGAAAAGCCAAGGACAGTGGCAAGTAACGCTAAGACTCGTTTCTTCTGGTTCACGAGGTCACCGTCGGCATGTCGTGGTTAACGAGTGTGGGTTCGCTTTTCGGTAGGACGACGACAAAGCGGGCCCCTCCAGACGGGGCATCGTCGACATACGCCCATCCGCCGAGCGCCGATGAATGCTCGGCAACGAGCGCGAGCCCAAGTCCTGTTCCTTCGCGATGACGGGCTGCTCCCCCGCGGGTGAATCGCTCAAAAATTCTTCCGCGGTCATCTGGGTCGACACCAGAACCTGCGTCGTCGACGGTGATGACGACGTCTCCTACTCGTTGCGTATCGATGGTGACCTCGGTGGCGCCTCCGGCGTGAACGTGAGCGTTTTCGATCAAGTTCGACAGAATTCGTTCGAACCGAACGCGATCGGTCACCGCAATCACAGGCGTCTCCGGTTTTACAGTGAGTCGGGTGTGAGGCGTTGAGGAGCGAGCAAGAATGCGGCGAGAGAGATCGCCAATGTCAACCTCCTCTAAATGGCCATCAACCGCTCCGGCCTCTAGCCGAGAAAGTTCGAGCAAATCAATGACCATGGCATCGAACCTGCGTACCTGAGCGAGGAGAAGGTCTAATGCCTGTTGTGAACGTTCTGAAAGCTCATCGCGGCGGGCAGCGAGTACCTCGGCTGCGGCAGTCATGGCCGTAATGGGGGAGCGGAGTTCGTGACTGACCTCTGATGCGAAGCGTTCTTCCCGTTCGATACGAGATTGGACTGCATCGGCCATGTTGTTGAACGCAGTCACAAGGCGACTGAGCTCTGGGTCGTCGGTGGGTTCGAGACGAGCATCAAGTGAGCCGCTAGCAATTGTGCTGGCTGTTGTCGTCACTCGTGTGAGTGGGCGAAGGAGTCCGCGACTGGTGCTGAACCCGAAGAACACTGCAAGTAGGGCGGCGAGGGCCGAGCCGACGAGGAGTGCAGTGACAAGAATTGCGAGGGTTCGTTCAGTGCCGTTGAGCGGAAAGGCCTCAAAATACCCCGAGTCATTGGCTTCGATATGGACACCGATTCCGATGTAGTTCTCGCCTTCGTATTCAAATCGTTGGTGCCCAGAATTGCCGTTTTCAACAACTGCCCGGAGCGATTCCGGGAATGCTGTAACCGGGAATTGGAGAAGAAATGTGAGCGATGGGCGAGTGAGCACCGCAAACCCTCCGGGCTCGATATCGAGCCCTTGGAAGGTTTCTGTGATGGTCCCTCGTTCGAACGCGTCACGCAGTTCCAATGCATGGTCAAATGCAGTCGCTCGCGAGCCTGCCATACGTTGGTCAACAAGTGATGCTCGGGCAACCGAGTATGCCGCAGTTGTCAACCCGAGCCCTGAAAGGAGGCCAATGATTCCGAAGAATGCGGCTACCCGAGTTGCGAGGCGGGGAGAGCGCAACCGAATCATGTCGACAGACTAGGCGAGACCGTTGCTCCGCTGCCGGTGGGACACCAGGGGGAGGTCGGTCCCCCACCGGTGCAGCGTGAACAACATTGAGTATGAACGGGTCATATTGCGAACTCTTGCGAGATTTGTGCGATTTGTGTAACAAAACAAGCGAGGTGAGGCCTGTTGAGGGGGAGCCGCATTGGATCGTCCCCCGCCAAGGCTGTGAAGGTGGCACACTTAGAAGGTGCACAAAGTGCTCTTTATTGAAGATGATGACGCTATTCGCGTTGCGTTGCGCATGGCCTTAGAAGACGAAGGCTATGAGGTGGTTGAGGCGCATGATGGTGCAAGTGGACTTGTGCAGTTTGGGCAACACCGGCCTGATGCGGTGCTGCTAGATCTGCGACTTCCCGACCTCTCTGGATTTGAGGTGTGCAAAGCGATCCGTGCAACCTCAACGGTGCCAATCATCATGGTGACCGCCCAAACTGAGGCCGCTGACATGGTGGCGGGTCTCGAAGCTGGTGCTGACGATTACATCACCAAGCCGGTGGTACCAAAGGTGCTGTCGGCGCGAATAGCGGCGGTGTTGCGGCGTGTGAGCTATTCGCCACCTGTCGATGAGGGGCATTCTGACATTCTTCAGTTTGGTGATCTTGAGTTACGGCGCGAGCAAGGTGTCGTGCTCAAGGGCGGGGTTGAGCTTTCACTGACGCGGACTGAATTTCGGATGCTGTGCGAATTTGCTGCGCATGCAGATGCAGTGTTGAGTCGTGACCAACTTCTTGAGCTTGTGTGGGGATACGAATATCTCGGAGACTCACGCCTTGTTGACGCACACGTCCGACGCTTGCGGCTCAAGGTCGAAGACAGCCCGGATGATCCGCAACGGATTGTCACCGTTCGAGGGTTGGGTTACCGGCTGATGTCTCAATAGTTACTTTGCGGCTGGATTCCAAGACGGCAGTCGCTTCTCGATGAATGCAGCCATGCCCTCGGCGGCGTCGGGGCCAGAGAAAAATTCTTCGCTGAGCGAGCGCATCTCACGAAATCCGATGTCGCGATCAAGAGTAGGAACCCGGTGCAACATTGCTTTTGTTGCTGCCACTGCACGGGGAGCACCCGCAAGAATTCCGTTGATGAGGTCATCGATCGTGGTTGATACATCGTTGGTGACGTGAGTGATGAGACCCATCTCTCTGGCGTCAGTAGCTGAGAACACCTCGCCGGTGAGCATGGCTGCCGCAATTTTCCCTGCCGGCACCCGCCGGAGAATTGGTACCGAGATGATTGCTGCGGCGACACCAATTCGAACCTCGGTGAGTGCGAATGTGACCGACTCGTCCACAACAACGAGATCGCAAGCGGCCATCAGGCCGAGTCCGCCGGCTCGAACAGCGCCATTGACTGCTGCAATCGTTGGTCGAGGCGTATCCATGAGCCGTTCGAGTGCGGAGACCATTGGGCCTGAATCGGGCGGTCCCGACGACCGTTCTTTGAGATCGGCCCCAGCGCAAAAGGCCGGCCCCTCATGCCGAATAATGACCGCCCGCGCATCTTGTTGTTCTGCGTCGTCAAGTGCCAGGTGAAGCTCAGCCAGTAACTGACGTGACAATGCGTTGCGATTGTGTTGAGAGTCAAGGGTGATTGTCGAGATCCCATTGGACGACTCATGTCGGACGATCTGGGCGTCGGTCATGACGACGACGGTAGTCGTCTGCACCTACTCGTTAGCGATTGAACGCAGAAGCGATTCTGCTTCAGAGCGGTCTCGTGTGCGCCGCATTGGGGGAAGGGCAGAGATGATGTCCCATCGGTATCGAGCTGTACCGAGTCGGCGATCCATGACGGCAACAACGCCACGATCGTTATCGGTTCTGATGAGACGACCGCTCGCTTGAGCAAGCATCGTGGCTGCGCGCGGGAGGTCAATCTCCATGAATGCACGTTGCCCGATGAGATCTCGGCGCGCCCCCAAGAGGGGGTCGTCTGGTCTCGGAAATGGAATTCTGTCAATAACGACCAGCGAGAGAGCTCGACCCGGGACGTCGACCCCTTGGAAGAGTCCCGCAGTTGCGAATAGGCAACTATCTTCATCGGTTGAGAATTCGTGGATGAGGGCGGGTTTCGGGAGATCTCGTTGTGTGAGGATCTTGAAGGGGAGACGTTCGCGCATTGCTTCGGCGGCTTCATCCATGGCGGACCAACTGGTGAAGAGAGCGAGTGTCTTGCCTTGCGCCGCTGAAATGAGTTGTTCGAGGTCATCGTGCATTGCGCTGCGAAACGAGGGATCATTCGGTTGGGGCAGATGCATTGCGCAGTAGAGCAACGAATTTGATTCGTAATCGAACGGGCTGCCCACGTCAACAAATTCGGCACCCTCGAGGCCGATGCGCTCTGCAAGATTCATCGGCACTGTTGCGCTGGTGAGAATTGCGGTCCGTTGAGACCAGACACCGTCGGCAAGAGTTGGACCAACATCGAGCGGAGCGAGTTCGAGCCGTCTGGAACCAGGAGCGCCTGACACGAAGATGACATCGTCGGTTGATGGGCTGAGAAAGCGGTCAAGCGTGTCAATCGTTCGGGTAAGAGTCACTTGGGCTCGGAGACGGCGTTGCTGAGCATCAAGGTCATCGATCGAAAGTTCGGTGACGAGCGTGAGGGCACGGTTTTGGGAGGTTCGTACGCTTGCGAGGAGTTCGGTCATTGCTGCGGGGAGTGGAGGCAGGATGCGTTCACCGGAATATGGCTCTAGGAGTGCGGTCAGGTCATCTGCCTGAGCGCTGAGTTCTGCATCGAGATCGGGGTCGACAACGATCCGTCGAACGGTTGTCGCCACTCGTGCGAGCCGGCCTGCACTGAGCTCAACTCCGACTGTGTCGCTCATGACGTCTTCGAGGACATGCGCTTCGTCGAAGATGACGACGTCGTGGTCGCCAAGAATTGCGCCGTCAGCGGCGATGTTGAGACCGTACAAGTGGGCGTTGACAACAACGACATCTGCTGCCGCTGCGTTGTGGCGGGCGATCTCCGCGAAGCAGGATTCGCCTTGCGGGCACTGGTTTGCTCCAGGGCATTCGTCGGAAGAGACGGTGACGGCTTTGATGGTGCGTTCGTTTGGTGACCAGTCCAGTTCGGTGAGATCACCGCTGACGGTGCTGTCAGCCCATGCCGCAAGACGCTCAACCTCGCGGCGGCCGTCATCATCGATGCCTTCAAGGGAGAGTTGCACGCGATCGGCCGATGGAAGCCCGCCGATTTCTGCTACTCGCTGGCGGCAGAGGTAGTTCGATCTGCCTTTCAGGACCGCCCACGAAAATGAATGGTTGGTGGCGGTCGCAAGTTGGAGTTCGAGAAATGGAAGGTCCTTGTGGGCGAGCTGGTCTTGTAGGGCTTTTGTCGCGGTGACGACCACGGTTGACGCTCCAGATGTCACGCATGGAGTCAGGTAGGCGAGGGTTTTCCCCGTTCCGGTCCCGGCTCTAATGACGGCTGGTTTCCCTTGTCGGATGCTGGTAGCGACGTGTGAGGCCATCTCGCGCTGGCCTTGGCGATGTTCAGCGTTTGGAATCGCTGCGGTTACAGCATCGAGGGCCGCGAGGACGTCGTCGTGCGAACTCACGCTGTTCCGACCAGCGATAGTGCTGTGTCAAGCTCATTTGCGCTGAGGTCAGGCCACGGGGTTTCGGTGAAGTAGATCGCGCTGCCGGCCGCTTGCCACAACAGAAAGTTCGAAACCCGGATCTCGCCGCTCGTTCGAATCATGACGTCGACTGGTGGAAGATCAGGGTCGTGGAGTCGCTGGGTGACAGACGTGATGTCAATGTCGGTGCCATTTCGTCGGGCCGAGCGGACGGCATCCATCATTTCGAATCGACTGCCGTAGTCGAACGCGACTGTGAGGACAAGACCGGTGTTGTTTGCTGTGTCTGCGATGGCTTTTTTGATCGCTCGCTGCACGAACCGGGGGGTTCGTGATTCGGCGCTGTCGAATGGTCGACCGATCCACCTGATTCGAACATTGTTGTCGTTCAACTCTTCGACGCGACCAAAGAGCCGTTCGTGCAGACCGAGAATGTGCCGAACTTCTGCCCGAGGTCGAACCCAGTTCTCAGTTGAGAAACCAAAGACGGTAAGCCATCCGATGTCACGTTGTACCGATGCCCGAACAATCGACGCAAGGTTTTCTTCCCCAGCCGTGTGACCTGCTGTTCTCGGTAGGTCTCGAGACTCTGCCCAGCGCCCGTTGCCATCCATGATGCATGCAACGTGATGTTGTCCGTTGGGCAGGGTGTGAAGTTCGGGGTTCATGGTGCATCAGTGACGATACTGCCCCGGTTTGTGTCCGCTAGGGAGGGGTCAAGAGTGGAACAATGTTGGCATGGGTTCGTTCGGCGATCGCAATGATGCGCAGGTTTCGGCAGAGTCGCTTGGGCTTCGCCATGTATTGATTGTCGGAGGGTCGACTGGGCAATGGGTCGATCGCGGGCGAGATCATTGGCTCGAATCTGCTCGTGAGCTTTCGGCCGCGGCTAGCGCATATGGCGTGAGGTGGTTGACGCTGCGTCCCTACGGCGCGCTTGGTGAGTCGGCGATTGAGGTTGATGTCGAACACGTGGTGCACCTCGTGTCGTGTGGCGTGGTGATTGACCCGACCTCAGATGGACGCCAGCGCCTTGTTGATGCGTTTCGTGCGATCGGGGAGGGGCCGATCAATGAAGCATCGGTAGCGGGTTCGCTGTATGAACCTGCCGATGGAGAGCCAGACCTTGTAGTGATTTGCGGCGAGAGTGACCGATTGCCACCGTCGCTGGTGTGGGAGTTGGCCTATGCCGAGCTGGTGTTCACTGAAACCAATTGGGAGAACTTTGCCGCCCAAGACCTTGTTGCGGCGGTTGCACAGTTTGGTCGACGCCGACGACGGTTCGGGGGACTGGACGCATGAGTTCAACTGCAGTCGCTATCGGCGAGCTGTATCGAGATCAAGGGGTTGTTCTCCGAACGTACAAACTTCGTGAGTCGGATCGAATTGTCGTGTTGCTGACGCATCGTTTCGGCAAGGTTCGTGCGGTGGCGAAGGGTGTTCGGCGGACGAACTCGAAGTTTGGTTCTCGGTTGGAGCCGATGAGTCATGTTGAGGTGTTGCTTCGGAAAGGTCGTGATCTCGATCTGGTGAGCCAGGCGGAGTCGATTGACGCATTGGCGCCGATGCTGTCGTCACTTGATCGGGCTGCCCAGGGAATGGCCGTGGTTGAGGCGGCAGATCAGTTATCGCTAGAGGGTGAACCTGACGAGCGGCTGTACGCCATGCTCGTCGGAGTCTTACGGACAATTGCTGAGTCACCATCGCCATTGAATGTCGCCGCATTTTTTTGGAAGGTGCTCGCTGCGTCGGGGTTGTCGCCGGTTCTTGACGAGTGCGTTCGATGTGGAGAGCCTGAAGAGGGGGAGACGGAGCTTGTTGCTTTCGATCTCAATGAGGGTGGGGCTCTATGTCGCCGTTGTCGATCGGGCGCTTCAGTTTCACCTATTGCACTTGAGATCATGCGTGACATTCTCGGTGGGCGTCTCCGGCAGGCTTTGGCTCTTGAGGAATCACCTGCGACGAGCGAGGTGACGGCGCTTGCAACACGAGCGTTGGAGCATCACATCGAGCGTCGGTTGCGCACGGTGGGAGTCTTTGAGAGGCATTGAGCCGTTGCGGGTCGATGTCCGTAACCTGTAAGTCATGCCCGCAACGGATCTCGATCAAATCGTCAACCTGTGTAAGCGGCGTGGGTTCGTGTACCCATCGGCCGAGATTTATGGTGGATTCCGTTCGACGTATGACTACGGCCCACTTGGTTCGTTGCTGTTGCGGAATGTGAAGGATGCCTGGGTTCGTGCAATGGTGCAGCAGCGCGACGATGTGGTGCTCATTGACGCCGCCATCCTCGGGCCTCCCCAGGTGTGGCAGGCATCAGGGCACCTCGCCAACTTCTCAGATCCGTTGGTTGATTGCATTGAATGCAAGACCCGTCACCGCCAAGACAAGTTGGATGACCCCAACACTTGTCCAAATTGCGGAAAGACTGGTTCGTTTACTGAGGCTCGCCAGTTCAACTTGATGTTTAAAACGCAGGCAGGTCCAGTTGCTGATGCCGGTGCTGATGCCTACCTTCGTCCGGAGACGGCCCAGGGCATGTTCACCAACTTCGCAAATGTGCTGCAGACCAGTCGCAAACGGCCACCGTTTGGAATTGCTCAGGTTGGTAAGAGCTTTCGGAATGAGATCACTCCGCAGAACTGGATTTTCCGAACTCGTGAGTTTGAACAAATGGAACTCGAGTTCTTTGTACCTCCGTCTGAGGGTCCCTCATGGTACGAGTACTGGTGCCAGCACCGTCTTGAGTGGTACCGAGATCTGGGAATTCCAGAGTCAATGCTGCGTCTTCGTGCGCACGATGACGATGAGTTGTCGCACTATTCAACGGGAACTGCCGATGTCGAGTTCATGTTCCCATGGGGTTGGGACGAACTTGAGGGTATTGCCCAGCGCACCGATTATGACCTGACCCAGCATGCTCAGCATTCTGGTGAGCGCCTTGACTTCTTCGATCAGGCATCGAATGAGCGCTATGTGCCGTATGTGATTGAGCCTGCCGCTGGGGCCACTCGAACGATGGCAGCGTTCCTTTTGGCGGCCTACGACGAAGAGGAAGTCAACGATGAGGTGCGCACGGTGCTTCGTTTGCACCCGCGTCTCGCTCCGTACAAGGTTGCGGTGTTGCCACTCTCGAAGAAAGACACGCTGACTCCTCTGGCTCAAGAAGTGCGTCGCCTCGTGAGCGAACGTTATATGACTGACTACGACGAGACACAGGCCATTGGTCGTCGATATCGCCGACAGGATGAAATCGGCACGCCATTGTGTGTGACGGTCGATTTTGATTCGTTGGATGACAATTCGGTAACTGTTCGAGATCGGGACACGATGGAGCAAACTCGTGTTCCGATCGATGCATTGCTTGGCGAATTGTCAGGCCGTCTCGGGTTCTGACCAGGTCAATGGCGACATATCTTGACCGGATTCTTGATGCTCATCGGGCTACTGCTGCTCGTGATGAGCGGCCGTTCAGCGAGTTATACGAGGCAGCCTGCTCATCGCCAGCGACACGTGGTTTCGGAGATTCGTTAGCAACTGTTGATCCCGCTTCGGACGGAATTGCAGTGATCTCAGAAGTCAAGCGGCGGTCTCCGTCGAAAGGAGACCTGTTTGCTGGTCTTGACCCCGCAACCGTTGCTCACCAGTATTCGACAGGTGGGGCATCATGCCTTTCTGTCCTGACCGATGAAGAGTTCTTTGGCGGTTCGGTGAGTGATTTGCAAGCAGCTCGAGGAGCATGCACGCTCCCCGTTCTGAGAAAGGATTTCACTGTCGCAGAACGCGATGTTCTCGATGCCCGCATCATGGGAGCCGACTGCGTGTTGTTGATCGCGGCTGCGCTTGATCGACGCGAGTTGGCGAACTTTCATGCGCTTGCGGTTGAAGTTGGTCTCGATGTACTCGTAGAGGTACACGATGAAGCCGAACTCGAGATGGCACTCGAGGTTGGGGCGACTCTTGTTGGTGTGAATCAGCGTGATCTGGTGACGTTCAACGTTGATCATGAACGTGCCTTGCGGATGGGCGCTGTTATTCCTCGAGACGTCGTGTCGGTTGCAGAATCTGGTGTGAGAAGTCGTTCCGATGCTCTCGCCCTCACCGAAGCCGGCTACCGAGCGGTGCTGGTTGGTGAAACCCTGGTGACCTCTGGTGATCCCGAGCAAGCGGTGGCCTCGTTACGTGGCCATCGGTGAGTAGTTTCTGTTCTATGTTCATCAAGATTTGTGGCATCACCACCGAAGATGACGCCCTGCTCGCCGTTGCAATGGGAGCGGATGCTGTTGGGTTTATTTTTGCCCCGTCTGAACGTCAGGTGGCGCCTCAGAATGTGTATGACATCACTCGACGATTGCCTCCCGAAACGATGACGGTTGGGGTATTCCGAAACGACCTACCAGATCGGGTGCTGTCAGTTGCTGATCGTGCTGGTGTTAAAGCGGTGCAACTACATGGTTCAGAAACTCCAGATCAGGTTGCCGAAATTGTTGAACGTGGCCCCGGCCACGGCATTCGGTGGGTGATTAAGGCATTTGGAGCTGACTCACCTCACCTGTCGCGGGCCGATAAATTCCATACTGATGTGGTGTTGGTCGACGCCCCATCTCCCGGGAGTGGCAAGGTGTTCGATTGGCATATCACCGCAGATCTTCCCGACTCTGTCCGCTTCATCTTGGCGGGAGGTCTCAACCCTGACAATGTTGCCGATGCGGTCGCAGCGGTTGAGCCCTGGGGTGTTGATGTTTCCTCGGGTGTTGAGCTAGCTCCGGGACGCAAAGACGCCGTGAAGGTGCGAAAATTTATCAGTAATGCCCGAGCAGCTTCCCCTACCCCCTACATCGGACCGGATGACCTGCCCTACAACTGGGAGGACGAATGACCATCGCTGAACAGCGCAACGACTCGATCATGTCAGAGCCAGATCCGTCTGGCCGTTTTGGTGAGTTTGGAGGCCGGTTTGTGCCTGAAACTCTGGTTCCTGCATGCCAAGAGTTAGAGGCCGGGTTTAAAGAAGCATGGGCCGACCCGCAGTGGCGCGAAGAGCTCCATGTTGCCCTCCGTGATTACGCCGGTCGCCCGTCTGGGTTGTCTGAATGTCATCGTCTTGGAGAGAAGTTGGGGCTCCGGCTCCTGTTGAAACGTGAGGACCTCAACCACACCGGGTCACACAAAATAAACAACGTGCTCGGCCAGGCGTTTCTTGCGAAGCGCATGGGTAAGACTCGGCTTGTTGCTGAGACGGGGGCGGGTCAGCACGGTGTTGCGTCAGCAACTGCAGCTGCGCTTCTCGGTATGGAGTGCAAGGTCTACATGGGCGCAGTCGATGTAGAACGCCAAGCGCTCAATGTGTTCAGGATGAAACTGCTCGGCGCAGAGGTTGAAGCAGTTCATTCAGGAAGTCGCACACTCAAAGATGCGGTGAATGAGGCAATGCGTGATTGGGTGGCAACCGTTGGTGACACTCATTACTGCTTGGGTTCTGTGATGGGTCCGCATCCATATCCGTGGATGGTGCGCCAGTTCCACCGGGTCATTGGTGATGAAGCCCGCGAACAGGCGCGTGCATTGCTCGGCGACGATCCCGATGTGGTGACAGCGTGTGTTGGTGGCGGCTCGAATGCCATTGGCATTTTCTCTGGCTTCGTTGATACGAGATCGCGTCTCGTCGGGGTTGAGCCACGTGGTGGTGCAGCGGTCACTCGAGCGGTCCCTGGTGTTGTGCACGGTATGCGCAGTTATCTAATGCAAGATGAATATGGCCAGGTCGAAGAGGCGCATTCGATTTCTGCCGGTCTTGACTACCCAGGCATCGGACCTGAGCATTCATATCTCTCTTCGATTAATCGAGCAGAGTATCCAACGGTGACCGATGAAGAAGTGGTCGAAGCGTTCCAGTTGTTGAGCCGCACTGAGGGAATCATCCCTGCGCTTGAACCAGCTCACGCTCTCGCATGGTTGGTTCGTGAAGCACACACCATGCAGGGTCAAACGGTGCTGCTGAATCTGTCGGGTCGAGGTGACAAAGACGTCGGTCAGATGATGGACGTCTTGAAGGATCGTTTGTGACAGTTGACCTTTCGACCTCGCTGCGGTCGTCGCGAGATGCGGGTCGCAAATTACTCGTTCCGTATATCACCGGGGGATACCCGGGATGGCAAGACGCCATTCGTGCATGCGCAGCGAACGGCGCGGATGCAGTTGAGATCGGCATCCCCTTCTCTGACCCGGTGATGGATGGCCCGGTCATTCAGCGGGCATCTCAAGCTGCCCTCGAAGGTGGCACAACCCCGCAGTCAGTGCTCGAAGAAGTTCCGTCACTTGATGTTGGTATCCCGCTTGCGGTGATGACCTATTACAACTTGGTGCATCACGATGGCCCGATTCGTTTTGCGAATCGGCTTGCTGAGGCTGGTGTGACTGGAGCGATTTTGCCGGATCTTCCCCTTGAGGAGTCAGACGATTGGGCGGAAGCGGCCGATGCGGCTGGGGTTGCGACCATCATGTTGGCGGCACCGACGGCCCCTGACGAGCGCTTGCCTCGCATTGTTGCGCGGGCCCGCGGGTTTGTGTACTCAGTCGGGTTGCTCGGGGTAACAGGGGAGCGAGACTCGCTCGCAGAGACTGCAACGGCGTTGGCGGGCCGCTTGAAGGCGGTCACCGATACCCCGGTGCTGGTTGGCGTTGGTGTCTCGAATGCTGAGCAGGCGGCTGCTGCCGTGAAGGTCGCCGACGGCGTGATTCAGGGAGCGTCTATGGTTCGACGACTTATGGAGTCAGGCCCTGATGAAGTCGGTCGTTATGTCGCCGAGGTGCGTGCCGCAATTGACGCAGTGTGACTGGCGATCAACCCGGTGCGCGAAGTTGAGTTTGATGGGCATGTGTTATGACAGCTGAGTCACCCTCTCGCAGATTGTGGCGAGCGGCCGAAACAATTCACGCTGTCACCTACTTCTCCGAAGAATCTCGCCTCGCCGCTGAACAAGTTGGGTTCAAAGGGTTCTGGATGGGGTATTTCGCCTTCAGATCCGC
>LFFE01000022.1 GCA_001510385.1 Actinobacteria bacterium casp-actino5 | reverse complement strand
GTATCGCATCGGGATAGTTGTCCGCCATCCACTGCGCTCCGTACGCCGACCCTGATTCCTCATCGGCAACACCGAAATAGATGAGGTCGCCCTTCGGACGGAAACCAGTAGTCGCAAGATGACGGAACGCAACAGCCATCGATGAAGTCAGGTTCAACATGTCAACGGCGCCCCGGCCCCACACCTCACCGTCAACGAGTTCTCCACCAAACGGATCGCGACTCCAACCATCTGGGTTCACTGGCACGACATCGGTGTGCCCCATCAGACACAAACTGGGAGCATTCGGGTCGCTTCCTTCAATTCGTGCCACCATCGATCGGCGACCAGGCGCAGCGTCGTACACCTCAACGTCCAAGCCAGCACCTTCGATAAAACTCACCAATGTGTCAGCGTTACGTTCTTCGTGCCCTGATTCTGCAGCGCCATCGTTGACGCACTGATTGCGAATCATCGTCTGCAATAACTCGACCGTTTCATTCGTTAGCTGTTCCATGATGCCCCCTCTTTTCAGACGGTAATAGACCTGTGCCGCCTCGTTTGCCACGGCGCTATGCGTGGGATACTGGCCACGTGGACTTCCAGCCAAATGATGACCATCAAGCAATCATTGAGGGCGTCGATCGTGTGTGCTCAGACTTCGATGACGAGTACTGGTCAACCTGTGATTCAGAGCACAAATTTCCTTGGGAGTTCTACGAGGCGATGGCAGCCGGTGGCTGGGTCGGAATCTGTATCCCAGAAGAATTCGGTGGCGGAGGCTGTGGCATCACCGAGGGAGCCCTTGTTCTCAACCGGGTAGCTGCATCTGGCGCAGGCATGAATGGTTCGACAGCGTTACACCTCACCATGTTCGGCTTGAATCCTGTCGTCAAGTTTGGAAATGACGAGTTGAAGTCGACGTACCTTCCGCGGGCAGCCACCGGGGATCTTCATGTTGCGTTCGGTGTGACTGAACCTGATGCCGGTACGGACACGAGCCGAATTTCTACTCGGGCGGTTGATGACGGTTTGGGTGGGTTCGTGGTGTCAGGCCGAAAGATCTGGACATCAAAGGCATTGGAGAGCGAAGTGGTGTTGCTCCTCGCTCGAACTGACGATGTTCCTGAGGGTGCGGCAGGGTCGGCACGTTTTGGTGGCCTCAGTCTGTTTCTTGCCGAACTTGACCCGAAGTACGTCGACATTCGACCGATTCCGAAAGTTGGCCGCAACGCGGTTGCATCCTGTGAGGTTGCCTATGACGAACTGCCGGTCGAGGGCTGGCGTTTGGTTGGTGAGCGAGGCAGAGGCTTCCAGCACATCCTTCATGGCTTGAACCCAGAACGAATTCTGCTCGCCGCCATGTCATGTGGAATTGGTGAGGTTGCGTTGAAGCGAGCAGTGAGTTACGCGGGCGAACGAGTGGTGTTTGATCGGCCGATTGGAGCGAATCAGGCGATTTCGCATCCACTTGCGGACGCACATATTCATCTGCGTTCGGCGTATCTCACGATGATGGAAGCCGCCTGGCGCTATGACAACGGCATGGAGTGTGGCGAGCAGGCGAACTCAGCAAAATATCTTGCGGCGGATGCTGCGTTCACCGCTGCTGACCGGGCGGTGCAGACCCACGGTGGGTTGGGTTATGCAACCGAGTACCAGGTCGAGCGGTTCTGGCGCGAGGCCCGCCTACAGAGACTGGCCCCGGTGAGTCAAGAGATGTCACTGAACTTCATAGCGCAGACCGTGCTTGGTCTGCCACGAAGCTACTGACCTACCTTTTAGTTGAAGATGACTGTGCGGTCTCCAATGAGGAGCACACGATCTTCAGCCCACATTCTCACCGCTCTTGCCAGCACGAGGCGTTCAGTGTCCTGACCGAGCTCAACGATGTCGGATGCCGTATGGCTGTGATTCACTCGAGCGACGTCTTGTTCGATGATCGGACCCTCGTCGAGCTGAGCCGTCACGAAGTGAGCAGTTGCACCAACCAACTTCACCCCGCGAGCGTGCGCCTGGTGATAGGGCTTTGCGCCTTTGAAACCAGGTAGCAGTGAGTGGTGAATGTTGATCGCTCGACCATCGAGTTGGCGGCAGAGATCGTCCGACAAGATCTGCATGTAACGAGCAAGCACCACTAGATCGATGTCGTGCTCATGAACAATCTTCATGATCGCAGCTTCTTGATCTGCTTTGGTTTCTGCGGTGACCGGTAAGTGGTGGAACGGAATGCCGTAGCGATCTGCGATTTCAACGACATCAGGATGGTTTGACACGATTGCTGGAATGTCGATGTGTAGAAGTCCGTTTCGCCAGCGATAGAGCAGGTCAACCAGACAGTGGTCGAATTTTGAGACCATAATGAGCACGCGAGGTCGCTCATCTACACGACGAACACGGAGCCGTGATGGCTCGGCGTGGCCGGCTGCAGCGAGTTGGCTCGCTACCGCATCGGCAACCTGTGTTGGGTCGGCGGTCGGCGTTGCGACAACCGTGCGAAGACAGAACAGGTTTGAGCCAGGGTCACCGAATTGGGCATTTTCGGTGATATTTCCACCAACCTTAAGCAGCCCAGCAGATACCGCGTGAACGATGCCGGGTTCGTCAGCAGTGATAAGCGTGAGAATGTGGCTGGTCGACATGACTCCTTGAGTCTGCGCCGTTGTTTCCTTAATCACAATCAACTTGGTGAAAGGTGATGTTGAACACGGTGTGAGAGATGTCTGCGTCGCCTAACGTGCTCCCTGTGGGTCGTCTCAATCAAACGGCATTTCTGGTCTGTGTTGTACCGCTGTTGTTCGCGTGTGGTGGGACCAGCGGCGAGGCGATTCCCTCAACAACTGAGTCGGTCATCACCACTGCTGCGACGCCGAATGAGACGACGACTTCAGTGCTGCCGACAGCAATAAGTGAGGCAGTTTTTAGCGCGCTGAGCGATGGTTCGGTTGCGGCCCTCGCCAATGTGATCGAGTTGGTCACACCAGGTTCGCCCGCTGAGATTTTGGTTCGTCACCAACTCAGCGTTGCGAGGTTTGCTGCAGAGGCTGATGCAGACATTGCGGCACTCCCGACGACCACAACAACGACGGTTGTCGTTGACACCACAGATGCGTCAACGACAAGTACGACGGTTGAACTTGGCTGTGAGTGGACGAACAACTGCACGGTCTACGAGACACCGGTATTTGATAACGAGGGAAACCTTCGGTCGTTCTCGGTGAACGGAACACCACTCGAGCAAATTCTCATCGGGCCTGGCCCGCTTGTTGTCGTTGAATCAGTTCAAGCGCGGGTGGTCTCTGGCTATCGAGCCCCTTCGGGAGTAACCGCACTTATTGTGTCGGTCACCGCTGGGGACGAGGCGTTGACCACGTTCGGATTCGCTGCGATTCAGCGTCCGTTCACCTCGAAGAACTCTGCACCAGTCGAGACAGATGGTGCGTGGGGTGCAGAAGAGATTGCCGTGGGACAATCAGCTGAGATGCTGCTCGTGTTCCCTGACACCCCGCTCGATGGCGACATTGTGTTGTCGGTGGTGACCTCGTCAAGTGTCGATCTAGAACTTGAATTGCCGTTGATCACTCCGTAAGGGCGGAGCAGTCGCTACCCCATCGAAGGAACAGCAACCGGCGTGTCTGCGTGATCGATGACATCCAGTGGCGTGGTGCGAACAGAAACACTCACATTCCCTGGCAGCGCATTGATCAGCACTGTACGCAGTGCATCGAGCCCAACTGGTTGACCAGCGGACGCAAGGTCAACGAGAACGCTCCAGCCACCTGTTGATGAACCGTTCACCGTGGTCGAGAGCACCCTCACGCTGCTGCGACGACCGACCCATGCGTTCACGAGTCGCTCAACGCGGTCTGCCGGTGGTTCGTTAGCCAACGTGGGATCAAAGGACTGGATCCACCGAATATCGAGCGTGACGGTTGCTCCCACGGCCTCAGCAACATCGTTCGCAAGTTCCGGTGAACTTGGGGGAGCAGCAGGGCCGCTCACCACAACGTCGACCTGCCCATCTGTGACCGTCACTTCAAGAAGCTCGAGAATGATTCCGTCATTCGCGATGCCCGCGATCCATTCGTTCAGCACGGCCGTTGCGACTTCAGTTGGATCTGCAGCGGGCGGGGTCCCCGCTGATGCAGAACCCTGTGCGCGTGCATCCCAACGAACCGTGACCTCAGCATCTGCACCAAGTACGGGAACGAGACGTGTTGCGAGAGCGTAGGCCTCTGGTGGCTCATCAAGTCCGGTGAGTTCCACAGTGACCATCGTTCCGAGCACGTCAAGTGTGGTCACGTCGAGGTCTCGTCCGGCAAGCCACGATTCGATTTCAGTAAGGATCTCGCTTTGCTGGCGTGACGACTCTGCAGCGTTGAGTGATCGTGAGGTGAGCGGAATCGCGATCGCGACGGTGGCGATAAAGATGCCGACAACGACAGCTGCCATTCGTGAATCTCGGAAAAAGAATCGAGCGGTGGGTATAACTCCGGTGATGAGCAATGTTGCGAGGGCACTGAACGCAATGGCGAACAGGTTTGTTGCGTAGAGCAAGGCTGACCCCTCAGCGAGCACCCCCTCTCCTGCTCCGACGAGAATTCCTGTTGCTGCGAGCGGTGGAACGAGAGCTACCGCAACAGCCACGCCTGGAAGGGTTGCCGAGACGTCTTCGTGCGCAATGGCATATGCGCCTGCCGCCCCTGCTGCGATCGCAACCACAAGGTCACGAATGTCAGGACTCGTCCGCCCAAGAATTTCACTCCCGAGGTCAAGGCTGGGTAGCAGCCGTGACAACACGATGGAGAACATCAGCGACCATAGCGACCCGATGGCGACAACGAACGCCGCCTGTACTGCTCGTCGACCAAGCCCAAGACCGACTGCAGCCGAGAAGCTCATGATTGGTGTCATGAGTGGCGCAATGAGCATGGCTCCGATCACTACGGCAACCGAGTTGGCGGCCAATCCCATGACAGCGATCGTCACCGAGAGGGTGAGCATTAAGAAGAACCGAGTGAGCCACCTTCGGTCTTGGTCAGGGATGAGGCGTTTGAGAACTTCGATGCGTTCGCTGCGATCGAAGTTGTCGTCGTCTGCGAGTAGCCGCGAGAACTCGACCAGCGAGCGGTTGGGGCGGCTGTCGTTCACAATGTGATGTTAGGGCGAGTCAGATGAACCTGTTGTTCAGCGACCCATCGCGTAAAACTCAGCATTCGGTGAAATGCCAGCGAAGTTCGCGAGACGGTTCGAAAGAGCGAAGAACGCAGTGATTGCACCAATGTCCCAAATTTCGTCATCGGTGAATCCCTTCGCTCGCATCTCGTCAATCTCTGCGTCGGTGACCGTGGCTGAATCGGTCGCAACATGAAGCGCGAAATCGACGATGTCTCGTTCGCGTTGAGTGAGGGTTGCTTTTGCTGAGTTGATGGCAACTTGGTCGGCGATGAGTGGGTTCTTTGAGCGGATCCGCAAGATTGCTCCATGGGCGATGACGCAGTACATGCATTCGTTGACCGCTGAGGTTGCAACGACAATGAGTTCGCGTTCGGCTTTCGATAGACCCTCTGATTTGTCCATCAATGTGTCGTGCATCGCGAAGAACGCCCGGAACTCTTCTGGACGTGCGGCGAGGGCAACGAACACGTTCGGAACGAACCCAGACTTTTCAGCGACTGACTCAATGAGTTCCCGAATGTCGTCGGGCATCTCATCAAGGGTGGGTACATGGAATCTACTGATGTCGCTTGCGCTCATTTCTTGATGTTTGCAGATTTCACTCAAGAAGTTGAAGGGCGACTCACAATTGCAAACGCAGCGGCGGCGGCGTTGCCGACATTGAGCGAGTCAACATTGTCATTGAGCGGAATGCGAACTCGCTGATTTGCCACTGCCATTGTCGCTTCGTGCAACCCGGGTCCTTCTTCTCCGAGTATCAGAGCGAGGCGCTTGGGGACGTCGAGTGTCCAAATGTTGTCAGCCAGCGGGTGAGGAGTGAGTGCCCAGACTGTCCAGTCGCGTAACAGGTTTCGCAAGTCGTCGGGGCTGTCGAACCGCATGGTCGGTAGGTGAAGTACTTCTCCCATCGACACCCGCACGCTGCGTCGCGTGTAAGGGTCGATACATCGTTCGTCGAGGACGAGTGCTTGAATACCGAGGGCATGGGCGCTCCGTGCGATGGCGCCGAGATTTTCTGGGTCATTGAGACCTTCGAGAACTGCGATTTTGTCGAGGCCTGCAAGCACGTTGTGCCGTGCGGTTCCTTTTGGAATTGGTTTCCGGTCGGCGGCCGCAATCACCCCACGATGAAGGTCGAAGCCAGTGACGGCGAGCATGACATTTCGGTCACATGTGTATAGCGGGGCGCTGGTGCCGTATTCAGCAAAGAGTTGCTGCAGTCGAGGCGCTTTTTCTTCGAGGACAAGGGCCGAACGAATGCGGTGACCGCTTGCGAACAGACGCTCGATGGCGACTGGGCCCTCACAGATAAAGAACTCGTCTCCCTCGAGTTTTCGGCGCCCTGGAATATCTATGAGATTTCGGTAGTCCTCAAGCCGAGGATCATCAGATGTATCGACTGGTATCGGATGTATCTCGTTCACTTGGGAATTGGGATGGCGTAGGTGCCTTGAGCAGTTGCGGTGATGCGGTCAGGGTCGTCATCCATCCACACACGGACAGTTCCCACGATTGAGCGGCGGGTCACGATGTCGATATCGGCTCGAGCCCATACGACCTTGCCGATGGCCGGACGAAGGAACCTGATGGAGAGTTCGCTGGTGAGTGCCATCTGTTCAATTCGGCCGAGCGCGGCAAAGCAGCCGTACCACAACACGGCATCGGCGGCCCCGAATTGTGTTGGGCCAGAGACGTATCCGCCAGGACGGATGTGCGATTCGTCAACGTCAAGTCGCGTGATTGCGTAGTTGTCGCCAATTTCGTAACACCGATGACTCGACCCAGGAAATGATGTTTGAACAACCGCGTTGATGGCATCGACGGTCAGGGCAACAGGCTCGGTGGTCATCCCATCAACCTAGATCGCGCCACACTGGTGTCTATGGCTCGGCTGGATGCGAACCGAATTTCTGCATGGAGGGGGCTTCAAGCGCGCGTCGCTGATGTGGAGCGAATGATCGATGCGGCACTGCGCGAAGAGTGGGATATTCCACTCAACTGGTTTGACGTTCTGGCGGGGCTGCAGCGTCTCGGGGGCACTGCTCGTCCGACGGCTCTTGCTGATGAAGTAGGTCTTCCGATGTCGAGTTTGACCAGGCGCCTTGACCGTTTAGAAGAAGACGGATGGGTAACGCGTCAGCGCGTCACCATCGGCGGTGACCACCGTGCAATGCAGGTGGCGTTGACAGCGCGCGGCCGAACGTTGTGGCGTGCAATGAACGTCACTTATCGCCGCGCAGTGCAGTCACTCTTTGCAGAGCGGATGGACGACGATCTGATTCAGGCCATCCACCTTTCCATCGAGATGATGACACCAATTCCAGTCATCGAAGAAGACCCCTTCGATGACTATATGTGAGTCAGTGTGTCACTCAAGCAAGGCTTAGGCGTCGACGTACATCGATTCGATTTCGTCCGCGTATTTGGCGTGAATGCCACGACGCTTCAGTTTTGATGTTGGTGTCAACAGGTCTGAGTCAGGCATCCACTCCTCGCCGAGGAGGACGAACTTTTTGATCTGCTCAACTTGAGCAAACTTGGTGTTTGCGACATCGACGCCTGCTTGTACTGCAGTAAGGACGTCAGGGTCAGCTGCAAGTTCGGTGAGACTCATTCCTTCTTTGCCATTTGCCGCCGCCCAAACCGGTGTTGCCTCTGGGTCGAGTACGAGTAGCGCTGATACATATTTGCGATTGTCACCGATTGCGCAGGCTTGACCAACGATGGGAATCATCTTTAATGCTGCTTCGAGGTTCGCTGGGCTGATGTTCTTGCCACCGGACGTGATGATGAGTTCTTTCTTGCGATCAACAATCTTGAGGTAGCCGTCATCATCAAGCACCCCGATGTCGCCGGTGTGAAACCAACCGTCAGCATCAAGAGCCTCGGCCGTCTTTTCTGGAGACTTGAGGTAGCCCTGGAAGATGTTGCCACCTCGGGTAAGTACTTCGTCTTCGTCGCCGAGTTTGATTTCCATACCGGGGCAAATCTGACCAACAAAGCCAGGCCTATTGGCCTTCGGGCTGAAGGTGAGTGGGCCGGTTGTTTCTGAGAGACCGTAAATCTCAGTGAGGTTGATGCCAACGGCGTTGAACCATTCGATGATCTCTGATGGGATGGGTGCAGCGCCCGTGATGGCGATCTTCAGTTCGTCCATGCCGACAAGTGCCCTCACCTGTGAGAAGGCAACAGCGTCAAGGAAGTCCCAGGTGTCGCGCTGTTCTTGGGTGATCGTTCCTGCTCGTTCGGCAGCTTTGATCTCGAGAGCGGCCGCAACGCCATCGTTGAAGGCCTTCTGTCGCTCTGGGTCAGCTGCGAGCGCAGCATTGACGCCGGCATAGACCTTTTCGAATACGCGAGGCACACCAAACAGCATCGATGGGTGAACTTCTCCGAGGTAGGCGGGAAGCAGGCCAGGATCAGGACAGGTGCTGACCTCGCCGCCGGTGACGAGAGCCTGGTAATGGCTAGTGACGCGTTCGGCGATGTGCGCCATTGGCAGATACGAAATCACTCGCCAATTTTCAATGTCGTCTTCTTCGAGAACTTCCTGCAGGATCGCAACGGCGTAAACAACGTTGTACTGGGTGATCATCACTCCCTTAGGGGGACCGGTAGTTCCTGAGGTGTAGATGAGTGTTGCAAGGTCGTCAGGGCTCGTCACTGCAGCGAGTGTTTCGAGGTCGGCTTCGCCATTTGCGAGCAGGTCATCGACGAGTCGAACGCCGTCGGGGAGACCGCTGACTGGCGCTTCGATCACGAAGATGTGTTCAAGGAGTGAAAGTTGGTCGCGTACTTCAAGGACGCGGTCTAAGAACCCACCATCTTCAACAATGATGACTCGCGCTTCTGCGTGCTCGGCGAGAAATTGAAGCTCCTCTGCCGATGATGAGTTGTAGATCGACACCGGTGTCGCCCGAACGAATTGCGCTCCAAGGTCTAGCCAGTGAAAGTCGGGTCGGTTGCGCATCATCAGCATGACGCGCTCGCCGGGTTCAACGTCGAGCGCTTGAAGACCGGCTGCGGTACGAGCCGTGAGCGAGCGGACGTCGGCGTAGGTGTAGTTCTGCCAAGTGGTGTCGCCGGCACCAGGGGCTGATGTCATTGACCGGAACAAGACTTTGTCGGCCCGGTTGGCGACATGTTCCAAAAACTTTTGCGGAACGGTTGTGTCACGAGCCAGCTCGTGCATTTCAGCGATGGTCATTCGTTGTGTACCCATCGCAAGAGTCTTGCAGTTTCGCGAGAGGCTTTCCACCGATGCACTGTTTGGGTGACTGGCATCTCCGATTCTTTGTGAGGTCGACGCCTGCACCATGATGTGCCGATGACTACTGCAGTGATCGTTGATGCAATTCGCACCCCGCTTGGGCGTCGTAATGGCAAGTTGAAGGATTGGCATCCTGTCGACCTAGCGGCGGAGACGTTGAAGGCGTTGCAAGAGCGCAACGATCTCGACCCTTCACTCGTTGACGACGTCGTGATGGGCTGCGTGATGCAGGTTGGCGAGCAGGCGGCAAATGTTGCCCGCAACGCGGTACTTGCTGCAGGCTGGCCAGAGACGGTTCCAGGAACAACGATTGATCGTCAGTGTGGGTCGAGCCAGCAAGCAGCGCACTTCGCCGCTCAGGGTGTGATTGCTGGTGCATATGACGTTGTTGTAGCCGCAGGTGTCGAGGTGATGTCGAGGGTACCGATGGGTGCATCGATGATTGACGGCAAGTACGGATTTCCATTTGGTCCGAAGGTCGGTGCGCGATATGCAGATCAGGGCGGACTAGTTCCGCAGGGCATCTCGGCTGAACTGATTGCTGACCAGTGGGGGTTAAGTCGTGAAGACCTCGATCGCTACGGGGTTCGTAGCCAAGAGTTCGCGCGACGGGCGACCGACGAGGGGCGCTTTGAGCGCGAGATCCTTCCGGTGCTTGGTGCCGATGGCGAAATGATGTCGGTTGATGAGGGTCTGCGTGACACGACAATGGAGTCGTTGGGAAATCTCAAGCCATCATTTCGTGCCGAAGAAGACGGCGGGCGAGTGACTGCCGGCAACTCGAGCCAGATCACCGACGGTGCATCGGCGTTGCTCATCATGAGTGAAGAGAAGGCGAATGCGCTCGGGTTGACGCCACGAGCTCGTTTTGTGAACTTCTCGCTTGCGGGCGCTGACCCTCGCCTCATGCTGACGGCACCGATTCCGGCGACCGCGAAGGTGTTGGAACGTGCGGGTATGTCGATGGATGACATCGATCTTGTTGAGATCAACGAAGCCTTCGCTTCGGTCGTCCTTGCTTGGGAAAAGGAATTCCACCCAGACATGGAGAAGGTCAACCCGAATGGTGGAGCGATTGCACTGGGTCACCCGCTTGGGTGTTCTGGTGCTCGCTTGATGACGACGCTACTGAATGAACTCGAGCGCACTGGTGGCCGTTATGGCTTGCAAACGATGTGTGAGGGTGGCGGTATGGCGAACGCCACCATTATCGAGCGTCTTGGCTGATATCGATCCCTTATTCAGTCAATTCAGGACCATTTCGGATTATCCCCAGCTCCTGTGGATAACTTCGCGGCGGGGCGCCTAGCATGATTGCTGTGACATTCGGTTCTGTGGTGTGGTTTGCCTTCGGCGTGGTGCTGATGTACGTGCTGTGGCGTGTTGGCATCACGATGTTGCGTGCGGTCACTATGGCAACTCCTGCCCCTCCGCCACCCGGAGAGATGCGAAAAGTGAACATGAGGTTTCGCTGTGATGTCTGCGGGGTGGAATTAAAGCTCACGATGGCGCCAGATGAAGATCCGCCACCTCCAAAGCATTGTTTGGAGGACATGATCATCGTCGCTCCAACCTTCGAGTGACAGGTCTGTAAGTTTTCCTACTTGAGCTGTGGATAAGTCAACACAAACGCTGATAAACACAACTCATTCCGCTGTGGACGGAGCGTTGAGACGGTCAGCTTGTGGGTGTTGAGTGGCGGCGTGCTAACGCCACTTGGTGGCGGTGTAAAGACCGCCGAGAATCGACCCGAGGCCGATGAGTAGCAACCAGTTGTTGCCAGCAAATGCGAGATTGCGCAACATGATGACGATGACGCCAACGATGAGCAGTACGAGCATCAATACCGGCACCCACGGCTGCCCCACCTTTTCCGACTGTGGGATTGGTGGCGTGTAACGAACACTAGCGCTAGGAGCGCGGTTCGCTGATTGATCTGCCGATGGAGATGCAGTCACACGACCGCCAGACTTTCGCTTCGGAGGAGCCACGGTTGACCAGTCTAGGCATGTTTCAGGACTATGCCGAACAGAAATGGTGGTGTTCGCAAATGTTCACGGCAGGCTGTGCGGGTGCCTCGCGTTCTTGTCATCGACTCGTATGACTCATTCGTCTACAACTTGGTCCAGTATCTCGGTGAACTCGGAGCCGATCCGATCATTCACCGAAATGACCAATTGAGCGTCGAAGAGGCCATTGCGATTGACGCCGATGGAGTGTTGCTGTCGCCCGGTCCTGGCCGGCCGGAAGACGCCGGCATCATCTGTGAGGCGGTTTCGGCGTTCGCGACTCAGGGCACACCAGTGTTTGGCGTCTGTCTCGGTCATCAGGCAATTGGTCATGTTTATGGCGCCGAGGTCGTGCGTGCTCCTGAACTGATGCACGGCAAGACCTCTGAAATCTCGCACAATGGTGGTGGAGTATTTGCTGGGCTTCCGTCACCGCTTACCGCAACCCGCTATCACTCACTTGTGCTCGATGAGCGTTCGGTTCCTGACTGTCTTGAGGTGACTGCTCGCACTTCCGACGGAATGATCATGGGAGTCCGCCATCGTGAGTTCGATATTGAAGGCGTGCAGTTTCACCCGGAGTCGATTCTGACGGCTGCAGGTCACGACCTATTGCAGAATTTTCTGAACCGGCTGTAACGCCGGCTACCTACGAGGCAACTGACGATGATGTCGTCGTTGTCGTTGTCGTGGTGGAGGTCGTTGGCGGAACTGTTGTCGTCGTAGTTGAGGTTGTCGATGTCGTTGTGGTTGGTGCCGGCGCAACTCCGACCACGATGACGACTTCAGTCCCACGGTCAACTTCGGTTCCAGCGCGGATGCTTTGTTCGGTTACTCGTCCATCATCAGGGTCGTCGGGGGTGTCAAGGTCGACATATTCGATGACGTACACGAGTTCATGCTCTTCGCTAATGAGCAGATCAGTTGCATCGGCTTCGAGTAGGCCAACAAGCACTGGCATGTTGGTCTTGCCGGGGCCACTCGACACGAACAGTGTGATCTCTGAGCCTCGTCGCACGATCGTGTTCGGTGCCGGGTCAGTGCGAATCACCGTGCCTTCTGGAACAACCGGGTCAACAATGCGCTCAACCGTTACTGACAGGCCGGTGGTGTTTGTCAAGAACTCGAGGGCGGCCTCTTCACTTTGGTTGAGCACGATTGCAGGAACCGAAACCTCATCAGGCCCACCTGAGACATAGATAACGACGCCCTCATCCTGACGGATACGACTGCCCGCTGGTGGGTCGGTGCGAATGACCAAGCCAACAGCGACGTCACTTACTTCAGTGGTTTCACTCGTTGAGAAGCCACGCGACACGAGTTGGCGACGAGCCTCGTTGAGGGTGAAACCGGCCACATTTGGCACCGATTGCAACGCTTCGGTCGGGTTGTAATAGAGCACAATCGTTGTGCCTTCAACGACGACGGTTCCGGCAGCCGGATCGGTGCGGAAGACAAATTCTTCTGCAACACCTTGAGTTTCTTCTGCGATCGCTCGGTATTCCAGGTCGAGCTCATCGAGTGCTGCGGTGACTGCCGAGAGTCGTTGTCCGGTGAAGTCATCGAGCACTCGTGTGGTTGCGGTTGTCTCATTCGATGAGAGTTGGCCGTACAGCACTACTCCGCCGATAACGAGGGCGACGAGGGCGACGAATGCAGCGAGCGCATACCAACCGGTTCGTGGCGGGATGTCTTCGTAATAGGTGGCGTCTGCCGATGACCCGGGCGGATATTTCGACATGTCATCAGGGCCTGTGTGCTCTGATTCGATCTTCGGGTTACCAGGAATTGATGGACCAGAGAGTGAGCGTTCAGCAGTCGGGTTGACCGTGGTTGCCGCATCGGGGGCTGTACCTGAGCCAGGGACTGCGGTGCCGTTGTAATCGTCGATGGTGATCCGATTCGCTGTCGTTTGAGCGTTCGGGTCAACAGGAGCGGTGCCGGCGCGCCGCAATGCAAACGGAGTTTCACCGTTGCGGAATCTCTTGAGATCATCACGAAGCTCCCGGGCAGTCTGGTAACGATCGCCTGGCTGTTTTGCCATGAGATATTCAACGATTGCCTCAAGAGGCCGTGGGACGGCTGCGTTGAGTTCTGCGAGCGGGGTCGCCGTGTCGTGTACCTGTTTGTAGGCGATTGCAACGGCATTCTCACCAGAGAACGGCGTACGGCCGGCAAGCATTTCATAGATGACGATGCCAAGCGAGTACAGGTCACTGCGCGGGTCGGGTTGTCCACCCTGGGCTTGTTCTGGCGAGAAGTAGCTCGCGGTTCCCATCACCGAGCCGGTCTGGGTGAGGTTCTGCTCAACCGGGGCATTCATCGCCCGGGCAATACCGAAGTCAGCAACTTTTACTGTGCCGCTTGACCCGATGAGGATGTTGGCGGGCTTGATATCACGGTGTGCAAGACCGGCATCGTGGGCGAAGCCAAGTGCAGCTGCCACTTCGGATGCGATTTCAGCAGCCTGGGTGGGGTCGAGTTGTCGGCCGTTGCGGCAGATGTCGGCAAGGGTGCGGCCTTCGACGTACTCCATTGCAATGAAGTAGGTCGTTTCGAACCGTCCCCAGTCATAGACGTTGACGATGTTTGGGTGGGTGAGTCCAGCGGCAGATTGAGCTTCGCGCCTGAACCGTTCGACAAATTTCGGGTCAACTGCAAATTCAGGAAATAACACTTTGACGGCGACGTCGCGAGCAAGCAATTGGTCGCGCGCCAAGAAGACGTCAGCCATGCCGCCTCGGCCGATGCGACGCTCAATTTTGTATCGGTCATTGATGACCGTGGCGTTGTTGCCGTTATCACTCATGTTCACGCTGGTGTGACGTCATCAAATGGTTCCGTGACGCTGTACCTGTGAAGAGGTTACCGAGGTAAAGGTGACCAATGTGTTCGCTTTGTGTTGGTGTTGAGACTGACTGAGGTGTCAGTTCTCGTTTGCGAATGCGGTGTCGAGAACCGTTTTCGCAATTGGGCCGGCGAGCCGACCACCGGTTGAGGCGGAGATTTCATCGGTGGTGCCTTTCACCATGACGGTGATCGCGTATCGAGGCTGCTCAATGGGGGCAAA
>LFFE01000021.1 GCA_001510385.1 Actinobacteria bacterium casp-actino5 | reverse complement strand
CGTCGTCTTACCATGGTCAATATGACCCATCGTCCCAATATTCACATGCGGCTTCGTACGCTCAAACTTCGCCTTACTCATGATGATGCTTCCTTTTTTCTCTCTTTGATCGTTTCGTTAATTGGTTACTCGTGGGTGTGGGCTCACTCGCCCCGAACCCGCTTCACAATTTCGGATGAAATTGCTTCTGGAACTTGCTGGTAGCTGTCGAACTGCATGGTGTAGGTTGCCCGACCTTGGGTGCGCGAACGCAGGTCAGTCGAGTATCCAAACATTTCTGACAGTGGAACTTGCGCCTTCACCGTCTGCACGTTGCCGTTGGCTTCCATGCCTTCGATTCGGCCGCGGCGGCTCGAGAGGTCGCCCATGACATCACCCATGTAATCCTCAGGAGTCACAACCTCAACGGCCATGATCGGCTCCAGCAACACTGGCTTGGCGGCCTCTGCTGCTTTTTTGATGCCCATCTGGCCGGCAACCTTGAACGCCATTTCAGATGAGTCAACGTCGTGGTACTGACCGTCAACAAGGGTGACCTTGACGTCAACCATGCCGTACCCGGCAAGCACACCTGATTCGAGACCAGACTGAATACCTTGGTTGGTCGGCTGGATATATTCACGAGGAATACGGCCACCGGTGATGGCGTCAACAAACTCGTAGCCATTGCCAGGGTTTGGCTCGACCGTCAGTTTGATGACGGCGAACTGACCAGAACCACCTGACTGCTTGATGTGGCGGTACTCAACGGAATCAACCTGCTTGGTGATCGTCTCGCGGTATGCGACCTGGGGCTTACCAACGGTTGCTTCAACACTGAACTCACGCATCATGCGGTCAACGAGCACCTCAAGGTGCAATTCTCCCATACCTGAGATCACGGTCTGACCGGTCTCTTCGTCGGTGCGAACACGGAATGTTGGGTCCTCATCGGAGAGCGACTTCAGCGCCTTACCGAGTTTGTCCTGGTCGCTCTTCGTCTTTGGCTCGATAGCAACGTGGATCACCGGCTCTGGGAACTCCATGCGTTCCAAGATGACAGGGTTATCGCGATCGCAGAGCGTGTCTCCGGTGGTGACTTCTTTGAACCCGAGACCGGCGACAATGTCACCGGCCATCGCCACGTCAAGATCTTCTCGCTGGTTTGCGTGCATAAGAAGGATGCGGCCAAGACGCTCACGTTTTTCTTTCGTTGAGTTGTACAACTCTTCGCCCTTTGAAATCTCGCCGGAGTACACACGGAAGTAGGTGAGTTTGCCGAATGGGTCGGCAACGATCTTGAATGCGAGGGCAGCAAAAGAATCATCATTCGGTCCACGAGTGATCTCTTCGTCACCGCGCATGTTTGTGCCATGTGCAGGCTCAATGTCGACTGGTGATGGAAGGAAGTCGATGACCGCGTCGAGCATCGGCTGAACACCCTTGTTCTTGAACGCTGAACCGCAAAGAACCGGAACAAAGTCACCGGCAAGGGTTCCGGCACGAATCGCTCGCTTGATCTCTTCGATCGAAACCTCTTCGCCACCGAGATACTTCTCCATCAACTCTTCATCAGAAGTTGCGATGGTTTCCATCATGCGCTCGCGATAATCATTTGCGCTGTCGACCATGTGCGCAGGAATGTCTACTTCATCCCACTTTGCACCGAGTTCCTCGTCCTGCCAGATAAGTGCCTTCATCTTGACAAGGTCAACGAGACCCGCAAACGGCTCATTCGATTCTGGGCCACCAGCACCAACAGGAAGTTGAATGACAAGTGGGTTGGCCTGCAGACGGCTCTCAACCATCTCTACCGTGCGGTAAAAGTTCGCACCTATACGGTCCATCTTGTTCACGTAGCAAAAACGAGGAACGTTGTACTTGTTCGCTTGGCGCCACACGGTCTCGGTCTGTGGCTCAACCCCGGCAACTGAGTCAAATACGGTTACTGCGCCGTCGAGCACTCGAAGCGAACGCTCAACTTCAATGGTGAAGTCAACGTGCCCCGGAGTGTCAATGATGTTGATGCGGTGGTCATTCCACACGCAGGTCGTCGCAGCCGAGGTGATGGTGATCCCCCGCTCCTGCTCCTGCGCCATGTGGTCCATGGTCGCTGCACCGTCGTGTACTTCACCGATCTTGTAGCTCTTTCCGGTGTAGTACAGAATTCGTTCTGTTGTCGTGGTCTTTCCGGCGTCAATGTGCGCCATGATCCCGATGTTTCGGGTGCGCTCAAGTGGGAACTCACGCTTGGCCATTGCAGGTCACTTCCGTTCGGTCGTCAGGTCTGGGGGATGTCAAAGGGCAAAAATGTTGGAAATCTGGTTGATCACCAACGGTAATGGGCGAAGGCCTTGTTCGACTCGGCCATCTTCTGCATATCGTCTCGCTTCTTCATTGAAGCTCCGAGTCCATTTGCTGCATCCATAAGTTCAGCAGCGAGGCACTCAGACATGGTCCGCTCGCGGCGGGCACGGGAGTAGTCGACGATCCAACGGATCGCCAATGTTGATGCACGGCGAGGACGAACCTCAACGGGCACCTGGTAGGTGGCGCCACCAACACGACGGCTACGCACCTCGAGGGGTGGCTTCACGTTGTCGATTGCACGACGAACAGTGTCAAGAGCGTCATCGCCGCTGCGCTTGGCGATGAGATCCATTGCGTCATACACGATGCGCTCGGCTGTGCTGCGCTTTCCGTGCAGCATCACCTTATTGATGAGTTGCGTAACGACTGGCGAGCGGAACACCGGATCGGCGACAAGTTCGCGACGTGGAGCTGGACCTTTACGTGGCATGACTTACTTCTCTGCTTTCGCGCCGTAGCGGCTACGGGCTTGCTTGCGGTTCTTCACTCCGGCGGCATCAAGAGCGCCACGGATGATTTTGTAACGGACACCGGGAAGGTCGCGAACACGACCACCTCGGACGAGAACGATCGAGTGCTCCTGAAGGTTGTGACCCTCGCCAGGAATGTAGGCCGTGACTTCGATGCCACTCGACAGGCGAACACGAGCGACCTTACGAAGCGCCGAGTTCGGCTTCTTCGGTGTCGTGGTGTAGACGCGGGTGCAGACACCACGGCGCTGAGGGGAACCCTTCAATGCCGGAGTCTTGCTCTTGGTGAACTTCGACTGACGTCCCTGGCGGACGAGCTGTTGAATTGTTGGCACGTTGACCTTCTCGTTGTAGCGAATTTCGGATCCGTGGTGAGCCAAATCGGCTCGTTACACGGACCCCGGAATGTTATGAGTGGATACGAAAACCGGCAACCTGTCAGTCACCGTCAGATGCTGCGGCATCGCCGACTGCAGCTGTTTCGAAAATTCGGGCGAGAGCTGCGGCCGGATCATCGTCCTCAACCTCGCTTGAGTAATACGTCATTGGCTCGTACTCAGGAGCCTGAACTGAGAACTCCCGGTAACGCATCATGCCAGTACCGGCAGGGATGAGTTTACCGATGATGATGTTCTCCTTCAGACCGATGAGACCGTCTGACTTGCCGTCAATTGCGGCCTCGGTGAGCACACGGGTTGTCTCTTGGAACGACGCTGCTGACAACCATGATTCGGTTGCGAGCGAAGCCTTGGTAATTCCCATGATCTCTGGGCGACCCTCAGACGGACGCTCCCCTGCCTCGACCATTGCGCGGTTCGTGTCACGGAACCGCTTTGCATCAACGCGCTCCCCTGGGAGGAAGTCAGTTGATCCAGGTTCTGACACGGCGATACGACGAGTCATCTGGCGAACGATCAGTTCGATGTGCTTATCGTGGATCGACACACCTTGATCCCGGTACACCCGCTGTACTTCTTCGACGAGGTACATCTGGGTCTCGCGTGGTCCCTTGATCTCCATGAGTTCCTTCGGATCAAACGGTCCGTCGGTAATTGGATCTCCGGCGCGAATTTCCGCGCCATCAGCAACCTCAGGCAATGGGCGGGCTCCAAGTGGAAGCACGATCGGGTGCTCCTCACCGGCATCGTCAACGACGATGACCGGGATTCCCTTGCCTTCGTCCTCACCAATACGCACCACACCAGATGCAGGTGACAAACGAGCTGAACCTTTTGGAGTACGAGACTCGAAGAGCTCGACAACGCGAGGCAAACCACCTGCAATGTCCTTACCAGCAACACCACCAGTGTGGAAGGTACGCATCGTTAGCTGGGTGCCCGGCTCACCAATCGACTGGGCTGCGATAACGCCAACCGCTTCACCAAGTTCGATTGCCTTACCGGTGGAGAGCGAACGGCCGTAGCACATCGCGCATACGCCGAGTTCGGCGTCGCAGGTGAGGACTGACCGCACCCGGATGCGGCTAACCGAAGCGTCATCACGAAGGGCGGCCATCTCAAGGTCGCCAATAATGGTGTTGCGCTCGAGGGTCTTTCGGCCATCAGGCAATGCTGCGGACAATTCGACGTCGCTGAGAAGTGCACGACCAAACAACTTCGTCTCCAGGTACGAGCGAGTGTTCGCAGTGTCGGGAGCGACGTTTTCGATCCAGACACCGAGCGTCGTGCCGCAATCTTCCTCGCGGATGATGAGTTCCTGAGCGACGTCGACAAGACGACGAGTGAGGTAACCCGAGTCAGCGGTACGCAGAGCGGTGTCGACCAGTCCCTTACGAGCACCAGGCGTTGCAATGAAGTACTCGAGGGTCTCAAGTCCCTCACGGAAGTTTGACTTAATCGGGCGAGGAATCATGTCACCACGAGGGTTAGCAACGAGACCACGCATAGCCGCGATCTGACGCATCTGAGTCATGTTTCCACGAGCACCTGAACCGACCATCATGTCGATTGGATTGAAGCGTTGTGCCTTGAACTCTTTTTCCATGTCACGAGTAACAGCATTGGTTGCATCAGTCCAGATGCGAACCTCTTGCTGACGGCGCTCGCCATCGGTAATGATGCCTCGCTTGAACTGCTGCTCGACTTTTTCGGCCTGCGCCTCGTGATCCTCAAGGATCGCCTTCTTCGTATCTGGCGTGCGCACATCGTCAATGGAGACGGTCAAACCAGACTGCGATGCATAGCGATACGAGATGTTCTTAATCGCATCGAGCGCTGCAGCAACTTCGGCATTTGAGTAATGGTCGGAGAGCTGCTCAACGATGACGCCAAGCTCGCGCTTGCGGAGCACGGTATTGACATGGCCGAACCGTTCGGTGAAATCAGCGGGAAGAGCTTCTTCGAACAGCACGCGTCCCAACGTTGAGCGGTACTTCTCGGCTCCAACCGGACGCATTTCGACCTCAGCATGCAGGCCAAGTGCACCGGCTTCGTACGCCTTGATCGCCTCCCAGTTGTGACGGAAGACTCGACGTTCACCCGTTGAGCCTTCAACAAACTCGGTGAGATAGAAGGCACCGATCACCATGTCTTGTGTGGGCGTAACAATCGGACGGCCTGACTGCGGCGACAAAATGTTGTTAGCACTCAGCATGAGAACTCGAGCCTCAGCCTGTGCCTCTGCCGACAACGGCACGTGGATTGCCATCTGGTCACCGTCGAAGTCGGCGTTGAACGCCGTACATACGAGCGGGTGGATCTGGAGAGCTTTTCCTTCGACCAGGACTGGTTCGAAGGCCTGGATACCGAGACGGTGCAGCGTAGGTGCACGGTTCAGCAACACCGGGTGCTCTTTGATGACGTCCTCGAGGACGTCCCACACCTGTGGACGGCGACGCTCAACCATGCGCTTCGCAGTCTTAATATTTTGGGCGAGATCGAGCTCAACAAGACGCTTCATGATGAATGGCTTGAACAGTTCGAGACCCATCAACTTTGGAAGCCCGCACTGGTGAAGTTTCAAGGTCGGTCCTGCCACGATGACTGAACGGCCCGAGTAGTCAACACGCTTACCGAGCAGATTCTGACGGAAGCGTCCTTGCTTGCCCTTCAACATGTCGGACAGCGACTTCAACGGACGGTTGCCTGGTCCGGTGACCGGGCGTCCACGTCGGCCATTGTCGAACAACGCGTCGACGGCCTCTTGAAGCATGCGCTTTTCGTTATTCACGATGATTTCTGGAGCACCGAGGTCAAGCAGGCGCTTCAAACGATTATTCCGGTTGATCACACGGCGATAGAGGTCATTGAGGTCACTTGTTGCAAAGCGTCCACCATCGAGCTGCACCATCGGGCGAAGTTCTGGTGGAATGACCGGGACAACGTCGAGGATCATTGCGCCTGGATCATTCAAGCGTTGACTTGAAGGATCCCCCGCAACAACACGGCGGTTGAACGAAGCAACGATCTTGAGGCGCTTAATCGCCTTCTGCTTGCGCTGGGCGCTCAGCGGCTTCTGACCATTTTTCGGATCGATTGCCTCACGAAGTTTGCGCTCTTCTTCATCGAAATCGATGCGGTCGATCAACGACTTGATGGCATCGGCACCGGTACCACCTTCGAAGTAATCGCCATAACGATCAGTGAGCTCGCGCCACAACAGCTCGTCTTCAAGGATCAGACGTGAGTGCAGTCCCTTGAACTCTTCCCAAGCACGCTGGACGAGATCAATTTCGGCCATGTACCGCTCGCGAAGCGCTTCGATTTCTTTGTCGGCGTCGCGACGAAGTTTCTTTGCGTCAACGCCCTCCGCTTCTGCGATTTCTGCTTCGGCTTCAAGTTCTTTAAAGCGACGATCGATTTCGAGTTCAAGTTCTTTCTCGAGCTCACCCCTCTCAGCAAGGTATTCAGCTTCGAGGCTTGAAAGATCTTCATGACGCTTGTCCTCGTCGACCCATGTGACGAGATTTGCCGCAAAGTAGATGACTTTCTCAAGCTGCCTTGCTTTGAGTTCTTCACGTGGCTCGAGGCCAGCGAGGAGGTATGCGAGCCATGAGCGCGTTCCACGGAGGTACCAGATGTGGACGACGGGTGCCGAAAGTTCGATGTGTCCCATGCGGTCACGACGAACCTTTGAGCGCGTTACTTCAACGCCGCATCGCTCACAGATGATGCCTTTGAAACGAACCCGCTTGTACTTACCGCAGTAGCACTCCCAGTCACGGGTTGGTCCGAAAATCTTCTCGCAGAAGAGACCTTCCTTCTCTGGACGCAATGTGCGGTAGTTGATCGTTTCTGGCTTCTTTACTTCACCGTGTGACCACGTACGAATCTGGTCAGCGGTCGCCAGCCCGATCTTCAGTTGGTCGAACATGTTGACGTCAAGCATGTCGGTTCCTTCGTTCCTCTTCGTTCGTTCTCGTGTCAGTTCGTTCAGCGACTCGCGCGCTGACGGCTATCGTCGTCATCTGAGCCACGCTCAGGTCGGGAAATATCGATACCGAGATCCTCCATCGTGCGATGGATGTCCTCGTCAAGATCACGCATCTCGATCTCGCGACCGTCATCGCCGAGTACCTCGACGTTGATGCACAGTGCCTGCATCTCTTTCATGAGAACCTTGAAGCTCTCAGGTACGCCAGGTTCAGGGATGTTGTCACCCTTCACGATGGCCTCATAGACCTTGATACGGCCGAGCACGTCGTCACTCTTAAGCGTGAGGAGTTCTTGCAAGCAGTACGCAGAGCCATAGGCCTCAAGAGCCCACACTTCCATCTCACCGAAGCGCTGGCCACCAAACTGCGCCTTACCACCGAGTGGCTGCTGAGTGATCATTGAGTAAGGGCCGGTTGAACGAGCGTGAATCTTGTCATCGACCAAGTGGGCGAGTTTCAAGATGTACATGTACCCGACGGTCACCGGGTTGTCATAGGCCTCACCAGTGCGACCGTTGTAGAGAGTCGTCTTTCCGTTGGTGCCAACGAGGCGATCGCCATCGATACTTTCCGGGGTGAGGTTTCCGAGAACCTGCTGAATAGTTGGGTGCTGACCAGCTTTTTCGATCTCATCCCATTTCGCACCATCGAAGACCGGGGTCGAGATGAACACCGATGGGTCAGTGCTCGGACGGGTCTTGCGCTCAATGCCTCGCACTGGCGCGTTACCCACAACCTCGCCAGTAGATGGATCAGACCATCCCCAACGGGCGCCGTAACCGAGGTGAGCCTCAAGTACCTGTCCCACGTTCATTCGGCTCGGCACACCAAGCGGGTTAAGGATGATGTCGACTGGCGACCCATCAGCCAAGAACGGCATGTCCTCAACCGGCAGGATCTTGGAGATAACACCCTTGTTGCCATGGCGTCCTGCGAGTTTGTCGCCTACTGAGATCTTGCGGGTCTGGGCGACATAAACACGTACGAGCTGGTTTACGCCAGGCGCGAGTTCGTCTCCATCATCTCGGTTCGAGACCTTGACATCAATGACCTTGCCAGACTCACCATGTGGAACCTTGAGGCTCGTGTCGCGAACTTCACGCGCCTTTTCACCGAAGATGGCGCGGAGCAGGCGCTCTTCTGGGGTGAGTTCAGTTTCACCTTTGGGGGTTACCTTGCCAACGAGCACATCACCGGGACCAACCTCGGCGCCGATACGGATGATGCCGCGATCGTCAAGGTCAGCGAGGATGTCGTCGGACAGGTTCGGAATGTCTCGTGAGATTTCTTCCGGACCAAGCTTGGTGTCTCGGGCATCAATCTCATGCACGTGAATGTGAATCGAGGTCAGTACATCGTCTTTGACCAAACGCTCAGAAAGAATGATCGCGTCCTCGAAGTTGTAACCCTCCCATGGCATGAATGCCACGAGCAGGTTCTTTCCGAGGGCGAGTTCGCCACGATCTGTTGATGGGCCGTCTGCTAGCAGAGTGCCCTTCTTCACCTTGTCGCCTTCGGAGACCCGAACACGATGGTTGATGCAAGTGTCCTGGTTAGAGCGACGGAACTTCGAGAGGAGGTACGTGGTCTTTCCAGACTTGGCATAGTTCACGGTGATCGTCTCACCGGTCACCTCTGTCACCGTGCCATCCTCGGTTGCCTCGATGAGGTCCGCTGCGTCACTTGCCGCGCGCCGTTCGATACCAGTACCGATGTACGGAGCCTCCGCCCGGAGCAATGGCACTGCCTGACGCTGCATGTTCGCCCCCATGAGGGCACGGTTTGCGTCATCGTGCTCAAGGAACGGAATGAGTGCTGTTGCGACCGAAACAATCTGCTTCGGTGAAACATCCATGAAGTTCACTTCAACCGGGGCAACGTACCCAATGTCGGTGGTTGCACCGAAGAAGCTCTCTTGCTCGAGCATCTTGCGGAGATCGTCAAGGCTCGCTGCCTGAGGTGAACGGCGAACGAGAACACGAGGGTTTTTGAAGGTGCCATCTGGGTTCAGCGGAGCGTTTGCCTGGGCGACAACGTAATCCTCTTCCTCGTCAGCGGCCATGTAGACGATTTCGCCAGTGACCCGCCCGTCGACAACCCGACGGTAAGGGCTTTCAATGAAACCGAATTCATTCACGCGAGCGAAGCTCGACAGACCACCAATGAGACCAATGTTTGGACCCTCAGGTGTTTCGATTGGGCACATACGTCCGTAGTGCGAGAAGTGAACGTCGCGGACTTCAAAGCCAGCGCGTTCACGGCTGAGACCACCGGGTCCAAGAGCCGAAAGTCGGCGGCGATGAGTGAGGCCCGACAGTGGGTTCACCTGGTCCATGAACTGCGAGAGCTGTGACGTTCCGAAGAACTCCTTGATAGCCGCCTGAACTGGGCGGATGTTCACAAGAGTGTTCGGGGTGATTGCTTCGACGTCCTGGGTCGTCATGCGCTCACGGACGACACGCTCCATGCGGCTGAGACCGATGCGAACTTGGTTCTGAATAAGTTCACCAACCGAGCGGATACGGCGGTTTGCAAAGTGGTCCTGATCGTCGAGGCGGTAGCCAGGCTCCTGCTTCACGAGATTCAACATGTAGGTCACGGCAGCAAGAACTTCGCAGCGGCTGAGAACGTGCTGACCCTCTTCAGGAAGGTCGAGGAGTGGCTCGCCGTCAAGGTTGGTTCCGCTGAGATCGAAGATCTGACCAAGGCGCTCGACCTCAGCACCGAGCTTGCGGTTCAGTTTGTAACGGCCAACACGACTGAGGTCGTAACGGCGGCTCTCGAAGAATGCATTACGGAAGTACGCCTTCGCTGATTCAACAGTTGGGGGTTCACCCGGGCGGGCCCGCTTGTAGATCTCAACCAGTGACTCTTCACGGGTCGGCGCATTGTCACGCTCTTTGTCCCACTGATCCTCGAGGAAATCGAAATGGCGAACAAATTGATCCAAGAAGCCTGGTGCGTTCTCCTCGTCATAACCAAGCGCACGAAGGAGAGTAAAGATGCCGATGCGGCGCTTGCGGGCAACTCGGGTTCCACAGGTGACGTGCTTGCCTGGACGGTGCTCGACGTCAAACTCCATCCACTCACCACGGTACGGGTGGATGGTGCCCTTGACGAGCTGGTGCTTCGTTAGGTTCCGGAGGCGGTAGCGCTCACCCGGCTCGAAGATAACTCCTGGGCTACGGACGAGCTGCGAAACCACGACGCGCTCTGTGCCGTTGATGATGAATGTTCCCTTCTCCGTCATCATCGGGAATTCACCCATGAACTGCATCTGCTCTTTGATCTCACCGGTGTGCGCGTTAAGGAAGCGAGCCCGCACAAAGATCTGTGACTGATACGTCATGTTGTGCTGACGGCAGTGCTCGACCGAATACTTCGGCTCTGGGCGAAGGTCAGGGTCAAAAGGATCGAAATCAAGCTCGAGCTGAAGGTTCTCGGAGAAATCCTTGATTGGCGAGATGTCACGGAACGTGTTCGCCAATCCCTCTTCGAGGAACCACTTAAAGCTCTCACGCTGAACTGCCAACAGATCGGGAAGCTCTAACGGCTCCTCGAGGTTGCCAAATGAATAACGCTCACGGGTGGTCGAACTGGCCACGGTTCACCTCAAATTCCTTGCGAGTCGGTCGAATGAGCGCGTCAAACGAACACAGGTGAGGGGAGTGTTCAGACGACGACGCACAGCAAAGGACAATCCTATCGCCGTCGGGCGCGGATCGTCAACGTGCCATATCTGGGCTCTTCGTGACACCAACGGCAATGCCGGAGTGCTGTGGCCGACAACGTAGGGAATGCACACCACCCGTGTCAAGCACCCTAGAACGAAAACGGGCCCCGGGGAGCGAACTCCCCGGGGCCCGTTAGGCCGAATTAGTTACTCACTTGAGTTCGACAGTTGCGCCAGCCTCTTCGAGCTTGGCTTTTGCTGCCTCTGCGGCATCCTTTGCGGCGCCTTCAAGAATTGGCTTCGGTGCGCCATCGACGAGATCCTTGGCCTCTTTGAGACCGAGGCTCGTGAGCTCACGAACAACCTTGATGACCTGAATCTTCTGGCCACCGGCTTCGGCGAGAACGACATCGAAGCTGTCCTTCTCTTCCGCTGCGGCGTCGCCACCTGCTCCACCTGCTGCAGGTGCAGCGGCGACAGCAACAGGAGCTGCTGCGGTTACTTCGAAGCGCTCTTCGAAGGCGTCAAGAAGCTCTTTGAGCTCGATTACTGACATGTTTGAAATTGCGTCGAGAATTTCTTCTTTGGTCGACATTGTGCTTCCTCTTTCGATTGTGTTGAAAATTTACGTATTACTTCGGGTGGCTGCTCAGGCAGCCTGCTTGTCGATGAGTGCGGCAAGTCCGTAGGCAAAGTTGCGGGGCAGTGCCTGCAATAGTCCGGCGGTCTTGACCAGCGGTGCCTGCAGCGCGCCTGCAAAACGGGCGAGAAGTTCTTCGCGAGATGGGAGATCCGCAAGAGCTGCTACGTCTGATGCTGAAAGAATTGTTTCTCCCAGCACTCCGCCTTTGACAACGAGGCTTGGGTTTGTCTTGGCGACATCGCGTAGAGCCTTTGCGGCTGCGGCGACATCACCAGAAACAAACGTGAGGGCTGTTGGTCCAACGAGAATGTCGTTGAGGCCCTCGACTCCAGCTTCGGTTGCGGCAAAGCGAGCAAGCGTGTTCTTATACACGGTGTGCTCGGCGCCTGAACCACGCAACGTGTTGCGAAGGTCGGTAATCGCCTTCACGGTCATACCGCGGTACTCAGAAACAAATACAGCGTCCGCTGATTGCAGGCGCTTGCTGATCTCAGCAACAGTGTCGACCTTATGTTGACGTGGTGCTCGGGTGGCAGTGTCGGTCATGGTGCTTTCCTCCTTTCAAATATGTCGGTGGCTCGCATTTCGGCGACACCACACGACAAACATCTGATGCGATGTGAATCGGAGGCAGCACCTCGGTTGGCGGCAAATCCATTACCCCTTGTGAATCTTCACTTGGGACCAACTGTCTTCGGCGAGCGGTTGATATGTACGGGGAACACTATCTGCGCTCCCGCGCTTTTAAACCTCAGTCGTTATCCGGACGGAGACGACCGAGGTCGATACGAACACCAGGGCTCTGCGTTGTCGACACCGTGATCTTGCGAATGTAGCGGCCCTTAGCACTGGCAGGCTTTGCGCGCTGGATCTCGTCGATCACTGCACGGAAGTTAGCTTCGATCTGCTCTGGTGTGAATGAGGCCTTACCGAGCTGAACATGTACGTTGCCGAAACGGTCGGTTCGGTATTCGACTTTTCCACCCTTGAACTCGCTCACTGCGCGACCAACATCGGTGGTCACTGTGCCGGTCTTCGGGTTTGGCATGAGTCCTCGAGGGCCAAGGGTACGGCCAATGCGACCAACCAGCGGCATCATGTCGGGCGTTGCGATCGTGAGATCAAAGTCCATCTTGCCGGCTTCAATCTGCTCGGCGAGATCATCGGCACCGACGATGTCAGCGCCTGCAGCGCGAGCTTCATCAGCAGCTGGACCAGCAGCAAACACGGCGACGCGGATGTCACGACCGGTTCCTGATGGAAGTGCGACCGTTCCGCGGACCATTTGGTCGGCTTTGCGGGGGTCGACACCGAGACGTATTGCAATCTCGATCGTTTCATCGAACTTTGCTTTCGCAATGCTCTTCAAAATGTTGATGGCTTCGGTTGGGGCGTAGAACGTCTCCCTATCGAATGATTTCAACGAATCTGCGTATTTCTTTCCTGACATTGTTGTCTCCCTCAGTGGTTGTCATCCCTCAGGCGAGGTTTTCCCGAGCTGGATGGATTTGTGTTGAACGTTGTTGGTGAAGCTGATTCGAGTCTCAGCTCGTCGCAATTCCCATGGAGCGTGCGGTTCCTCGAACCTGCTGCTTTGCGGCCTCGAGATCGTTGGCGTTAAGGTCTGGCATCTTGATTTTGGCGATCTCTTCGACGTCAGCATCAGAGATGGTCGCTGCTGTCTCCGTACCCGGATTGCTGGCCGCCTTCGCGATTCCTGCCTTCTGACGAATGAGCACCGGGGTCGGCGGCGTCTTCAGAATGAAGGTGAAGGTGCGATCTTCAAAAATGGTGATTTCGGTTGGAACAACTGTTCCTGCTTGCGACTCGGTTGCGGCGTTGTACGCCTTGACGAAGTCCATGATCGCAATGCCATGCGGACCAAGCGCGGTACCAACGGGAGGTGCTGGCGATGCCTTACCTGCCTCGATTTGGATCTTGACGATCGCTGCGACGTTCTTCTTAGCCATTGTTCTCTCTCTTCATTACCTGTCGTGTCAGTGCAGTACGCCGATGCTCAGAGCTTCGACACCTGACTAAAGTCCATTTCAACAAGGGTTTCGCGTCCAAAGATGTTGACGAGAACCTTGAGCTTGAGGTGGTCGGCGTTGATCTCTGCGATCTCGCCCGCGAAGTCTGCGAATGGTCCCTCTTTGACGCGAACCGCCTCGCCAACTTCGTAATCGAGTTTGGGCTTCGGACGAGCTGCTGCCTCTGCCCCATCGGTTTTGGGAGCAAGGAACGTGCGCACCTCGCGGCGACGGAGTGGCGCTGGCCGCTGGCCGCGGTCACTTTGACCGACGAAACCGGTTACTCCTGGGGTGTTACGGATGCAGTACCACGACTCGTCATCCATTTCGCAACGAACAAGTAAGTAACCGGGGAACACCTTGCGCTGAACCGTCTGCTTCTTGCCGTTTTTGAATTCGACGACGTCTTCCATTGGGATGACGACCTCGTAGATCTTGTGTTCCATGTCCATTGACTGGATACGAGCATGAAGGTTCGCAGTGACCTTCTTTTCGTAACCCGACTGGGTGTGAACGACATACCAACTACCCGGGCGCGTCCAAGGATCATTTTCCATCGGAGCATCTTCGGCAACTACTGGTGACTCATCTGCCGTTGCCTCATCAGCAGCATCGGGCTCAGCGTTATCAGAAACCAGATCTGGTGCTTCGTCAACGAGGACGTCCTCTTGCGCTTGGTTGTCCATCATGTTGTTCTCCTCAGCGCTCATGCGTAGAACCACCGCATCAAAGAGCCAAGACCGAAGTCAACTCCAGCGACATAAGCGGTGTACACGACGACGGTCACCAACACGATCAGCGAGTAACGAACTACCTCTGGACGCTCAGGCCACGCGACCTTACGCATTTCATCTCGCACCTCACGAAGGTACTGGCGTGGTCCGACACGATTTCGGTTCGTCTGACGCGGCGCGCGAGTAGGGGCACCCTTGTCATCAAGGGCACCTTGGCGCTTTAACAAACGCTTCTGTTCGCGGTTCAGATCATCTAGTGACATGTGTTTCGTCGTTTCGTATTCGTTTGCAGCATTGCTGCAGCAGGGCAGGAGGGACTCGAACCCCCGACCGTCGGTTTTGGAGACCGATGCTCTACCAACTGAGCTACTGCCCTTAAAGGGATGGTCAGCGTACCAGCCGTCCCCTAATCAGGTGCAGGGCAAGATCAGCGAGTCTCTTTATGAAGCGTGTGCTTCCGGTCGAAACTGCAATATTTCTTCATCTCGAGTCGCTCGCGATCATTGATCTTTGACTTCATCGTGATGTAGTTGCGCCGCTTGCAATCGGTGCACTCAAGGGTGATTTTCACCCGTTTGTCTGACTTTGCCATGACTTATCGCCTCACTTAATGATTTTGGTGACGCGGCCCGCACCAACGGTCCGACCACCCTCACGAATCGCGAAACGCAAACCCTCATCCATCGCGATTGGCTTACCCAACTCAACA
>LFFE01000020.1 GCA_001510385.1 Actinobacteria bacterium casp-actino5 | reverse complement strand
TGAAACGCCCAGGTCACCACCGCTGACCGGATCTCTGAAACCGTTACGTTTATTGGCGCCCCCGGCAGGACTCGAACCTGCGACCTGCGGTTTAGGAAAACACCCTGGTTGTTCGGTGATAGCGACTGGGAGCATCTGAGCCCCTCGCTTCCTGGGTCTTGGTTGTCTGAGGGCCGTGGCGGCTCTGGGGTGCTGAGAGGGTCATGTGCACAAAATGTGCACAAGGGCGCCGTGAGCAACTCGGCACCAATTACGTGCCGGGTTTTAGGTGGGCGGATAGCAACTGTCGGGCAGCAGGAACCCGAAAACTCCACCTCAGATTTAGGGGCAGATAGCAACTATCACCCCCCTATGAGGGGGGTAAGCGCACACATGACTCGAAGGCCGACCGCTATCAAAGCCCTAGTTCTTATGGCTTTCAAAGGGGTATGGGCCTATCAGGCCACCGTGAAGCGTCGCCTGCTTTCTACATGTAGGAAATCCGCCTCCACATGCCGCCCGGATAGCAACTATCGACCCATGGAGGTGCACCATGCATAAGCCATCTCATCCGCGTCCGTATCGGCTTAGGCCTCGGCATGTGAAGCATCGGCAGATACACGTCGTTCCCCGTGCCTTGGAGCAACGCGCCCGGTTAATTCAGCAGCACGTCGACAAACTTGTCTTGCCGCATCTGGCTGACGGGGTACACGGTTATCGCAAGCGGCACAGCATCTACACAGCGATTAGGCATGTAGAAGAACTTGAGGGGGAGCGAATCGCTTTCGACATCAAGAGTTACTTCGCCTCGATCGACAAGAAGCGTCTGAGGGGGCTGGTGAATCGCCTCGACCCAACGATCTGGTGGGAGATCGACCCTTTCCTGGGGGCGAATGGCCTCCGTACGGGCCCGTGCTTCTCCCCCATGCTGTCCAACCTTTATCTCAATGACCTCGACCACCGCTTCGGGTGGGTGCGCTACTGCGACAACATCATGATCGTGTCCCCTGATGCCGAAAAGGTCTTTACGAAAGCGCAACGGCACCTTGGCGACATTGGACTGACGTGCCACAAGGTTGAGATGAATCCACTTTTGTTCCTCCGCCGACCACTGAAGGGGGTTTCCTGTAGTTAATTATCCGCTCGTAGGCCACCGGGTATTGCACCTGAAGGCCGAGTGACAATAGTGACATGGTGTACTGACCGCTTGGTACCGAGCCGCCGTGCTGACGCACCTTCGCCTCACGCCATTACGGATACTTCTCTCCATGTGCAACCACTATTAGGTATTCGCCGCATCCAACCGGAGGAACACTGCGGCGAAGGCGCTAAGCGCAGGAACGCTCGACGATTCCCGTGTTGAGGGACATGGTCGGGGGCCGCAACCGTGGCGGGCCTGCGCCGAACCCAGCACGCCACCACGCGGTGGCACTGAGGCCCTGGCAGGGATACACGGGAGCGCCCTGCCAGGGGTAGCCCCTAAGGTTGGCCTGAGAGCCAACTTGACTGGGCGCAAAACAGGCCCCAAGCACTCAAGCGCCTTGACCCCGGCCCCGTGGGAAACTCTGTGGATAGTCAGAGGTCGTCGAGTGCTGCGCGTTTGCGTTCTTCAAACTCATCGTCAGAAATGAGTCCGTTCTCGAGGAGTTCCTCAAGTAATGCGATCTTCTCAGCGGTCGCCTTGGCAGCGCTCGGAGGCGCCGGGCTCGCGGAAACCACCCCTCTTGCTGTTGCAAGTCGCAGTTCCCGTTCCTCTTCTAGTTCGAGTGTCCGTGGAAGAAACGCAACAATGATCCAACCGATGATGCTGATAAAGAAGCCCAGCCAGAAACCCAAGTTTCCACGGCCCTTGGTGTTCCCGATCAGATAGCCAACGATGCCATTAAAGGCCAGCAAAGCAATGATGATCAGCGCCGCAACGATGGAGGCAGTGCTATTGGTTGCTGATTGCGCAAAGAGTTGAAAGCCGATCATGCGTCGATATTACAGCAGTAACTGATGGTGACGTTCAGTCACTTGTTGTATCCGTGATTACTTCCGTTTAGGCCTATCTAATCGAGAAAGCCACTATCGGCGTATCGCCCCTACCGGGCGCCTCTTTCAGAGCGCCGAGTTAAGGGTGGGGGTGCCGTACGATGGGTGGGTGGTCGGTGACGCTCTTGCTCCTGAAGCGCAGGCTCGCGTTCTGATTGATGAGCAGTTGGAGCGTGCTGGTTGGCATGTGTGTGACCGTGATCAGATCGATTTGGTGAACCATGTGGGGGTCGCTGTTCGTGAGGTGATCATGGCCGACGGTCATGGTCGGGTCGACTATCTGCTGTATGTCGACCGACAGGTTGTTGGGGTGATTGAGGCGAAACCGGTGGGGACACCGTTGGCGGGTGTGCAGTGGCAGTCCGCGATGTACGCCACTGGTCTGCCTGAGGCGTACCAAGACCAGGCGGTGCTCGTGGACGGGCGTCTGCCGTTCGTGTTTGAGGCGTCCGGTTCAGAGACTCAGTTCACGAACGGCTTCGACCCAGAACCACGAGCCCGCAAGGTGTTTAACTTCCCTCAGCCGTCAACCTTGGCTCGTATTGCTCGTGATGGTGTCGAGGGTTCCTGGCGTCAACGGTTGACAGCGATGCCGTCGTTCGCTGAGTATCCGATGCGGCCCGCACAGTTCGACGCTGTCGGCGGGATCGAAGCATCCCTAGCGGGCGGGAACTATTCGAGGTCGCTGGTTCAGATGGCGACCGGTGCCGGAAAGACTTACCTGGCGGTCACCGAGTGCTACCGACTGTTGAAGTTCGGCAACTTCAATCGTGTTCTGTTCCTGGTGGATCGCAACAACCTTGGTGATCAGACGTTGCGGGAGTTCCGTGACTTCTCCGCCCCGGGGGACGGCCGTAAGTTCACCGAGTTATACAACGTCGCCAAACTCACGTCGGCGGGTATGGCCGGGTCGACGAAGGTGGCGATCTCGACGATCCAACGGGTGTTCTCGGTGCTACGGGGCCACGAGGTTCCCGACGAGGACGATGACGGGATCGACGAGTTCACACCTGATGCCCCGGTCACGGTCGAGTACAACCCTGACCTCCCACCAGAAGCCTTTGACCTCATCATTGTGGACGAGTGTCATCGTTCGATTTATGGGGTGTGGCGTGGTGTCCTCGAGTACTTCGATGCGCACCTCGTCGGGTTGACGGCGACACCAACGAAGCAGACGTTCGGGTTCTTCCAACAGAACCTTGTGTCTGAGTACACGTATCCGCAGTCTGTCGCTGACGGCGTGAACGTTGACTTCGAGGTTTACCGCATCCAAACCGAAATCTCCGACAACGGCTCCACAATCGACGCCGGAACCGTCGTGCCCGTGCAGGACAAACGGACACGAGAAGAACGCCTCGAAGAACTCGACGAAGACGTCGAATACACATCGAAACAACTCGACCGTGACGTCACCTCGAAAGCACAAATCCGTCTGGTGCTTGAAACATTCCGTGACCGGCTGTTCACCGACATCTTCCCCGGCCGGACGGTTGTCCCGAAGACGTTGATCTTCGCTAAGGACGACAACCATGCCGAGGAGATCGTCAACACGGCCCGTGAGGTGTTCGGCAAGGGCAACGACTTCGCTGCGAAGATCACGTCGAAAGCGTCGGATGCCAAGGGCCTGTTGCAGCAGTTCCGGAACTCGCCGACACTGCGGGTGGCGGTCACCGTCGACATGATCGCAACCGGTACCGATGTGCGGCCGATCGAGTGCGTGTTCTTCATGCGTGACGTCAAATCACGCACCTACTTCGAACAGATGAAAGGCCGGGGGGCGCGCACCATCAACGCCGCCGACTTCCAGGCCGTCACCGCTGACGCCACCCACAAAGACCGGTTCGTCATCATCGACGCCGTCGGTGTCACCGAACACCCCTTCATCGACGCCGCCCCCCTGGAACGCACCAAGACCGTCACCTTGCAGCAGTTGCTGGAACGAGCAGCCACGTTCACGATCACTGCAGAAGAAACCGCATCACTGGCATCCCGCCTCGCCCGCCTGGAACGACAACTCACCCCCGACGAGGACCGCGAACTCGCTGACATCGCCGGAGGTCTCCCACTCACCGGCATCACGAAACGCCTCGTCGCAGTCACCGACCCTGATGAGATCGCTGCCGTCCTCGAACACGCACCCAGAGGCACCAACGGACAACCCGATGTCGGCACAGCCATGCGGAACTGGGTGAACACCATCATCGAACCCCTCGCCGCCAACCCCCAGTTACGTCAACGCATCCTCGAGATCCGCGCCGCACACGACCGCATCATCGACGAAGTCTCCACCGACCGACTCCTCACCGCAGAAGGCGTCATCGACTACGACAAATGCCGACACCTCGTCACCTCATGGAAACAGTTCCTCAACGACCACCGCGACGACATCGGCTTGCTCCACGTTCTCTACTCACAGCCACACGGGGCAACCATCACGTTCGCCCAGTTGAAAGAACTCGCCGACCGCATCGCCGCACCACCACGCTCCTGGACCATCGACGCCCTCTGGAACGCCTACCAAGCCCTCGACACCACCAACGTGAAAGCCACTGACCGTCACACTGCGACCGACCTCATTGCGTTGATCAGATACACCCTCGAACACGAGCCCGAACTCGTCCCCTACGCCACCACCATCGAGCAGCGCTACCAGAACTGGCACGCCCAACAAGCCCAGAACGGCGTCACCTTCACCGACGAACAACGATGGTGGCTCGACCGCATCCGCGACACCATCATCCAAAACGCCACCATGACCACCGAAGACCTCGAACTCGCCCCCTTCACCGAACACGGCGGCACCGACGGCTACATCAACGACCTCGGACCCAACGCCGCAACCCTCCTCACCAACCTCACCGAAACCCTCGCCGCATGAGAGACCTTCCGAGGAGCTGGATTTCGACAACCGTTAGTCAAGTTGCGTCAATCAGGCCCGGGAAAACGCCGCCGAAACTAGAAGACCGTCTGGAGTCTCACTCTCGTGACGACCGGATCATCCCCTTTTACAAGGCCGGCGACCTAAATCTTCACCCGAGCGAATTGAGAGAGTCCCGTCTCTATGTCGCTGAAGAGGAACTCGGCTCATTAGGAATTCATCTCATTCCTGCGGGCGCTGTGGTGTTCCCAAAAGCAGGTGGCGCAATTGCTACTGATAAGAAGAGGATCGTCAAGACGCCTGGGGGGATTGACCTCAATTGCATGGCTGTGATCCCCGAGTCAATAAGCCCCGAATATTTGTTCTGGTTCTTTCAATCCTTCAGGCTTTCTGACATTGCAGATGGCAGCGTCGTCCCACAGATTGGGAAGAAGAAATTGTCGGGACTTGAGATCCCCGTTCCGCCACCCAATGAGCGGTGCGAGATTGTTCGCATCCTCGACACGCAACTGGCCCGCATTGACACCGTGCTGCGGTCGGTACAGGGGGTACGGGCCAAAGCCGACCAATTCCGACGCTCACTCCTCCACGCCGCCTTCACCGGCCAACTCACCCAACCCGAGCCATCCCGAGGGGACGCACTGCCGGAGGGGTGGAGTTCCGACTCGATCGGCAGTGTTTGCCAGGTCGTGTCCGGCGGCACGCCCAAGTCGGGCGTCGAACGCTTCTGGGGTGGTGACGTGAATTGGGTGACGCCCGACGACCTCTCAAAGCACACTGGGCGCTACATCTCAGGCGGTAGGCGGACACTCACTCGCGAGGGATTGGCGAGTTGCTCTGCCAAGGTGATGCCAGAAGGGTCGGTCCTCTTTACATCACGCGCGCCAATCGGCTATTTGGCCATCGCTACTGGCGAGGTATGCACGAATCAGGGGTTCAAGTCGCTCGTACCGGGTCCCGACTTGAGCCCAGTCTTCCTCTACCACCAGATGCACTACCTGACACCGGCAATCAAGCACCTCGCCACAGGAACCACCTTCGCCGAGGTCAACAAGAAGACAGTGTCTGGAATCGCTATTGCCATTCCCCCGACTGACGAACAGGACGAGATCGTTCGGATACTGGACACGCAACTGGCCCGTCTTGATGCGGCGGTGGCGGCAGCGGATCGGGTTGAGGTGGAGTGTGGCCGGTTGCGTCGGTCGTTGTTGCAGGCGGCGTTTACGGGTGACCTGACAAGGAAGTGGAGGGAGTCTCGTGGCTGACACGAAGGCGTTGGTCGACAAGTTATGGAACTACTGCCACCTGTTGCGTGACGATGGTGTGTCGACGATCGACTACACGGAGCAACTCACGTATCTGTTGTTTTTGAAGATGGCGCATGAGCGTGCGACCCGGCCGTTGAATCCTGAGCAGATCGTGCCTGCGGAGTGTTCGTGGCAGATCCTTCTCGATGCTGATGGGGACGATCTTGAGCGCACCTATCGGGAGATGCTGGATCAGTTGTCACGTCAGCCGGGCATGCTGGGGGTGATCTTCCGTAAGGCGCAGAACAAGATCCAGGATGCAGCGAAGTTGAAGCGTCTGATTGTGGACTTCATTGATCGGGAGAACTGGTCAGCGACCGGGGTCGACATCAAAGGTGACGCCTACGAGGGGCTACTTCAAAAGGGGGCGTCCGATGTGAAGTCGGGCGCTGGACAGTACTTCACGCCCCGCCCCCTCATCGAGGCGATGGTTGACTGTGTGCAGCCCACTATCAACGACACGGTGGTCGATCCGGCGTGCGGGACGGGTGGCTTCTTGCTGGCTGCGTATGAGCACGTGGCCAAGAATGCTGGGGATCTGACACAGGTCCAGCGGGAGCATCTGCGGGACAGGTTCGTGCACGGTGTCGAACTTGTTGATGGCACGGCGCGTCTGGCGGCGATGAACATGTTGTTGCACGGGATGGGCACCCCGAACGGTGACAGTCCGATCGAGGTGCGTGATGCTCTGACGTCGGACCCGGGGCGGCGCTGGTCGGTGGTGTTGGCGAACCCGCCGTTCGGCACGAAGTCGTCGGTGCGTGTGATCGGGGATGACGGTCGAGAATCCCGTGAGACACTGGAGATCGTCCGGGACGACTTCTGGGTGACGACGTCGAACAAGCAGTTGAACTTCGTCCAGCACATCAAGACGATTCTGGACATCAACGGTCGTGCAGCGGTCGTGTTGCCCGACAACGTGTTGTTCGAGGGTGGTGCTGGTGAGACGCTGCGCAAGCGGCTGCTCAAAGAGTTCGATGTGCACACGCTGTTGCGGCTGCCGACCGGGATCTTCTACGCCGGGGGCGTCAAGGCCAACGTGGTGTTCTTCGACAAGCGTCCCGCTGGGGAACGGCCGTGGACGGAGCGGTTATGGGTGTACGACTTCAGGACCAACGTGCACTTCACGATGAAGACGAACACTCTCACCCGTGGACATCTCCAAGAGTTCGTCGACGCCTACAAGCCCGGCGAACCAAGAAGCGAACGCCAAGAGTCAGAACGATTCAAGTCGTTCACCTACGACGAACTGATCGCACGCGACAAAGCCAATCTCGACATCATTTGGCTGAAAGACGACTCGATCGAAGATGCCGCCGACCTCCCGGCCCCCGACGTGATCGCAGACCAGATCGCTGAGGAACTCCAAACCGCACTGCTTGAGATCACCGCTATCGCCGCCGACCTGACCGGCCTACTGGAATAGGAGTCACAATGCCGATCTACCAGATGAAAGACGGAACGTTGGTCCCGTTCAAACGACTCGCACCGGGAGCCGACCTGTACGAGAAGCAGATCGAGGACATGGCATGGGCTGATCTCGAGGCATTCACCGGCGAGGCATTGTTCCCTGTGGCACGTCAGCCGCGCATCCCAGGTGGCGGCATCCCCGACATCGTTGCCCTTACGTCCTCGGGGCAGGTCGTCATCATCGAGGTCAAACGCGATGTCGATCGCGGACAACTCGCACAGGTACTCGAGTACGCGGGCTGGGCAAGACTCACCAACCTTGACGAGATCGCCTCGCTCTACAACATCCGTCCGAACCACCAGGGCCCTGATGCTTTCTTCGGAGACTGGATGGAATTCACTGACAGCACGACACCGGTGACGATCACTGCTCCGCCGCGTTTGTACCTGATCGCTCGTGACTTTCAAGGGCGGACACGGTCAGCGCTGGACTTCCTCGAAGAGAACGGTCTGCCGGTAGCGGTCGTCCCCGTGACGATCTACAACGACCCATCAGGCACCCAGATCATCAACATCGACATAGAACACGAGCCGACGCTCAAAGATGACCCTGACGGCGGCACCAGCAGTAAGAAGCCCCCGATCACTATTAACGGTCAACGGGTGGCCATCAGCGACCTGATCGCCGATGGGGTCGTTCTCGATGGCGAAAGAGTGGTGTGGACCCGGCCCCGCCTCGGGGAGAGCCACGAGGCAACGGTCAACGCAGATGGGACGTTCACTATCGCCGACGGCACCGTATGGAACTCGCCATCTGTGGCAGCGATTCATGCTGCTGACGTGGTCTCCGCCGACGGCTGGGAGACCTGGCGCGTGCCCCGCCTCAACAACCAACGGCTACACGACCTCCGAGTGCAATACGTGAAGCAACACACCCAGCGCTAAGGAACCCCGGGGTCCTTGACAGCGCATTGAATGGCATGCCATACTTTTGATATGCCAAATAAGGCGAACGAACCGACACCGACATACCCCTCCGAGTACTATGGGGGGGCTTACAGAGGCTTTGAACACCGCGTCAGGTGGGCCAGCAAAGATGGCCACGAATGGAGCGTCTCGTTCACGGTTGACAACGTTGATGGGCGACTCTCGCTAACCAACCTCTCGGTGGCGCCTGTCTCGAGCGGGTACGCACTGACCCAGACGATCCTCCGGGACATGCCCATCGCTGAATGGGAACGGGAGGCCCTTGCTGGTGAGGCAACCCACCTCGCAACGCTGACCGCAGACAGCGCCTCAGCGCCCCACTCCGGACGGCGGCATAGCGACGAAGAACTCCGCCGAGTTGCAGACATCTACATGGCAGCCCTCAACGCACGGCAACCGGTCCAGAAGACCGTTGCCGAGGCTCTTGGCCTGTCTCTATCAACCGCCACAAAACGAATCGTGGCGGCCCGCAAAAAGGGGTACATCCCCCCTGCAAACCGCAAGGAGGCAAACGGATGAACAACAACACCCCCACGAATAGCGCGCAACCTATTCGCTCACCATTGCTCACAGCAGAGCAGGCCGCTGAGTATCTGTCGATCGGAATCTCAACCGTGAACAGGTACCGCCGGGAAGGACGCATCAAAGCGACTTACATCTCTAGTGATGCGAGGTACCACATTGACGATCTCGATGCATTCATCGAGGCCGCCCGAAATTGCAAGGGCCCTGCGGTATGAAATCCAAATACCCAGGCATCGAAGTCATCGCGGGCAAAAAGGGCCGGTCATACAAGGTCCGGTATCGGGATGGCGTTGGCAGGCAGACGTCACGAACCTTCCGTTTGCTGACAGATGCCCGAGCCTTCAAAAGCGAAATCGACGTGGCACGCAGCCACGGAGCACTCCCCAGCAAGCGGGCGAGTGCGGTGACCTTCGCTGAACTCGCCAACGAGTGGGTTGCGAGTCGCCATCACCGGCCGAAAACTGCACTACGGCGTGATGGGATTCTCGCCAAGCACCTTCTGCCACCACTCGGCGCAATGACACTCGACAACATTCGTCATGCAACTCTGCAGAACCTCGTCAAACAGTGGTCGGCAGCAGGACTCAAATCACACACGATCAAGCAACACGCACAAATCCTCTCCTCAATTCTTGATCTAGCGGTGAAGAACGACACGCTTGTCAAGAACCCCGCCAAGGGACTGTCGCTACCAAAGGCGCAACGAAAAGAGGTTCGCGCGCTTTCACCTGAGGAATGCCTCGCTCTCATCGAGGCTGCCGGGGACGACTACGCCCCCATCATCGAGATATTCCTTGCAACAGGGTGCCGTTGGGCAGAGATCGAGGCGATGAATGTTGAGCACTTCAGCGCACGCGACCACACCATCAAGGTGGTGAACAGCAAGACAGACGCCGGTAACCGGACCATCACACTCGACCCTGGCGAGGCGGCGATCATCACAAAGCATCTCCTCGCCACAGGTAGAAGCGGCGCCATAGACGGTCCATTATTCACAAGCCCAGACGGCCACCGGCTTCACTACGCCAACTTCAGGTCGCGGGTCTTCATGCCTGCCGTCCGCCGTGCGAGACTCACTGACGTCACCATCCACACACTGCGGCGGACACACGCCACCATGCTGATCACTGGGGGCCACAACCTCAAGGCTGTCCAGAACCGGATGGGGCATGCGTCATCACAGACGACCCTGACCCATTACGCCGCTGCACGCACCGAGGACGTCATGCTCACAGCAGGAGCGATGAGCGCCTACCTCAAGCGCCAAGGAGCCGACTCAACGGCGGAGCGGACCGCATGATGACGAGTGCCATGTGCATAGAAAGTGCACAAATCGAGGCAGGGATCGAGGCCCATAACCCTGCAACCGTTGAAAACATTGGCGCCCCCGGCAGGACTCGAACCTGCGACCTGCGGTTTAGGAAACCGTTGCTCTATCCACTGAGCTACGGGGGCGGGGATGGCCCGAAACGTGGTGCGAAATTCGCCGCCACATGTTGCATCACTGTAGATAAGGCTAGTGCAGCGCAACTTCAGAAGGAATACTGCCCTCAGATTCCGCTGTTCATGTTTACGGGCACTGATTGACCTGTGAAAGCGCATTTAGGGCGTCAACGAGCCAGAGCTCTTGTCTATACAAATAGGAGTTAAGCGGCTTTTCGCCGTCGGGCTCGTTCGGGAGGTTCCCATTGCCCAAGGAACTCGCTCGTGTCTCCCCCAGTGCGGATCTTCCAAGCCATCAATGCCACCACCATCTGGTGCATCTGATATCCGCGTAGGTCCATCTCACGTCTCGCTAACCCAACACTTCCTGCTCGCCTATTCGTTAGTCGTGACTTGTAGTCGTTGTGCATCGATTCGGTGTCTTCGCGTAAGCCATACAGGCGCGTGAAGTCAGGGTCATTTAATGGAATGGAACGCAGATAACGCGGGCGAGAGCTCGGCACGCCAAGAACGTCACCGCCTCGCTTCGCTGGTCGCCTGCAAGATACTGTGAATGAGCACAGGCACATAAAGGGGGAACACATGCTTGTCACAGCAATCACCACATGGGAAGGCACACCGGCAGCCCTAGAAGGAGTCGTCGCAGGTTCAAAAGCTGCCGCACCAGTCCATGAAAGCCTTGGAGCGAGAAACCCGCGCCTTATGCGTTCTTTCGCGGGCGGCGACATGGACAGAGTTGAATACATGATCGATTTCGATTCCTTTGAAGCATGCGGAGCATTCACCGATGCGATGATGAACAGCGAATGGTTCGAAAACATGATGGCGACGGTCGCTGCTGCGTACCCAGACATCAAAAATTGCGGCACGCGCTTCGTCTACAACGCCATCTAAACCGCTGCTTTCAGTGAGGTTCTCAGCCCCAGGTTCGGATTGAGCGGTTCGACCTGAGCGGTTCGGTCATCGCATCTCGCCTACCTGGTTCCAACACCGGTTTCTTCATGGATGTCGCGAATTTCCTTCAACCCGAACTCGTCGAGGTCAATCGTCTTCCTGCGCGCCAGCCTTTTAAGAGTTACCCGAATGTTGAACAGGCACGCCTAAGTACCTCACGCTTCCGCCGCTCATTAGACGGAACATGGCGCTTCAAATTGATCGATTCACCCTCATCTGCGCCGCGCCGCTGGCAGCATCCGGCCACGAATGACACCCAATGGACGACGATCAACGTACCGGGTGTATGGACACGCCAAGGCTTCGATGACCTCCCCCATTACACCAACGTCGTGATGCCCTGGAAGGGCAAGGAACCGCCCTATGTTCCTGACCACAACCCAACAGGCCTCTACCGAACAAACTTCACCGTTCCGCGCAACTGGCGATCTCGCGACATCATCGTGCACCTCGGCGGAGCAGAGAGCCTCGCTGCTGTGTGGTGCAATGGAGAATTCGTCGGAATGGGAAAAGATTCTCGACTTCCATCCGAGTTCGACCTCTCCCCGTTCATCACCCAAGGCGACAACCTCCTCGCAGTAATGGTGATCAGATGGAGTGACGCCACCTGGATCGAAGATCAAGACCACTGGTGGCATGCGGGCCTGCACCGATCGGTCTATGTCGAGGCCCGCCCAAAGGTACGGCTCGACGAGCTCATCGTTGACGCTGATTATGACCCTGAAACTCAACTCGGTACCTGCGACATCTCGATTGGGCTCAACGTAAAACGGCGATCATTCACCGCGAACCTGTGGGTCGAAACTGAAGGCGGAAAACGGATCTCCCGAGTTCGCAACTCGATGCTCACCCTCACGAGCGCTGACAACCGTGCAAGGTCTCGCTGCGAGATCTCGGCATTGGAGCGTTTTGAAATCCCCTCCGTGCAACCGTGGTCTTCAGAAGCACCGACCCGCTATCGAGTTATCGCCGAACTCATTGACCCCAAGGGAAAAACGGTCGAAGTTGTCACCGCACTCACCGGCTTTCGTCGCGTCGCAGTCTCTGACCGCCGAATCAATATCAACGGAACTGCGATCAAGATCTTCGGCGTCAACCGACACGATCATCACCCGGTGACCGGAAAGACGGTGACCGAAGATGAAATGCGCGAAGAACTTGTGCTGATGAGACAACACAACATCAATGCGATTCGAACCGCTCATTACCCGAATGACCATCGTCTGCTTGACCTTTGCGATGAGCTCGGCCTGTACGTCGTTAACGAGGCAAACATTGAATGCCACGCCCGCGAAACAACGCTTGCGCACGACCCTCGTTACGCCGCAGCGCTCATGAGCCGTATCACGCGCATGGTGACCCGAGACCGAAATCACCCCTCCATCATCGGCTGGTCACTCGGCAACGAATCGGGTCACGCGCCCGTTCACTCGGCAGCAGCTGCATGGATCTCTCACACCGATCCCACCCGATTCATCCACCATGAGGGAGCAGAGCGTTGGCGAACAACCGCCACTGCCGGCGAGTGGAAACGATCTCCCTCGCCATCGGTGCAACGCTGCCAGCATGTCGTCTCTGCGATGTATTCCCCTGTATCGACACTGATCGAATGGGCCGAATGGGCCGAAACCACCGCACTCGATGACCGGCCACTTCTCATCTGCGAATACTCCCACGCCATGGGAAACTCAAACGGCTCTCTCGATCGTTACCTTGAGGCGTTCTGGCAACATGACGCAATCACCGGCGGGTTCGTCTGGGATTGGCGCGATCAAGGCCTGCTCGAGCACGACGACATTGGGCGCCCTTTTTGGGCCTTCGGAGGCCACTTCGGCGACACACCAAATGACGCAAATTTCTGCATCAACGGCCTCACCGCCCCCGACCTCACCCCTCACCCTGCACTTCGAGAGTTCGCGTGGGGCGCTCGACCGGTCATCGCCGAACACCTCGGCGGCTGCAAGGTGCGCGTCACCAACCGCCGGTCGTTCACCGCAACAACCGACCTCGCCATGGAGTGGGCCTTCACCGCTGACGGTGAGATCGCCTGTCGGGGACGCGAACTCATCGATGTCTCACCAGGCAAATCGGCCACTATTGATCTTTCGTCGTCACGACCTGACGTCCGCGGCGAACTCCATCTCTCCGTTGAGTTCTGTCTTCGCACCGCGACGTCTTGGGCGCCGAAAAATCATGTCGTGGCGTGGGAACAGTTCGCCATCAGCAGCTCGCAACAGCCACGGGCACAACAACATCTGCCGCTCGATCTCGTAACCGGTGACCGAGCAGAACTCTCCGTCAGTTTCGGTGGTGGCGACCCTTTCGTGACAGATCTCTGTGCCTCACTTTGGAGAGCGCCAACAGATAACGACGGCTTCGGGCAATCACTTCTTCACGGCGTGCACAGCCTTGGCGGGGCCCTGCAACGTTGGGAGGAATGGGGACTTCATCAACTCGAATACGAACTCATCAACATCTCTCGACAACAGTCAGACAATGAATGCGTTGTCAGCATCTCACGAGCTCTGCACGGCACCTCTCATCACGCCACGCACACCACGCATATCTCCATTGCAAACGGAGTTGCCCTGTTCGATGAGCACATTCAATTGCCGGCACCCTGGACTGATCTTCCAAGAGTCGGCATCAGATTCGAAGTTCCGCCTCACTTTTCTCAACTGACATGGTTCGGGCTCGGACCCACCGAGTCGTACCCCGACAGGTGTTCGGGCTCGATGCTGAGTCGTTGGCAATCAAACGTTGACGAACAGTTCCATCCGTACGTTGTCCCCCAAGAGCACGGCGCCCACATGGGGTGCCGTTGGATGCAACTCTGCGCACCTTCTGGCCAAGGATTTCGCATTGACGCGGCAACACCGCTGATCATGACCGCTCGATCCCACCATGACCGCGACCTGACATACGCAGCAACACTTGCTGACCTTCACCAGGCAACGACCACCGAGGTGCACGTTGACGTCACGATGCGCGGCGTCGGAACCGGCGCATGCGGGCCTGATGTTCTTCCCGACTATGTCGTGCCGGCAGGCGACTACCGATGGACCTGGTCGCTGTCAGGAGTTGGAAAGCCGACACCGAAGTGAACCACACATCAATGAGTCGGAGAACTCTGCCCCGCGCCCCTACTGTGATGTGCAATGACTAGTGAACGCCGAGTCGATCCATTTCTTGGGACACCTGTTCATGTCGTGACGACACGCCAAGACCGACCGAATCTCCCCAGCGATGAGTGCCCGTTTTGTGTCGGGGGGCGGGAAGCCCCAGACCAGTATTCGGTCAGGGCATTTCCTAATCGCTGGCCCGCGCTCGGAGAGGGTCGATGTGAGGTCGTTCTCTACACACCAGAGCACGACGCGACATTTTCTTCTCTTGGCGCAGGAGGTGCCCGCCAGGTCATTGACCTTTGGGCTGATCGAACAACTGCTTTGTCCGCACTCGACAATGTCGAGTTTGTTCTCATCTTCGAAAACCGGGGTACCGAAGTTGGCGCCACGATCTCTCACCCACACGGCCAGATGTATGCATTTGATCACGTGCCGCCGCGCCCAAATCGTCGATTCGCAACTGGCTGGAGACCCGACGCTCAGCCGACCGATCGATTCATTCTCGAACACAAGGGTTGGCAGGTCACGGCGCAATTTGCCTCGGTGTATCCGATTGCCCTGTCAATCGCCCCGACCACCCATCTCGCAACGATCAGTGATGCGTCGGGTGATGAGCGGGACGGGCTCGCAGAAGTTCTTGTCGACGTGCTGTCACGCCTCGACCGCATCTATGACGCTCCTCTTCCGTACATGATGTGGATCTATCAAGCGCCGTCAACCACCAGTTACGACCAGTCAGTCTGGTTCAACATCGAAATTGTCTCGCCATGGCGCAGCCGGGGCGTGCAGCGATACATCGCTGCAGCAGAGGTTGCGTGTGAGGAGTATTTCAACCCTGTGAATCCATCGGAGGTTGCTCAGAAACTGCGAGATCTCAAGTGAGCATTTGCGTCCGGGCGCCCGGGCGAGTCAACCTAATTGGAGATCACACCGACTACACGGGCGGGCTCGTCTTGCCGATGGCAATAGATCGATGGACGGAAATTCGAGGCGAACCATCTCAACGCATCACCCTGAAGTCTGAAGACGAATCTGGCGCAGTCGATTTTGCTACTCAACCGACGCGCCCCCAGGAAGCCACACCCGCTTGGGGACGATATGTCGCCGCAGTGCGCAACGAACTCGCACACCGTCAGAAGGTTGACGGCATTGCTGGCACCATCTCGACAACGTTGCCGATCGGTGCTGGTCTCTCATCGAGCGCGTCGCTCATGGTTGCAATTGCGGTTGCCCTTGGTTTCGACGGCAGCGCTGTCGAACTCGCCCAACTCACCCGTCGAGCAGAGGTTTCCGCCACTGGCGTACCGACCGGCATCATGGACCAACTCTGCATCGCAAGCGCGACACCAGGCCACGCAACGCGCATCGACTGCAACGACCTCACGATCGATCATGTTGTAGTACCCGAAGACGTCAAGATTGCAGTTCGGTTTATTGCACATCGAACGCTCGAAGGTTCGGAGTATTCGACAAGGGTCAGCGAATGCTCACATGCAGAGGCCGAGATCGGCCCGCTTCCTTTTGCGAATCTTGCCGACATCGAAGAGATCACTGATCTGACAGTGCGTTCACGTGCTCGACATGTCATTAGCGAAAACGAACGAGTGACAACTTTTGCTCAGGCGTTGGCAAGCCACGACTACCGCGCTGCCGGCGAGATAATGGTCGAAAGCCATCACAGTCTCGCCCACAACTTCGACGTGTCGACTCCGACCATGAACGCGGCGGTCGACGAGTTATGTCAGATCCGGGGCGTCTACGGGGCACGGATGACCGGTGGCGGGTTTGGTGGTTGTGTCGTTGCGCTGTGTGAACCAGGAGTCGACATCGACGCATGGATCGTTTCGCCCGTGGGCGGCGTTCAGCGTTTCGACGATGGCACCGATGACGTGAACTGAGAAACAGCATCTGGGTCTGCAACCGCCGGTCAAATCGAGAAGAAATCCCATGTTGGAGGGGTCTTCCATGCCAGCCTGTGTTGATGTCAACCGAAACCCGCACATTGGGTTCCTCATCTCAACCCCAGCAGACCGACGGTGCGGCCACAGAATGTCGCACCAAATTCGGAACATTTCCTGAATGTCCACTCTGCGGTTCAGAACTTCACCCCGAACATGCCCACTTCAAATGCCGCGGCTGCGGGTGGCGCGATTCTTGTTGCGACTAAGTCACAGCCACATCGAATCAGTCGAGGTAGAGGCGATCGACGTCCTCGCCATGTTGCCCACCAGCCGCCACTCTTGCCGTCAAGGCGGTGCGAACGGTTTCTCCTAATTCGGCAACTGATAACAGTCGTTGCGCCCCTTCAATATCGTGCCGATCGACATTCAAAATTCGGCCAGCATCAGCGATGGAAATCCGATCAGCAGCGTGGCCGCTCTCGTGTACGAGAGCATCGCCTGCCTCGCACACCCCAGGTTCGATCACCCGCACGAGATAGCCGGTGTATCCCGTCGTTTGCATTTCGGCGGGCAGTGATTTACGGCCGAAGCGAGCCGCCAACTTGAAGCAAGGACTCCGTGGCTGGGCGACCTGCACAACGACTGAGCCAACGCTGATGAAATCTCCGATTGCGACATCGGTCTCGAGCAGACCAACCGTCGTAAAGTTTTCTGCCATTGCCGCGGCATCAGGTAGTTGAAGACCAATCGACCGCCAATACGAGTAATGCTCAGACGGATAGACAAGCAATGCCATATCGGGGCCGCCATGGTGTTCGTACACGTGCTCATCGCCGTCGATTCCAAGCGAAGAAATCGTTACCGCTCCCGCCAGCGATCGCTTGACAAACGCCGTCTCAATGATTCGGGAACCGTGGGTCATCACGCTTTTCTGCCCGCTTGATATGGCAAGAAGGTGTCTCGAAGCGGTCGACATCTCTCACAACATAGTCGCCGACCATCAAAGAGCAGTCGTGAACAAACTACGTTCAACACATGGCAACTGCAGCGGTCAATGACATTGAAATCAACTACCGAGACACAGGTGGCGATGGGCCGGTTGTGTTGTTCAGTCACGGGTTCATGATGAATCACACCATGTTCGACGAGCAGATCGCGTCCCTTTCATCTGACTATCGGTGCATTGCATGGGATGAGCGGGGCTTTGGTGGCACCCAAGCGAAGGGGCCATTCACCTACTGGGATTCTGCACGCGATGCACTCGCACTTCTCGACCATCTCGGCGTCGAGTCGGCCGTGTTCGCAGGAATGTCACAAGGTGGCTTCCTCTCGCTACGAGCAGCGCTGACCGCTCCGGAGCGCGTTCGAGCGCTCGTGCTCATCGACTCGACCGCCGATCTTGATGACCCCGCCACCATTGAGGGATACCGCGGAATGCTGCACGTCTTCGAGCACAGCGATGCCGAAAAGCAATCGGAAGTGTTCGCGATCACGGCGGACCTCATCTTGGGAAATGAAGCGCTCGGCAACGAGTGGATTCCCATTTGGGAGGCGCTCGATCGCCAGCAACTCATCTGGGCAGGAGGGGCCCTCATCAGCCGTGACGACATCATGGATCGATTACACGAGATCACCTGCCCGGTATTCACCGTGCATGGCACCGACGATGTTGCCATCACCATCGATCGGGCCCAGTCGCTTGCTACAACACTCAGTGATCACCGGGGCTTCCTTGAGGTTCCCGGCGCAGCTCACGCCCCCAACATGACCCATCCCGATGAGGTCAACGCTGCGATTCGAGAATTTCTTCAATCTCTCTGAACACTTAGCCCCGATGAGCGGAAGTGCGCCACGGGCCACTTGCCATGCGCGCTAACGCAAACAGCACAAACTGCAACGGCAACCGAACCCACGACACAACTCGTTCTCCCGCAGGGCGGTCACGCCAATCCCACGTCATGTACAGATTCGCCGGATAGACCGCCACCAGCAACACAAGCAACGCCATCGCACCAGCACGTCGCCACCGCGGCACGAACAGCATCACACCAACAATCAACTCGGCGACACCACTTACCAACGTCCAAAATCGCTGCGACGGAGGAAGCCAGGGCGGAACAATCGCATCGAAGAACTCTGGCCGCACAAAATGCATCACACCCGCTGCGCTAATACCAACGCCGAGGCCGATTGCAAGCCGTGGTCGAAGTGAACTCATTTCTCCTCTCCCCCCGGAACATGGTCGTCATCATGTGTCTCGGTGGTTACCTCGCGATGACGGATCCACCCTGGCCAGTCATGGCCGTGCAACGTGGCAGGTTCTTCCCCAATGACTGACGTAATGACAGCGAGTGCATCCGCGAGGCGCGGCTCCATCACGAAAATTCGCGCCATTGGTTCACGCGACCCAAAGCGCAAATGCGATGTGAAGTCTTCTGACTGGACTGCAGGAATCTCTCTCTCCCAGAGTTCATGGAGCACCAGCTGTGCTTGCCACAACGGCAGCCATGCAGCTTCGATCGAGCGATCAGCGTCTGGCGGACGCGTTTCGTGACGACCGAACACCCACTGAAAGAAACCCACGCCTAGACGCTAACCCGACTCAAACACGATGAGTCGTCGAGCATCCGTCTTGAGAATTCAACCCAAGTGCGATGATCTACTCAGAAAGCCGAGCCGCAGCAGCCTTGACTCCCGATGCGCCAATAGGAGCTCCCATCGAAATCAGTGCAGTCTCAATAGCGCCAAGCACACCGAGAATCGTTGGGGCATTCACATGACCCATATGGCCGATACGGAATGACGCTGACTCGTCATTCCCGATGCCCAAACCCAACGTCACTCCCATGTGTTCACGGCAGAGCCTGCGCAACTCAACAGCATCAATCGAACCGGTCATGACCGAGGTCACCGAATGCGACCGCTGGTCGGCCCGCTTCGCAATGAAACCAATCCCTCCAGGTGCCGACCATGCCTCGATTGCGGCTCGGACACCGTCGGCAAGCACCCGGTGGCGTTCCCAACGTGCCTCCCAGCCCTCTTCGGCCATCATCGCCAGAGCCTCGCCAAGCCCGAACAGATGCGACACCGGAGGAGTACCGCAGAACCGCAAGTAGTACGGGCCGTCTTCGCTGCGATAGGTCCAGTCCCAGTAGCGGGTACGCAGGTCTGCAGTTTCGTGGGCGGCCATCGCTTTTGCGTTCGCCCACACCAGTCCAAGCCCCGGAGGAGTCATCATTCCCTTCTGACTTGCCGCGATGGTGACATCAACACCCCAGGCATCCATTTCAAATCGTTCGCAACCCATCGATGCGATGCAGTCGACCATGAACAGTGCCGGATGGCCCGCGGCATCGATCGCCTTGCGGAGCGCCGGAACGTCATTGCGCACCGAGGTCGCAGTATCGACGTGAACGGTAAGCACCGCAGCAATTTCATGATTCACATCAGCGCGTAGGCGTTCTTCAAGAGCCGATGGTTCATTCGCGAATCCTTCTTCGGCCTCCATCACCTCGACATTCAGGCCGTTGAACTCAGCCATTTCAGCCCAAATCGCGGCAAAGCGGCCACAGTTCAATACGAGCACATGATCACCTCGGGACAACGTGTTCGACAAGGCCATTTCCCATGCCGCATGGCCGTTACCAATCGGCACAAATACCCGCCCAGATGTCTGCACAACTTCGGGGAGCCCAGCCCACACCGAATCGATCACCGTCGTGAGGTCGCCCTCATAAATGTCGGGCATTGCTCGATGCATCGCTGACAACACCCGGTCAGGAATGATGCTCGGGCCGGGAATAGCAACGATTTCACGTCCCTGCGACAAGTTGTGCTTCACATGGTCCAGTCTGTCAGGTGAAACTCACTTCATCTCGCTCGGCTCGGCGTTGAGTTCATTCATCACGTCGATCAGTTGAGCGACAATGTCGATGCGGTGTGGCCCCGACAATTTGGCTTGCAACGACGTAATGCCGGCGCTCCGGTACAGGCGCAGACGTTCCTTGATCGTGTCAGCAGGGCCGAGCAGATTGGTCTTGAAGCCAAGGTCGATCGGCACCCGCGCAGCTGCCTCGTCACGCTTACCGGCATGCCACAACTCGGCAACTGCAGCAACATCGTCACCTAGACCCTGAGCGGCGAACGCTCGGTTGTAGAAATTTTTTCCTGGAGCTCCCATCGCACCAATCGTGAACGCGTATCCGTCGGCGTGACGCCTCGATGCCTCTTCAACATCGTCGGTGAACTCGACGGCAACCGGCATCACGAGATCGAGGTCGGCGAGCGAACGTCCGCCTCGCTCACAGCCGACGCGCAACGGCTCTAAGAATGCTTCAGCCGCCTCAGGCATCATTGCGTTGCCCAGCCAACCGTCAGCAATCTCACCTGTGAGTTCAAGGTTGCGAGGCCCGAGCGATGCAACGTACATCGGAATTGGTTCGCATGCGGGAGCCAACGATCGGATACTTCGACCAAAACCGTCTGGGGGAAGTTGAAAGAGTTCGCCCTCGTATTCAAGGCGATCACCTCGCGCGATCATGCGCACAATGTCGATGGTTTCGCGGGTGAGTTGCACCGGCTTTGAAAATGGAACTCCGTGCCAACCTTCCATGATGCGAGGTCCGCTCGACCCGACGCCGAGTACGAATCGTCCGCCCGACATCATCTGCAATGACATCGACTGCATCGCCAACATGGCAGGAGTGCGAGCACCGAGTTGCACAATGCCGGTTGCAAGGCGAATGGTCGAGGTCTTTCCTGCGAGCAGGCCAAGTGGCGTCATCGCGTCATAGCCCCACACTTCGGGCACCCAAACGGTGTCGACTCCAAGGCGTTCACATTCGATCACAAACTCGACATCGTCGGGTGACTGAATCAACGTGCTCACACCAACTCGCATAGGGTGTACGCTAGATCACTTACAAAACCCGAAGAGAGGCGAGCCCATCATGAGTAAAGAGCTTCGCTATTCCGAATCACCCTCGACCGAGGTCTCACGAACCATTCCGGCCTCGTCAGAAGTTCTCTGGGCACTGCTAAGCGATATCAACCTTCCAGCGCGCTTCTCCACCGAATTCAAAGGCGCAGAGTGGCTCGACGGTGCGTCGGCTCCGGCGGTGGGTGCACGGTTCCGAGGCACAAATGAACATCCCCATATTGGTAATTGGAGCAGCGAAAGCACATTTACCGTCTTCGAGCCGCAGCAGCACATCGAATGGCAAGTTGAAGGTGGCGGGGGCCCGGCTGCGACATGGGGTTTTCGCCTCGAGGCAACGACCGACGGCACCGTTGTCACCCAATACTGCTCGCTCGGCCCAGGCCGTAGTGGTCTCAACGACGCTATCGAAAACCGGCCTGACAAGGAACACAAGATCATCGCTTACCGGCTTGCGGAACACGCGGAGAACATGGAACGGAACCTTGAGGGCATTGCCGGCCTGATCTGAACACACAACCGCGTACTCACAGAGTCGCTTCCCGCAGCAAACGAACAGCAACAACCTCCATCGAACGAGAACGCTGCGACACGTAATGGCGCACATGGCTCGGCAAGACTGGCCAAAGTCGAGCACTTCAACAGGAGGTTGCCATGTCAGAACATAACGACGCACCATCACTAAAGGACGTCTTACTCGGAGTTGCTGACGCATTCGCTGGGGCATCAACAGTGGCCTGCATCATTGCCGGCCATCGAACCGGCTTCTACCGAGCGATGGCACACGGAAACCCGATGACCGCCGATGAACTCGCATCTGCAGCTACAACAAATGAACGCATGACCCGTGAGTGGCTCGATCAGCAAGCAGCTGCTCGGCTCGTCATCTATGACGAGCCGAGCGATTCCTACGCGCTGCCGTCAGCCGCTTCGGCGGTGCTTGCCGACCCCGACTCGCCGTTCTGGCTGGCAGGCGGACTTGTCGGAGTACAGGCCCTCTACTTAGATCTGGATAAGGGAATCGAGGCGATGAAAGGCGACGGAGCATTTGGGTGGGGCGACCATCACCCATACCTCTTTGAAGGTACCCAAGAACTGTTCAGACCTGCCTACGATCACCAACTCGTTCAACACTGGCTGCCGCAGCGTGCCCACGGCGTTGAAGATCTCGAAACAGGCATCAGGGTTGCCGACATGGGTTGTGGTACGGGCTATTCGACGATGACTCTTGCGAGAGCTTTCCCGAACAGCACCTTCATCGGTTTCGATCTCCACCAACCTTCGATCGATGAAGCCCGACGCAACGCCTCAGAAGCAGGCCTCACCAATGTCTCGTTCGAACTCGCAGCAGCAGACGCAATCTCGGGTCCATTCGACCTCATCTGCTTCTTTGATTGCCTGCACGACATGGGTGACCCCGTTGGCATTGCCAGTCACGCAATCAGCCAACTCTCACAGGGCGGATCAATCGTTGTGGTCGAGCCATTTGCAATGCAGACGCGAACTGAAAACCACTATCTACGGGCTACTCCTCGCTACGCAATGAGTTTGTTTTGCTGTGTTCCATGCTCGCTCGCACAACCCGGTGCTCGAGGGATGGGCAACCAAGCTGGCGAGGTCGGCATGCGTGCGGTCTTCGCCGAAGCAGGTCTTGATGACTTCACCCGCATTGCAGAAAGCCCGAACCACATCGTGTACGAAGCATGCCCCGCATAAGCGGCTACAACATTTACGATCACATCACATTCTTATGACGTCTACCACAACCCCGAATCACAACCTTGGGAGCGTGATGGCAAATGCCGCATTTCGCGGCGTTCTTGCAAGCAACATCATGGCCTCGATTGCCCTCGGCACAAGCCGATTTGTCTTCGTCTGGCTCGTCGGAGAACTCACCGAATGGAACCCTGCAACAGCAATTCTCGGAATCGTCATCGGGCTCCCACCGCTACTGCTCTCGGCATGGGCAGGGTCGCTTGCTGATCGGGTTTCAGCTCGAACTCTCGGCGTGGGCCTCTTCGCCGCAGCAGCATTGCTGTTCACCATTTCGGCGTTACTACTGCACGCTGACCTCATGACCGTTCCCGTCGCGATGGTGTGTGCACTGGTTACGGCAATTGCACCGGCAATGCTCATGCCGCTTCTTCAGGCGCTTGTTCCACGTGTTGTTGACGAATCAGTTCTGTTACAAGCGGTTGCACTGCAAAACCTCGGAATGACCGGTTCGACCATCGGCGGCATTTTTCTCGGCGGAGCGGTCATCCAAGCATTCGGACTTGAAGCAGGGCTTTGGCTTCTCGTCGTCGCAACATGTGGCGGCGTCATCGTTCATCGCCGCACGCCGCTACCACCCCATACGGCGGTCGGTACTCGAAAGGGTGCAATTAGAAGTGCTGCCAAGGTGGCCTTACGAACTGAGCCACTGCGCTCGCTGCTCGCACTCACCACTGTGCTTGGCGTCGTCATCACTGCAAGCACACTTCTTCTCCCTGAAATTGCACGGGATGTGCTCGGCACCAAGTCGCTTGCTGCAAGCGCGCTCAACGTTGGCATGAGCCTCGGGATGATCACCACGTCGATGATCGTTGCGACCCGTTGGCAACCGGCCCGACGCGGAAGAGCCCTTGCGCTGGCTGCTGGAAGTGCAATGGGAACTGGACTCGTCGCACTCGGCCTCTCGAAGGTCTATGTGCTGACCCTGCTCATTTGTGTCTGCTGGGGGCTCACCGGCGGCATCGCAATGACGATGCTCAGAACACTGATGCAAACACATACACCTCCCGAGCTCATGGGACGGGTGATGGGGTTGGCTTCGACTGCTCAGAACGGAGCATTCCCGATCGCTGCGGCCGTGCTCTTTGCGCTGGTCTCGGCGACATCGGTTCCAACTGCGATGGTGATCATCGGCGTTATCTGCTCAATCGGAGTGTGGTCAATCGTCGGTCGTCGCACCATACGAGAGCTCTAACAATTTCTTAACAGCGCCCCCACCGTTCGCACCTCCGGTGAACGACCACTAATGTGACCAACGACACACTAAGGGGGGCACATGTCCATTGTTACTGACACGCGATTGTCTGCTCGTTTCCCGATTTACACACGGGCAAATGTCGGCGAGGTTTTCCCAGACCCGGTTGCTCCAGCAACACGTTCGCTATTGCTGTACGAATCAGAACTGGGTTGGCGCGATGCATATGTGCGTATGGGTGCCTTTGAGGCTGACGAGTTTCCCGAAAACGAATTCTGCATTCTTGGCGTTGCTGGTGGCTACTGCTATCTCAACGCATCGGTCATGCGCGTCTTCGGCGAGCGCGCACCAGGCCTCACTTGGAAAGCAATCGACGAACAATTCTTTGGTGCCCAACCGGGGATTCCCGACTACGTGGAACAACCTGGAGACAGCCGACCTGATCTCACTGCCAAACTTGAGCAGACCTTCGGATGGGTATTCAGCATTACAAATGTCGATCAACTTGACCAGTTGAACGCCCACAAAGCACGGACCATCGAACTTCGTGCATCTCGGCCCGACTTTTCTTCAATGTCAGATCTTGAGCTTTGGGAATATGCCGAAGCGCTCTTTCCAGTTCACCGAGAACTGTTCCAAGAACATCTCTTCGTCACAACACTGACGACGGTGCCGGTGGGCGTGATCCAAACCGTGGCCACCGCCGTCGGACGACCCGACCTCATCATGCCCCTGATCGCCGGAGTCGGCCAGGTTGACTCAGCCGAACCCAGTTACGCGATGTGGGCCCTCTCGCGCCTTGATCCGGCAAGCGAAGAATTCGCCTCCGGTTTTGAGCAGTTCCGCCTCGACTTCGGAAGCCGCGGCCCAAATGAATGGGAGGCTCGTTCACCAACATGGGACACGAACCCCAACATCGCTCTCGCTGCAATTGACCGGATGCGTCTGGCAGGTGATGATGCTGATCCGCTGGCTCACCAACAGCAGCGAGCAGAAGAACGCGCCGAGACTGCTGCAACCTTGCTCGCCATGGTCGAAGCCGACCCGGCGACTCACGGTCAGCTCGCTGCGGCAATTGCTGCCAGCGGAGCCTGGTTGCCCGCACGTGAGAGAACGAAGACCAACAACATCAGGCTCATTCAAGAGATTCGCATTCCACTTCGTGAATTGGGCCGTCGCTATGTCGAGCGTCAGGTATTCGATGAAATCGAGGACTTCGGGCTTGTCCTTCACAGCGAAATGGAAGAAGTGCTTGGCGCAACACCCGAGCGACTCACTGAACGAATTCGTGAACGTCGTTCGACCCACGCTCAGCTCAGCAACCGGGAACCTGAGTTTGTCTTCGTTGGATCACCAAGCGACCCAGAAACTTGGCCAGCACGTGACGCTGTAGAGGTCGAACCGCTGGAGGTCGGTGACAGCATTCAGGGCATGCCTGGTTGTCCCGGCGTATCAGAGGGTATTGCTCGAGTTGTCCTCGATTCGAGCGACCCGACTGCGCTCGGACCTGGCGACGTTCTTGTTGCCCCAAGCACTGACCCTTCGTGGACTCCATTATTTGTTCCCGCTGGTGGCGTTGTCGTCGATGTCGGCGCGGCACTGAGTCACGCGATCATCGTGAGTCGAGAACTCGGTATTCCATGCGTTGTTTCGGCCACACATGCAACGCGCAGAATTCGCGACGGGGCACGTGTTCGTGTCGACGGCAACACCGGCACCGTCACTGTGCTCGATTAATCCTTCAGAAAAAGCGCGAGATATGTCTCGCTGACATCTCTCTTCCTACAACGACAAGGAGGAGAGATGTCACTATTTTCGTCAACCAGACGGCGCCTTGGTTGGGTAGCGGTCGGAATCTGCATTGCCGCGTTGAGCGGATTAAGCGAACTGCGTCGTGCAGATGCAGCCGCTACGGCAACCCCAACCTCATTTGTTGCTATCGAACCAATACGAGTGCTCGATACCCGCGTCACCGACACGCGCGTGACCGACCGGACTGGCCTGATCGAGATGCGCCTCACCGAACAAATTGCGCTTCCAAATGGTCGCATCATTGAACTGGTTCCAGCGGCTGCCACAGCGGTGAGTCTGAATGTCACTGCAGTAGACGGAATCGACCGGAACGGGTTTGGATTTGTGACTGTCCATCCATGTGATGTTGCGACACCCAATACCTCCAATATCAACTTCAGGACAGGCCAGACCGTCCCAAATGCGGTCATTGCTCCGTTGTCGCCCGATGGCCGTGTCTGCTTCGCGGTGTATGGATCAGCGCATTTACTCGCAGACCTCAACGGATATTTCATTCCACTTTCTGACAGCCCGCAAGGGGAATCGCCGAGCTCTCGGTACTCAGACAGCGATATCGACAGCCTTCTTGATGACAAGGCCGATGCCGACCTCCTGGCAACGCTGTCTGAACGGGTCGATGAGATCTCGCTCGATGCGATCACAGCCGAACGCGTCGAAGCAATCGAATCCGATCTCGGCGAGGTGAGTGAATCATTCGATTCCCTCGTGTCGGAGTCGGCTGAACACGCGTCAACGCTCGCCAATCTTTCGTCAGATCTTGCTACGGTCGAATCGACTCTTGTCGAACACGCCGCACAACTTGAGCGCGACCAGAACACCAGCGCCTCGCCTCATCGGATTTCGGCACCGTCGTCAGCAACCATGAGTGGCGTTGTCTCAAATGGCAGCGATATCGCTCGTCGCCTTTCAGGCCTTCCCGTCATCGTGTCGGCAACTGCCGGAGGCAATCTTGTCGTCATCGACTGCGCCGATCGCCTATGCACCACGTCAACGTCAACCACGATTAGCGACCCAGGTGGCGACACCATCGGCAATTCACCATCGGTGACCATCGGAATTGACGGCAACCCGGTGATCGCCCATCGCAATCTCACCGATGCTGACCTGATGGTGACTGCGTGCGATGACGATGCATGTCAGTCGTCAACCACCACATCGATCGCCACCCCTGATGTCGATGGCATTACTCCCGACATCATCATCGGACGCAACGGCTTTCCGGTGATTGCTCACCAGTCGCACGACGAGAACAACTTGCCGCTCGTCGGGCACCTGCGCGTGCTCACCTGCAATGACCGCGCATGTGCGGGAACTGAAACCTTGAGCCCGATTCATTCAAGTGCTGCAGTGGGCAACGCGTCATCTGAGATTGCGGCGGGCTTTATGCCGTCGATCTCACTTGGCCTCGATGGGTTTCCAGTTCTCGCTCATCAGGTTCGAACTCACGCAGGCGCATCAGTCACGGCGAGCGAGGTGCAACTCATTTCGTGTAACGACATCGCATGTGTCGGCGCTGATGAACGTGTTGTCGTGCTGCGATCGAGCGCTGGTGGAGATGTGGGTTGGAATCCGAAGGTCGCGATGACTCCTGCTGGCACTCCCCTTGTTGCTCATCTCGATGGAGCGTCGTTACTCATCACGGAGTGTCGAGATGCATCATGCTTCGCCCTCATCACCAACAGTATTGCAACGAATGCCGTTCCACGCATTGGCACCCTTGATGTCCAACTCGGCCATGCCGGCCAGCCCATCGTCACCTACACGACAACGACTGATGATCTCGGAATTGGCCTCTGCCACCCAAGCGGTTGCAGCACCTCAGCAGTCACTACCGTGATCGACACCGACAACATCGACGGCATCTCACCGCGATTCACCATCGATGACATCGGCCGGCCAATCGTCGTCTCATCAGATCTCTTCGGTGATCTCCACATCGAGATCCCGTGGTGGGTCACTCAGTGAATACCACTCAATGCGAACGTGAATAACTCCGAGTTGACTTACGCAGCAAGTAACGAACCGAGGCGACCACCCATCAATTCATCAAAGTTGTCATGATAAAAACGCTGGCGAATCTCGTCAGAGCAATTCTCAAGCGATCGCTCAAACCGCTCAATCGGTCGACGTCCACCTTCGACATGTGGGTAGTCAGACGAGAACAACACGACTTCAGACCCTGCCTGTTCGACGATCCAGCCGACGTCTTCGGTCGGATACGGGGTGAACTTCATCTGACGGCGGACGTACTCGCTCGGCCGAAGTGACAACTTCTGCAAACGCTCCTCATGTCGGGCGAATGCATCGATCGCAGATTCCATTTGGCGCATCCACGACGGCACCCAAATCGCACCCTGTTCAATAACCCCGACACGCAGTTCAGGGAACCGCTCGAACACTCCGTCGAAGATCATGGTTGCGAGGGTCTGAGCGGGCTGCACCGGAATCGCCATGTAGTCAACCGACCGGAAATTCTCTTCACCGCCATGGAAATCCGGCGGCACTGGCAAACCGTTGTTGAAATAGTTCGGGTCGAGCAATTCACCTGTTCCACCGACATGAAAGACCACTGGCACGCCAGCATCGGCGGCCATCGACCACACCGGGTCAAGCCCCACGTGGCTTGGAGAGTGACCGGGAGGGCAGGCAGATGCAATCAGCAATGCCCCTGCACCCATCTCAATCGCTTCTTCGGCAAGAGCCGGTGCACGGTCAATGTCAGCAAGTGGCACATACAACGTTGAGAGCAAACGACGGTCAACCGAGCAGAACTCAGCGAGGCCGCGATTGTGCGCGCGGGCAGTACCAATTGCGAATTCCATATCGCCAGAGTGTTCCCACTCGCATAGTCGGCTGTTGTAGAACGTGTTGAACACAAGTTGGCTGGCAAAACCCAATATGTCGAGCGCACGAGGGCGATCTTCAGGGATGAATGATCCGGTGGCTGCATAGTTCTTGCGCAGCATGATCTCTGCTTCTTCAGCGGCAATGTAGTCGGGTGACTGGTGTCGTTTGGTAAGGCGCTCAAAACCAGCTTCGAGGTCATCTTGTGCTTCGAACTCGACCGCCGATTGCTGCAGTTCGTTTCCACCGGGATAGGTCAGCGCATCAATACGGTCTCGAAATGCTGGGTCAGCATGATCTCGAAGCCAGGTTGGGGTCTCCATAATGTGAGCGTCAGCATCATGAACAACAAGTCCGGTTGAGTTGTAGGCCATCACACCAGTCTTGCCGCAGCTGCCCCCACCTAACGACGCGGAGATGGCCTCACAACTTCTTCGTGTGTGATGATGCAGTGACCGAATACATCACCCGAAGGACGAGACGGATGTCGTCAGTAAAACCATCTTTTACCTACAGCACAGGTGAGCAACTCCCAGTGGAAGTGCTCGTCTTTCGGGTTGCTCCAGAACACGTCGACGAATTCATCGCTGTGGATCACGAGGTGTGGACCCTCGGCGAGGCGTTACTGCCCGGGTTTGATCGCATTCCATTTCGATCAAAGGAGGTCTGGACCGATGACAGCAAACCCGGTGAGATCACATTGACGTTCGTGTGGGAGTCACTCGATGACTGGAAACGAGTTGGCGAACCGTCAATTCAAGCGGCACTCCAAGCGGAGTTCGATCGCCGATTTCCTCACCACGTCGAACTTGTTGCTGCGCCCCACGAAGAGAGCAACCACGGAATTCATCTCGTCAGCCGGTTTCAGCGAGTCGACTGAGTCGTCGCTGTTTAGACAAGCGGAAGTGCACCCTCATGGTTTGGTGATTGGCCCTGCAACACCCTCAGCGCTGAATCGGTATATCGACGATACGAACGGCGTAGCAATTCGTCGTCCTTGCTAACAAGCCACTGCGAATTAGCGCCGATGACGAACGCGAAGATGTTGTAGGACAAGGCCTCCAGATCGATCTCTGGAGCTTCGTTGTTTGTCAGAAGTACTGATCGAATCTCTTCTGCAATGTGGTTGCGAATTCGAACGTCGTGAAGAACTTCCTCATGCATCGGGTCGGAGGCGTGACGATTCTCCCAGAACAGCTGAAACTGCCATTCCATCGCAAGAGGATGTTGAATCACGATTTCGGCGTAGTCAGGAAGTTTGGCGACGACATCAAGCCCCGACATATCGAGCACCCACGCGCCAAAATGTGGAACCGGTCCCTCCCGCTCAAGCAAGGCCCGTAACACGCCTTCTTTTGATCCGAAGTGATGAAGAATTCCGGCGTGAGTAATTCCAACCCTTTCGGAGATCATGGGCAAACTCGTGAGCACAAAACCTTGTTCAGCAAACAGCTCCATCGCTGCGTCAAGAATTGCTTCTCGACGTACTCTTCCGCGTTCGGCGCTCGCTGAACGCTTTTCAGTCACAAGTGAAACTTACCGCATCCAGACACCCTGTTTTTCACGGCGCTCAGCATGGAATCATTGACGACGAGTCGCTCGACTCCTCAACATGAATTACCGTCAGCGACGTGGCCAGTAAACATCGCTCACAGCACGGCATCGCCGGAGCAATCGCTGCATGTACTGCGCTCGGCGTCGCAGAGTCGCTCAGCGCAATCGACTCGACATCCCCCACAATTGTTGAGGCCGCTGGCCTGACATTCATCGACCGGTTCGCCGCAACACTCAAAGACGTAGCGGTAGCCGTCTTCGGCACTCACCACAAATCCGCTCTCATCATCGGAACTTGGCTCGTCATCATTGGGCTTGCAACGGCAGCGTCATCTTCTCCCAAGCGCTCCCGGCGAAACTTCACGCTTCTCGTTGCCGTCATCGGTGTAGTGGGGCTCGCAGCATTTCTGACGCGACCTCTCAGCAATGCTCCCCTTGGTGTCATCGCCATCACCGCTGGGCTGGTGACCGGATTGGTGCTTCATCGGCACCTCTTACGCATCACCACACCAGCAACATCCGATAAAGAGCCCTCATTCGAACGCCCAGGAGAGGCACTCGGCAATCGACGCCAGTTCATGTTGGTAGCGGGTTCAGCCATTGCCGGGACAGCCGGGGCCACGGCTCTTGCGACGACTGTTCGCCGACGCTCGCTCAACTCTGAACCAGCCGTTACTGCGCCACTGCCCACACCATCAACAAGTACCCCGCCAATCGAAAACACCCTCGATGGCATCGATGGCATCACACCATTCATTACGCCCAATAGCGACTTCTACCGAATCGACACCGCCCTCGTCATTCCGAAAGTTGACCCATCCACGTGGTCACTCACCATCGACGGAATGGTTGACCGACCACAAACATTGACCTACCAAGACCTCATCGAGGCATCAACTGAGGTTGAAACCGTCACCATCGCGTGTGTGTCGAATGAGGTTGGCGGCAACCTCGTTGGAAATGCGACTTGGCAAGGAGTTCGTCTCGCCGACGTTCTCGACCGGGCGGGAATCCAACAGGGAGCATCACAAATTGTTGGTCACTCGGTTGATGGATTTACCGCCGGCATGCCAACTGCGACCGCTCTCGATGGACGTGTCGCTCTCATCGCCACCGCAATGAATGGAACACCGCTTCCACAGCGACATGGATTTCCCGCTCGCCTCATCGTCTCAGGCCTGTTCGGATACGTCTCAGCGACGAAATGGCTCTCAAGAATCGAACTCACTACGTGGGAAGCCACCGATGGATACTGGATCCCACGCGGGTGGTCAAAAGAAGCCCCGGTCAAACTCACCTCTCGTATTGACGTACCGCAACGATCATCGATCTCAGCCGGTGTCACGCCAATCGCTGGAATCGCATTGTCCCCCTCGATCGGCATTTCTCGAGTCGAGGTATCCATCAATGATGGCCCCTGGCAATCCGCCGAGCTCGGAGATCACTCGAATGACAACACATGGGTGCAATGGCACCTTCCGTGGCACGCGACAAACGGTGATCACATCATCAGGGTGCGTGCGATCGACAACGACGGAAACGCCCAAGACGAAACCCCGCGATCGGTTGCACCTGATGGAGCAACCGGATATCACCGCCGAAGGGTCACCGTGGGATAAGCGCTCGCCTCGCTGTATCAGCACAACTGATGCAAAAGTGAAGGAGTCCAAATTGAACGGGGGAAACCGATGACCGAACTTGATACCGGAACCGACAAACTGCTCGGCCGCATTCACGGCAATGTTGCCGTACTGTCGTTTAACCGTCCAGAGTCACGAAATGCTCTCAGCGATGAGATCTATCACGGGTTCAACACTGCTCTGCCTCAAGTTGCTGCGAACAACGACATCCGCGTGCTCATGGTGACCGGCGAGGGTGGCGCATTTTGCTCAGGCGGAGACGTCAAAGGTTTTAGAGAAAGCCATGCCGGTGAGGGTCAACCCGTCACCCCTGAGCAAAGCCTCGACCGCCTTCGCCAAATTCAAATGTGGGTGTCAGGTGCCTTTCGCAAACTTCCGAAGCCAGTCGTCGCAGCGATTCCAGGGCCGGCCGCAGGTGCAGGATTTTCAATAGCGCTTGCCGCAGACTTCCGCGTTGCGAAAGAAAGTGCCATCTTCGTTTCGGCATTCTCAACCATTGGTGCAAGCGGTGACTTTGGCAGTTCATGGTTCCTTCCTCGACTGATTGGCGAAGCAAAAGCCAAAGAATTTATGTTCTTGTCACCACGAGTGACTGCCACTGAGGCGCTCAATCTCGGCCTCATCAACCGAATGTTCCCCGATGATGAGTTTGAGAACGCTGCACTGGCTTTCTGCAACGAACTGGCTGCCCGCTCACCCATCGCGATGCGGATGCAGAAAGAAAATATCCAGCGATCGTTCGATGCTGACCTGGCAACTAGCCTCGAGGCCGAGGCCACCGCCATGGTGCGCACCATGGCGACCGCCGACCACCGCGAAGCTGTTGCAGCATTCTTTGACAAGCGAACCCCTGACTACACCGGGCGCTAACTCGAATTCGACAATCATTTATCAGAACAAGCCCACGAACGCTTCCTCGCCTGCTCGGCGGGTTGCTTATTACTTCTGCCCTCGTCGCATGTTCGAGCGCAACACCAACTCAAGAGACCGATAGTTCAACGTCTGTTGCGGCCCCTACAGCGATTGAGACCACAACTTCGGTTGCCGAAGACACGACAACGACAACCGAAGTTGCAACGACAACAACGCTCGCAGTCGACGACATCGAAGCGCGCATCAATGCAGTCATTGATGAGTTCCTTGCGACCACACTGACTCCCGGAGTCACCGTGTCAATTCTTCAGCCGTCAAGCAACGGTGAGATCGAAGCGATCAACATTGCTCGTGGAGTTCGCGAGGCTCGCGGGTCAGAGACAGTGAGCACTTCTGACTATTTTCGCTGGGGATCGATCACAAAAACCATGACCTCGGTTGTCATGCTCCAACTCGTTGAGGAAGGTCTTGTTGATCTCGACGCGTCGGTGTCGACATATCTCGGATCTGGGTGGGCAGCTGGCTACGAACTCGACGGCGTCGATTACGGCGATGCCATCACGATCAGACAGATCCTGCAGCACACCGATGGGTTTGCCGAATTCGCCTTCGATCTTGGCTTCTACGCACTCGCCAGTGTGCGGCTCGCAACACCGTTCGAGCCGGAAGAAATCATTGCGTGGGCGGTTGATCGCGGTCCCCAATACGAACCAGGCACCGACTACGAGTACAACACCGTCGGCCACATTATCGCTGGACTCGTCATCGAAGAAGTAACTGGCAACCCAGCCCATATCGAACTGCGAAACCGCTTGTTTGATCCCGCTGGCGCCACCGAGGTGTACCTCGCCCCGCAGGAGTCTCCTCCGAACGACACGGTCTCGGGGTATGTACGTGGAGAGCTCAAAACAGCACTCGATTTTGTGCCTGGCTTTGCAGCGTTCTCTGCTGAAGCAACCGTTGGCGCGTACTACAACATCAGCGTCATCCCGCAAGAGGTACTTCGATCAGCTGGCTGGACAGGGGGCGGCATTGAAGCGCAAGCAGAAGACCTCGCGCGGGTGTTCCGCAGCGAGTTCACGTCAGCGCTCAGCGACAACATGCTCAACCAGTTTGTGACTCCATCGGAGTTCTCAAACTACGGACTCGGTATCACGGTGAGTGAGGTCAACGGCATCGAGACATATTCACATGGTGGTGGCGTCCCTGGTTTCAGGTCTCACGCCGCATATATGCCAGCACTGGACCTCACGATCGCTGTGTCAGCAAACCTCATACCGATTGACCCAGACATCGAGACGCTTGCCATCGACATCGCTGAAGTCATCATCGACAACCTGTAGTCGTACACGGGCAACTCTCGTCAAAGATCGGGATGAGTCACGATCGGCGATGACTCAGCCCACTCACGAATGAACCGTGCCTGATCACGCGATTGTGGTCCTGCGCCCATACGACACTCAGCAACCCGACGCTCGGCATCATCAAGCGACATTCCCGCTGCCAACAACACCGAACACGCGGCAGTACCGGCACGCCCAATTCCTGCAGCGCAGTGAATAATGATGTTCGCTCCGCTTCGAGCCCGGTTGAGGAGACCGGCAACCAACACCGTCCATTCCTCGCTATCGGGAACACTCAGGTCGGGAATTGGAAACCAGATTGCTCGAGGGTCGGTCGTTAACCAGTCGACATAGTCCGGATAACGATCTGCAAGTTCATGAGCCTCGGTCAAGCAGACGACGACGGAGGCATCGACTGAGGACGCAACACCATCTGGATCCGGACCAATGCGATGCTTTCCACACAGCCACATCGACCCGGCGTCACCGTCGATGGGCACCTCATCGATACCGCCATCACGCTGTCGCTCACTCAACCAACTCACGCGTGTTCACTTACTTGCCGGCGGGGCAGGACGATGCCACACGGCGCGCAACGGTGTGCAGCGCAATGATGTCTCATCATCAAACGACGCTTCCGCGTCAACGATGAGTGAATAACCCTCAAGCTCGTCATCAGCAAACGGCGGATACACCATCGTCACCACTCCTGATGCTCCAACATTCGCCGCTAGACGACCGCTAGTCGCCGAAAACACTGCGTCGCCAGCATCAGACCATGTTGGTGACAGCGACAATACGTGCGCGCCCGAGGGGCCGCTCGTCACCACAAAACACCATCCGCAACGCCCCGTGGTTTGAGGAAGATCTTGAACGGGCACCTCAATGCTCATCGACATACCTTAACGATCAGGCAGTGACCGAAATCTGCTCTCCGGTGGCATCAATCGATTATCGACGGCAGACTTCAGACCGTGAATGCATCTACAACAATGACCGCTGCCGCCCGAATCGTCAATGGCACAAAGACCTATGGCACCGGAGACGCTGCAGTAACCGCGCTACGTGACGTGAATGTTCAATTCAGTGGCGCACAATTCACCGCCATCATGGGGCCAAGCGGATCTGGAAAGTCGACGCTCATGCACTGCATTGCCGGCCTCGATCGACTCACCTCGGGAGATGCATTCATCGGCGACACCCGACTTGCCGACTTAAAGGACAAAAAACTCACCGAACTTCGTCGCACAGAAGTTGGTTTCATTTTCCAGTCGTTCAACCTTGTTCCGACACTGACGGCAGAAGAAAACATCAACCTTCCACTTTCGCTCGGTGGACGCAGTGGTGATCGTGAATGGATCGACACCGTCATCGACACCGTCGGGTTGCGAGACCGCCTCTCACACCGACCAAATGAACTCTCCGGTGGCCAGCAACAGCGCGTTGCAGTTGCCCGGGCACTCGCCAGCCGGCCCACGATTATTTTTGCCGACGAACCAACCGGGAACCTCGACTCGAACTCCGGGAGCGAAGTGCTGGCATTCATGCGCCGAGCGGTCGACGAATTTGGCCAGACAATCGTGATGGTGACCCATGATGCAAACGCTGCTGCCACTGCAGATCGGGTGCTCTTTTTGAATGACGGTGAAATCGTTCACGACATGGCGAACCCGACTGCTGACCGGATCCTCGACACAATGAAATCGATCGGCAGCTGAGTTCAATGATCAAACTTGCTCTTCGCGGGGCGCGGGCAAATCTCGGTCGCCTCATCCTGACCCTCATCTCAGTGGTCCTCGGTGTTGCCTTCGTCTCAGGATCATTCGTTCTCGCCGACAGCCTTCGGTCAATCTTTAACCAAGTCTCAGAAGATGCCTTTGCCGGAGTCGATGCCCAAGTGCGCGGCGCCAGCAACGACATGAACTCAACGAATGGCGAAACGCCGCGCTTCAACGACGATGTCATCAGCGCAATCGCCAACCTCCCGGAAGCCGAATACACCGAAGGCGGATTGTTCTCATTCGAACGGGCCTACACGATTGATGCAAATAACGAAGTCGTTCGCCCAACCGGTCCACCGGTATTCACCGGTTCATGGTCTGGACCAAGCCCAGTGTCGTCGTTCAGGATGATCGAAGGCGAACCCCCAACCGGCCAGCAAGTCGTGATTGACCCAGTTCAAGCCGAGCGCGGTGGCTTCGTTGTCGGCCAAGAGATCACCGTCAGTCTCCCAACCGGTGAGCCCGAGGTGTTCACGCTGAGCGGCACTATCGACTTTGGTGAAGGTGGTACCGGAGGAGCATTCTTCATTCTGTTTGACCTGCCAACCACACAACGGGTGCTCGGTCTGCCCGGTCAAATCGACTCAGTGGTGGTCTCAGCTGCAACCGGCGTGAGCCCCGATGAACTCGTCACCGCTATCTCGGCTGTCCTTCCTGACAACCTTGAAGCGGTTACCGGAGAAGTCGTGATCGGCGAACAAAAAGAAGACTTCGGAACGTTTATCAATATCTTTGGCAATGTTCTACTCGGTTTCGCCGTGGTCGTACTGTTCGTCAGCACCTTCATCATTAATAACACCTTTGCAACGCTCGTTGGTCAGCGCACCCGAATGTTTGGTCTTATGCGATCAATCGGAGCGAGCGGAAAGCAAATCATGCAGATGGTGTTCATTGAGGCTGGTTCGATTGGTATCGCCGCTTCAGGCCTTGGCCTCGTCGGTGGGCTTGGTGTTGCATCGGCACTAAAGCGACTCTTTTCGTCGGCCGGCGGGGAATTCCCTGACGGTCCCCTCGAAATTCGGACACGCACGATTGTCGTGGTGATCATCGTTGGGATGGGAGTCACACTTGCATCCGCAATTCTTCCCGCTCTGAGAGCGTCGAGGGTCACCCCGCTTGAAGCTTTCAGAACTGGCGGTAGGGCCTCACGGCCACTTACTGTCCGCATTGCTCTCGGTAGCGCGGTGCTGTTGCTGGGACTGGTGTTCATGGCGATTGGCATGTTCGGAAACCCAGGTGGAACCTCGGCAACCCTTGCGCTCATCGGAGTTGGTGGAGCGCTCACCTTCATTGGTGTGTCGATGCTCTCCGCAATGTTCGCTGGTGCTGTCGCCGGATTCATCGGAACGCCAGTAGCCGCACTCCGCGGAGTCACTGGACGAATCGCTCGCGGCAACGCAAGCAGAAATCCGCAGCGCACAAGTTCGACCGTGACAGCCCTCATGATTGGCCTCGCCCTCATCTCTGGCGTCGCTGTGCTCACTCGCTCAATTCTCGACAGTTTCGAAGAGGTGCTCAACGAATCAATTTCTGCTGATCTCTGGATTTTCGAAACCAACCAAGGTCTCGAATTCTCGGGCCTCCTTGTTGAGCAACTGGCCGAACTACCCGAAGTCGATCAAGTGGCCGGATTCTCCCCAACCGCGATTCGTATCGGGGACGAGGTGCTTACGGCAACGGGCTTTGACTCGACCACCGGTACCTCAGTCGTCAATATGGGAATAATCGACGGCACAGCGGAAGTCGGTCGAAATGGCATTGCGATTCTGGACTCTGTTGCCGAAGAACGGCAACTCGCTGTTGGAGACCAACTCAGCGTTGAGTTCGAAGATGGATTTGTGACAACACTCAATGTTCGAGGCATTTTTGACGACGCAGCAATCGCCGGGGCTGACTGGCTCATCGACCGCGATCTCTCCCGGGAACACCGGATCACTGATGCGATCACCTTTGCTGGACTCACCTATGCAGAGGGTGTCGACCCTGCGGTCGGACGAGCAGTTGTTGAGGCCACAACTGCTGCCTTCCCACAACTCAGCGTGCAGGACAACACCGAATTCCAAGAAGAGGCCGAAGGCCAGATTGCACAACTGCAGGTTGTGATCACCGCCCTGCTCGTACTGTGCCTTGTCGTTGCCTTCTTTGGAATTGTCAACACGATGGTGCTGGCAGTGCTTGAACGTACGAGAGAAATCGGACTGCTTCGTGCGGTCGGAATGACACGTCGCCAGCTCCAGTCGAGTGTCAGGTGGGAAGCCGCAATTATCAGTCTGTTCGGAGCCCTGCTCGGAGTGGCACTCGGGCTGCTCCTCGGTTGGGCTGCAGTCATCGCAATTCCTGATTCGTTCGTGAGCAAACTTGGTATCCCGTGGGGACAACTTGTCGTCTACATCATCGTTGGAGGCCTCCTCGGTGTCGTCGCTGCATGGTTCCCTGCCCGGCGCGCAGCGCGTCTTGACGTGCTCGAAGCAATTTCAACTCAGTAGATACATCGGAAGAAGCGACAATGGCACTCGACCCACATCATCTTTCGGACGCCGCTCAAGATTTTCTTCGCGAATATGTGCTGGCGACTCTCACAACGTTGAGAGCAGATGGCTCCCCTCACGTCGTACCTGTTGGGTTCAGTTATGACATGTCATCAGCGACAGCGATGATCATCGCTATCGACGGTTCGCAGAAAGTGTTGAATGCGGAACGAAACTGTCGAGCAGTCGTCAGTCAAGTCGACGGACCAAGGTGGCTTTCATTTGAAGGCATCGCCCGAGTAACGAGGGATGCTGATGAGGTACAACTTGCTGAACAGCGTTACGCCAGCCGATATCGGCAACCAGCCGAACGAGATGATCGCGTCGCAATCGTGATCGCTGTCGACCGCGTGCTCGGACGAGTGCCCGAAACTCACTGAGTCTCGACAACTACGAAGGTTGCGCGCCTCTCGGAGGAGTGTCGTCAAGGAGTCGCCAGTCAAGTCGGGTCTGGCAACCTGGGCACCAGTACACCGGTCGATCGTCCGGTGGTGCGGCAGTGACATCAATTGAGTCTCCACAACGATTGCAGACTCGGCCATTGCGTCCATAGACCTCAAATGGCACGAGGTTGACAAATCCGTCGTCGCCGAGGGCGTCCAGGTGCTCGGCGAGAATTCGCGATGCGTAGTTGACCAACATGATGAGATCCGAACGAGCGATGTCACCAACACGAGCCCAAGGACTGAGTCGGGTTGCCCAAAGCGCTTCAGCGGCGTAAACGTTGCCGAGCCCACGAACGACACGCGCATCCAACAGAGCTTCACGAATACGAGTTGATGGATCTGCGTAGCGAAGAATCGCTTCAACCGCTAATTCTCGATCAACTGAAGGGTCCGAAAGGTCAGGTCCGATTCGACCACGAGATGGATGTCTGTCAATCGGCTCTTTACGGTAGGTCTCGACTTCGGCTGCATCGAAGCACACAGCCACCCAATCCTCAGACTCAATGAGCGCGGTTGCGTCAGCCTGCTTCCGGCGCCACCGATGGCCGACGCGATACAGATCCCATGAGCCCGAACGACGAAGGTTTGTGTGCAATACCAGGCCGTCGTCCCAGGTGAATTCAAACTCGCGACCATCACGCTCAATGTTCTCGATGACTCTGCCAACGCCCGGAGCGGGCCCAGAAAGTTTGCGAGAGGAGAAGCAGATCGTCTGCTGACCGACGAGCGCAGTCCGCATTGCACTTGCACTACGACGTATTGCGGACGCTTCGATCACATAAGAGATAGTAGATGTGCAGAACGCTACCGACGCGGATTTCGCGCGTCAGGGAAGTTGTGCAACATGAGCAAGGGCGAGACGGATGAGTCGATCGTGCCCACTCGTCATTTGTTGCCGCACCCCGTCCGATACCGCCTCACTTGGTGAGAACCACGAAAGATCTAACGCCTTCTGCGTTGGTTCGCACTCACCGTCAACCGGAACGACATAGGCAAGGCTCACCGCATGCTGGCGTGGGTCATAAAACCCACTGATACTCGGATCGGGAAAGTACTCGGCCACAGTGAAGGGCGCCGGAGAAACTGGGAGTCGAGGAAGCGCAAGTGGACCCAGGTCTTTCTCACAATGACGAAGCAGCGCATCTCGAACTCGTTCGCCGTAGAGCACTCGTCCAGAAATGAACGTTCGTGAGATGTTGCCGTCTGGTGCCACACGCAACAACATGCCGACCTCGGTGACATTGCCATTGGTGTCAACCCGAACCGGCACAGCATCGACATATACGATTGGCATTCGCGATCGAGTGACCGCCATATCCTCTTCAGAAAGCCATTCAACATCTGTCTCGGTGTTTTGGTTCGTATCGATGTCGCTCACCTCGACAGTTTCACAGATCTCCGGCCTTCTTTGCGTACTCCTCAGATGAGCAATGATGGAGCGATGAGTTTCAGCCCACGCAACCACCACTTGGGTGCTGCTCGTTGGCCAGACCTCACGAACATCATCACCTTGCTCATTCCGATTGGTTCATGCGAGCAACACGGCCCGCACCTCCCGCTGGATACCGACACGCAAATCGCTCAAGAGATCGCAGCACGCAGCGCGGCACGATCTGGTAATTGTTATGTGGCACCAGCGATGTCGATCACGGCGTCGGGAGAACATCAAGGTTTTCCTGGAACGTTGTCGATCGGGAACGAAGCCCTCATTCTCTGTGTTGTCGAGCTATGCCGTTCCGCTGACTGGGCCCACCGCATCATTCTGGTGAACGGACACGGCGGAAATTTTGCCGCTGTTACGTCCGCATGCAACACCCTTCATGGCGAAGGACGTCATGTCGTCGCCTGGTGGCCGAAAGGTTCACCCGACGACCTTCACGCCGGACGCATTGAGACGTCGGTGATGCTGTCCATCGCCCCAAAGGAGGTTGCGTTGCCATCAATGACGAGCGGCCCAATACCGACGATCGATGATCTCGCAACACTCGGAGTGCAGTCGCTGTCTCCAACAGGAGTGCTCGGCGACCCAACAGGAGCCACCGCCGCCGAAGGTGAGCAGTGGCTTTCAGCATGGGTTGACGACCTTGCAAACATCATTCGTGATAACTCGTGAAGTTCGTCCTTGACACAACGACACGACTCACGCCGGGGCGAATCCTTGGCGGCTCGCCGCCCAGCATCCTTCGGATATCCCGGCGAGGAGACGAAACAGTCACACAAATCATTGGCGGTACTGACATCGAGATCACACCACTCGTTCGTCGGATGCTCAACCTCAACCAGATTCACCCCGCTTTCGGTCAACACTATTCACGTCCCGAGGCCCACGTAACAGTCGTCACGCCCGCATTGGGTGCGCGAGCCCATCGGCATCCAGAAGGCGACGGCATCAAGATCATCGTTGTCGATGATGGATCACTACCACCGCTTGATGACGCAGCGATCAGGATCGAGATAAATGGCGGACCGAGCTCGGCTCGTAACGCTGCCCTTCATCTCGTCGATACTGAATTTGTTGCGTTTGTTGATGGCGATGTTGACGTCGGTTCGGACACGACATGGTTGCGGTCGTTACTTCACCATTTTGATGATCCTGAGGTTGCTGCAGTCGCACCTCGCGTTCGGAGCATCGCGCGAGACGGCTTCATCGCTCGACATGAACTTCGTCATGGTGCGCTTGATCTCGGTCCCCTCGCTGCGTCGGTCAGACCAGGAACCCGAGTGAGTTACGTGCCATCGGCAGCACTCCTTTGTCGAACGTCAGACATCACTGCGATCGACGGCTTCGACCCAGAGCTTCGAACAGGCGAAGATGTCGACCTTATTTGGCGGTTGGCCGCAGCCGGCAAAACCATCCGATACGACCCCTCGGTTATTGTCCATCATGAACCTCGAACATCGTTTGCTAGTTGGTGGAAGCAACGCGTTGGATACGGACGCTCATCGGCCGCTCTCGCTCGCCGTCATGGCAATGACCACATCTCGCCTCTCGTGACGTCCCCATGGAGCGTTGTCGCGGTTCTTGCACCAATGCTGATTCGGCGTCCGATCACCAGTGTGGCTGCCACCCTCACCATCATCTGCGCTGCGTCCCAGCGTCTCCGCAAACGGATTCCAGATCTTACGAATCGGGAGTCGTTCGACATCGTTTCTACCGGGACCCTGCACACGGTGAACGCAGGCGGGCGAGCAATACGCCGAGTGTGGTGGCCGATCCTCCTAGTGCTTGCCCCGATTCTTCGCCCCGCACGCAGGTTGTTGGTGTTCTCACTGCTCGCCGCCCGCTCACCAATGACGGTGTTAGACGATGCCGCGCATGGCGTCGGGATCTGGTCTGGGGTGATCTCGACGGCGACCTTCGGACCCGTGCTTCCACGAATTCGCAGCGGCCGACCACAACAGCCAGGTCGATCCTCCTAACATCTCCGATATGACGGTCTCGCTTACCGTCGACCGCGAACGCTGGTCGGCACACGTGCAGCGCACAATTGATCGCATTCGAACCGTTGCAACTCCAATTCCAGTGGTCAAAGGAAATGGGTACGGATTCGGACGTCAGGATCTCGCCATAATCGCAGCCGCTCATTCCGAGACGCTCTGCGTTGGAACAGTGCACGAACTCGTCGGCCTCCCTGATTCGGTCACACCAATCGTGCTCACTCCTTCACTACGGGGTCCAGTGCCGCAGGCTGTTCTCACCATCGGTAATGAATCGCATCTCGAAGCACTAGCTGGCTCACGCCAGCGAGTAATCGTCAAACTCGAATCATCAATGCATCGATATGGCCGGCAGAGCGCACTGCTCAAAAAGGCACTCGACAGCGGCCTCGAGGTGCTTGGCGCTGCCATTCACCTACCTCTCGCCCAAGGCGATGATGAACGAGTTGCCGAGGTAACGATGCTGATCAGCGACCTACCGACATCAATCTCGGTATGGCTCAGCCACATTGACCCGTCCCTCGTCGCTCGGCTGCCCGACAGTCACTCATATCTACTTCGGGTTGGCACCGAACTTTGGCATGGCGATCGCGAAGCGCTGCACCTCTCAACTGACGTGCTCGATGTTCGTGAAGTTGCGGCAGGGCAACTGGCCGGATATCGGCAGAGCGAAGTTCCCACCAACGGACACCTCGTCATGGTGGGTGCAGGAACTGCACATGGAGTGCAACCACTTGCCGATGGCAGAAGTCCGTTTCATTTCAACCGCAAACGATTGCAGATGTTTGAGTTACCACACATGCATACAACGATGTTGCTTCTGCCGGGCAGCGTCGCTCCACCACACGTGGGTGACCGAGTCGATCTGCAGCGGCCGCTTACTCAGACATTTGTTGATGAAGTGATCTGGAACTAACCCGAACTTGATCGGCAGTGACTACGCCCGCCTAACGCATTGCTGCACGGCGAGCTGATCGAATCGCTACGGCTCCAGCACCAATCAATGGCCCGCGATCAGCAAGACGGGTCGACGTAATCCGCGGCATCGGACCTCTGTCTCGGTGCACACATTCATCAAGTTCGAGTTGAGCCTCATTGAAGAATGTTGCGCCGAAGCCGAGAGCAACGGCTCCACCCACCACCACCAAATCGAGATCAAGAGCAGTACAAATCATCGCTGCACCACGACCGACGTACCTTCCGGTTCGCTGCATGATGTCGTAGGTGGGCTCCGAGGGTGGCCTGCCGGTAATTGCTTCGATCGCGAGCCCAGATGCTTCTGCCTCAAGGCAACCTCGAGCACCACAGCCGCACCGTCGACCGCCCGGTTCGACGATGAGATGCCCAACGTGACCGGCGTTGCCGCTGTCACCGTCAAGCAGATCGCCATCGACGAAAATTCCACCGCCGATGCCGGTCGACACGGTCATTGCACAAAAGTTTCTCACCCCACGCGCAGCTCCGAGCCAACCTTCAGCAAGAGCGAGCGCTTTCGCATCAAGATCACCGTAGACCGGCAAACGGGTCAAGTCGTTAAGAAATCTCCGCAATGGGAACTCATTCCACGATGCAATATTCACCGGAGAGACCGACTCACAATTGCGGGTGATAGGGCCTGCACAACCGATACCGATTGCTCGGACAACCTTCCCGTGGTGTGATGCCGCTCGATCTAATTGTTCTGAAACCACGCTTGCAAGCGCAGCGAAATGTGACTGAGGGCCCACGTCAGGGTCGACTTCAACTCGGGCTCGATCGATGAGTTCGCCCTTCAGCGTGACAAGACCTGCTTCAAACTTCGTACCGCCAATATCGACGGCACACACGACCGAAGACTCAGGCGAGGCATCCACGGAATCGGACGATATCCGCACGGTAGTCACAGTGGCGGAATGCCATCGGTTGCGAAGACACTCGGCACCCCTCCCGTATGAATGAACACAACGTCATCGCCAGATGTCCACTCGCCTGACGCAGCGCGTCCGAGCACACCTGACAGACCTTTACCCGAGTAGACGCGATCGAGAACCCACCCACCTCTTTGCGCAGCCCACCGAATTGCTTCGTCGGCTTCATCAGTCGGAACGGCGTAATTTTTACCTAACCAGTTGCCATCGACGACAACATCATCAACAACAACTTCGATACCGGGAGGACGGTTCGGCAACATCGAAAGGGCTTCATTAGCGAGTGCAGCTACATCTGGTGAACCAATCACGACCCCCTTCGCCACTCCGATCGCAATGACTGGCGGGGCTGGCAAACCAGCGGCTCGACAAATTGCTTGGCCCGCAACTAGCCCAGCGTGGGTGCCACCGCTTGACGAGGTGTGGACGACCGCAGAAGCGTTTACCCCGTTTTCAAACAACTGTTGTGAGAGTTCGAGGTATCCCGAAATGTATCCAAGTGCACCGACTGCAGTTGATCCACCAATCGGAATTGAATATGGCTCTAGGCCGTCACCGACAAGTCCATCAGTCACCGATTCACGGACAATCTCGAGTGCACCCCAGTGGTGGTCTGGCTCCCCGGTGAAGTGCATCTGGGCGCCAAACAATGCATCGAGCAACTGGTTGCCCTCGAGATGACCCGGGCGCTCTCCTGACAGAACGAGATGTACCTCTAGTCCGAGCAGGGCTCCAGCAGCCGCTGTCATGCGGCAGTGGTTTGACTGCCCAGCACCAACAGTGACCAGCGACTTTGCTCCAGCCGCAACAGCCGCCCCACACAGAAACTCAAGTTTGCGAACCTTGTTTCCGCCGGCGCCCAAGCCAGTGAGGTCATCGCGCTTCACCCATAGTCGTGCGCCAGAATCCAGCAGCGGCCCGCGTTCAAGAGGAGTTATCCCCGGGACGAGTTTGACGCAAGCAACATCCTCGAACAGGCCGTCAAGGTTTACGGTTTCCCCCATTCACGCATGCTACGTCGTCGTCGTACCATGTATCCCAGACATGACGACCGATTGGAATCCGTTGCTTCGCGATCAATTCGACGAGCCCTACTGGTCGGAGTTGATGGCATTCGTCCAAAGAGAGCGAGCCGAACATGAGGTGTACCCACCCCACGATGAGGTGTTTGCTGCGCTCCACTTCACTTCATTCAGCAACACGCGGGTCGTGATTCTTGGCCAAGACCCTTACCATGGCCCGCAACAGGCTCACGGCTTGTGTTTCTCGGTTCGACCCGGAGTTGCCATTCCTCCTTCACTTCGGAATATCCACAAAGAACTCCATGACGATGTGGGAGTTGACATTCCGCGTCACGGGTCTCTTCAGAATTGGGCTGAACATGGCGTACTCTTGCTCAACACCACACTGACTGTCCGAGCTCATGCCGCGGCGTCTCACCAGGGTCGAGGCTGGGAGCAATTCACTGATCGAATTATTGATGTGGTCAACAGCAAATCCACGCCAGTCGTCTTCATCCTCTGGGGAGCAGCAGCACGGAAAAAGCAGATGATGATCGATGCCAGCCGGCACACCGTGATCGAGTCGGCACATCCTTCTCCGCTTTCGGCGCGCAATGGCTATTTCGGATCCCGCCCATTCTCCCAAGCAAACGAAGCTCTCATCCGCCAGGGTCTCGATCCCATCGATTGGCGGCTCTGATGTTTGGCCTCAGCCATTGGACCGAACTCGCCATTGTTCGAAGGCTGCGTAAATATCGCGTCGCCAATATCGCTGTTGAAAGCGCTCACGGCTACCAGCAACATCGGTCGGCAAACGCAGCCGCACTCATTGCCTACTTCGGCTTCCTCACGCTGTTTCCCGCCCTCCTGCTCGCAACAACGGTGCTCGGCTTCGTACTTGATAACAACCCAAGTCTTCGCGCTGACATTGTCGATACTGCGATTGCTCAAATCCCAATTATCGGTCGCGAAGTGCTCGTGGAAACCGGTGGATTAACCGGCAGCACAGTCGCAATCATGCTCGGCGCACTCGGCGCTTTATGGGGTGCAACTCGTGCCTTTGTTGCGCTACAAGATGCCCTCGACAACATCTGGGAAGTACCGCTTGACCAACGACACAATCTCGTCATTCGTCGGCTCCATGGAATTGTCGGTCTTCTCACCATCGCTGTAGGACAAGTCGCAACTCTCGTCCTCGCCAGTATTGCGAGCTACGCCGAGATCGGGCTACTCACACAATTGTTCATTGCGCTGGGTGCCGTCACCGTGAACAGCGCAGTAATTGGAACAATGTTCAGATACCTCACGGCGGCTCCTGCAACCTGGGAGATGGTTCGATTCGGTTCGATTTCCGCAGGTCTTGGGTTCACGTTGTTGCAACTCGCCGGGACGAGCATCATCGCCCGCCTGCTCTCGGGCGCACAAGGCGTGTACGGCACCTTCGCTTCTGTTCTCGCTCTCACGGCGTGGATCTCGTTGCACGCCACCATTGCGCTGTTCTCAGCTGAGCTGAATGCAACTCGGCATCGACTGCAGGCGTCATCAAACGGTGATACGACCGATCTCGACAGCCTCTCCGGCTGACGGGCCTTGGTGAATGACGTAGTGCCCGCGCGGGACCTCCCACCGATCAGAGATCCATGAGGAGAACCGTCGAGGCTCTAAGTCGATCGTGACTGCACATGTTTCTCCGGCCTCAAGATCAACTTTGGCGCACCCAGCGAAACGGAATTCAACTGACTGCTCAGGTGCATCGCCTTCATAAGAAGTAAATAATTCGACAACGTGAACGCCCCGACGAAGGCCCGTGTTGCAGACGGTTGCCTGCACCGCGACACCGTTGTGCACATCACCGGTGAGCGAGAAATCACGCACCTCAAACGATGTGTAGGACAGCCCATGCCCAAACCAGAATTGGGGTTCTCTGCCCGATGCCCTGAACCAGCGATAGCCGATCTGCCGGCCCTCGCCGTAGTGCATCTTGCCATCCACACCGGGATAGTGCGATGCCGCTGGAGTACCGCTGAGCGATACCGGGAATGTTGTTGGTAAACGCCCAGCCGGATCAGCCTCTCCAAACACAACATCGCGCAAAGCGTCGCCGAGAGCTCCGCCTGGGAACCAGATATACAGAATTGCCCCGACCTCATCTCTCCACGGCATGATGATCGGAGATCCAGCATTCACTACGACGATCGTGTTTGGATTCACCGCTGCGACCGCAGAAATCAATTCGTCCTGCCGGCCCGGCAGTTGCATGGTCGTGCGGTCTTCGCTCTCGGTTTCCCAATCATCATCGGTGCCAACGACGAGTAGCACTCGGTCAGATGCCTGCGCTAAGGCCACTGCCTCAGCAATGAGGTCACCCCGTTCAGGCGGCCGAAGTCCGACCGAGAACCCTCGGATGCCGGGGTGATCGTCGAGCGGATACTCAATGGTGATCTCAATTGTTTGGCCGGCAACAAGTTCGACGGGAGCGAATCGCTCGGGCGATCCGTATTCGAACATGCTGCCGCCGGCATCACCAGCCGAGACGACGAGCGTCTCTGCACCGTCGACATAGATACGGCACTCGTCAACAGATCTGCAGCCCAATGACCACTCACCGGAGACCTGCGGGGTGAACGTGCCACGAGCGGTTGCGCCGAATCGCATCGAAAGTTCGTCAGCCGGCGCATCCTGCCAGAACGCGTCAAGAGACGACTTAGTCATCGACAGTGTGTTGCCGTGCTCGTCGGTGACATTGATACTGAACTCACCGCGGATAGTCGGGTGGAACCGCTCGATCGAACACCCTTGAGCCCATTGCATGCGCTGGCCACTGCCGTTCAACGACTCAAGGAGCGAAGCGACCCATGTTGGACGGACCTTGGCGCTTCCACCTCCCTGTGGCCGTCCGGTTGAGGCATAAGGACCAATCAGAGCGATCTGTTCGTTTGCGCCCTGCGGCCACGGCAGTTGATCATTACGGTTCGTCAGAAGAACCGTTGACCCAACTGCTGCTCGATATTGCACATCACGAGTTGTGGCATCATCCTCGGAGCGTTCGGAGCCATCACTCGCAGAGGCCTGTGACCACTCTGCGAGCGCACGAATACGCTCGACAGATGCATCGATCGTTGCCACTTTGACCTCACCAGCTGTCACTGCAGCTTCAAGTAGTTCACCGCGGTAACGACTTGGACCAGGCATCTCGATATCGAGACCGGCATTGATCGCCTCGACCGTTGAGTGCAGCCCAAACCAGTCCGAGATCACCACACCTTCGAATCCCCACTGTTCGCGAAGCACCTCCGTAATGAGCCACTCATGGTCGGAACAGAAGATTCCGTTCAACCGGTTGTACCCAGTCATCACCGCTCGAACACCTTGATCTACAGCCATTTCAAAGGGCAACAGGTAGACCTCGCGAAGCGTCCTCTCGTCGATTTCACTTGAGATCGTCATCCGTTGATACTCGGTGTCGTTACCAACGAAATGTTTGATACAGCATGCAACGCCCTGCGACTGGACGCCCGCGACGTAAGCCTTCGCCAGTACACCAGTGAGAAATGGGTCCTCACTCATGCATTCAAAATTGCGTCCTCCAATCGGGGTGCGATGCAGGTTTACCGTCGGGGCAAGTAAGACGTGGGCCGACTTTGACTGCGCTTGCTGTCCCAGCGCGATACCAACCTCTTCGATGAGTGCTGGATCGAATGTGGCGCCGAGTGCGCTTCCACACGGGAACACGGCCGAGCGTGGACCGGTCCATGATGTTCCCCGAACTCCAGCTGGGCCGTCGCTCATGCGGATCTCAGGAATTCCGACTGCTGCTGGTGTATGCCAATGGTCACGGCCCGAAAGAACTGATACCAGATCTCGCAGTGAGGTCATGATGCGGTCGGCGTGCCTGTCTCGGTAAGGATTGTTGCGGATCCTTCCATGATGCGATGGACGGGACAACGGTGCGAGATATCAATGAGCCGCTCACGCGCCTCTTCATCCAAGTCACCATCAAACGAAATGAACCTCGTGAACGTGTCATGGCCACGGTCACGTTGATGATCGACTAACACGGTGAGATTCTGAATCTCCCATCCCTTGCGCTCGGCATACATTCGGATTGTCATCGATGTGCACGCAGCAAGTGCCGCACCGACGAGATCAAGAGGATTGGGGCCGAGGTTGTCACCACCAAGGCGCTCAGGTTCATCACTGATCAGCCTGTGTGAGCCCATCGTTACCTCGTTCACATATCGGCCATTGCCGGACTCAACTGCACGAACGTAAGGAGTTCTGTTCATAAGAAATGACGGTACCAGTCGGAGGTTTCGCTCCGCGATACTGCGATAATCCAGCCTGATGTCATCCCCAACCACATCTTCGAACGAAAGCCGCTCGAACACTCCTCGAGTCATCCGACCGCTCGTCGACTTCTTACATAAAGAGGCCAGCGCAGGCATTCTTCTTATCGCTGCTGCAGTGGTTGCGATCATCTGGGCGAACTCACCTTGGCACGAGTCATACCACGACTTATGGAACGCGCACATTGGTATCGATATCGGTGGTCACCAGCTGGACCTCAACCTTCGTGAGTGGATCAACGACCTTGGAATGGTGTTGTTCTTCTTCGTCGTAGGTCTTGAAATTAAGCGCGAAATCACTGAAGGCGAACTGCGCGACCCGCGCCAAGCGGCACTTCCAATCATCGGAGCATTCGGCGGAATGATCGTCCCGGCCGCAATCTTTGCGCTCCTCAATCTCGGAGGCGAAGGATCGAGTGGGTGGGGAATTCCTATGGCCACCGACATCGCAATCGTTGTTGGCATCGTCACATTGTTGGGAACACGAGCCCCATCGTGGGCAAAAATTTTTCTACTTGCGCTTGCCATCGTCGATGACATTGGCGCAATCGTCGTCATCGCAGTGTTTTACTCAGACGGCGTTTCATTCGGATGGCTTGGAATTGCAATCGGTTCATTCATTCTTGCGGTGGCGATGAAGAATCGAGTTCCATTTATCAGCGCCTACCTCGCCATTGGCGGCTTGTGCTGGTTCTCGTTGCTGCAAGCACATATTCACCCGACCTTGGCCGGTGTCGCTTTTGGCCTCCTCGCCCCTGTCCGACCACGTCAAACTCGGGTACTGATTGATGAAAACGCTCTCAATGAGCATCCTGGCTACGACGCAGCCTTCAAACTCTCACGGCAAGCTCGAGAGAGCGTGTCCATTGTTGAGTGGCTCGTGCATCGGCTTCACCCCTGGTCAGCATTCGTTGTCGTTCCCGCCTTTGCTCTCGCAAACGCCGGCGTGAGGATCGAAACATCAGAGTTGGGAGGCATGGTCACGAATACCGTCACTTGGGGGGTCATTCTCGGCCTTGTGGTCGGCAAAACCATTGGCATTTCATCGTTCACGCTTCTCGCAGTGGCTACCAAAATTGGCCGCCTGCCAAGGGGTGTCACACCACGGTACGTGATTGGCGCTGGAGCGCTTGGCGGTATTGGTTTCACGGTGTCGTTGTTCATCACCGAACTTGCATTCGGCGAGTCAATTCTTGCTGAGGATGCTCGCCTTGGAGTCGTCATCGCATCTCTCGTCGCAGCCCTACTCGGTTCAGCGATCATGGTGCCAGGTCAAGTTGATGAAGATTGACGATCGCTCGTGATTACGGAGCTCTTCGTCTACGGGACCTTGCTACCCGGCGACGTGCGATGGCCCCTGCTTGAGCAGTTCGTCACCGGTGAAGGACATCCCGATGAGGTGACCGGCTTGCTGTACGACACCGGGCTCGACTATCCAGCCGCAATATTTGATGAGTCTTCAACCAGTCTCATTTACGGTCGTCGCTACACCCTTCGACTTGAGTCGATCGACGAAGCGCTGAGAAAACTCGACATCGAAGAAGACACCGTTGACGGCCTGTACACCCGAGTCGAGGTGACTACACGGTCTGGGGCGCCCTGCTGGGCGTATGCGTACGGAACCGGGCTTGATCTCACGCCAATTCCCTCAGGAAACTGGTTTGACCGGCCGACTCGCACGGCCTGACATCACGAGGCGTAGAACTGTTCAGCAACAGCGAGCACCGCAGAAACATGGGCATCGAGTTCTTCATCGCTTAGAGCGGGGCCGAGTTCAACGGTAAAGCCAGTTCCGTCGCCCGTGGTCACCGTTCGAGACCACATTGACGCCGTACCGGTGTAGGTCCCGCCGGTTACTTGCAGCAGCGGAAGGCCAGAAATTTCCGCATACAGAGCCCTGATCTCACCGTTTCGTCCACCAGTTGGGGAGATCCTGAACAAGTCTTGGTGGTACCACAACACAAGATCCGGATTAACAACTTCACCGAGCATCACCATCGCAGCGGTTTCGGACTCGCTAGCGGCGCTCGGACCCGCATATTGCCAATTTCCTGGTTCGGCGAGTGGAGCCCATTGGTGCGGAAAGTTTCGATTGAGATCGACTCCATTTGCGTTGTGCCGCTGCTGCAGAGCATTCCCATCAGGATTAATCGTTGGAACCAACCATAATTCAACTCCTGCTGGAACCAGCCGGTCGATTAACTCATTCACGATGGCAATTCCTGCGTCTTCATCTCCGTGGATTGAGCCAATCAGCAACAAGCGAGCCCCCTCTCGATCACCATGACGAATGACCGTCAACGGTTCGTTTCGTGCCGACACACCAAACACGATTGGCGTGTCACTCGGAAGGCCAGAGCGGTCAATCGTCGTTTGATCAATTGTCGCAATTGTCGTTGAAGTCGTTGTCGGACGGAGCGTCGTCGTTGTCGATACCGATGTCGGCGACACCGTGGTAGTAGGGGGTACTACAGCAGCTGTAGTCGTCGGGGAACCATCAGCGACACGCTCCTGCGATAGTTGCTGTGAGGTCGCTATCGGCGCAGTAGACCCACCGCGCCGATCACCCGAACCGCAACCACTCAGCAGCAACAGAATCAACAACGAAATTGTGGTAAGCCGACGCATCACCTTCAAATGGTAAGTGTTTCTGCAACCGGTGTCCGTGTGGCAACGAATTTCACGATCTTTGCTGTCGTTTATGGGAAATTCTGGGTGAACATTTTATGAACTCCGTCACACTGTTCGAAATTTCCTCCGATAACGGTCCTTCCGCAATTAGTCCAGGTGGCGCTTTGCCACCCCCTTACCCTCCAGGGAGAAACATGAAGAAGACTGCAACCAAGGTTGTCGCGTCGCTCTTTGCGTTTTCGCTCATCGCCGCAGCATTTGCTCTCGGTGCTGACGGAGTTCAGATGGGTACCCAAATGGTGGCAGCAGCAGAGTCACCGGTTCACGACAACTGGAAACACGCCATTATCAATGCAGCTGAGACTGACACAGTATTTCTCAACGAACGTTTCTCGCCGGCATTGCGGGCACTACGCACTAGTCGATCCGAGGGACTGATTGGCGCCGACCACAACGTGTTCAACGATTTCGGAAACGCAAACGATCTGTACTTTGGCGGAGATATGGACGCAGCTCTCGCCCTCACCGGTCAGGTTGCCGGACGAATCGACCGCATTCGTTCAGTGAGCGAGATCATCTCTTCGACCGTTTCTGAATTTGCAGAAACCGTCAACCGTCTTTCGTAGCTCGGCTACTCACCTCGATACTGAGGTTCACGACGTGACGCAAACGCATTAATTCCTTCGCGGCCATCAACCGTGCCCATCGTCTTTACGATCTCTTGCGCCTCACGCTCACCAGCCTCTTCAAGGGATGACTCGTAACCCTCATAAATGAGTCGTTTTGCGACACCAATCGAACGAGCAGGACCAGAAGCAAATCCCTGAGCGATCGATGATGCCATCTGATCTACCTCATCATCGGGAACGACCATATTGACGAGACCCCAGTCGAGGGCTTCTTGGGCGCTCAACACTCGGTTGGTGAGAGTGAGTTCCATTGCACGACGCAACCCAATGTGCCGCGCAAGAAAATATGTCGACGTGCCATCAGGGGTCATCGCCACTTTGGTGTAGCCCATCGTGAACTTTGCAGACTCACCCGCTACCACGAGGTCAAATGCACACATAAATGACAGACCGGCGCCTCCGGCTGCACCTCTTACACCGGCAACAAAAGGCTTTGGCACTCGATTCATTCGATAGGTGGCGGCGTGGTAGTCAACGAGCAAACCTGAAGCAGTTGCCGGCAACCTATCTCCAAACGAATCAAATTCTTTTAGGTCTCCACCAGCACAGAACACTTTGCCATCAGCAGTCACCGACACCGACTTGACCGCAGGGTCATGTTCAATCGAAATCATCACATCTCGAATGTCCTTCGAGAAATCAAGATTCAGTGCGTTAGCGCCCTCGGGACGGGTGAGTCGAAGATGAGCGACTCCGTCTACGACGGTGTAGGTCATTGTGGTGAGATTCATCTCACCATGGTGGCACGTCAGCCCAGTTCACGAAGAAGGCGGACCGAACTTACCTGCTGCGCAACACCGATCTCCTGGGCAAATACTGCAATGCGTAGTTCTTCGATGCCGAACGACAGTTCTCTCAGGCTGTTCGGTTCGGCACCACGTGGATACTCGGCAAGCCGCTCAGCGAATCGCTGTTCAACCGGCCTCACCTCTGCCATTCGAGCAAGATCACGATCGACACGTCCAGCGAGATGCTCGAGGCGATACAGAACCCCACGCACCCAGCGATGCAGATCACCGATGCGAGTAGTTCCCACTCGTTCGAGCATTCCTGGGCCAACGAGGCGCTCAATGTGGTCGTGGGCATCCGATCGCGTGCGGGCAGCTCCTGGAGCTCGCAACTTCTCGAGCGAACCCATCACATCTCGAGCCACGTCGACAATTTCTAAACCCGCCTGCACAATGTCAACGAATTCAACTGGGGCCTCTTGGCGCATCGCCTGACACAGCACGTCAAACTCGTCAGCCGATCTGCTCACTCCGCGTTCGCGAATGACCCGATCAGCAATCGCCGTAATCGAATCATCTAACAGCGCCTCAACGCCGAGTCCCACTACTGAAAGGCCGAGTTGACGATCGTTATCAATCATCCGTCGAACTGCCCCACGTGCCGGACTTGCAGCAAGCAACAGCAAACGACGAACACCTTCGTGCAGAAGTCGCTCGGCCAGCAGTTGATCGGTCACCAAGCGAAGTGAAACGCTGTCGCCGCGGTCAAGCAGGGTCGGGTACGCCCGGAGCGTCTCGTTTCCGTCAGTCCATTCGAGTACTTCGGGAAGTGTGCCCACATCCCAGTGAATGATTCCGCTTCGTTCGTCAATCGGTGCGGCCGAGGCCAACATTTGGCGAGCCGCCGGACGAACGACATCGCGAATACTGCCAAGGTCGTCACCGAAGGCATGAACCTCTCCGTCGGAATCACTCACAACGATGTGCATGATGAGATCTGTTGGTAGTCGACGAACGTCAAATTGTTGAGCCGAAATTGAGACACCAGACGCCTCGCTCAGGGCAGACGCAAGAGCTTCAACGAACGAGCGACCATCGGGCTCTCCAATCAACTGCATTGCAGCCGCCAAGGTGTCAGCCGCAGGAATGAGTTGGCGGCGAAGTTCTTTTGGAAGGGAGCGAAATAACGCTTCTGCAAGATCAGGGCGGCGGCCCGGAACATGCCAGTCAAGGTTCGCCCCACTGAATTGATTCACTGCAACGAGTGGCAAGTGAAGTGTCGTGCCATCGAACGGACTGCCTGAATCGTGGCGGTAGGTGAGCATGTATTCAGCCCCGTCAACATCTAACCACACCTCAGGTGAGCCAGCGTCAAGCAACGTCATCGCCTCGGATTCTGGGAGATCTAACAACTCGGGAGAGATGGCTCGTTGGTCACGCCACCAACGATCAAAATGCCGTATTGAGGTCACGCTCTCTGGGATCACGTTGTCATACAGGTGCCGCAAATCGGCTACCCCTCCCGGAGAACCTCGTCTGCTGCGCTCGCCGATCTGCTCCCACTCATCAAGCCGAGCGCTATTGCGGGAAATGAAACGTTGTCGTCGTCGCCATCGTTGGTCGACTTCTCCCGCAATCAAGGCTCGCTCAATAAAAAGTTGACGTGCCACTGGCCGGTCGACATTCGACAGAGCGATTCGGCGACCCTCAACGATCGTGAGGCCATACAGCGACACTCGTTCAGGGATGACTGCTCGTCCGGCTTTTGCATCCCACTCAGGTTCGCCATACGAACGACTCACTAAATCACCAGCAATTGGTTCAATCCATGCCGGCTCGATGACTGCGACACGTCGAGCCCGAAGTCGATCGGTTTCCACAACCTCTGCGGCAACAACCCACTCTCCACCCGCTCGGCCAATCGCTGAGCCCGGTACAACCTCAAACCGAGCCCCTCGAGCCCCCTGATACTCAATCCGTGTGCGCCGCTCGCGTTGTACCCGACGATCATCTCGCCGACCGACGTTCGACAGAAGTCCTGAGAGCACCGCCTGGTGAACACGATCTGGATGGCCCAATTCTGTTCCGGGGCGGATCCCAATCTGACCGGAAACCTGGCGAAGTTGGCTGTAGAGATCACGCCATTCGCGCACCCGCAGCCAGTTCAGATACTCGTCGCGGCACATACGCCGAAATGCATTTCCTGACAGTTCACGTTGCTGCTCTTTGATGTAATCCCATAGGGCGACAATGCTGAGCAGGTCTGAGCCTGGGACGATGAACCGGCGATGAAGTTCGTCGGCACGATCACGGTGCTCACGCGGCCGCTCCCGAACGTCTTGTATCGACAGCGCGGCCGCGATGACAAGCACCTCACGTACACAACCATGACGTTCTGCAGCAAGAATCATCCGGGCAATCCGTGGGTCAATTGGTAGTCGAGCAAGTTTTCGGCCAATTGAGGTCAACCGGTACGTGCCGTCATCAGCCGAGCTAAGCGCGCCCAGTTCGTCTAATAGTCGATAGCCATCTCTGACCATTGATGATTCTGGAGCTTCGATGAACGGGAAATGAGAAATATCACCTAATCGGAGATCTGTCATTTGCAGAATGACCGATGCGAGGTTTGTCCGCAATATTTCTGGTTCGGTGAACTCTGGACGCGATTCGTGGTCTGCTTCGTCCCACAAACGAATACATATTCCCAGGGCAACTCGACCGCACCGACCTGCCCGCTGCGCTGCTGAAGCCTGCGAGATGTTTTCTATTGGAAGCCGCTGAACCTTCAACCGTCGCGAATACCGACTTACTCGTGCCGTTCCGGTATCAATCACGGCTCGAACTCCCGGAACGGTGATCGATGTCTCGGCAACGTTTGTTGCAAGAACAACGCGACGACCAGGGTGTGCACCAAACACTCGTTGCTGTTCGGCGGCAGATAACCGGGCATACAGCGGCAAAATTTCGGTTCGGGGAAGATTCAGATCGCGTAAAGCATCCGCTGTGTCGTGGATCTCGCGCTCACCTGACAGAAACACGAGGATGTCGCCATCGGTTGATCTTGAAAGTTCCTCGACGCCATCGATAATTGCTTGCACTTGATCGATGTCTTCAGCAACTGGCCGATAACGAATTTCAACCGGATATGTCCGCCCCTCAACCGCGAAAACCGGCGCTGGATCTCCAGCAGCATTAGCGAAATGCTCTGCGAAGCGTTCTGTGTCGATTGTTGCTGAGGTGACAATCAGATGTAAGTCAGGTCGTCTCTGGAGCAGTTGTCGGAGGTACCCAAGAATGAAGTCAATGTTGAGACTTCGCTCGTGTGCCTCGTCGACAATGATCGTGTCATAACGGCTGAGCTCAGGATCACGAGAGAGCTCTGCAAGCAGAATTCCATCCGTCATGACCCGTATCTGAGTGTTGGCATTTACCTGGTCGGTGAAGCGAACCGAGAAGCCGACTTCAGCGCCGAGTTCAACACCGAGTTCTGAGGCAATGCGATCTGCAACCGAGCGCGCGGCAACTCGGCGAGGCTGGGTATGACCAATCAGGCCGGCAACCCCGCGGCCTGCCTTCACACAGAGTTTTGGCAGTTGGGTGCTCTTGCCAGATCCTGTCTCGCCGGCGACCACTACCACCTGATGATCACGGATCGCGTCAATAAGTTCGTCGGCATATTGCGCTATCGGCAATTCCTCCGGAATTCGAACCTGCTCAACTTTGATCGACATGACGGCGACGACGGTAACCGCTGAGAACTAGCGTCAGTCGCATGGCGCATTGGTTGATGAAATCAGAACCCGACGTGTTCTCGTATGACGACCTCGTAACAGTTCGTCGTGAAGGGTGGGATGGTGTACGCAACTACCAAGCCCGGAACTTCATGCGGGAAATGAGAAAGGGTGACCTCGTCATCTTTTATCACTCAAATGCGACCCCTCCCGGTGTCGCTGGAGTTGCAAAGATTGTGAAGGAAGCTGAACCTGACCCAACACAGTTTGACCCTTCATCGAAATACTTTGATCCGAAGAGTTCTCCTGAAGATCCCCGTTGGGATTGGGTAACTCTTGCTCCAAAGAAGCGTTTGAAGTTCATTTCCCTTGATGACTTACGCGCCATGCCAGAACTTGAAGATTGTCGCCTGCTTGCACGAGGGAACCGTCTCTCAGTGATGCCTCTCGCTGAGGCCGAATTTGCCGCAATCGTCGCAGCAGGTTCTTAACGACCCCGGCTGATAAATCTGGCGCTCATACTGATTGCGCTCACGACTACGCCCGCAATAAGCATGGTGTAGGCAGGGCCCGAAACTCGGCCAACAAGACTGTCGGCGATCGCCCTCACCATTTCGGGCCGAGCCACCCCATCAATTGGGAGCGCTCCGGACATTCTGCTGATGCCGAACAGCACGACCCCTGCCAAGACAAGCGCAACGCCAACTGGCAATAGCCGGCGGACAAACGCAGCCGGTGACAACACCAGCATGAGACCAGCCGAAACAACTGCGAGGGCAAGCCCAATGTTTGACCACATCCGAACTGAGTCGACAACACCCGACAAGTCGACATCGCTCTCTGTTCGTTCGAGAACAATCGGTTCAATTCCCTCGGCAAGTACACCTTCTTCAATTGCGCTCACCACTTCGTCAGTTGCCGCCACAATCGAACCTTCATCAACCTGAATTCCGAACTCTTCAGCCATCTTCGCTAACTCACCGGAATCCGTGGCTGTTGCGAGTTGATCGAGCGCTATCGATGCGAGAGCGTTGACATCAATTTCTGCTGATGGTGCACCCTCAAAAAACACGTCATAGGCTGCCACGCTGACCTCGTCAGAAAATTCCTCGAACTCACTGCTACTGAGCACGGTCTCGACAGCGGTGCGAACGGTCTCATCATTCGCGTATTGGCTAATCGTCGGGTCGGAGGCGAACTGGTTAGCGATCTCGTCAACGAGTTCTGTTCTCACTTCGGGCAAGTCGGTGACTTCGCCGACGATCGCCGAGACTGCTTCGGCGGAACCCGCAATTCCGAGAACCACTCGACCGAGTACAAATGCCACAACACCGATGGACATCGTGATACTTGCGACGACGACAATAATTCGGCGAAACAGCACTCTTACAGGCTAGTCAGTTTGGTTCGGCCGCTTGACATGTCAGTTCAGCGTGGATGCTGCCGGAAGCTAGTCGTCCATTCGTCGATGGCCGGCTTCCCAATCTTCTTCCAGAGGTTGGTCAACGATTCCACCAAGGATGTTGAGTTGAGGGGTTTCACGCAGCGAGCGCTTCATCTCGGCAAACCCAGGGAATGCCGCAAGTGTCATCACGGAATCCCAAAGTTTTACTGCATCGGCCCCTTTCGGAATTCGAGAGATGACCGGACCAAAGAATGAAAGCCCATCTTCGCCAAACGAAATGATCGGAGTGCCGACGTCTCTGCCAGTTCGGGACAGCGCCATCTCCCCTTCGGCGTCGATCATTGCATCCCAAGCAGTGTCATCGGCAGCCGCTGCAAAGGAGCGATCGATGCCTGCAGCGTCAAGAACCTCGTTGAGGTGATCTGAGGTCGATAGGCGATCCCGCATTCCTGAACCTTGTGGTTTGTCGAAGTACGACTCGCCGTAGGCGGTTACCACCGGCCCAAGAGCGTCACGACCAAGTTCTTCGCGAACATGAGCGGCGACTCGAAGCATCCGAAGCCCTGCCGTGTGGCCAAATTCGTAACCGGGAGGGAAGTCAGTGTCGTAGTTCTTTGCTTTATTGATGAGACGCAGAGAGATAAACCGCCAGTCGGCGGTGAGACCGGTTTCTGACCGAACCTCTTCAATCCACCTTGATGCGAGCCACGCAAACGGGCAGACCGGATCCCAGAAGAACTCAATCGTGCGATTGGGATCGCGCTCGGGTGGTGCCGTTGGAATGGGGCTTGTCATGGGACGAACGCTACGGTCATCTCGTGCATTCCAGCGACTCGAGCATTGATGACTTCAGGTCCAAGGTTCAAATATTCTTGATCGAGGCGCAGGCCACAGGGGTTGCCTGTGGCGAGTACGGGACGATCCTTCCACCCGCTCTCATCGACGCCGCTCAACGGTGGCAACACGCCATCGCAGCGGCGCAATTTGCTGGAATCGACTGGGAAAAGGAGCATCACGGTCAAGGACTCACCGAAGCCCACTCGGTGATTTGGTACGAGGAGTGCGCCCGCGCCGGTGTCGCACCATATGCAAATTTTCAGGGCTATGTGCTGACGGCCGGTGCACTACGAGCGTTTGGAACGACGGAGCAAGTCGACATACATCTTCCCAGCATCCTTGACGGATCGGTGGTGTGGTGCCAATTATTTTCCGAACCTAACTCTGGATCAGACCTTTCAAGTCTGATGACCCGCGCTGAACCCGATGGTGAGGGCTGGCGAATATCTGGCCAGAAAATTTGGACAAGTACCGCCCAGGTCTCGCAGTGGGGAATTCTGCTTGCTCGAACTGATTCTGGTTCTCGTGGGGCACGCGGAATCTCGTTCATGCTCATCGACATGAATCAATCTGAGATCGATGTTCGTCCTATTCAGCAGATGACTGGCGACGCAGAGTTTTGCGAGGTGTTCCTCGATGGTGCTCGGGTTGAGCCGGGTGGTTTACTCGGTGAACTTCACGGCGGTTGGCAGGTTGCCACCAGCGTGCTTGCTGATGAACGCGCGGCAGTTGGGGCGGCATCGATTCGGCTTGACCGTCGGCTCGGCCGCATTGAGCACGGCACTCCATCTGGCCTTCGAGATCGCGGATTCGCACTACGACGACTTCTTGACC
>LFFE01000019.1 GCA_001510385.1 Actinobacteria bacterium casp-actino5 | reverse complement strand
TGAACAACGTCGTCTTACCAGCCCCGTTTGGGCCGATCAAACCACAGATCTGGCCTTTCTCGACATCGAACGATGCGGAGTCGAGAGCAGTAATACCCCCGAACTTCACCGTGATGTCACGAACAGACAACTGCGACATGAAATCTGTACTCCCCCTCTATCAGGCCCAAGGTCTCTGACGACTTCAGGCGTTGTGGACATCATAGACCTCGGTGCACGCGAAAAAGAAATCATTGGTGGCACTTGTCACATTGAAGCCCGAACTAGTTCGCCGCCAAAGGGGACATACAGACTTTCTGCCCTGTAGGGCGGGTGGGGATCGAACCCACGACCAAGGGATTATGAGTCCCATGCTCTAACCACTGAGCTACCGCCCCTAACGACGGACGGGGCCCCGAAGGACCCCGTCCGTGGCTCCGGGAGCAGGGCTCGAACCTGCGACCCGCTGATTAACAGTCAGCTGCTCTGCCAACTGAGCTATCCCGGAATAACCGCCCTGATCTTATCGCTCCTGAGCGTGTGTGGCACTAGACCGAACAGACGATGTGCGACGAACGTCTTGTTACTGTCGGAATTCGCGCAGCCGCTCCGCCATCAACGGAGAGCGCAACCTGGCGAGCGTCCGGGCCTCAATCTGCCGAATACGTTCTCGCGTCACCCCGAGCTCAGCACCCACTTCTTCGAGAGTTCGCGGACGGTCAAGGCCAAGTCCAAACCTCATCTGCAAAATCTCGCGTTCACGCTCGCCCAGACTGTCGAGTAACGCAACAATCTTTGACTCGAGATCAAGAGCCTCAACTTGTGAGGCAGGGCCGCCAACATCATCTGCCACAAAATCACCAAGTTCGGCGTCATCGCCATCGCCCACTGGCGAGTCGAGCGAGAGCGGCTCTTGCGACCAGCGCAATAACTCAGACACGCGCTCCTGAGGCATGTGGAGCCGCTCGGCTAATTCCACCACCGATGGCTCACGGCGGAACTCTTGCAGAAATTCTCGACGACCCCGGAGTAAGCGATTGAGATGCTCGACCATATGAACCGGAATGCGAATCGTCCGGGCCTGATCTGCAATTGAACGAGTGATTGCTTGACGAATCCACCAGGTTGCATAGGTTGAGAACTTGAATCCTTTGGAATAGTCAAACTTTTCGACCGCTTTCATCAACCCGAGGTTTCCCTCCTGAACGAGATCGAGCAGCTGCACCCCCCTGTTCGTGTATCGCTTGGCAATCGAGACCACCAGACGCAAATTGGCTTGGGTAAGTGCATGCCGCGCTCTTTGGCCTCGTGACACCTGTCGCAGCAGTTGGCGACGCTCATCGTCGCTAACTACCCCGCTGTCAATCTTGCCTGCCGCTGCAATGCCTTCAGCGACCAACCGAGCAAGCCGGCGTTCTTCATCAGCGGTGAGAAGATCAACGCGTCCAATCTCTTGGAGATACATCCGAGTGCCATCTGCTGTCGATGGGTCACTGCCCGATGAACGTCGACCCCGCGTAAGGCGAGGAATACCTGCGGTGTCGTCGAACGAATGCCGGCGTCGGCGAACAGCAGCATGAGTGACATCCTGCTCGTTCTCAACATCAACTTCGTCATCGATGTTGATTCCCAGTTTCGCCAGTGCCTCGCTCACCGAGGTAAGCACTTCTGGGGTGAGCTCCACATCACGAACCACATGCGCGACATCCTCGGCGTGAACAACGCCTGCCGACTGTCCACGCTTGACAAGTGCATCCCAATCCTGTTGAACGATGCCCGGTACCAATGAGGCTCCTGTGTCGAACACGTCACGAGGTTCCATCGACAGGGTCCTCTCGATCGATCAGCCAGCCCAACAGCCATTCGGCTGCGTCATCTGCGCGTTCAGGGTTCTGCAACTCTTCCACGAGTCTTCTCGCCTCGGCATCGCTTGCGATCCGCTCATGACCAGCGTCTGGAATAACCCGCCTCAGCGCTCGACGAACCGCTGCCGCAATGAGAACCCGGGCCTCTGTTGGGGCGTCAACTTCGAGATCGACCATGGCTGCACGCTCAACAACTTCCTTCACATGTCCATCGAGACCCTCAAGGGCTGCATCAAGATCGCCCTCAGCATCAACAAGAGCAATGAACGCCTTCCTATTTGCGGGATCTGCAAATAACGGTGCAGCGAGCCAAGGGGCAACCGCATCCCAGTCCTGAATAAGAACGGACAGCACAGCGAACTCTGCGTTATCTCGATGGGTATTACGTCGACGGCTTGTCGCTACCTGCAGAGCCGGCGAACGTCCACCCCGCTCGGCGACAGCAACAAGGTCATGCACCGGAAGGTCAAGTCGTGTTGCAACCTCCCCGGCGTACAACTTTCGAACGTTGATATTTGGATGCTCATTCACCACCGCTAGCGCCTGCTCTGCCGTTCTGGTCCGTTGCTCTGGAGTATCTGACGGCATCGACGACAGCACCCGATCGATACGGAACGCCAAGAAGGGAGTCGACTGCTCAATTGCTAACGGAAGAGATTCAGGGTCGGTCTGAGCAAGATCACCAGGATCCTTCCCCCCTGATAGTCGGGCAACAGAAACCTCAATGTCGTACTTTCGCTCCCACTCATAAAACCGTTCCGCCGCTCCTTGGCCCGCAGCGTCGGCATCAAAGGCGAGCACAACTCGGGACGTATAGCGCTTCAACAACTTGACGTGCTCCTCGGTGAACGCTGTTCCACATGTTGCAACAGCAGTTGCAACTCCGCTGCGATGGAAGCCAATGACGTCGGTATACCCCTCGCAGACGACAGCGAGATTCTGACGAACGATCTCGCCCTTCGCCCAGTTCAATCCATACAGCACCCGAGACTTCGTGTAGATCGGCGTCTCAGGTGAGTTCTTGTACTTTGCGGGGTCTGTCGATCCCGGCAAAATACGTCCGCCGACGGCCACCGGGTCACCATTGTCATTCAAAATGGGGAACACCACTCGACCACGGAGCGCGTCTTGCATCCGGTTGCGTCGATTACGAAATGCAAGCCCAACATCGCTAAGCACCTTCTCATCGACTCCGGCCTCTGTCGATAGTGCATCCCACTCATCTGGAGCCCAACCAATCCGGAATTGCCTCGCAACTGTGCCGTCGATTCCGCGGGAGCGCAAATAATCACGTGCTGGCCGGGCATCTTGCCCAGTGAGCAACCGCTGGTGGTACCACTCGACTGCGGTTTCCATTCCTTCGATAAGGCGCTTGCGTCGAGCGCGGTCTTTCGATTGCCCAGTAGATGTGTAATTCAGTTGAAGCCCGGCTTTCGCTGCCAGAAATTCAACCGACCCTATGAAATCAACATGCTCCGTCTGTTGAACAAAGGTGAAGACATCCCCTGAGGCATCACACCCAAAGCACTTGTACCGACCGGTCTCTTCACGAACATTGAATGAGGGAGTTTTCTCGCCATGAAACGGACACAACCCAACCCAGTTTCTCCCGGTGCGCCGCAACTGAACATGTTGGCCAACGACATCGACAATCGACACTGTTGCGCGAACGCGGTCGATGTCGTCGTCAGAGATAGCCACACCGTCGAATCTAGTTCTCGGCGTATGCCGAGTTACCACAGCAGACGCAATACACATGTGTATGACGATCGAAAGGCCTAATACAGCCTGCTTGTCGCTCGCCTAAACGGCCGATCGCCGCAACAGTGAGACCAGCGAGAGGCTCTAATGACGTCTCTAAGAATTTCGTTGGCGACGCGCTCTCACCAACATCGAACCGCCGGCGGCTGAAGTAACCACCCCAATCGATTTGCCATCGACCACAACTTCAGAGCCAACCGCGAGATCGCCGCTCATCTGAATAATTTCGAACGGCGCCGATGAACTTCTCGCATCCATTCGCTCGACCAATTCTTGTCCCGGGTAACAACCCTTGGTGAATGACACAAGATCGTTCAACATTGACAACTCGGCAGGAATTGTCTCACCGGCGACAATCTCCCGACCACCCCTCGGCCACCCCTCACGAATTCGAGAAAGTTCGACTTCAGCCGGAATATCAACGTCAGAAAGCGACAACGCGAACTCAACATCGACTCGCAGACGGAAGCGCTGGAGCCTGACAAGCACCATCTCACCATCACCAGGATCACAATCAATCAAAAAATCATCGGCCGCGCGACGAGTAACACCGACCACCGCAATCACTTTGCCCGTTGGTTCCAGCAACAGCGACCATACGCGCTCGCTGTCGACCAAGCCCTCGATCTGCTGAGCTAATTGCGAATGGAGATACCGCTCCGCGTCAACACCGACAGCGGTGATCACATCTCGTGGAGCAGTCGCCCACACCTGTGCTGCCCAATCACTCAATTCGATCATCTCAACTCTCCTGCGCTCTCCGAGCCACTGTCATTCGCCGTGCCGCTGGAATTGCGGCGAGCAGTGCTGCTGCCTTGTTTCTACACTCAAGGTCTTCGTCATGCGGATCCGAGTCGGCAACGATCCCTGCCCCAGCCTGCAACGAAGCAGTTTCACCGTCGCCCCGCACAAACATCGTCCGGATACAAATTGCGGTATCTAAATTTCCTGACCAATCGAGGTATCCGACGACTCCGGCATACGGACCCCTGCGCACCGGCTCAAGTTCATCGATGATCTGCATTGCCCGGACCTTCGGCGCACCGCTCACCGTTCCGGCCGGAAGGGTTGCCTTCAGCACATCGATCGGCCCGAGCCCCGGGCGAATTGTTCCTGTGACTTGAGAGGTCAAGTGCATCACATGGCTATAGCGCTCAAGGGTCATGAACTCTTCCGGCTCTACCGAGCCAAATTGCGCCACTCTTCCGACATCATTTCGAGCGAGATCGACGAGCATCACGTGTTCCGCTCGCTCTTTCGGATGCTCCAGCAATTCCGCGGCCAGTTTTCGATCATGCTCTTCGTCGATACCACGTTTGCGAGTGCCAGCAATTGGGCGACTCACGATGTGATCACCCCTCAACTGCACCATCGGCTCTGGCGATGACCCGACCAAGGTTGCCTCGTCGTGGCGAATGAAATACATGTATGGACTCGGATTGACTTGGCGCAGAACTCGATATACATCAAACGGATCAGCACCGAGTTGAATGTCATATCGTTGCGCAAGAACAACCTGAAAAATGTCACCGGCAAGAATGTGCTCTTTTGCCGCAACCACCGCGTCGAAATATTGGCCGTTACCCATTGATGACGCGACATCATCGTGACGTTCCCCGGGAACAGGCGGCTCCACCACTGTGGTCTCTGCAGAAGCCGCCAATCGAGCAGCCGAGGCGGTCACGGCTTCAATTGCGGCATCTCTCGCCGCAAGTAACTCGCCTTCAGATAAAAGCCGACCCGCATCGTCTCGGGTGACTACCGACTCGATGAGGTAGATCCGTTGCCGCCAATGATCGAAAGCCGCAAGCGACCCGATGATGCTCATCACAGCGTCAGGCATTCCGTGGTCGTTTGGGGGCGCATCAGGTAGGTGTTCCACCTCACGGATGACGTCGTATCCGAGGTAGCCAACGATTCCTCCATGCAACGGTGGAAGATCTGCGAGATCGGGGCTCGAATGTGCGTCGAGCAAAGCCTCGAGAGCGGCAAGAATGCCTTCGTCGGTCGGAACCTTCGCGCCTAATGCTCCACTCACTTCGAGATCACCGTCACGTAGCACCATTGTCGCGACCGGGTCGCGTCCAATGAACGAAAAGCGACTCCACCGCTCGCCGTTCTCGACTGACTCGAGTAAAAATCCCGGTCCGTCGCCGACGAGTTTCAAAAACGCCGAGACCGGTGTTTCAAGGTCACCTAGAACCTCCGTCCAGACGGGAACGACACTGTGTTCTGCAGCGAAGGCAAGAAATTGATCGGCGTCAGGGCGAACGTTCATTCGACTTCGCCGAGGGAACGGAAGAAGCAGGTTCGTTCGCCAGTGTGACAAGCGCCCCCTCCGTGTTGCACAACTTTAAATAGCAGTGTGTCGCCATCGCAGTCGTAGTACGCCTCGCGCACCGACTGATGATCGCCGCTCGTATCGCCTTTTCGCCATAGTTCACTTCGGCTGCGAGACCAATACACCATTCGCCCCTCCGCCAACGTGCGATCGAGTGACTCGGCATTCATCCACGCCATCATCAATACCTCGCCGGTCTCAACCTCTTGAGCGATCGCAGGTACGAGTCCATCCGCGTTGAACGTGATGTGGCTTCGCACGTCATCTGATAACGAGATGGGATTCCAATCGACGGGTGTTGACTCCATGTCATTGAGCCTACGGCCGGGATGCCTCGGTCACCAGAAGGTGACTGGAGTTCTCAGAGATACAGGCCGGTTGATGCTTCGATGCGTTCGGCTGCGACCGCATGAAGGTCTCGCTCGCGCAACATCACCAGGTCCTCGCCCTGCACTTCAACCTCGTAACGATCATCAGGGCTGAACAACACTCGATCGCCCACTTCGGCAGACCGGACGTTTTGCCCGAGAGCGATCACTTCGGCCCAGATCAGCCGCTTTGCCATCTGAGCAGTCGCTGGAATGAGAATTCCTCCTGAGGTTTTACGCTCACCTTCGTCTTTACCGATTCGCACGAGCAACCGGTCGCTCAACATCTTGATCGGAAGCTTGTCGTTTTCAGACACCACCCTCCGAAGGGTACCGTGCCGCTATGAGATCTGACTCCCCGTTTGAGGATGACACCAGTGCTAACGGCATCACACGTGAGACAATTCAACTCACCACATCCGATGGCGTCACGATCACGGTGGATGTCGACACCCCCGAGACTGCGACATCGGTCGCTGCGCTCCTGCACCCGCATCCGCTGTACGGCGGTCGACGTGACCATCCATTGCTGTTGAACTTAAGTTCAGCACTCGTCAGCGCTCATGTGGTTACCGCAAGAAACGATTTTCGTCACGCAAGCGGTAACACGATCGAAGAGATGCCTGATGCCATCGCAACCTGCGAAGAACTCCGACAACGACAACCACATGCGCCCCTCTACGTTGTCGGCTACTCGTTCGGAGCAATTGTTGCTGCTCGGATTGCTTCTCAAGTGAACGCACAACACCTTGTCATGATTGCTCCACCACTCTCCGCTCTGTCGGTAGGTCTACCCGGGGTACCGTCGACGATCATCGCCGCTGAACACGATCAATTCTCTCCTCCGTCAGCACTCTCCGGACATCCGGTTGCCGAGGCCTCAACAATGCATGTACTTGCTGGTGCCGATCATTTTCTCAATGGTTACATAGAAGCAACCACGGCGCTCACGCTTCAGGTGATGTCCACTGGCCACGGTGTATGACATCTTCAGCCGTGCGACGAGGCCGGGTGGCGCTTCGACCTGCGCCATGCGCCTGAGGGTCGCTCAAATCACGGTACCCAAGCGCCATTACACCAACAGTTTCCAGGTGGTCGGGAACACCTAACAAGAAACGAATCTCATCCTCAGGGTGGGGAAGCGCAAAGAACAATGCACCAAGCCCATGAGCTTGTGCAGCGAGCAGCATTGACATCGCCAACATTCCGGCATCGACAAACCAAAACGGAGTTCGCCACATCTCCTTACCAGCGCCTAAACCCGTGTGCGCCTTATCTTGCTCGGCGTAACGCTCAACATACGCACCGGGATCAACGAACAACGTCAACAAGACCGGTGCGCGCAACAACCCCTGGAATGCAAACGCATCTCGACGTTCACCGGGCAACGACGTTGACCACAGTTTCTCTCGGTCAGCGCCTGTCAACTCGACGATGTGAAGCCCCTGGGAACGTCCAGCACTCGGTGCCCGAGTACCAAGATCAACTATTTCGCAAACGATGTCGTCGTCGACCTCATCAGAAAGAAACGCTCTGCACATTACACGCGAGCGCATGAGCGCCGACAGAGCGTCAACACCAGTTGATTTATCTGGCTCCAAGCTTCGCCAGATCCTCAGCCATCGTCCAGCCGTAAGCGATCAACACTCCACCCGAGGACTGGTCAACCCCTTTAAAGAGGCCTTTCGTTCCTGCCGCGATCTTTTCTGGTTTCATCGACTCAAAGTCAACAAAGCCCCCTTGGGGATTCTTCGGCGACATGAACTGTTCAGCGACATACGACGAATCAAGTCCGAAGCGCTTTGCTAAGCGACGACCCCAAGCCCGCTCCTCCCCAACTGCTCGACATCCCGGAGTTGGAATGACGTCGTCGACCTCTTTCAACGCCTGCAGCGCATCTGGCCGAGCAAATCGACCACCAACGACCACATCTTCATCAGGAAAGGCCATCAAGGCTCGATGAAATGCTTCCTTCATCAACCCCTTCAAGACAGTGTCTCGCTTGGAATTCCGGCGAACACTCATGACCCCAAGCAGCACACATGGCGTTCCACCAATTCGCTCCAGAGTCGAAAACGTAAACCCGTGCAGCGTTCCGCCGTCTCGAGCGGTCGTTACAAGTACCCATGCCTCTCGACACCCCTCAAGAAACGCCGAATCGAAGGCTCCCTCGATCGCAGCCATCTCTGCAAGATCGTCGTCGGTCAGCGCACTTGCGTCGTTGGTGAGTACTTCCAATGCCATTTCATGATCTCCAGCAGAACTTCGTGCGTACATTCTGCCATCTTCGATGCCGACTACCGCAGGCGGGACAGTGAATTACGGCGCAACGGCCTCGTGACCAAACGCCACACGTAGTTCACCCACCGCCCGCGATGGGTCAACTCGGAAGCCCTCACCCAGACGAAGCACCTGCCCTTTTGCAACCTCGATCTCCACCGGGGTGTCACCTTGGTGTTCCTGAATGATGCCCTTCAGCCGCTCAAGCACGTGACGATCGGGCATTCCACCAGGAAGCCGCAACCGAACAGGACGAGAGCTCCCTTCCTCCAAGCCTGTCAGAGTTTCGATCTCCATTGCAATAAGTCCGAGCCTGCTCTCGTCGCGCCGGTCAAGTCGGGCCTTAACCGCAACGATACGGTCATCGACAATTGACTGCTGGAGAGCAGCAAGTGTGCGCGGAAATACGGTCACCTCAACCGATGCGTCAAGGTCTTCAAGGGTGAAGACCGCCATCTGGTCACCTTTCTTGGTGAACTTACGGGCGGAGGCCGTGATGATTCCTCCAACCCTGACGTTGGACCCGTCTTCCATCTCGCTGAGATCGACAATCGCATGTTCAACACGCCGACGAAGTGCCGACTCAACACCAAATAACGGGTGGTCAGAGACGTAAAGCCCAAGCATTTCTTTCTCGGCTTTCAGCCGATCGGCTTTCGGATACTCAACATCAGGAATGTCAATACGTTCAACACGGCCAAGCTCGGCAGAGTCATCACCATTCCAATCACCAAACAGACTGAGCACACCTTGATCTCGTTCACGGCGACGACTCAACGTCGACTCAATGATGCTTTCGTGTACCGACACCAATCCGAGTCGAGGATGCTCAAGCCGATCGAACGCTCCCCCGTTAATTAACGACTCGATCGTTCGCTTATTCAAGACCTGCTCAGGAACACGCTCGGCGAACTCGTAAAACGTCGCATAAGGACCGTTCTCGTCTCGTTCCTTAACAAGTTGTGAGACCAAACCCTCTCCAACATTTCGTACCGCCGACATTCCAAACACGATTGCGCCCGGCGAACCCACGGGGAGCTCAACATCGTCGGGCACATGTTCACGCCGCAGCGGAGCAAAATCTGACAGCGAGCGATTGATATCTGGAGGCAACACCTTGATGCCGCTCGCTCGGCAATCTGCAAGGTAGATCGCCGCCTTGTCCAGATTGTGCTTCACGCTTGTCAGTAACGCCGAGAAATACTCAACCGGGTAGTGCGCCTTGAGGTACGCGGTTTGATAGGTGATGAGGCCATATCCAAATGTATGGCTCTTGTTGAATGCGTAATCAGCAAATTTTTCGATGATGTCGAACAACTGTTTTCCGAGACCGATGCCATAGCCCGTGGACTCGCAACCCTGTTCAAACATCTCCCTCTCTGCGACCATCAGATCGCGCTGCTTTTTTCCGCACGCTTTACGCAAGTTGTCCGCCTGAGCGAGCGAATAGCCAGCAAACCGCTGCGCGACGCGCATGACGCTCTCTTGGTAAATCATCAAGCCGAAGGTGTCATCTAGAACTTCGCGAGCATCCTCATGGAAGAAATCAACGGGCTTACGACCGTTCTTCCTGTCGGCGTAATCGTTATGCATATTTTCGCTCATCGGCCCCGGGCGATACAGAGCGAGCACGGCCGAGACATCCTCAAAAGAGTTTGGTGCCATTCGACGAAGCAACTGACGCATTGGAGGCGACTCAAGCTGGAACACTCCAACGGTGTCGCCGCGAGACAGCAACTCAAATGTTGCCGGGTCGTCGAGAGGTACAGCATCAATGTTGAAATCGGGATCGAGCGAAGACTCAATCATCGCCTGGGTATCGCTGATCACATCCAAGTTTCGAAGGCCGAGAAAGTCCATCTTCAACAGTCCGAGTTCTTCGACCCCGTGCATCTCGTACTGTGTGACCACTGGAGAGTCTTCGGGAGACTTTCCACTTTCTGGCTTCCGCTGAATTGGAAGGTATTCGGTGACAGGCTCCTTCGTAATCACCACTGCCGCAGCATGAATTCCGTCTGAACGTTTGAGACCCTCGAGACCTTTTGCGACGTCAACAACCTTTTTGACATCGTCGTCTGACTCGTACATTGCACGAAGTTCTGAGGCCGCCTTGAAACCGTCTTCATACTTTTCGTTCTGCTCAAAGCAGTACTTCAACGGAGTATCGCGACCCATCACCAATGGGGGCATCGCCTTAGCAACGCGGTCACCGACGGCATACGGGTAACCGAGCACCCTCGCCGCGTCACGAACTGCGTTACGAGCCTTGATTGTTCCAAAGGTGATGATCTGCGCTACATGGTCTCGGCCGTATTTCTCAGCGGCGTACCGAATCATTTCGTCGCGATACCTGGAGTCAAAATCCATATCGATATCGGGCATTGAAATTCGTGAAGGATTCAAAAACCGCTCGAAGAGAAGGTCGTACTTGATCGGATCAAGATCAGTGATCCGCAGGCAGTACGCCACAGCACAACCCGCTGCCGACCCACGACCAGGCCCGACACGAATACCGGAGTCACGTGCATGACGAATGAGGTCCCATGTCACCAAGAAGTAAGAAGCGAATCCCATTGAGGCGATGACCTCGAGTTCATATGAGACGCGCTCAACAACGCTATTTGGAAGGTTCGAACCCCAGCGTCGCTTGGCTCCCTCCCACGTGAGGTGTTCGAGATATGCACGGTCATCCGCAAACCCATCGGGGAGCGGGAAATTCGGCAACAACGCCTCACCAAAGGTGATTTCGACATCTGCTCGCTCTGCAATCCACAGCGTGTTATCGCATGCTTCAGGTACTTCCCGAAACTGCTCTCGCATTTCAACTGCGGGCTTCAGGTAATGCTCATGACCTTCGAATTTGAATCGATTCGCGTCGCTGATCAACGAACCAGTCTGAACGCACAGCAACGCATCGTGAGCAGCGTGGTCCTCACGGTGGGTGTAGTGCGAGTCGTTTGTTGCCAGTAACGGGGCGCCGATCCGTCGCGCAATTTCAATGAGCTGGGGATTTGTCTGCTTCTGCTCTGGCAAACCGTGATCTTGCAGTTCAATGAACAAGTTGTCTTTGCCGAAAATGTCTTGCAGGCGTGCCGCTTTCTCGACCGCACCAGGCTCGTCGCCACGCAACAACGACTGCAGTACATGACCTCCGAGGCAACCGGTGGTTGCGATGAGACCATCTGAGTAACGCTCGAGTAACTCCCAGTCGATACGCGGCTTGTAGTAGTACCCCTCAAGAAAGGCAAGGCTCGATAACTGAATCAAGTTGCGGTAACCGGTTTGGTTCTCCGCAAGCAATGTGAGGTGGTAGTACAGCTTCTGCCCGGCCTCGGTGTCACCACCCGAATCGTCAAGGCGTCCACGTCGTGTGGGTCGCTCGTGCCGACTGTCGTGAGCCATGTAGGCCTCGGTGCCGATGATCGGTTTGATTCCGCGATTTCGGCACTCCTTGTAGAACTCAAGTGTGCCGTACATGTTGCCGTGATCAGTAATACCGATTGCCGGTTGGCCATCCGCAACTGCTGTGGCAACAAGTTCATCGAGCCGCGACGCCCCATCAAGCATCGAGAACTCGGTGTGAACATGCAGGTGGGTAAATGAATCAGTCACGTGGTCGAATGAAAGTGTTAGGCGAAATCTGTTGGCGGGTTACACCTGAATTACAGGCGTGTGATCTATCGACTGTACCAGAGCACCGTCGAAGACCCGTGAAGGAGAATCAGAGATACGTTCCGTTTTGGTTGCCAGGGCTCACGCCATTTGAGGGCAACTGTCGCATCTGCTCAAACTGTTGCGTCGCTGCCACCTGCTGAGCGAACAACGCTGCTTGGATTCCATGGAACAGGCCCTCAAGCCAACCCACGAGTTGAGCCTGAGCGACGCGCAATTCAGCCTCGCTCGGGATGCCATTTCCATCGAACGGAAGCGCAATCATCTTCAACTCTTCTTGCAGGTCAGGTGACAAGGCCTCAGAGAGTTCAATCACTGACCGCTCATAGATTTCTGCGAGTCGCTCTCGGCTCGCCTCATCAAGCGGCGCCTGGCGAACCTCGTCGAGCAGTTGCTTCACCATCGATCCGATCCGAAGCACCTTGCCGGGCTCTGTAATCGCGCCTTCAATCTCGCTGTTCAGCGTCTCGTTGTCGTCGACAACTTCTGGACGTTCTACGTCGCTGTCAGCCATGACATTTACCCTTTCAACAGTTTCAGCGGCACTTTTTTGCTTGACGTGTTCCATGCGCCCAATCTCAATTCTACCGAAGACCGTGCCCCGCAATAAATGGAACAAGAACCTCGTGTTCGGTCAGCGATCCGTGCCGACAAATCAGTTCAAAAGGACCGGTGTCAGCGGCTTCAAACAGGCTGACTGGCTCAAACGGCGCGACGACAACATCTCCCAGTCGAGCCACCATTGGCGTCGGAAAATGAGGGCCGAACCAACCTTCATCAATGACCTCCGAACGACGCTTCACCCATGCGATATGGCCAAATTCTTCGAGTGCGGCATCGAAAAGCTCGGTCTCGGCTCCTGGCCGAGAGTGAAACCATCGCATCCGTCCCTCACCCGATTGAACTTCTACCAATCGAAGAAGTTGATCGCTCGGGTACACCAACTGGTCCCCCACCTCGACTTGACCATGGTCAGCGGTCACCACGACAACCGCATCTTTCGGTAATCGCTGTAACAGGTCACCGATCATGTGATCGGTGGCTGCAAGTTCGGCATCGTAAAACTCTCCGAAGCCACGCTCATGAGCAATCTTGTCGATTCCGGGGTAGTACGCATGAACAAACGAGGCTCCACCAGCAACGAGTTCAGCTACCACCACTGGCAACGAGGACAACGCTCGATAACCATGCGGTACCCCTCCGTACAGGTGAGCATCAGAGAATGAGGAACCAATGAGTTCCTGGCTCGTTACATAAGGAACGCGCTGGCCGCAAAAGGCACGAACCGGCTGGAGCTCCCTCGGCGCAACGTCGTGTCGGCGATTCCCAGCGTCGGTCGCCCAACGCAACATGTTGGTAACCGCCCCTCTCATCAACATTCGATATCCGAGTACACCATGTTCAGCTGGTGTGAGTCCGGTGGCAATCGATGTCAGTGCCGTCGCTGTGGTACTCGGTGCCACAGTGGTGATTGGGCCTCCGATCAACGAACTGAGGTTCGGTGCCAATTCATGACGCTCAGCAAGTTGGTTCCAGCCAAGACCGTCAAGCACGACAAGCACGACCGCTGAGGCGTTGGCAGCGATCTGAGGCACCCAACTCGGAATGGGAGCACCACTCAAGAACGCCGGAATGATGCCCGCTACGTTTGCGCCTTGGTAGTCAGGTAGACAGGGAGTCGGCGAGGAGCTTCCTCCACCGAGAACTTCTGGCGATCGTTCCTCTGTTCCCATCCCCACAGTCCACCAGTAGACATCGCCAACACCAACGCGGTGTAGCAACACTCGTCATTCTCCTCTTTGCGCCCGCTTGGAGCCACGGAAGCCACCTGTAACAGCCTACGATGAAGTTGTGCGCGTTTCAACCAGAGGTGACTATGCCTGTCGAGCATTGCTATCGCTTGCGTTGAGAACCAACGATGCCGGCCCAACCTCGGTCCGCGACATCGCCGAGCGAACCGGTCTCCCTCAGCCATATCTCGAGCAGATTTTACTCGCCTTAAAAGGAGCTGGGCTTGTCCGCTCGAAGCGGGGTGTCGGTGGCGGCTACGTGCTTGCACGCCAACCCTCTGAAATTCGGCTCTCAGAAATTTTGTCAGCAGTCGATGGACCTATCACTCTCGGTGACTTCGGAGAACCACATACCGACGGTGCATGCAACCACGAAGGTCAGTGCGTCTTGCTATCGATCTGGAATGCAGCGGGTGATCTTATGCGATCTCACCTCGATGGATACACCCTTGACGCAATCGTCAACATGGCATCTGGCGAAACGCCGTGGCCCCTAGCCAGCAGGTGAGTCGTCGACGAGTGGTTGAAGACCACTGAGCATCGATTTCAGGTCGTCCGCAAGTTCGCTTGAGAATGACACTCGCTCCCCATTACCGGGATGGTCGAAGTCAAGACCGGCCGCATGAAGGAACGGGCGCTCCATTCCGAGCGTCGGTCGTCGCTGTCCGTACCACGGGTCACCAATAAGCGGGTGGCCAATTGACGAGAGGTGAACCCGGATCTGATGAGTCCTACCGGTCTCGAGCGAACACTCAAGAAATGCGCAGTCAACTGGTTCTGAAAAGCGTTCGATCACTTGGTATTCCGTGCGTGAGTCACGCCCATCGGCCACCACAGCCATTTTCAAAGGATCGCGGCGGGACCTGCCGATCGGTGCATCGATGACACCATGCAACGCTGTCGGATGTCCCCACACGAGAGCGCGGTATATCCGGGTGGCAGAGTGGTCAGCAAATTGAGGAACAAGCGCCTCATAGGACTGCTGAGTTCGCGCCACGACGAGCAAGCCCGTGCTGCCGGCGTCGAGACGGTGAACGATTCCGGGCCGATGCGACTCACCCACATCTGAAATTTCAGGGAACTGAGCGAGCAAACCATTAACAAGAGTGCCCGCATCATTACCCGCACCTGGATGGACAACAAGGCCAGCTTGCTTGTCGACGACAATGATGTGATCGTCCTCAAACACGACCGTTACCACAACCGATGGGTCTGGTTCGGGAAGTTTTTCGCCTGGAATTTGGGAAGGATCGACGGATACCGCTTGCCCTTCGGACAACCGCAATTTGCCACTGGTTTCGACTACTCCATCGACAAGCACAGTTCCACGCTCAACAAGTTCGGACGCAACAGACCGCGACACGTCAAGGATGAAAGCGACGATTCGGTCAACACGCTCACCATCGAGCGCACTTGGAACTATCTCAACCAGCATCGCTCACTCCTCCGTTTTTCGGAGCGCGTCGGCCATCTGAGAGCACTGACAACACGAGCAGTGCTGCACCAACGTTGATCGCAATATCCGCGACATTGAACACCGGAAACCATCCAAAATCGATGAAGTCCACAACCGATCCGCGCAGGAATCCAGGGGATCGGAACAACCGGTCGAGCAAATTTCCACTTGCACCCCCGACGAGAACCCCAATAGCTAACCGGTTGATAAGACGAGGCTGCCGGGACAGAGACTTCGCGAGGAACATCACCACCACAAATGCTCCGATCGCAATGATCGGACCGAACGACGAGCCAGCGCCAAATGCCATACCTGAGTTAAAGGTGAGGCGGAATTTTAAGGTCCACGCAATGTCGACGGCACCATCTGCTAGCCGGCTGACGGCAAGTTGCTTGGTGATCTGATCAAACGCGATGATGAGCGCAGCAAGTGCCCAAGAAATGAGTTGCTCCGAACGCTGCGCCTTCAAGGTCATCGACGGCCAATCCCGCCGACCTTCTCCTCAACGAGTTCTTTCGCCCATGGGATTGCTTCGAGGCGAAGTCTTGGAATTGGCTTCATGGACAGAACTGAATAGCCGTATGTCCCAACTTCCATGCGGGCAAGAGCCTCATCGATTTCGACGACAGACTCACGGGCCTGCGCGCTAAGAGCGAGGTCACGCTCTCGCTCAACCACCATTGTGTCCCCTTCGCCGCCCTCGTCATCAAACTGCACATCGCCCATTTCAGCTTCCTCTATAAGGCTTGTCGCCTCTGCGTCAAGCTGGTCGGCTTGGCCAATAAGACGCGCTCGCTCTGCAATGAGAAGATCACGTTGCGCCTTCAAAAACTTCACATCAAAGTCTTTGGTGTAAGCAATGCCATCTTTGGTACGTCCGCGAACTTTCGGAGTTTCAGGTGCAGCCTTCTTCGCTGGTGCAGCCTTCTTCGCTGGTGCAGCCTTCTTCGCTGGTGCAGCCTTCTTCGCTGGTGCAGCCTTCTTCGCTGGT
>LFFE01000018.1 GCA_001510385.1 Actinobacteria bacterium casp-actino5 | reverse complement strand
TCAACGACGATTGGTGCGTGATCAGCGGTGACGAGTGGACTCTGTTCAATGCTCTCTCGCCAATCGGAGGCATCAGTAGGCCATGGCAAGGCGAGTACCGCTTCTACTGCGTCAGGTTCCGAGCGTTCCACACGGCTGACTGCATGATCTTTGACAAGTTCAAGATTGACGGCGGTATGACCTGAGCGAGGCGCTCCAACTGCGAGAGCGACTGCGAGAAGCACCGACGGGGAAGACTCACCGCAGATATCAGCCAACGCAGCTGCGACAGCAGCATCAGCTTCGCTAACAACATCCATCTCTACCCACGGCCTCAAACTCTCAACATGCGCACGGCGCTGCGTTAGCGACGACATCAGTAATCACCACCAAACAAGTTGGTATCGATGTCGGCGATCAACGACATCGGTGGCGTCCACCACATCACGCCAGATGTTGAATCAGTCTCTGCGACCATGCCACGCACAAACAGATACGCGGCTCCGATAATCGAGTCATCGACGTTGCCTGCAGGGCTGCGCAAGCGCAGAAATCTGCGGAGCGCTACGAGATACAGCAGGGCCTGGAGCGGATATCCGTGATGGATCATCTCTGTCGCCATCTCTTCGGTTGAAAATGTTGCATCATCTGCGATGCGGTTGGTCTTGTAATCGGCAACGAAGTAACGGCCATCACGTCGAGCAACAAGGTCAATAGATCCGATCAACATTCCTTCGATCTCAATCGACAATTCGCCCTCGGCAACCGCCACAAACCAAGGTTTTAGCGGGTCACGATCGTCAAGAGCCTCCGAAACCCGTTGCGCAATGTTCCGTGTCGAGACTGACGGGAGCGGCAGAAGAAATTCGAGTTCGTCGCGACGGTCGCGGCGGTTCAGATCTACCAAGCGAAGGTCACCTAGTGGGCCACCGAGTTCACAGCGCAATGCGTTGACGAGGCCTCCCGCAACAGCTGGTGCCGGAATTTCAAGACCACGCTTCTGCATTCGATCTTCTAATTCACTGATGAGGTCGGCTTCAATTGTCGGCGATGTGAAGTCAACATGTTCGAGAACCTCGTGCACGAGCGTGCCGAATGCGGCTGAGCCAGGAACGTTTCGAAGACTGTGTTGCGTAGCGGATTCGGAATGTGGGGCGTCGACACCCTGCTGCTCGTCGACACCACCGAACACTGGATCAAATTGATATCGAATGAGCGAGTCAGCATTACCGATTCGAAGTGAGCGATCGATCGAGGTAAACGACCAGATTCGCCAGTGATCAGCAAAGGTTCGATCGGTGGTGTGTACCGCCAATGCTGAAGTTGATGGTTGAGATGCCGCCATAGATTGACGGTTTGGGCGGTCGGTCACGGTGACGACGTCTATCGCGAGTGGATGCGCCTTCGCCGCTTCAACAGGCGCCAGGCCACACGACCCCTCAAGGAGTGCCCGTAACGGCTGGGTTCCCCATGTGTGATCTGGGACGGTCCAGAGAACTAACCGATGGGCGGCTCTCGTCAACGCAACATAGATATCACGCTGGTGCTCCCCGGCTTCTTCTTCCTTTGCGAGGTCACGAACTGTCTTTACTGCCTTTGCGGTTGATGTTCCGCTGGTGATCCAATACGAGTCGATCAACCGGGTGCCAGATTCGAGATCAACAGCATGCGGAACAGAGTTCGAATTCGAGGTTTTACTGTTCCAGAGAAGCGGGCACATAACAATTGGGAACTCGAGCCCTTTCGCCTTGTGAATTGTCATGACGGTCACCGTGTCGTCATCTCGATCGAGCCGTCGGTCGAGGATGTCACGAGTCGATGAGTCATCGGATAGCGATCGAAGATCTGCGAAGCCCGTTGCGAGATCACTTGCACTGCAGGGACCCCCGCCAGTGGCTTGATGGAGTAGCTCACCAATGTGTTCGATATCAGTCAACAACCGCTCGCCATCAACGTTGCTCAGCACTCTTGCAGCAAACCCACTCGCGTGGAGCGCCGACATCAGCGCGCTTACGCCTCCCACCCTCATCGAACGGATAAGACTGCGCTGCCATTCGATGAGATTCGCATCATCGTTCGCATCAAAGTTGTCAAGAGCTTCGATGTCGGCCTCGCCAAAGGGGCCGAAAGCCACGACTCTCGCCGACCCAATCGACGACGGAAGGAGGAGCGCCTGAATGAGTGCCTCCCAGTGACCGGCTGCGGGAGAGTCAAGCACCGGGTCGGTACCGCTTGTGGAGGCTGGAACGCCTGCCGATCGAAGTGCATTCGCAAGCAGACGAGCGTCGTTGTTTGAACGAACAACAATTGCGATGTCAGCTGGACGAAGCGCAGTTGCCTCGGCACCCGTTTCTCTCACAAGTATGACATCGCTCAGATAGTGAATGACCTCGTTGACGACGTCTGACACGATCCATGTTTTTGCGAGCGGTGCTTCAACGGCCCCTTTGTCGTTTGTTGGTGGGTGAATCACCCGGAACTGGCAGGGAGAAAGGTGTTCTCCGCAGGGGTCAACGACATGTTTGCCATCACCCAGCCGACCGGGCTTCACGGACTCAAACCGCACCTCATCATCACCGAATGTGGCGCCGGCAAAGATGACCTCAAGGCCTTCAAGCAGCAGCGCATCAGAGCGATAGTTCGTATCGAGCGTGTGGATGTCGCCTCCGCTATCGCGGGCGTAGTCGACCGCAGTCAGGTAGGCGGAGAGTTCGGCGCCGCGGAACCGGTAAATCGACTGCTTCGGGTCGCCAACTACGACCATCGCCGTCGTGTTCTCGCCTCGCGTGCTGTCAAGAAATGCAGTTTTGAAGATTTCCCACTGGACGAGATCGGTGTCTTGAAATTCATCAACGAGAACAAACCTGAACCGGCGTCGGAGCTCGGCGACAGTTGCAGCACCAAGTGATTCGTTGAGAAGAAGATCTCGAGTCTCGGTCAGCATTGAATCAAAGGTTCGACGTCGCCACATTTCACGGCGCCGTTTCACTTCATCAACTGCTTCTTCGACAAGGCCCACCACCTGGTTGATGTCATCAATGACGTCTGGTTTCGCTGATGTGAACTCAGCAAGTTTCGCATCGGGTACCGATAGCCGCAGTTTTGTCGCAGCAATCACGCGGTCGGGCTTGGCAGGAAACACATTGTGACGAAGCATGACGTCGTGCACCGCTTCTTCGACGTCTCGCTGGTGCATTGCAATACCGGTTGACGAGCCAACAGATGCCAGCAGCCGCTGACAAAAGCCGTGAATTGTCGAGATTGTCATCGCATCAAACTCAGTAAGCGCTGAAGCAAGTCGGCCAATGCGATCGGACCGTTCCGATTCGCCAAGGTCTCCGAAGTTAAGTAGCGCACGGTCGACATCATTGAGTTCTTCTGGTGCGCCTACATCAGTTTTCTGTAATAAATCGATAGCGGTCACAAGTCGTGAACGAAGTCGTCCCGAAAGTTCTGAAGTCGCCATTTCTGTGAATGTGACCACACAGATATCGCGTGTAACGAGCGTTCCTCGCGCCAGAGCGAGCACTGTCATGCCCGCTATCGAGAACGTTTTTCCTGTGCCTGCTGAGGCTTCGAGCACAGTGAGTCCAACCTTGGGCTGCCGAGCGATGTTGAACGGGCTTGCATCGATCATTGGTCGTCACCAAAGAGGTTCGTCAAGGTGTCTGCTGAGTCGTTGATCGTCACTGCTGCGATGAGTGGCATCAGAACTTCTCGAACCGGAGCGCCAAGATCGACATTGCGTTCAAGGTCATCGAAGGACATGTCAAAAAATGCAGTGTTCCAACCGCGTGACCTCAAGCCCGGCGAGTTATTGCTCCCATTCCATTCGCTCGCTGCAGCACTTCGCTGTTGCCGAGCGAGGGCTACTCCCACCCTCGGGAACCACGCAATGGGCTCGCTCATTGCCCGAATGCACAAGTCTGCTGACAGCTCGAATATCGATTGAGCGACAAGATGATCTCGAAGCTGCAACTCAATCCGACGAACTCCATTAGATGACTGAGGGGCGTAGATGACACAGCGCCACTCAACAGTCGGGTCAACAATGGTGAGTGCGGCGAGGTCGACAATTCGTTCGAGAACAACCTCGACAACCTGCGACGATGAGCGGGTCTCAACGATCACGTCATCGATCACTCCCGACACTGCTCCACGGACGCGTGCGCCGCTGCTGTCCGCAACATGGTCGATGTGGACATCTCGCCAAACTGCTGGAACGCTCAGACCATCAGCCTTGATTGCTGCGACGATGTCGTCAACGCCCGCGACCTCGAGATCAAACGCAGTCTTGCCGTAGGTAAACGGCGGAAGATCACCGGATGCCTCGACATATGGTTGCCACGCGGACGGGTCAACGCCCGCAATAGCGGAGGCCAGCAATTGGTCGCGGAGCGAATACCGCTCAAGTGGCCCTAAGCCGAAGGCAATATCGGATGAGATCTCGCTGTTGTCGACTGATGGTGTCCGAAGTCGAAGTCGACGCTCTGCAAACAGCTTCAAGGGATTGCTTACCGCTCTGCGCACATCGGCAAATTCGATGAGGCCAACAACGTGATGTTGAAGAACCGAAGTCAATGTCGTTGGTGCTCGCTGATCGCGACGGGCCATGGCGGCCTCAGCTGCCATCTTGTCGTGGCTCCATGGATGCCCCAGAAACGTTCGTGACTCGGCGAATGATTCCTCTGACCAGGCCTGCCGCGGGTGCACCATTTCTTTGAATTTGCCATCGGTTAACGATGTGAGCGTGTCAGTGAATTCAGCAAGCACCGAGGACGGCGAAATCACTGCGCCATTAGTAATTGAGAATCCGTTTGATGCAATGATGAGGTGGTCTTGGGCAGCGAGAACTGCATCAAGAATCTGTGCCCGATATTCACTTGCCGCGTCTCGATCGCCAACGCAGGGTTCTAACCCTGAGAGGTCGTCAGGGTTTGCAAACCCACTTGGAGTTGACTCTCGATCGAGGCCAAGCACGCACACAATCTTGTGCGGTATTCCTCGAAGCGCGGTAAGCGATGACACAGTTACTCGGCCGCTGTTGAACCGTGGATATCCAGCAACCAACTCAAGTTGTGATGCCACCAGAGAGGCCATCTCAACAGGGTCAATGTTGCTCTCGTCAATGTCGAGATCTACCGACGTCATGTCATCGACCAGCTGACCGATCGCTCGCTCGATTGCAATCCAGAACTGGATTGAGTCGTCGTCAACGGCAACAAGACCACCAATTGCCGTTTCGAATTGTTTGAGCCATACCAGAGGAGATTGAGATGCACAAAGGAGTCGGTGGCTATTTCGCAATTGCTCAACGAATAGTGCCCCGTGTGCAAGTAACGGAAGATCATCGAATCCGACACCACGCAGCGCCGCAATCTGGCCGGCAACAAGATCAGGGCCTCGGACACCTGACACAGCAGCTGTAGTGAGGCGGTCAAGGGCGTCCAGCAAGGTATAGCGGCCAAGTGGTTCAAAGCCGACTGCATGCTGGTCGTCGCAATCGAGCCCCCAACGCGCATTTGCCGCACTGAGAAGATCGATGAGTCGAGATGCATCGTCGCTTGTGAGCTCGAAGCGCTTGGCGACCACCTCGTAGCCGAGGAGAGCGGCGACATCAGCGAGCCGAAACCGGCCATCGAGCATGTCAAGCACTCGCAGTGCGACAGCTGCAATTGGATTGGTGACGCCGACCGATCGATCGGCAATCTGAACTGGGATCTCAGGAACACCATGACTTGGATGGCCAGAAAACACTGCCTCAACCAGCGGAGCAAACCGTTCAACATCACTCATCAAGATGACGACATCTCGTGGTTCATAGCGAGGAGCCCCATCTTGATCGGTTTGGTCGAACAGGTGGAGAAGCTGGTCACGTACCACCTCAACCTGCCGATGCGCACCATAGGTGCGATGACTCATGACGGTCTCGTCGACAACGACGGCTTGTGACGGAAGTAGGTCTGACCTCACGCTGTGCTGCACATGCTCCAGCAATGTGGTCGGCGCACCCTCGCTCACCGATGGCCCGATGACATTCCCTCCAGCTGCTCGGGCGGTATCAACGAGGAGCAGATGGCCTTCTTCGTTTGCACGAGCCCATCCCTCGTTGAGGCGGTGTTGAGCCGGAATGCGGTCAGCGTCGCTGCGACGCTTTGGGTGATACAGCTCGATCGAACGGTCAAATTGCTGTCGCCATCTGTTGGGAGATACGCATGGTGAAAACAATGCGATATCGACATGTCGTGACAGTGATTGCAATACTTCGAGATGCGGTAACGGCATCGACGAAATTCCAAAGATGGAAATACGATTTTCGTGGTTCATACCATCAGGGGCGGAGTGACGGAGTTGTTCCACCAAGCCCAACATTGCAACCGCATCGCTAGTGCCAAGTTGCTGCTCGAGTTGTCGCCAGAGCTCTGGCTGCCAACGATGATGCAATGGCAGCTCATTCAACATTCCGTCAACGTTGCGTCCGTCAGACCATTGGCGAACCATATGTGGCCGGTACAGCGTGTACCGGTCGAACATGTCAGCGATTGCGCGAGACCGCAGTAGGTCTCGGCGCTGGCTGTCGACGGTGAGCGACTGGACGGCCCATGTCAACGGGCCGGTCTGCCACCGCCCGAGCCCGCTACCAGCCCCAAGCGCAGTCGAAATCAGTGACGCCGGATAGGTGAACGACAAGTTGGCGCAAATTCCGAGTCGATGAGCCAGAGCATGAGACAGCCACGCCTTTACACCTGCACCGGGGACAACGATCGTTTCGAAGGTGAATGGGTCTTCTGGTGCTTCGCTCAGCCGATCTGCAAGGCGATCTGCAAGTGAAATCAGATCGCGATCGACATGAAGTTCAAAACCCACACCGTGATCGTACGCGTTGGGTGTCACAGGGCAGAGGGTCGTCGACTATCGCCAACCGCTGCCCTCGACCGCGACCGGCGACGGTAGCCTTTGGACGTCATCCCGCCCTCGTAGCTCAGGGGATAGAGCATCGGCCTCCGGAGCCGTGTGCGCAGGTTCGAATCCTGCCGAGGGCACCCTTGAAAACACCGCATATGCAGGCCAAACGCTGGATTCTCGCCATCGGGGCCTCTGCCACTGACTGCCGTTATTTACCCCTGTCAGCCACTGATTCGGTAACCAGGCGGCATCCGGGTCGCCGTTGGTTAGCCGGAGAGTCTCCGGCTAACCAAAGCTCGAACTCAAGCTGTTGCAGTTACTTGTCCAAGACGCTCAACAACACAACACCCCCGAAAAACCCTGAACAACGTGTGAAAATACGACTGCGGTCAGCACCATCTACGCAGGTTCGAACCCTGCCGACGGCAACGCTGTCGTCACCGCAGAGCGAACAAGTCGTACACGACCGACATTGCATTCCGCCCAGCTGAGGCAACGAACACCGTGTTATTCAGCCACTCAAGCCCTGAACCACCACTCTCGAGTTGCACGATCAAGCGGAAGTAGTACTCATCTCGCCCAACAGCATCACCGGCGGCCACTCTTGCCAACACCTCTGCAGGTCCATGCCGGTATCCCGAGGTCGCCAAATAAATATACGAGCCATCGTCTGTACGGGCCGTGTAACGAGTATCGATGATCGCGGTTCCATCCTCGGCAACAATCTGCCAATCAGCCCCACCATCAAGAATCTCTGCCTTAAGTGAGGGGCCGATAATCGAACCACCAATAATCGGGATAACTCGACGAGTGCCGGTGAGCACCTCGCCAAACTCCATTGGCGACGCAAGTTCAACCTCCACATGAGCAACAAACTCAAGCTGAGGAACGTGTTCAGGATGCTGCATTCGACATGACGCTCATCACAAAGCCTGACGGTGAGGGAACGTGACCGGAATATTCCGAGGTCCACGGACCTGCCCGCCTGCCCACGTGACCGCATCTGCATCATCAATCTCGAACTCAGGAATCATCTTCAAAAACTCTTCGATTGCGACCTGCATCTCCATACGAGCAAGGTTTGACCCCGCACAGCGATGGATTCCAGAGCCAAACGCAATGTGCCGGTTGTGCTCACGATCAATGATGACCTCTTCAGGGTTCTCGAACATCGCAGGGTCACGATTCGCTGCTGGGAAGGTCAGCATCACGCGCTCGCCTGCTTTCACTTCACGGTCGCCGAGCATCGTGTCACGTGTTGCAACACGGGCCATCGTCACCGGTGAATACGCACGCAAGAACTCTTCGATGGCGGTCGGAATGAGTTCGGGTTCATCGACAAGACGTTGACGATCTTCTGGGTGTGTCGCGAGATGCAATAACGCTGAACCAATTGATGACCAAGTGGTGTCAATGCCTGCGATCAGCATGAGGCCAACATTGCCCCGAATCACCGGCATTGGCACAGGCTTGCCATCGAGCTCTGCGGCAAGCAGAAACGAGATGAGATCATCGCCGGGGTTTTCCTGCCGGTCTGCAATCTGCTCAACAAAGAACTTGCGGATAATTGACGCATAGTGCTCACGGATTTCATCATCTTGCAGACCGAGCTCGAGCGCTCCCTGCACCCACGTCGTGAATTCATCTGCCATTTCGGGCTCGATGCCCAGAATTGCTGCGATGATCCGCGGCGGAATCTGCCGAGCGTATTGCTCAGCAATGTCGGCAGAACCGTCCTCAATGAACTCTCTAATGAGACGTCGGCATAGCTCCTGGGTGTGCTCGCGGTACTTCTCAACTGCCTTCGGAGAGAAAAACGGCAACATGAGACGACGCTCGGGCGTATGGTCAGGCTCATCAGTCGCAATGATCGAACGAATGCGATCTCCGTTTGCGTCATACGACTGCGGAACTGGTGTCACCGTGATCGAAAACGATGACCACGTGTCGGTATCGGCAGCAATCGAACGAACGCCTTCATATGTGGTCGGCATAAACGTCACATCTCGACGTTCCGTTCGGGCGAACGGACAACCCTGCTCGCGAAGATCGCTCCATACCGAATACGGATCTTTCACAAAATCTGGGTCAAAGATTTCAAAATCGTTCGCCCAATCTGACACTGGATCAACTGCAGTCATCATTCCCCCCGGGATGACGTTTTGGCACGGTTGCCGCTCACCAAATGCTAGCGCGCACTAATTCACATGTGCAGCGTCCAGGATTCGTTACAAACGTGATGGGTCGAACCCAAGGGGAAGTTCTAAGCGATGCTGCGCCAATAGCGCTTCGTCGGCGAGCAACTCTGCGGTTGCACCATCGGCAACAACTTGTCCACCACTCACGATGACCGAACGCTCACACAATTGCAGAGCGAGAGGCAGATCATGGGTGACAATCAACTGTGTTTGGTCCAGGCCAGCAAGCAAATCAATGAGTTCTCGCCGCCCAGCCGGGTCAAGGCCCGAGGTTGGCTCATCAAGAATGAGCACGTCAGGGTTCATCGAGAGCACCGTTGCAATCGCAACCCGACGCTTCTCGCCGCCACTCAAATGATGAGGGTTGCGATCTGCGTAACCAGAGGCCCCCACCCGAGCCAGAGTCTGTTCCACGAGTGCGTTGAGTTCGTCACCAGTCACACCAAGATTCGCCGGACCGAATGCCACATCTTCTCGAACCGTCGTCATAAACAACTGGTCATCGGCATCTTGAAATACTGCACCAACTCGGCGACGAATCTCACGCAAATGATCCTCAGTCACCGAAGTGTCGCCGATCGCAATCTCACCCGACTGCATCGACAGCAGACCATTCAAATGCATCACAAAAGTCGTCTTACCTGAACCATTTGGGCCAAGGACCGCTACTCGCTCTCCAGCGCTCACCGACAGAGACAGGCCAGTCAGCGCATCATGATGCTCACCCGGGTATCGATAACGAAGATCGCGAACCTCAATCGATGACGACGGCATCACACCACCGCCAACATCAGCACGCCGAAGCAAACAGCCGGGTACACCATGACTGCAATCCACTCATTAATCGATGCCCGCTGATTCGTCATCGCTGGCATCACCCCGCTGTAGCCGCGCGCGAGCATTGCTTGATGCACGCGTTCACCTCTCTCATACGAGCGAACAAATAACGCGCCTGCAGAGGACGCAATCGGCTTCACCTGCCACAGCCAGCGCGGATCATGGCCGCGAGCCACCATCGATCGCCGCATACGACCAAGTTGCTCAACCAGCACATCGATGTACCGCAACATGAACGAGATAATGGCCACGAGAAGCCGCGGCACTCGAAGTCGAGTCAAGCCGTGGAGCAAATTAGTGACCGGTGTCGTTGCCGAGAGCACAATGCTCATCGTTGCACCAAGAGCCGCCTTGACCAGAATGTTCCACATCGCCCACAACCCGTCGACTGAGAGAGCCACACCAGCAACATTCAGCTTTTCACCACCACCGACGAAGGGAATCACGAACGCAAAAAGGATGAACGGAACGATCACTGTCAGGCGTCGTAAATACTTGATGAGCCCGATTCCTGACATCGCAACAACCATCAACGCTGCAACCACATACACGCTAAAGGCCACAACCTCTGTGCGTGGGGTGACGGCTCCGACAACAACAACGGCGAATACGGCAACCAACTTGACTTCGGGAGAAATACGGTGAATACGAGAATCACCGGCGACGTACAAACGCGTCACCGTTGAGCCATGAGCACCTGACATCGCTACTCGGTCACACCATCTGCCGGCGTCGAGCAGAGCGAGACGCGCTCACCACTCCGCCACCAACCAACAGCGTCACCGCAATCCCTGCAGTTCCGGCGACCGCAAGGCTCAGTGCCTCATTTGACACTCCGGCCGTTGCGTAATCAGAGAACAGGCTTGAATCCAGCGCATGGTCAGTTGCGGCCTCAGCGAATCCCGTGTCGATCGCAACCCGCTCAAGGCCATCAGGGCTCGATGCTGCGAATTGGCTGATCACGACACCGACGACCACAGCCGCAACAATGCTGCCGATAAGAAATGGGCGCATACCAATACGAGACTTCGCTTGAAGCTCGTCGGAAGTGAGGTGGCGAGCACCAACGACGAGGTCGGGGCGCGTTGCCATCACTGCAGACAACACAAGACCGGTTAGCACTGCTTCGCCAATTCCGATGAGCACGTGAACTCCGACCATTGCTCCGAACACCGTGTCGAATGCGACCGGTGCAGAAGCTCCGAACAGCCACTCAATCGAAAACGCTGCAGCAGAAAGCACGACCGAAACCCCAGCCGCAAGCGCTCCAGCTCCGACAACACCACCGCTCGTTCTTGGCATCAACTTTCTCACGGCGAGATAGGTCGCCCAGCCACCAAAGGCCGTCACGATTGCCATGTTGAGCGTGTTGTACCCGAGAGCGGTTAAGCCACCATCTGCAAAGAGGATCGCCTGGACAATCACCACCACTGAGACAACGAGCATCCCCACCCACGGGCCCAGCAAGACCGCAGCGAGCGCTCCACCAAGTAAGTGGCCTGTCGTGCCTGCCGCAACCGGGAAGTTGACCATCTGCGCCGCGAAGATAAACGCAGCAGCAACGCCAGCAAGAGGAACCTGCCGGTCGCCAAGCTCACTACCTGCATGACGAAGGGCAAAAGCAAGCAATACGAACGAGATCACCGCCGTGACAAGCGCTACCGAAGGCTGCAGAAACCCGTCGGGAGCATGCATTGCAATGAGTGATGTCACGTTGCAAACCGTACTGAGTGGATTCCGCTACTGCAAGTCGTTCGCAATAATTCTTGCCCTGATCACCCCTGCAGCAGCGAAAAACGATCGACGATCGCTACGTCCGTCATGCCAATTATTTGATTAGAAGTGACATGGGTCACCAAACGAGACCTATCGTGAACTCATGTCGATTGATGAAGTGTTGCGGGCGAAAGATTTTCGAGTCACCCGCGCCCGTCAACTGGTCTGGAAAGTGCTGACCAGATCTGACACACATCGGAGCGCTTCAGAAATTCTCGATGAGGTGCACGAGCTTGATGACTCCATCAACGCATCATCGGTCTATCGAGCCTTAGCCCTGTTCTCTGATCTCGATCTCGTTCGCGAATCACACCTTGGAGAGCTCAGCACCTGGGAAACAGCCCACGAAGACGAAACTATCCATCTCGTATGCGAGAAGTGCCACACAACGATTCATTTCAGCACTTCAGTGGTAGATCGACTTCGGGCAGAGGTTCAACGCGATACTTCATTTACTCCGACAACGATCGATGTCCAGATCTCAGGGCATTGTGCTAGCTGTTCACCAACGACCTAAAGTCATCTCCATCTCGCCGTAGAGATGAGGAGCGTTTAATGGGGCACGAAGTACTTGTTGTCGGTGGAGGAATCGCTGGTCTTGCTACCGCTCTGAGCCTGCATGCAGAAGGAATCGACGTTGTTGTTCGCGAGTCGGTGCCAAAGGTCGAGCCGCTCGGTGTCGGAATCAACCTGCTGCCTCACGCGATTCGCGAACTCGATGCGCTCGGCCTGCTCGACGAACTCGAACAGGTTGGGGTAGCTCCGACCAACCTCGCGTATTTCTCGGCTCGCGGCCAAATGATCTGGGAGGAGGCCCGGGGTCGAGCGGCCGGTTACAAATGGCCACAACTCTCCCTTCATCGCGGGACCCTTCAGGTAACGCTTCATCATGCGGCGGTCGCGCGGCTCGGAGCCGACCGGGTTGTCACCGGACGGCATCTCATCTCAATTGATCAGCATGCTGAAGGGGCGACGGCACATTTCGACTGCCGAGATGGAAGCGGCCAGCAAGAATCCATTGACGCATCGATTGTGATTGCCGCAGATGGCATCCACTCGGCCGTTCGCCAGCAACGCTTCCCCAATGAGGGCATGCCGCTCTGGAACGGCGCTCTGCTCTGGCGCGGAGCGGTTGAGTACGACCCGATCCTCGATGGAAACACCATGGTCTGGGCGGGCCACCCCGATCAGAAATTTGTTGCCTACCCCATTCGAAACCTTGAGAACGGCAAGCAGCTCATCAACTTCATCGCCGAATATCGCACCGACGATAGGGAACTACTCGAACGCGAAGACTGGAACAGGGCCGGAAACCTTGATGACTTCGCGCCCCGTTTTGAGGAATGGGTCTTTGACTGGCTTGATATTCCGACGCTGCTTCGCGCAGCGCCCGGAACCTTCCTGTTCCCAATGGTCGACCGAGACCCTCTCGACCAGTGGACGCAGGGCCGAGTCACTCTGATTGGAGATGCTGCCCACCCGATGTACCCAATCGGGTCAAACGGCGCATCCCAAGGAATCCTCGATGCGCGTGTGCTCGCAGGCTGCATTCGAACCCACCGCAACGACCCTGATCGTGCGCTAGCGATCTATGAAGCACATCGCCGGCCGCCAACATCAGCGATCGTGTTAGCAAATCGAGGCCTCGGGCCAGAGATGCCGATGCGACTCGTGCACGAACGCGCGCCCCACGGCTTTGACAGCATTGACGATGTCATTTCCCAAGACGAGATTCTCGAGGTCACCGACGGATACCGACGAACCGCCGGCTTCGCTCTTGAGGCTCTGGCGAGCGGCAAGTCACTCATCGATGGCAACTACGCAGAACTCCCTGCGTAACTCACCCGCCGATAGCGCCGAACGCTTCCCACTCTTCATCAGTCCACGGGGCGCGGAGTTGGGTGGTCACAAAGTCAGACGTCCACCGCACCATATCGGTCCATGGGAGATCAGCGCTCATCACTTCGGTGAACGCCATCCCATGAAGGATGAGTGCGACATCTTCCATCGATAATTCAATTGTGCGTTCATCGCCTTCGCCTCGAGATAGCTCCTCAACACTCCAGACGTCTCGCAGCCGTTGCTCAAGTTCAACGACATGTTCAACATCAAAACCCCACCCGAACGCCCCCACGTGAGCCGAAGGCGAGCTACCCATAAACGAATCGAGCACGATCCCCAAAATTTGATCAATCGACGAGGCCGCCTCGCCGGGCAACTCAACAAGGCGAGGTTCTGTCATGACAACTCGTTGAAGTCGTTCGGGCCAACAACAGTTTCATCGCGCTCAATCGCCAACCAGATTCGCTCAGCGACCGACTCAGCGGAGAGCCCTGCACCAAGTTTTGGAGCAACACCAAATTGTGGGCGGTCAGACAGTCCGGTTTCAGTGTGTGGCGGACGAACATCAATGCACTTCACACCCTGACGGCGCCAGTCACGAGCCATCACTGCAACTGCTGCTGACAACCCGGCTTTGGCTGCCGTGTAAACACCGGTTCCCAGCATTGTTGAATCGACCACAGCACCCGTAATAACCACTATTGATCCACCCTCGGTCATCACCGGGGCGACAAGACCGCAGACGGCAAGAGGACCGACTAGGTCAATATCAATCATCGACTGCAGCGCATCAGACCTCACGCGGTCGACAGCACCGAAGCCAACAACACCACTAGCAATCATCACCACATCTAGGCGACCCAATTCTTCAAGAGCAGCATCAACAACGCGTTCGCGATCCTCAGCCAAAGTGATATCTCCAGACACGTGCAAACGCTCACCACCAGGACCCGTAGACGAACGAGAAGATGTCACCACTTGAGCACCCCTCGCCACCGCGTTCGCAGTCAGTGCCGCACCTAACCCTCCAGTACCGCCAAATACTAAGACTGCTGCATTTGCTACATCCACCCTCACAGTTTGTGGCTTCAACAGGTGACCCTGCACTTCGTGCTCAGGATCTCTTTCGAGTTACCGTCACACACATGAGAACATCAGTGAACGATCTTGTGCGAGCAGCAAAGGCACGAATTGAGGAACTATCTGTCGAGCAACTTCAAGCCGAAATTACAGCAGGAACGTGCACCGTAATTGACATACGAGACTTCCGTGAGCGACTCGAAAAAGGTGCCGTACCAGGTGCGGTCTCAAGCCCTCGCGGAATGCTCGAGTTCTGGTTTGATCCCGATAGCCCCTATTACCGGGAGCAATTCAAGTTCGATGATCGATATGTGCTGTACTGCGCAGGAGGCCAGCGATCTGCTCTTGCAGCTGCCGTACTCAACGACATTGGATACACCAACATTGCGCACCTTGAAGTCGGCTTCAATGGTTGGGCTGATGCAGGCGGAGCCGTTGAAGACGTCAGTGCCGACTCAAAATGGGTGAAGCGCTCATAACCCATCTACTGCGCCGGTGATACCCGCAGAGGTAGGCAGAGTGTCAACAATACCGGAAAAACGAGGGAGCACATTTGTCTACATGCTCTGGTAAGGACCCTCGATGAATCTGGTTGATCTTTCTGCACGTACGCTCGGCCAACTTGGTGATGTCGGCCCATTTTCATTTGGTATGTGGCGTTTCACCGACGCTGACCTCAATCGCCGGACAGAACTCGTCGATGCTGCCCTGTCATCTGGGATGAATCTCATCGATACCGCAGACGTCTACGGGCTCGACTGGAACGGGACCGGATTTGGCACGGTCGAATCGGCACTTGGTGAGGTTCTTCAGCACCGGCCAGAAATCCGCGACCAAATAGTGTTGGCAACGAAAGGTGGCATTGTCCCACCAACACCATATGACTCGTCACCCGCAGCGATTACCGCGGCTTGCGAGGCATCATTGCAGCGTCTTCAGGTCGAGACCATTGACCTTTACCAAATTCATCGACCCGACATGTTCGTGCATCCTGAAGCGCTCGCCGAAGCTCTTTCATCACTTCGCGATGCGGGGAAAATTCGTGAAGTCGGAGTGTCAAACCACACCATCGCTCAAACGGCAGCGCTTCAAACATTCCTTCCATTTCCGATGCTCACCACCCAACCGCAGTACTCGGCTCTCGACCTCACCCCGCTTCGAGATGGAACCTTCGATCATTGCATGGCATCAGCAATCACGCCGATGGCGTGGAGTCCCCTTGCTGGAGGTCGACTCGCAACAGGGGAAGGCGTACCACCTCAACTTCTCACCGTGCTTGATGACATCGCCGCACGCGAAGACACTGACCGGGCTGGCGTCGCCCTAGCGTTCGTGCTCGCCCACCCATCACGCCCAATCGCAATCGTTGGCAGCCAAAGCGTCGACCGACTTCGCGGAACGGCTGCCTCGGCGGACATCAACCTCGATCGCAATGACGTCTACGCGATTATCCAAGCCTCCGAAGGAGTTCCACTTCCATGACATCTCAGCCGGTAGAAGTGGCATGGTTCGGCGCGCTGTGCGACGACGACTACGAATTCTTGGGCGTACCCGAACCACATCGCGCAAGTTCTTGGCCACACTGCTCAGACATTGTTCGGACGGCTGATCGAAACGGATTCGACAACGTCCTGCTTCCATCTGGATACGACCTCGGCATCGACTCAACAGCATTTGCCGCAGCGATTGCAACTCATACCGAGAACATTCACCTCCTGCTCGCCGTTCGGATCGGTGAAATGTGGCTCCCACAACTTGCGCGCCAACTCGCATCCATCGACCAATTCGCAGATGGCCGACTAACGATCAACATCATCTCTTCCGACATCCCGGGCGAAACCTTGGCGTCGGGACCTCGCTACCAACGGACGCGAGAGTGGATGCGCGGACTGCGGTCACTACTTGCCGGCGAACAACTTGAGATGCACGGCGACTTCGTCGACCTCTCAGTTACACCACCTCGTGCCGCAACCGTCAACGGCACATGTCCTCCGCTGTACTTCGGCGGGTTTTCCGAAGATGCCAAAGACGTTGCTGCTGCCGAGGCCGATGTATTTCTTACGTGGCCTGACACGGTTGCAGCCGTCGCCGCAACCGTTCGTGAAATGCAAGACCGAGCAGCTGGTTATGACCGCAAACTTGTTTACGGGCTGCGTACCCATGTAATCGTTCGAGAAACAGAACAAGAAGCACGAACAGCGGCAGAGCAACTCATCTCTCGACTCGATGCCGACACAGGTGCGGCCATCAGGAGCAAGTCGCTCGATTCCGCTTCGGTTGGCGTTCAGCGGCAAGCGGCATTGCGTGACTCTGCAACCGATGACGGTTATGCCGAAGAGAATCTTTGGACAGGAATCGGGCGAGCCAGAAGCGGTGCTGGTGCGGCAATCGTCGGCGATCCCGATCAAGTGCTCGCAAAACTCAAGGCCTACGAAGATGCCGGAGTCGGAGCATTCATTCTCTCGGGCTACCCACATCGAGAAGAATGCGACCTATTCGCAAACTACGTACTACCTCGAATGAACCACGCCCCGTTGAAGCCACGCTGGACACCGTCACGCTGATCCGGTATCGCAACCTTGCGCCGGCCACAAAATGGCCTGACAACAAACGACAATCAGCGAATTGCGAGGCGTGTTTCAATATCGAAGAAGTGCAAATTCTCCGTTGACACCGCAACCGATGCGGTGTCGCCTGATTTCACTTGGGAGCGCGGACTAAAACGCCCAACCGCATTCGCTTGGCCCTCAACCGGCTGAGTGTCAAGGGCATCTGGGTCACCTGAGTCAACAGTTGGAGCATCGATGGAGAAGTGGACCATCAACTCAGAGCCCAACGCTTCAATAAGTTTGATTGGAGCTGTGAGTCGCTGTCCTTCTGAGATATGTGGAGCCTCCGCAGCATCCTCAAGATCCTCAGGACGAATACCGACCACGAGACTTTTTCCAGCATATTCACGCAATGCTGGCCGAGATTTCAACACCTCATCGCTCAACGTCAACTGCTGGGATCCGAGGGTCAACACCGCTGAGTCACCATCAACTGACAGCGTTGCGGCGAACAGGTTCATCGAGGGAGAACCGATAAATGCTGCGACGAACACGTTCACCGGAGCGTCATACAGATTTTGCGGAGTATCGACCTGCTGCAACACACCATCTTTGATGACAGCAACACGATCACCCATCGTCATGGCCTCGACTTGGTCATGAGTGACATAGAACGTCGTCACACCGAGCGACCGCTGTAGAGCAGCAATTTCGGCACGCATCTGAACCCGAAGCTTTGCATCGAGGTTCGACAGCGGTTCATCCATGAGGAACGCAGCTGGCTCACGCACGATTGCTCGCCCCATCGCAACGCGCTGGCGCTGACCACCTGATAATTGTCCTGACTTGCGATCGAGATAACTCGTGAGTTCAAGGATTTCAGCCGCCCGAGCAACTCGCTGCGCAATCTCCTCTTTAGACACTTTTGCCAGTTTGAGCGCGAACCCGATGTTCTCTTCAACGGTCATATGCGGGTACAGCGCATAGTTCTGGAACACCATCACAATGTCTCGGTCTTTTGGTTCGACGTCGTTGACCACTCGGTCACCAATGCGAAGTTCCCCGCCACTGATCTCTTCAAGTCCGGCAATCATCCTCAGGGCCGTCGACTTTCCACATCCCGATGGACCAACTAGCACAAGGAATTCGCCATCAACGATATCGATCGAGAGATCCTGAATCGCCTGAAACCCATTTGGGTACACCTTGCTTACGTTGTCCAGCGTGACTGTCGCCGTTGAGATGCGTCTCCTCGTCTGTGTCCATCCAGCAACCACAACTATCGCTGAATGCCGCACGTCATAGTAATCGCAAACTTTCTGAGCCTGCTACGTGCTGCAGGCAGTGATTCCACTGGCGCAGGTAGCCTGATTCTCGTGAATAAGGTGAAGAACCGTCTGCAAACCCTTGGGCTCCTCGATCGAACCTTGTCAGTCGCTACCGATGACGACGTGGTTGCTCTCGTTGCCGGTCTCGATGAGGATCATCTTGAGGCATTGACAGAACTCGTTGGCGGAGAACCAGACGTCGTCCGGGTTCGAGATGCCATCAGCCGCGGTCGGCTCGATGGAACCATGGAAGGAATTGCCATTGTACTCACTGATGTATGTCTCGCAGACTGCATTGAGCAACTTGGCGACGCTGCCGACTACCCCAGCACCGACGACCTCAACGACGTACTCCCGGGCATCATCGAGCGTCACGGCATCGCTGCAACGCGCATCATGCTCGCCGCAACGATTGCTGGCGAAGCTCCCGCTGCAGCCATCATTCGCGAATTTCTGAAATCAGATGAGACCCTTGGCCTTCCGCCGGTCGAATTGGGCTCGGTCGTTCCACTTCGATCCGAGAACGAACCCGACGATCGCGACGAACTCAAGGCACGCCGCAAAGAGGCGAAGGCGAAGAAGCAAGCCGAAGCACGCGCTCGACGAGAGCAGGCTCAGCGCGCCAAAGGTCGCTGAATCGGGCGCCGCGGCAACGCGGTCCACAGCATCACCAACCCTCCAACAGCAATCGCTGCCGCTCCTCCAAATCCGCTGCGCTTACCAAAGAACTCAGCGAGCGTTCCGAGCAACAGCCCGCCAGCGACGCTTCCGATTTCAAAAAAAGCAGTGAATGAGCCAACTGCTGAGGCTCGTTCAGATTCAGGAACTGCATCAATAACTGCAGCCATGAGCGGTGGGTAATTAAAGGCCATCGCCACACCCAGCAACACGGCTGATGTCCACAAGGCCCAGATTGACGGAACTACCGCGAGCAACAACATTCCCGCCGTCATAAAGACAAGAGCAATTGTCACCATCGGGTGCGCCCCAAGCACGTCAGGTAGCCGAGCAGCGAGCAGGCGAAGAACGACACTCGTCAAGCTGTACACGAGAAACAGCCCTCCCGCACCTGTCAATCCAACTGACCGAGCATGATCAGGAATGAACGCCCCATAGGCAGAAAACGCTGCAAGCGTGCACATGAGAACCAACCCGGGGGCAATCGCCGCGCGGTGAAATAGTGGCGCCTTGCCGTCTGTACGCGGAGCACGTCTGTCAACCCGTTGCGGGACAACACGAGACACAGCCGCCGCAGCTAGGGCAAATAACGACGACACAGCAAACAGCAAGCGGTATCGGTCGCCAGCAAGGATCCACTCACCGATAACAGGCCCAATGCCGATTCCCGTATAGACCGCGATCGACAGATAGCTCGCTCCCTCGGCGCGCCGACCTTCAGGTGAAAGATCGGCAATCAGCGTGGCTGCAGCAACGAAGATTGCTGCCTCTCCAACTCCGGTCAGCAGTCGAAGCGCCAAGAACACCGTGAGGTTTGGAGAGAATCCGGCGAACACTCCAGCAACTGCCGTAATAAGGGCTCCAAGCGTCATCAGCGACCGACGCCCATACTGATCGCTCAATCGCCCGATATACGGACGAACTGCAATTGCAGCAACCGCAAATGCAGCAATCGATAAGCCAATGCCGATTTCTCCCCCACCCAACTCGAATTCGACAAATCGAGGGATCGCCACCATCGCCGTTCCGACATAGAGAAAGAACAGCAACATGGAAGCGGTCACCGCAATGAACGGCAGGGTGACGAGACGGGAGGGAGCCCCCGTGTTGTCAGCGACTGGCGTCGCCGTTGACATTTGCAGCCTCAGATCAGCCGGGTTTCGGTTCTTTTGGAAGTCCGAGGACTCGCTCACCAACAATGTTGCGTTGGATCTGGCTAGTTCCACCCCAGATCGTTTCTGACCTTGAGAAGAAGAACGACGACATCATGGCACTCACCGGATAGCCCTCGCGACGACGATCTCGCAGTGCTCCTGGCCACGAACCGCTTGCAGGACCGGCATCAATCAGCATTGACTCGGCTCCAAAGATGTCAAGAGCGAGTTCCATTGCAGCCTTGTGCATCTCTGACCAGAACATTTTGTTCGTCGCACCCAACGCCATCGTTCCCATGTCCTTGCTCTTGTTCAAGGTGCTCGTCAAATTGCGTAGGCCATTAACTTTGAGAATCTGCACTTTCGTGTAGTACTCCATCAGTCGCTGACGGATCATTGGATCGTTGATTTGACCATTCTCTGTCGCAACATCGACGAGGATGCGGTACTCCTCTTCGAAACGGCGGTAACCGGTTGTTGCTGACTGCCCACGTTCAAATGCGAGCGTCGAGTTCGCAACCTTCCATCCATTATTAATGCCACCAACAACGTTCTCCGCTGGGCAGCGGGCATCAGTGAAGAACACTTCACAGAATTCGGCAGTGCCGTCAGGCTGCGTAATCCCTCGAACCTCAATTCCAGGTTGGCGCATTGGTACGAGGAGATACGAGATACCCGCATGCTTCGGCGAGTCAGCATCAGTCCGTGTTAGGAGGAAGCAATAGTCAGCGTGATGGCCTTGGGTTGTCCACACCTTCTGACCGTTGATGACCCATTCGTTGCCATCGAGCACCGCAGTCGTCTTGAGGCTTGCCAAGTCTGATCCTGAGTTTGGCTCTGAGAATCCCTGACACCATCGAATTTCGCCCTTCAGAATTCCGGGAAGAAACTGCTGCTTTTGCTCCTCGGTTCCCCATTGCAACAGCGTTGGGCCTACGAGTGTGTCGCCAAAGAAGTCGCCGCGCATTGGGGCACGCGCACGGGCGAATTCTTCTGCAAGCACAACACCTTGCATGGTTGTAAGGCCCTTACCGCCGTACTCGGTTGGCCATGTCGCACAGATCCAACCGCCTTCAAACAATTTCTTCGGCCATTCGCGGTTGAACTCAGCTTTCTCTTCCTCGTTCATCGAGAATTCTGGCTCAAACCAACCATCTGGAAGGTTGTCCTTTAACCAAGCGCTGATCTCAACGCGGAAGTCCTCGGCCTCTTGGGGGTACGTCAAGTCCATAGGGATATTCTGCCCCGCTTCTCGTAAGAAGCGACAACTGACCTCGAAACACAGCGTTCATTTTTCTCCAACATTCGCGTCACGAAGACGCGAAACGATGTACCCATGTCATCGCCTAGCATCCTGCTTTCTCCCCAAGAATCAGCTGTGTACGCGGTGCTAGAAGCACACAAAGGCCGTGTCGTCAGTCGCTTCCACATCATTCGTGAAGCCGAGCTCTCCAACCTCAGCGACCGCCGATGTGACGCGTTGATCTCTGCAATACGAACTCACATTGGTGCTGATCGCATCGTCACCGTTCGCCGTCGAGGGTGGATGCTGACCAACTGAACAAACTGGTCACAAACTAGAAACAATTTGGCGACACTTGCGAAAACTTCATCGCATACCTTCTCTCTCGTCCCGGGCAGCGTGGCCGGTGGGACGCCCCTAATCCCACCACTACAGAGGAGGTTCACGTGAACTCACGTGCTCTACGAATTATCTCCGGTTTGGGCGGAACGGCAGCGTTGGTTGCCCTCATGCCTTCAATTGGATTCGCTCAAGAACTCACCCCCGACGACGTGCAGGTTGTTCTCAACAACCTCTGGGTGTTCATCGCCGGAATTTTGGTGTTCTTCATGCAGGCAGGCTTCGCGCTTGTTGAAGCAGGTCTCACCCGGGCGAAAAATGTTGTCAATATCTTTGCGAAGAACATGGCCGATGCAATCGTTGGCATCCTCGCCTTCTTCGCAACTGGATACGCGTTCGCGTTCGGTTCAGGCGGAAACAAATGGCTTGGAAGTGACAACTTCTTCCTCGGCGGTTTCGACGACTACTCGGCCTTCGACGGTGGACTTAGCCCCGCAACAACATTCTTCTTCCAGGCAGTCTTCGCAGCGACTGCAGTGACCATCGCTTCAGGTGCAATGGCGGAACGAACAAAGTTCACCGCATATTTGGTGTTCAGCCTTGTCATGTGCGCCTTCATCTACCCAGTTGTCGTTCACTGGACGTGGGGCGGCGGACTCATTGCGCAAATATCGATCGGTGACGCCGTTTACTCTGACTTCGCAGGTTCCGGCATCGTGCACATGGTTGGCGGTATCGCTGCCCTCATGGGAGCGATGTTCCTCGGACCTCGAATCGGCAAGTACGCCGCCGACGGAACTCCCCGAGCCATCCCAGGCCACAACATCCCCTTCGCCATTCTCGGTGTCTTCATCCTGTGGATGGGATGGTTCGGGTTCAACCCAGGCTCCGAACTCGCTGCCGACCAGTACGTGATGTCAGTTGCTGTGAACACGATGATTGCAGCTGCAGCCGGCGGCCTATTCTCAGCTATCACGATCTGGTTGAAAGCAGGCAAGCCTGACATCGCAATGGTCGGCAACGGTGCACTTGCTGGCCTCGTTGCCATCACCGCACCATGTGGAACTGTCGATCCACTGCCGGCAGCACTGATCGGCGGCATCGGCGGCATCATCGTCGTCTACTCCGTGTACTTCTTTGACAAGGTCAAAGTCGACGATCCTGTCGGTGCAATTTCCGTTCACGGAGTCTGCGGCATCTGGGGAACGCTTTCGATTGGCCTATTCGCCAAGTACGACGATGCGTTCTTGGGTCGTGAGAATGCTGGCCTCTTCTACGGTGGAGGCACTGACCAGCTCCTTATGCAGGCAGTCATGCTTCTCATCATCATTGCGTGGGTGTCGGTTACCACAGCCATTCTCTTCAGCATCATCAAGGCCACCATCGGCCTTCGGGTATCGGCAGAAGAAGAAATTGAAGGTCTCGACGTACTTGAGCACGGTCTTACTGGCTACAGCAGTGACTCGGTCACGGTCAGCTCCTGAGAACTCCCTGAAAGGAAACGAATCTCATGAAACTCATTACTGCAATTATCAAGCCGTTCAAACTCGACGAAGTAAAGGATGCGCTCAAAGCGATCGGTGTCACCGGTATGACGGTGACCGAAGTCCGAGGCTTCGGTCGTCAGGGCGGACATACCGAGACCTATCGAGGTGCTGAGTACAAGATCGACTTTGTCCCCAAAGTCAGTATCGACGTCGTCGTCGACGATGCCGTCGCCAACGATGTTGTTGATGCGATCTCATCAGCTGCGAGCAGCGAAAAGATCGGTGACGGAAAGATCTGGATCACCGACGTTGAACGCCTCGTACGAATCCGCACAGGTGAAGAGGGGCCTCAGGCGGTCTAACACCGACAGCCAGGGGCATCGTCGCCCGCCCCTTTCCACCCTTGTGCGGGGTAGGGGCGCTCCCGGACCGTTCTACGGTCCGGGAGTTGCGCGTCTCTGAACAAATTCAAACGTTTCTGAAACATTCCAGAAACATCTCTCACCTAGGTTCGAGTTCATGTCAATCGATACCGGAGATACCGCATGGGTGCTCATCTCAGCTGCCCTCGTCCTGTTCATGACGCCTGGCCTCGCGTTCTTCTACGGCGGAATGGTCCGTTCACGGCACGTTCTCGGAATGCTGATGCAAAACATCTTTTCAATGGGCATCATCAGCGTGCTGTGGTCGGCGATCGGCTACTCAATCGCATTTGGTGGTGAAGGTTCACTCATCGGAGATTTCAGTCACGTCTTCCTTGCCGATACCGCTGGAGTATCAGGTTCGATTCCTACACTCGCATTCGTCGCGTTTCAGATGATGTTTGCGGTCATCACCCCTGCGTTAATCACCGGCGCAACAGCAGATCGGCTGAAGTTCAGTGCGTATGCCGTGCTGATTAGCGTGTGGGCGCTACTCGTGTACTTCCCAGTTGCCCGATGGGTGTGGAATGAAAATGGCTGGATTTACTCGATGGGCGCCCTCGACTTTGCCGGTGGTGCTGCAATCCACATCAACGCGGGTGTCGCTGCACTCGCCGTTGTGCTCGTCGTCGGAAATCGCATCGGTCATGGTTCCGAGCCAATGCCACCGCACAATCTTCCGTACACCGTTCTCGGCACCGGAATTCTCTGGTTTGGATGGATGGGATTCAATGCAGGTTCAGCACTTGCCGCTAACGGTGTTGCTGCACAGGCCGTAGTGAATACCCATCTTGCTGCTGCAGCGGGAATGCTCGGGTGGCTCCTCATCGAGCGCAAGCGTGCGGGTCATGCAACCACATTGGGAGCGGCCTCTGGTGCGGTTGCCGGTCTTGTCGCAATTACGCCATGTGCCGGCTTTGTCGGTGGAGCGTCCCCGCTGATCATCGGCGGACTTGCTGGAGTCCTGTGTTACGCAGCACTTGGCTTGAAGTCGAAATTCAACTTTGACGATTCGCTAGACGTCATCGCCGTTCACCTTATTGGTGGCATTATCGGCACCCTACTTCTCGGCTTGTTTGCTAACACCGCTGTCAACGAAGGTGGATTTGACGGACTCTTCTACGGGGGTGGCGCCGAGCTTCTGATTGACCAGACCGTCGCCGCAGCGGCCGTGCTCGCCTACTCATTTGTCGTCACGTTCATCATCGCAAAAGTGATCAACTCCACGATGGGCCTCCGGGTTGAAGCAGTCGCCGAACGCACCGGTCTGGACCAAAGCCAACATGCCGAGTCCGCATATCAGGCATGATGTAGATATGAGGCTCATTACCGCAGTCATCAAACCGTTCAAGCTCGACGAGGTCAAGGACGCTCTGAAGAGCAACGGCATCACCGGCATGACCGCTACCGAAGTCCGTGGGTTCGGACGACAAGGTGGCCATACCGAAACTTATCGAGGAGCCGAGTATCAAATTGACTTCGTTCCGAAGGTCCGATTGGAACTCGTTGTTGAAGAGTCACAGGTAGACATGGTGGTTGAAACCATCCAACACGCAGCGAGCACTGACAAGATCGGTGACGGCAAGATTTGGGTCACTGCCGTCGAACGAATTATCAGAATTCGAACTGGCGAAGAGGGCCCTTCAGCTATCTGACAATTCGTTCGTGCCAGATACGTTCGTGACCTTCGCATCGCCTACGTTGTAGAGATGAGCACGACCGAACAACCTGCCGCTCCAACCCGCTGGACCGCGCAGTGGAAAGAACTCAAAGCCGAGGTCATTGACACTGGACTTTGCACAGGCTGTTCCGGGTGTGTTGTCACATGCCCTCATGATGTCATTGGATACGAGCACGAAGAGGGCAAGTATCTGCCGTTCCATCTCGAATCAGAGCTTGGCCCTGACAATTGCGTTCACGGCGAAAAGGGCTGCACAACCTGCACTCGTGCATGCCCCCGCTACGGCGCATGGGAAACATCGGCTGACATGCACCTCTTTGGCCGGGTCCGTGAACCGGACGAAATGGCAGGAATTTGGCAGCAACTACTACTCACTCGTGCCAGCGACAACATGGTCCACCAGATGGGCCAGGACGGCGGATTCGTCTCAGCGATGCTGATCTGGCTTCGCGAGAACGATTACATCGACGCCGCACTCGTATCGGGAGTTGAAGAAGACGACGCGTGGAAGGCAAAACCCGTCGTCGTCTCAACCCGAGAAGAAATTCTTGCAACCGCTGGAAGCCGCTATACCTACTGCGCGAATCCGCTTGCCCTTCCGGAAGCAAAAGCAGCAGGACATGAGCGGCTCGCCCTCGTGGGAATGGGATGCCAAACATCATCGCCTCCAACGATGTGGGATCGCCGTGCCGGAAAGGTCTCAAAGCCCTTCCAATTCAACATCGGCCTGCTCTGTTCAAAGACCTTCGACGATGCCATTTTTACCGAACTCTTCGAGGCCAAGTACGGCCTGAAGAAACAAGACATGGTGAAGATGAACATCAAAGGTGCCTTCCAGATCTGGATGAAAGATGGCTCGTATCACGAGATCGATCTGAAGGAATGCCACGGCTGGACGCGAAAGGGCTGCACCCATTGCCCTGACTTCGCCGCAGAGCATGCCGATATTTCCACTGGCGGAATTGGCGAAGACAATGATTGGACCCTCACCATTGTCCGGACCGACCTTGGCGTCGAGGTCATCAACAGAATGATCGCAGACGGCGTCATCGAATCTCGTCCCGCACAAGAGGATGAGAAAGCGATGAAACTGCTTCGGATGCTGTCGATTGTCAGCCGTCGACGGTGGCCATCTGATGCTGACCCTGCACCTGCTGTCGGTGTGCCACCACCGAAGAAAAAAGCTGCCGCACCCGCTCCAGCGAGCTAATCAGCGGCCGCGACAAGCAGAGAGCTTTGCGCTGAACGAGTCGAGAACGATCTGATCAGCACTGAGCGCAATGGTCTCAACCTCTTCTTCAGACATTGCTTGAACAACGCCGAGCATGCAATCAACCTGTGCATCAGTGATGTCGACACCACTGCTATCGGTGGTTCCACGGAGTGTCTCGATCATTTCCGTTGCAACAAGCCGTGCTGGTGGCGGGCTAGAACATCCAACGGCAACCACCGTAACGAGGGCAGCAAGTGCCAAAGAGAGAAGTGGACGCCGTTGTGTACTCACGAGAATGTGAGGCTATCGGCGATCGATGTCGCCTTCTCTATGACCTCATCAAACATCTGCTCGGTCAGTCGGCCAGTGAACGTGTTCTGCTGGCTTGGATGGAACGAGCACACCAGCGCCGGATGCGAGTCAGATGCTGGCACGACGACACCGTGGCCAAATGCTGGCCGCGGCGAAATCCCAAAATGACGGCATGCAGCCTGGTAGCCAAATGCTCCTAAGCACACCACCACGGAGCAGTTGGTGAGTAACGAAAACTCTCGATGAAGGAAGGTTTCGCACGCGTCACGTTCCTGTGTGGTCGGTTTATTCGCCGGAGGGGCGCAGCGCACCGCTGCGAGAACCCACGCATCCAACAGTTCGAGGCCATCGTTTCGCGAGAGAGACTCTGCCTGATTTGATAATCCAGCTCGATACAGCGCCCGAAACAACCAGTCCCCACTTCGATCACCGGTAAACACGCGACCAGTTCGGTTCGCCCCATGAGCAGCGGGAGCCAAACCGAGAAACACAATTCGGGCTGCTCGGTCTCCAAAACCCGGGACCGGCCGCCCCCAATACTCCTCATCTCGATATGACGCTCGCTTCTCGACCGCTACCTGTTCTCGCCACGTCACCAAACGCTGACAAGACCGGCAGTTCACAATGTCAGATTCGAGTAATTCAAAGCTGTCAGATGGTTGACCTGTTCTCTCGTTCATGCGTCCTCCCCGCTTCCGAAGTAGGTTTGCAGATCGATGGCAAAATCTCGAACAGCAGCTCCGGCATTCACAACGATTCTCCTCGTTCGCCATGGCAACACTCCAACAACAGGCAAGGTGCTGCCAGGTCGAGCGAAAGGTCTCTCGCTCTCTGACACGGGACGAGAGCAGGCTGACAATGCTGCCCAACGAATTTCCGCTCTCAAGCAAGTTGATGCTGTGTATTGCTCACCCCTTGAACGCGCTCGGGAAACCGCAGCCCCAATTGCCGCTGCTCGTGGACTAAAGCCAAAGATTGACCGTGGCCTGATTGAATGCGAATTTGGTGACTGGACCGGAGCGCAACTGTCAAAACTTTCCAAACTGCCCGAATGGTCAACCGTTCAACGAGCCCCGTCGACGTTTCGTTTTCCAAATGGTGAAAGCTTCACTGAGATGCAGGTTCGAATTGTTTCCACCCTTGACCGCTTGCGCGCTGCGCACCCGGGTGGGACCATCGTATGTGTCTCGCACGCCGACCCAATCAAAGCAGCTGTTGCGCACGCGGTTGGCACGCACCTCGACCTCTTTCAACGAATCATCATTTCAACCTGTTCGATCTCCGCACTTGCATGGTCCTCGCATGGCCCAGCAGCGCTTGCAATCAACACGACAGGTGGCCCAATTGGGGACCTCGCATTGTCATGAATCCGATAGACGCTTCCCTCGACGAAGTGGATGTATTCACTACCGGCGCAGTTGGCCGGCCCGGTCAGCGAACCTTCTTTCTCCAGATGTCCGGTGAGAGTTCACGGTTTTTCGTGAAATGCGAGAAGATGCAGGTCGCAGCAATCTCCCAATATCTCATGAGCGTCCTTCAAGACCTTCCACCCGCCGACGAACGACCGATCGCCAGCTCTATGACATTGTCAACGCCGAGCGACCCAGCATTCGTGCTCGGTCGCATCGCTCTCGGTTACGACACCCACAACGACCGCCTGATTCTCGAACTCGCAGAAATGGGAGAAACCGAGGATGACGAGTTGGAAAATCTTGGTCGGATTCGACTTTCGATTACCCGAGGCCAAGCAACTGCATTCTGCGAACACGCCGATGCTGCAGTATCAGCCGGACGCCCACCATGCCACTGGTGTGACGGCGTGGTCGACCCTGATGGGCACGTATGTCCACGAATGAATTAGATCGCGTCGATTTCTTACAGCATGCCGACCTTGAAATTGAAGGTCGAATGCCGTGGAGTTCAAATGCGACGTTCGCCGTCTTCGTGCGCTCCGGCGATGTCGAGCATCGCGCAATCTACAAACCCATTCGCGGTGAGCGTCCTTTGTGGGACTTTGAGCCAGGACTTCACCGTCGTGAGCGAGCAGCGTACGTGGTGAGCGAAGCGCTCGACATCGGTGCAGTTCCCCCCACCATCATCCGAGATGGACCTCTCGGCGTTGGGTCGGTTCAGTGGTTCGTTGACGCTGACCATTCAGAGCATTACTTCACCATTTACGAAGCGCGTGAAGATCTTCATGATGAGTTGCGCGGCATTGCGCTGCTTGACCTCGCGGCAAATAACACCGACCGCAAAAGTGGGCATTGCTTATTGGCTCATGATCATGTGTGGGCAATCGACAATGGCTTGTGTTTTGCTGCAGAGTTCAAGTTACGGACCGTGATCTGGGATTTTGGCGGCGAGCCAATTGCTACCCACCATCGAGAGGCCCTCGGTCGGCTAGCTGATCAGCCACCAGAAGAACTTGATGAACTCCTTGACCGCCATGAGATTGATGCCATGCGCGAACGCTGTCGTCATACAGCTGAGGTTGGGGAGTTCCCAATTGACGAAACCGGGCAGCGTTACCCCTGGCCGCTGGTGTGATGTCTGACGAACTTCAACCCGACGACGAACTCGATACAGCCGTTCACCGGGCAGATCTTGACGAACTCATACGCCTCATCGATCGACGCACATCGACCCGAGACTGGGGTGGACTCAGCAGGGTGCGCCGGTCTTGCGCAGCAGCCGTCGAAACCGGCCGACAGTTGTGGCCTGCCGCGACGCTTGCCGAATATCGACTCGCACTGTGGGCCCCCGACGAGTGGTGCGCCACCGTGATGCAGGAGAACGCCGGGCGTTTCACACCTGGACCTCTCAGCGAAGTTGCAGCAGTGCACCACTCCTGGAACGGCCTTGGAACACTTCTAGAGCTTGGTCCGCTTGCGACATACTTTGCCCATGAACGCAGCCTTCGGGGCGAGCACATTCCCTACGAAGCCCAGGATGCTCTCGTTCCTGTCATCGACATCCCGATTGATCTTCAACCGTGGGAGCCTAGGTATACCGTCGCAACCTACGACGACAATGGTGCACAGCACGATCGTCCAACGGTCGTTGCTCCAATGGTCAACGTCGAATTGCTATCCGACATCCAGACGGTGGAGGACCCTGAGACAACCCTTGCGTTTGCTCAACTTGTTGAAATGTGGACCGAGAAATCCAACGGCCGTTCAGAAGTGACGTGCGTCGAGGGATCTCGCGCTGACGCCATCTCAGCAACCGGTACGTCACGAGCGAGATACCGAGAGCTGTCAACTGCAGAAGCATTAAACCTTTTGGTCTGGGCTGGGGCATCTGGAGGAGCCCACGGCCGAAGGCGTGGAGCTGCCACCGGACGGTTTAGCGTGTGGTGGCTACTGGCTGCGCTTGTCGATTGCTCATGGGATAACGACATCATCGAATTCACCCAGGAGGTGTCCCAACTTCAATGGGCGGAGTGGGACGCGTGGGAGCCATCAACTGGTTGGGAGCTTCGACTTGCGGTCGAACACCCGTCAAGCGGTATCGCTTGGGCGTTCAGCGCCAACGATGTTAAATGACCGAGATTGGTAGAGGCACCCTGAAGGTGCGAGGTACTCAGCCTCGTGACTGAAGTGCTTCAATGAGCTTTGGAAGCACCTTGTGAACATCACCAATGATGCCAAGATCAGCGACCCCAAAAATCGGAGCTTCTGCATCCTTGTTGATGGCAATAATGTTCTTTGCACCCTTCATGCCCACCATGTGCTGTGTAGCGCCTGAGATACCTGCAGCGATGTACACGTTGGGCTTCACAACCTTGCCGGTCTGGCCAACCTGCATCGAGTACGGAACCCAGCCAGCATCAACGATCGCTCGCGATGCGCCTGCAGCGCCCTTGAGGAGCTTCGCCAGGTCATCGACCATGCTGAACTTGTCGGCTTCACCAAGCCCGCGACCACCCGACACCACAATGTCAGCTTCATCAAGCTTGGGACCAGTTGATTCTTCGACGTGAACTGCGGTGACGGTGGCGCCACCGGTTGAGCCGAGATCGGGAACTGGTGCAGCGATGACCTCTGCTGCTCCGCCACCTGCTGACTCCGCAGCGAAAGACTTCGGGCGGAATGCTGCGAGATAGGGGGCCGACCCAGAGAACGAAGTGCTCACCAACGTGTTACCGCCAAAGACCGGTGTCGTCACAGTCACGGTGTCACCGTCGACGGCGACCGCGACATTGTTGGTCAATACCGTTCGGTCAACCTTGACCGAGAGACGCGACATCACGTCACGACCTTCATAGTTCTGCGGGAACAGAATCAGATCGGGAGAATCGCCACCGTCGATAACGGCTTTCATTGCCGATGCCACAGCTGCACCTGGAAGAGCACCTGCAAGGTCGCCAGTTGCGTACACCTTTGATGCTCCGTACTCGCCGAGGATGCCAGCGATCGATGTTGCGTCACCACCGACGAACGCCGTCACGGTTCCGCCGAGTGAACGCGCCTGAGAGAGCAACTCAAGTGTGCCCGAGGTTGCTGTTCCGTTTGATTCCTGAGAAAAAACCCAAATGTTGCTAATGCCCATGTTCAGTTTCCTGTCTTCCGTGCTCGTTCGTTACCTGGTGCGTGTCTTAGATGACCTTGATGGTCTCGAGGTATTCGACGATCTTGCCGAATGATTCGCCATCGTCTTCGATAATCGTTCCAGCTTCACGGGCTGGTGCTTGTTCAACCGCTGCGACTGCTTGGCCTGAGCCTTCCCAACCAACTGGGGTCACGCCAAGGTCGGCTGCTGTCACGGTCTCTACTGGCTTCGACTTGGCAGCCATGATTCCCTTGAAGCTGGGGTAACGAGGTTCAACAACACCTGCCGTCACGCTGACAAGCGCAGGAAGCGGACAGGTGACCTCGTCGAAGCCAGATTCTGTCTGACGATCAACTTTCAGCGTTGAGCCATCGACCGTGACTTTCTTCGCGAATGTGACCGAAGGAAGACCAAGAACCTCTGCCATCTGCTCAGGAACTGTTCCGGTGTAGCCGTCTGACGACTCCGTTCCGGCAAGAACCAAATCTGCGCCACCGAGGCGCTGGACTGCAGCTGCGAGTACCTTCGCTGTCGTCAATGCATCAGAGCCTGCAAGAGCGGAGTCAGACACGAGCAGCCCCTGGGCTGCGCCCATTGCGAGTGCGGTACGCATACCTGACATCTCATCGTTTGGAGCCATTGACACAAGTGCGACCTCTCCACCGCCAGCTGCGTCTACAAGCTGCAACGCCATCTCGACGCCATAACTGTCAGACTCGTCAAGAATGAGTTTTCCGTCACGCTTGAGCGTGTTTGTTGAGGAGTCGAGCTCTCCTGGGAGGGCCGGATCCGGGATCTGCTTAACGCATACGATGACCTTCATAGACGACATTCTTACCCATCGGTAGCCCATCCCCCAACCCCACCTCGGAACTCCCTGATACCTTCATGTCTCGTGCGCCTTCTACTCGTTGTGAACTCGTTCGCTTCATCGGTGAATGCGCGCAATACCGTGATTGTTCACCGACTACTTTCACGAAGCCACGACGTCGAAATTGTTGAGACAAATCGCCGAGGTCACGCGATTCGTTTTGCCCAAGACGCCGCTCGGCGCGAACTCGATGCAGTTGTGGCGTTTGGAGGAGACGGAACCCTGAACGAGGTCGCCACAGGCCTCGCAGGAACAGAGACAGCTCTTGCGGTGCTACCAGGTGGGTCAACGAACGTATTTGCACGGACGATTGGAATGGCGAACGATCCGATCAGGGCAACGAACAGCCTGCTCGCCGGCATTCATGAGGGTCGCATCGAGCCGATTGGACTTGGCCGAGCGAACGGACGCTATTTCTGTTTCCACGTTGGAATTGGGTTTGATGCGGCCGTCGTCGCGTCCGTCGAGCGCCACGCATCATTGAAGCGCTGGCTTGGCCACCCACTTTTTATGTGGAGCAGCGCGACGACGTGGGCTCGAGGGTACGACCGGTCACAACCACAATTCACTATCCACGACCGAGATGCAGATCACGAAGTTGAAGGTCTCTTTACGGTGGTGCTCAATACAGGGCCATACACCTACTTGGGCAATCGACCCATCGATCTTTCACCCGACGCACGACTGCAGCGCGGGCTTACCGCTGTGACGTTCACTTCATTGCAACTTCCGGTCATCGGATCTGCGCTCCTCCGAGCACTTCGTGGTCGTCCGGTGAACAAGATCGATGGAATCGAAGAATGGCCGACTGCAAACAACATTCACATCTCGTCGAAACAAGCGACGGTCCCGGTTCCCTTCCAAGTCGATGGTGACTACCTCGGAGATACTCCCACGCTTGACATTGACTACGTTGACAACGCAATTCGGCTGGTTTGGCCGATCAATTCTGACCATTCTGATCTCTAACCGCAAGTGCGATATCTGGAACGTCGGTGATCACACCATCAACGCCTAGTTCAAGCAAAGATGCAATTTGTTCCGGCTCGTTGCACGTCCACGCATGAACGGCAACCCCATGGTCATGAGCCATCGATACCAACTCATCGTTGAGGTCTTCCCACCAGGGATGCCAAGCCGAATGACCATGTTGAATGGTATGCGCAAGGCCGGTTTTAGGCTCACCGATCGTAAGAATTGCCGTGGGAACCTCTGGACGCAGCCGAAGAAACTCATTCACGGTTGCAAGATCAAAACTCGAGATCAACCATCGCGAAGGGTCGTCATTGCGAACGTCCAACTCGTCAATTACACGCTGGACAATATCGAAGTTGGTGTCATAGTTCGGCTCATTCGGGGAATGTTTTAGCTCGATATTGACGATCACCGAACCACAGGCGTCAAGGGCGGCGCGAAGCGAGGGCACAGAGTCTGGAAGATCTCGAAATGGCAGGTCACACAGAATGCTTCCATCCACTAATGCAGCGTCATGGTGGATGACCGCTACGCCATCGACTGTGAGTCGAACGTCGAGTTCAATTCCATCGGCGCCGAGTTCTACTGCCATTTGGAACGCTGCCTCAGTATTTTCCGGGGCGACACGTCGAGCTCCTCGATGGGCGAATATCGCTGGCACACATTCAGCGTAATGACGGCGGGCAAGGGCAATGTGTGATCGCTCCATCACTCATCTCAAACCACTCGATATCACTTTTTGCGATAGGGGTATAGAAACTGATGCAGAGATTTCCGACTATCGACCCTTGCCAGATCATCTGACCAGCATCTACGTTCGTTACGCCCCCCAGAGCGTATGCAAGAAAATTCACTTCCGAATTGAGGGCAACAACCGACCCGCCATCCAAGAGGAGCAACTGTGACGAACACCGGATATCTCGAGATGCCCTCAACCGCACAAGACGAATGGCGCGACGAGGCACTTTGTCGCGATACCGACCCAGAGTTGTTCTTTCCAATCGGAACAACCGGCCATGCAATCGTCGCCATTGAAGAGGCCAAGCGGCTCTGCACCGAATGCAAAGTCATTGACGAGTGCCTAGATTTCGCGCTCGAGACCAACCAAGATTCTGGTGTCTGGGGTGGCCACTCAGAGGAGGAACGTCGGGCGATACGGAGAGTCCGGGCGGCAGAAGCCAGAGCAGCGCGAATATCGAGCTGATATTTGCGACACGAATCAGTCGTCGTTCAACGCTCGCTCAGCACGACGAATCAGGCGCTCGAGCTCCTTGGCTTCGAGAGGACGCGAGGTAGCAACATCGATTGAGATCTCACCGGTCGCTTCTTGATATGAAGCGATGTCGTCGACGAACAACACCTCGGTGAGCCCAGGGGACCCCGCGAGTTCTCGCAACGTCGACTCCACCTGACCAGCCGACGGCTTGTCGCTCACACGAATTCGAAGCTTCGTCACGACCGGCTCCTGCGAGGTATTTCGGAGCATGTTGAGTTGCGAGTTCGGCACATGAAGCGATCCACTTCCATCCCTGACACGAGTTGTAAAAATGCCGACGTATTCGACGAGCCCCGAAAGTACAGTCCCCACTGGGGACTCCCACTCAATGGTGTCGCCAACGCCATATCGGTCCTCAAGATGAACCAGCAAACCAGTGAGGTAATCGTTGACCTTGTGCTGTCCACCAATAGCAACCGCAGCGCCAAGAAACCCTGCACTGGAGAGATAAAACGCTGCATCAACGTCGATGACGTGAAACACGACGATGAGAGAGATGATCCACATCACAAGAGAGACAAGATGATTCACCATCTTTGATGCGGCATCCACACGTTGGCGTCGACGTTGCTCTCGAATGGTGGTGGAATCTTCTTGCATCCGGCCAGACCGAACACGCCAAGGACCTCCACCAGCACTTAACGCCCGATTTGCCAGGTGGCGAACAAACCACTTCAGCAGCAGCCCATTGATACGGGTAACTATCCAGGTTCCAACGACAATGAGTCCGGCAACAATCCAATTCTGCACAGGTGGAATTCTGCCAGATGAGAACTATTCGTCAGCGTCGTCCGACACCGGCACTCGAAGAGACACAACAGTGCCACGCCCAACGCCGCTCGCCGACAATCCAACCAGTGCGAGATCGTCACTTGACGCAGGATCAATCGAAATCGTTCCAGCAAGCTCAGTCGTCACAAGCGTTCGCACAATCGACAGTCCAAGCCCATTCGCTTGATCAAGATCAAAGCCATTTATCACACCACGACCGTTATCAGTCACGCGGATTTGAAGGTCGTCTTCGTGGGCAAGCGACACCACGACGTCTCCATCAGAGTCGCCATATCCAAAGCCGTGCTCAACTGCGTTCTGCAAGAGCTCGGTTAACACCACCGACAGCGGAGTAGCGATGCGTGAAGGGATTCGCCCACCATCACCAATCACAGAGAACCTGACCGGACGATCAGACGACTGCAGACCCTCTTCTGCAAGACGGACCAACGGACGAACGATTTCCAAAAATGTGACGTCGTCGCCAGGCTCTCTCGACAGCGCCTCGTGCACCAACGCAATCGTGCGGATACGTCGAACTGATTCGCCAACAGCCGCAACTGCCTCGGGGTGCGTCAAACGACGTGCTTGCAACCGAAGCAAGGAAGAAATGGTCTGAAGGTTGTTCTTCACCCGGTGGTGAATCTCACGGATCGTCGCATCCTTCGACAAAATCAGTCGGTCACGGCGACGCAATTCAGTGACGTCGCGAACCAGCAGCACACCGCCAACAACATTGCCGTCTTCGACGAACGGAACACATCGGCACAACAGTGTTGCCTCGGCACCCTGCTCAAATTCTTCAATGACTGGAACACCTCGCTCAAAAGCTTGGCGAACCGGGCCATCGTGAAATCCCAGTTCAGCGAGACGAACACCAACCGGCGTCGATTGGATGCCGACCCGATGCAGCGCAGAGGTCGCATTCGGTGAGGCAAACCCAATGCACCCCTCGGCATCGAGATACATCACACCATCGCCCACACGTGGAGCGGACGACGAATCTCCAACCCGAGAACTTGTTGGAAACTCTCCCGATGACACCATGCGAATAAAGTGCTCAGAAATCTTCGTGTAGACCCGTTCGAGCTCGCCGGGGCGACGGCCCGTTTGTTCGATCCACTCTTTCGTCATCACTGCGACGATCTCGCCTTCATGACGAACCGGAATCGCCATCATTCGCGATTCATCATCTAGTCCCTCAACCAGCACTTCACCATCGATGACCTCACCCGACTCAAAGCATTCAGACAACACCACGTTCTCTGATTCGTTCGCGGGCACGCCGACGAAGTCGGCGGCAAAGATTGTCTGACCGGTGGCGGGACGAACCTGTCCGACAGTGGTCCAGATGCCGGTGTCACTTCTCAGGTATAGCAACAGGTCAGAGAAACAGAAATCGGCGAGCATTCCCCATTCAGAAACGAGCCGATTGAGGTGGGCAATCTTGTCACGATCAAGCGAAGTATTCGCTCGTGCGAATTCTGATAGCGACGACATTCCACAAATTCTGCCCCACAGGGCACCACCGAATCCGACATACCCTCAACAAACGACTACGGTACAGATATGAACGCAAAAGCTTCTTTTCGCAGTTTTGAGGAATCAACCGAGGCTGACTGGAAGATCATTCAGAATGACTTTCCCGTTACCCAAGCAATGGCAGCTGCCAACATCATTGAGCAGCTTCGAATTCTCGAGCGTGACGACGGTGGTTTCCCCGTGACACGTCTGGAGCACTCACTCCAGACTGCAACACGCGCTGCCGAAGATGGCCGCGATGACGAGTACATCATGTGCGCCCTTCTACATGACATCGGTGACACCCTTGCCCCGATGAACCACCCATCAATTGCGGCCGGAATCATTAAGCCGTATGTTTCCGCAGCCAATCATTGGATGGTTGAGCATCACGGCATTTTCCAGGGGTACTACTTCTGGCATCACATCGGAGCCGACCGAAACACCCGTGAGAACTACCGTGATTCTCCGTATTTCGAATACACCGAAGAGTTCTGCCATAAGTACGACCAGACAGCATTCGACCCTGAGTACAAATCGGCATCTCTTGACTCGTTTATTCCAATCATCGAGAAATTCTTTGTACCTCAAACCGAGGCTGCAACCGCTGCGTACAGCGCTTTGAGGTAAGCCCCTCGAGCAAATCCGATCGGGTGATCGACCGCATGACCGGTGCGGCGCATCTCCGTAAACGATCGGCCGACTTCGCGCGATGCCGTTCTCATTTCGCGAGCCAAATCGTCGACAGTGATTCTGCTCGAGCACGACGCCTGCACAAAAAGTCCACCATCAGCAGTGAGTCTCAGACCCGCTCGAGCAAGCCGACGGTACGAGGAGAGCGCCCGGGGAATCGACTTCTCGTTTTGGGCAAACGATGGTGGATCAACAACAACAACGTCAAAACGTTCACCTGAAGCGGCAAGCGATTCCATGACCTGAAATGCGTCGCCCTGTTGCGCTGTCACCTCACATCGCCGCACTGAGCCAACATTTCGGTTGCGGTCGATATTTGCTCGAGCGACGTCAAGAGCTGGCTTTGAAATGTCAACAAGATGAACACTTCGTGCACCGCCAGCTGCTGCGGCAAGAGCAAAACCTCCCGTTGCGCTAAAGACATCAAGGACCCGTGCCCCATCACATGCTGCTCCGACCAGACTGCGGTTGTCGCGCTGGTCAAGAAATGCCCCGGTCTTATTTCCCCGTCGGACATCGGCCGCCATGGTGAGCCCACGCTCGAGATATGACACCGTTCCGCTCGTCATCGACCCCACCAAGACATCACCATCGATCGGAGCGCCAACTGGCGGGGTCACTCGACGGGCGCAACGCAGCACGATCGTCGTGCTTGGCATCACTTCCTGAGCTACGGAAACCACATCGTGAAGATGTGGGTACCAGGCATCGCTGTACAGCTTGATGACAAGCGTGTCGTCATAACGATCGAGCACAAGTCCTGGAAGATTGTCGTTCTCACCGTGAACCCATCTCCAAGCAGTTGTCGATAAGTCACCGACGAGGCCACCGCGCCGTGCCTTCGCTGTCTCGAGACGGTCAATCCAGAGTTGGCGATCAACGTTGAGCGGGCCGCGTGAATGCAAAACCTTCACACGTATTGGAGATGATGGGTCCCACAGTCCAACACCGGTAACCCGACGTCCGTCGAAGATGACTGCAATACTTCCCGCCGGCAGATCTGCCGGATCAGCAGTAGCAATCGATCCGTCGTACAACCAAGGATCACCCGATTTCACTGCGCGCAAACCGGCTGCTGTTGGACGAACCGCAACCCGTCGAGACTGCGGGTCGAATCCCTCGAGGATGTCAGCCACCGAAGCCGATACGTCGCTCATCTGACGTACCGAGTTCAACATAGGCAATCTTCGCTGAAGGAATCGCAACCTCACGACCCTTACGGTCAATCACCCACAACACGTCTTTTGCCCCAGCAAGGGCGGCCTCAACTCGGCCATGCAACTCATCGCGCTGGTCATCGTCGACCTCGAACGCCAATTCTCTCGCTGCCTGCGTTACTCCAATTCGTACGTCCACGAACCGTACGGTATCGCCTTTGCCTACCTGTCACCCCACGTTGCGTAAAGCAATAACTCGTACCTTGCTCTCTGCGAGAGATGATTCTCTACTCGGCTTGGGCGACGTAAGCGGAGGCCCAAGAGAGCGCAGCAAATACGAGAGCAGCAATTGCAAATGGTGTGACCGATACATCGATTCGAGCAGCGACTAGGCCACCGAGAATCGAACCTCCAAGCATTCGAAATCCACCCGACAGCGCCGAGACCGTTCCGGCGATATGCGGAACTGGTTGCATTGCCTCAGCGTTCATGTTCGGCATGATGAACATGAACGCTGACAGCATGAGCCCCAGTGCCGGCATGAATACCCAAAATGAAGGCTGGCCGTTGCCGGCTATCGAGATGATGACCAGTAACGCTGCACACCCGTTGAGGGCGACAAGCATTTTGTTGAGTACCGCTCGCACTCCGAAACGTTGAACTGCTTGACCGTTGACAAGAGAGGCGACTCCAAATCCGATTGCAGTCACACCGAACACGAACGGGAACCAGGATCTGTGCCCGAAGATTTCGCTCACGATGAGTTCCGAGGAAGCGAGATACATCGTAAACACGCTCTGCATAAATATCGAAGAAACCGAGTACCACAGCGTTGGACGCGTCGTGAAAAAGGTTCGGTAACTGTCGCTGATATCGGCTCGATCAAGTTTGCGACGCTGATCTACCGGCAATGTTTCCGGAAGCCGCCGAGACCACAGCCACATTGCAATCGACCACAACGCACACGCCCAGAACACTGACTGCCACGGCAAGAACGCGATGATTCCAGCACCAAGAGCTGGCGCAATGACAGGAACCATGATGAACACCGCCATGATGTGCGACATCGCTTTCGCCATTTCGGCGCCCTCGAACAGGTCGCGAATAACCGCCGTTGCGACGACCCTCGATCCTGCTGCGCCAATTCCCCACACAAATCGAGCAATAAACAAGAGTCCTAGTGAGGGCGCAAGAGCGGAGGCGATTGCGCCGACGATGTAAATGGCGATGCTCACACCAAGCACCCGTTTCCTACCGAAGCGATCTGTGAGAGGCCCGTACACAAACTGAGCGACTGCGAACCCCATGAAAAACACTGTGACGACGCCAGCAATCTCGTTTGAAGTTGGATCGAGGCCAAAGGTCGCCCTCATGTCATCAAACGCAGACAACATGAGATCGATAGCCATCGCCATCAACGCCATAATGAGCGACAACATTGCAAGGAGTTCGCCTCGGCGAAGGTTATTTACTTGTGGTTGCGCGTTCGTTGCCGTCAAAGAGTTCATTGCTGGGGAAAGGTCTAGCGCAGAATGGCGCTGATCAGTCAATCGACTGAGCCAAGAGACCTTCAACAAAGGCCATAATGACCGCCGTCAACGCGGCATCACTCGGGGCATGTTCGTCGAAGTCAGAAATCACCAATCCAAATGAATACGACATCAGCATGGTTGCAATTGCTCGAGAGTCAAGGTCAGATCGAATAAATCCTCTCGACTTCCCAGCATCAAACACACTCTCGAAGCGGTTAACAGTGACGGTGTACTCCGAGCACATCGCTGAGTGAAGTTCATCGTCCGACAGGGAATATGACAGAGCATTCAAACGCCGCTTACGCTCAACACGACGATCAGGTGAGAGCACCGCCGAAGTGAGACGTCGCACCCCAGCAACGAACTCTTCGGTGGATGTTGCCTCAACGACCTCTGCAAGGCCTGTGTCAACATCATCATTGATTGTTTTGGCAATCCGTTGGGCATGGGCTTCGGCGAGAAGTCGATCACGAGTCGCAAAGTGGTAGGTCACCATGCCTTGTGTCACCCCGGCCGCCTGCGCAACGCGCGCCACCCGAACACCGCGGTCTCCACTCTCGTCAAGCGCCCGGATGGTTTCAGTAAGGATGCGATCTCTCGTCGCTTGACTAGTAGGCATGCTGAACACCATAGCCTTGCCGATTTTTCTCAGTACTTCCGGCCTAATTGTTCTGTACGCGTAGTCACGGGAATCCGTTTACGGCCAGACTGTCAACATGATCTCACCCAACACCGACTTGGCTGCGTCTGACGTCTCATGGGAACTGTCAGGTCTCCTTTCAGAGTGTGACGCATCAACACCCCGCGAATTGATCGATCGCGCCCAAAGACTCTCGAACGACCTGCAGCGGTTTAAGGGAACCATCGCCAGCATCACGAGCGACGATCTCTTCCAAATGATGAGCATGCTGTCAGAAACGTCCGAACTACTCAGCCGAGCAGGCCACTACACCACGCTGAAGTTCTCGGAAAACACCGCTGACCCTGAGATTGCAGCCGAGATGCAATCAATCAATGAGCAGTCGAACTCGGTTGGCACAGCACTTCTGTTTATCGACCTCGAATGGGCAGAGATTTCAGATGAGCGCTCACGCGAGTTACTCGCCGAGTCGCGGTTCGATTTTTGCCGGCATCATCTTGAGAACCTCCGTCGCTACCAACCGCATCAACTCTCTGAGGCCGAAGAAACAGTGCTGTCAGAGACTTCTCTCGCCGGCGCGAGTGCATGGGTTCGATTGTTTGAGGAGCACACATCAGCAATTGAGGTTCAGTTGCCGGAGTCACTCGGTGGGAACGTGAGTTTGATGAGTGCGCTTTCGCACCTCCATGCTCCGAAGGCCTCGACTCGCGAGCAATCTGCTGCGGCGGTATCAGCAGCGCTGGAGCCCGGTCTTCGCACCCGTGCTTTTATTTACAACACCTTGCTCTTAGACAAATCAATCGATGATCGAATCCGCAACTACCCAACCTGGATCACAAGCCGAAACATGGCGAACGAGGCAAGCGACGAGAGCGTGCAGGCGCTGATCGATGCGGTCTCCTCCCGCTTCGACATCCCACAGCGGTGGTACTCGCTCAAAGCACAAGTTCTCGGGGTACCGCGGCTTCGGGATTTTGATCGCATGGCGTCGGTTGCCGAAAGCGATACCTCAATCGGATGGCAAGAAGGCAGTGCAGTTGTGCGAGAGGCGTACGCCAGCTTTTCGCCCGAGCTCGCAGGAATTGTTGGACGATTCATCGATGAGCAGTGGATCGACGCCCCTGTACGGCCGGGGAAACGCGGTGGCGCATTCTGCGCATACGCCGTTCCTTCACACCACCCGTACGTACTACTCAATTGGACGTCAACGCCACGTGACGTTGCCACACTTGCTCACGAACTTGGCCATGGGGTACACGGATATCTCGCACGCGAGCAGGGAATCTTCCATCAATCCACGCCGCTCACCCTCGCAGAAACCGCGTCAGTATTCGGAGAAACAGTTACGAATAACCGCCTATTGGCGATGCTTGACGACCCGGGTGAACGATTCGCCCTCCTCGCATCGACTTTGGAGGATTCGATTGCCACCGTGTTCCGGCAGGTTGCGATGAATCGATTTGAGGATGCATGCCATACAGAACGCCGGGAGGTTGGCGAACTCTCGGTTGAACGTTTTGGTGATCTCTGGACCTCAACCCAGCAAGCAATGCTTGGGGACTCAGTTGAAATCACTGAGGGCTACCGCAACTGGTGGAGCTACATCCCTCATTTCATTGCCACCCCCGGGTATGTCTATGCCTACGCCTACGGTCAACTCCTTGCGCTCAGTGTTTACGCAAAATTCGAGGCACAAGGCGACTCATTCGTCCCGAACTATCTCAACATGCTTCGGGCCGGAGGGTCAATGAAACCTGAGCAACTCACGGCGATGGTTGACTGCGACCTCACCGATCCAGGATTTTGGTCAGCCGGCCTCGACATTGTCGAACAGCAGTTGGTTCGAGCCACTGAAGCAGCGCGAGCGGCGGGACGTCTGTGAATACCTCTTCTACGCGGCGGACGTTCGACTGACCGGCAATGTAAACAGCACAACGGTAGAAATCGCCGCTGTGATCAATGCATAGGAAATTCCTGCGTTGAACCCGGCCCCATCGATAATGGCCCCTGCGAGCGGCGGACCAACCAAGCCGCCGATTCCGGCACCGGTATACGTCGCACCAAGAATGGTTGCCATTCCATTTGTTCCAAACATGACAGCAACCGCTGCCGGTGACAGCGCAATAAATCCGCCGTAGCCAACCCCCAGAACAATTGCAAACGTCACAAGAACTGCATACCGGCCATCGGCAACGAGCCAAATTGCATACGAGCCTGCCATCACACCGAACGATGCCTGCATCAACCGAATAGGGCCGACCTTGGCGCCAAGTGCACCGAGGCCGAGTCGGCCAACGATCGACGAGGCCCCGATCACGCCGATAAGTGCCGCTGCTCGTCCCGATGGTATGCCTCGATCTGTTGCGTAAGTCTTCACAAATACAAACGGCGTGAAGAGCGCCATCGTTGTGATGAGCGAGGCGCTGTACAGCGTCAAGAAACGACGATCTCGAGTGAGGGCACGGAGGTCAACGGCCCCACCTCCACCGACAATTGGAGGCTTCACCGCACCGATCGATGCGATAAACAGCGCCGCCATTCCAGCAATCGCAAAGATCACATAGGTTGTTCGCCATCCGTATCGATCAATGAGCGACGCAGCAAGGGGGGCACAAATGAGCGTGCCAGCGCCAATTCCGGCAACTGCGAGGCCAAGTGCAACGGTTCGTCGCTTATTGAACCACCCTCCAACTGTTGCAACCATGGGTACGTATCCACAGGCAGTTGCTGTTCCTACGCCAACCCCGTAGGTGATGAAACCAACCCAGATGGCCTGAACTAACGAGGTCAGGAACAGTCCAACACCCATGCTTACTGCACCCACCATGACGACTCGGCGCGGTCCGAAGCGATCAGCAAGTTTCCCGGTGACAACTCCTCCAAGGAAGTAAAAACACGTCGTCAACGAAAACATGAGGGCGGTCATGCCCTTTCCTGATCCGAATTCCTCAGACATCGAATCGAAGAAGGCTCCAAACGAATACGCCACACCAAAACAGGTAAAGCACGAGAGAAAAGCGGCCCCAACAACACCCCAACGTCGGAGGCTGCTGAGATCACCAGGTTCTTCTGACATGTTCCCCTCTTTCGAAGTACCGCTGGTTCGGTTCTCATCTCAGCAGACCGGCAACACAATCGCGGTATCAGAGGAGCCATCTCGACAAAATTTGCCGACATGGCTGAGGCGGCCCGTGTAACAATTCCGGCATTGCAAACGATGACATAGGTGCGTACGTTGATATTCAAGGAGAGCAAGTGACGACGTCCCCCAAACACGTTTCAGTAAGCACAGAGAACCGCTCGTCACTCTTCCTGCGCGTCGTCGCATCATTCGCCGTCATCGCAAGTGCATCGTTCGCGATATCAGCGGGAAGTGCTCGGGCGCTCGATGACTCTACTTTTCAGGCCTCTCCACCGATTTCGCTCCCTGCATACTCAGGTAACCAGCCGCTGTCTCGATACCTCATCTCAATTGACCCAACGCTGACAGACCTTCAATCTCTTGAAGCATCGCTGCGTGACTCCGGAGCATCAGTTGTCGACACCATCAATGACTTCAACACTGTCGTTGCTTGGGTCTCCGACGATCAGATGGCTGTGCTTGAAGACCATGTCGCTATCGACAGCATCGAACCTGACTTAGCGCTGTCGGTCGACTCTCCAGAACCGCCAGTTGATGACGCACAGGGCACACCCGATCCAGGCCCGATACCTGGTCGATACATCGTCACCATCAATCGTTCAGCAAATGCGAGCACCCGAGCATCAATTGTGTCGGCGTTGGGAGACTCGGTGATTGCGACATATGAGAACGTTTTTCATGGATACGCCGTTGAACTCACAGATGCCGAGGCAAAAGCGATCAAAACCTTGTCCGGCGTGAAGTCAGTAGAAAACGATGCGATTATCACCCTTGACAATTCATCCGATCTGGCCCCACTCGCCACCCAAACTGATCTTCCGACCGGGCTTTGGGGACTCGACCGTCTCGATCAGACTGCACTACCCCTCGACCGGTCATTCTCCTACGACGCCGATGGCACCGGTGTCACCGCATACGTCATTGACACCGGGGTCACCGATCATTCCGAATTTGGTGATCGCCTAAAAAGTGGCCGGCGTTATTACAACGCCGGTTGGGATTGGCTCCCGTGGATTACCCACGACACGAATACTGACGACTGCAACGGTCACGGGACGCACCTCGCCGGCACAATTGCCGGAGCGACGTACGGAGTCGCAAAAAACGCTGACATCGTCCCTGTTCGGGTATTCGGATGTAACGGAAGCACATCAACCTCAATCATTATTGAAGCGATTGATTGGGTGGTCGCACATCACCGCTCCGACGTGCCCGCCGTCGCAAACTTGAGTCTTGGCGGAGGTCCATCGTCAGCACTTGACGCGGCTGTTCGAGCGATGGTGGATGATGGCATCATTGTTGCAGTCGCAGCCGGCAACTCGAACCAGAACGCGTGTTACTCCTCGCCTGCTCGAGAACCATCCGCCTTCACTGTTGCAGCGAGCACCTCGAGCGATCGTCGAGCATCGTTTTCAAACTATGGATCCTGCGTCGACTTCTTCGCTCCTGGTCTCGGTATCCAATCAGCATGGCCTGAGCATGTATCGCCGTTTACCGAGAATAGAACGATCTCAGGAACCTCGATGGCTAGTCCTCATGTCGCCGGGGCAGCTGCTGTCATCTGGAGCGAAGAGCTGTCCGCTTCGCCTTCAGATGTGGCCAGCACTCTCGAAAATTCTCACGTCGTTGGAAAGATCTCAGATTCAGGAACGGGCTCACCCAACCGGCTTCTGCACCTTGGATCCGCAGACGTCATCCCAACCGCCCCGCTGAACCCCGTTGCAACATCATCGGGAAGCATCCCAACGATCTCGTGGGAAGCTTCAGAAAATGCAGAGACCGCTGGTGTGACCACCTATTCGGTGATCGCAATCGATGCTGATGAAGTCGAGAACGACGGTTGTACCTGGGCTGGCGGAACGTTCGAATGCTCTGTTGTCGGGCTCGCTCCAGGTTCGTGGACATTTGTTGTGGAAGCAACAAATCCAGCCGGCACATCCCCGCGCTCAACCCGAACCAATTCAGTTGACATCGAACTTTCAAATGACTTCTTTGCTGGGGCCACCGAGCTCGTCGGTCTCTCAGGATCAGTTGTCTCCGATAACACTTACGCCACTCTTGAAGCGGGTGAACCGTCGCTCGGTAGCGGCTACGGCGGGGCGACAGTGTGGTTCGTCCACACTCCTACCTCAGACGGTGTTCTTACCGTCGATACTCGAGGTTCTGCGTTCGACACAGTGCTAACCGCGTACCAAGGCTCGTCAATCGAAACCCTCACCCGGCTCGCCATCAATGACGACTACCGCTTCGACGATACCTACTCCTTGCAATCGCAGGTTGCATTCACTGTCAAAGCTGACACCACGTATCAACTGCGAGTGCACAGCTGGGGGTCAGCACGAGGCAGCCTTGAACTCAATTGGAGCCTTGCCGCAAACTGCACCACTCGAGCCGTGCCAAACGATGATTTCTGTGCCGCAATAGTTCTCGCAAACGAAGCTGAAACGCACACCGTCAATATCACGAACGCGACAGTCGAAAGCAATGAGCCAGGGGAAGGTGAGCGGAGCATTTGGTTCACCTACACGGCAGTTTCCGATGGGACAATCGACCTCAGCCGGAGTGACACCTCAATCGCAAGCAGCGTTGACCTCTACACCGGTTCTGATCTCGCGTCACTTATTCGTATTGACGGATCGGCGCGGATCTCAGACACCGACGCTGACAGTGCCATATTCGACGTAAGTGAGCGCACAACGTACTTCATTCGTCACGCAGCGAGAAATAATCAGGTCGGCGATCTCACTACCGATTTTGTCTTCGCTCCAACACCAGTTTTCACCGTCCCGGACAGACCCACATCTCTCACAGCGGTCGATTCAGGCAGTGACGTGGTCGCTCAATGGACAACTCCACCTAACGATGGCGGGAGTCCAATCATCGGGTACGAAGTCACGACAACTCCAGATGATGCGTCGTGTTCGACGACCTCAAGCGAAACATCCTGTGTGCTCACCGGCTTGCGACCGTGGACTCGGTACACGATCAGCGTCGTTGCAATTAACAGCATCGGGCGGAGCACGCAGCGGTCATTCGCGTTTGTTCCTGCAAATGCAAACGATTCATTTGCAGCGCCGGTCGGGCTTCAACCAGCAGCCGGCGGGTCGACAATTTCCTCAAACCGCTATGCCTCGGCTGAATATGGAGAACCCGCCCACATCTACGGGCCGTACCGATCGATGTGGTTCGAAATCACCGCGCCCGGAGCAGGTCGCCTCAACATTGACACCTCCGGGTCAGCTTTCGACACCACCTTGGCCGTCTACACAGGCACCGATCTTGCAACCCTCATCAATGTTGCTGAAAACGACGATGCGCCAGGAACGCTGACTTCAGCCGTCTCACTATCGCCAACATCTACAACGACCTACTTGGTAGCTGTCGATGGCTATAACGCAAATACTGGGTCGATCTCATTGAACTGGGCATTCACTGCCGCCGGACCTCCTCAGCCACCAAGCCAGGTGAAAGCGGTAGCGACCGGCATTGACAGCGTGAGCGTCTGGTGGACAGCTCCCGACAGCGCGATGCCCATCACTTCATCAACTGCAACCGCTCACCCTGGTGGTGCAAGTTGCGAAACGGTTGCGACACAGTGCGAGATTACGGGCCTCGTCACGGGAGCCCAGTACACATTTTCTGTATCAAGCTCTAATGCACTTGGGTCGAGCACCCCTACGACCCCATCACAATCGGTCATCGTCGGGTCATCAAATGGCGCCCAGACAAGCATCCCCAATAGTTGGGGACAAGATCGCATCGACCAAGCCACCCTTCCGCTCGATGATCGCTTCAGCACCACAAATCGAGGAAATGGCGCGACAATTTTCATTGTCGACACAGGTATCTCACCACACACTGAATTCAATGGACGGCTTACAAATGGTTTTGATGCCGTGAACGACGGCAACGGCACAGCCGATTGTCACGGACATGGCACCCACGTTGCATCAACTGCAGCAGGTACAACATTGGGTGTTGCGAATGATGCTCTCGTAGTACCTGTGCGAGTGCTCAATTGCGATGGCGCAGGGTCTACATCGGACGTGCTTGCCGGACTGTCGTGGATTCGCTCAGTCGATCTCGGAACCCGACGGGGTGTCGTCAACTTGAGCCTCGGTGGAAGCGCATCTTCAACCCTCGATAACGCTGTCGCCCAACTCACCGCAGATGGGTTCATCGTTGCGGTTGCTGCTGGCAACGAATCGCAGAACGCGTGCGATGTTTCCCCTGCGCGCGAACCGTCGGCGTTCACGGTTGGCGCTTCAACACCATCAGATGCTCGAGCCTGGTTCTCTAACTTTGGTTCCTGTGTTGACCTCTTCGCTCCCGGCGACTCCATCGTTGGTGCCGGGCTCAGCTCATCCACCGCCAGGCAAACAATGAGTGGAACGTCGATGGCAAGTCCTCACGCAGCAGGAGCGGCTGCCATTGCATTCACTGCTTGGCCGACCTTGAGCCCGGCACAAATCATCGAACTACTGATCAGAGACTCAACACGAGATGTTCTCTCGAGCATCTGGGCAGAATCTCCAAACCGCTTGCTGATGGTTGCTGGAGACTCGCTTCCAGCAAGCGACATACCCTCCGCCCCGATCTCTGTCACCGCGGACCCGGGAAATTCGTCTGTGACCATTAGTTGGGTACCTGGTGATGCAACGGCAGTAGCGGTGTCGTCATTCACCGTCACTAGCTCACCCGAGGGACTATGCGCCGCCGTATTTATTGCCGTGGAAACACAGCACTCGTGCACGATTAGCGGCTTAACGAACGACGTTGAACACACCTTCTCTGTCGTTGCCGTGAATGCAGCAGGAGTTGCGAGTCCCGCTTCTGCTTCGGTCTCAGCTACGCCATCACCTAGCGAAGTCCAAGAAATACCGGCGAGTGCTCCACCTGAGGAGTCACCTCCTGTTGCTGCAACGATCACCCAGGTCGCACCAACACGCGTTGCCGACACTCGGCGAACCTCATCAACTGGACGATCTGGCTCAAAGGTGAGCGAAGATCGGGTGCTGCGGGTCAACGTCACTGATGCAGTTCGGTTCGCAGCCAACGACATTGAGGCAGTTGCTCTCAACCTCACCCTCACCGACACCGTAGCGGGCCGGTTCGGCGGGTTTGCCACAGTGTTCCCATGTGGATCATCAGTTCCCGATGCCTCAAGTCTCAACTTTGTGAGCGGCAAAACCATCGCTACCGGGATTCTCAGCGATACGAGCGCTGAGGGGGATGTGTGCGTCTACGTGTTCGGCGAAGCACACGTGATTGTTGACGTCACTGGTGTGATCCCGACTGGTCGCGGGTACTCCTCGTCTGTTCCACATCGTCAGGTTGACACTCGGAGCGGTTTGGGGGGTGCCGTGGCTGAACCAGTGAGATTTACGTCGCTCGAGATTCCCATCGACAACCTCAATGAAATTGATGCGGGCGAGATGAATGCCATCTCTGCAACTCTCACAGTCACCTCCACCATCGCACCATCGGTCGGAGGATTCGCAACGGCATACGCGTGCGACAGCGCTCTACCTGACGCATCGACTCTCAATTTCGTCAGCAATGAGACCGTTGCAAACTCATTTATCAGCCCGATTTCTTCCGATGGAAAACTCTGCGTCTACATCTATGGCGAAGCCGACATCATCGTCGATATCAATGGCGTCTTCACAACAGCATCGACATTCTCGGCACTACAACCAACGAGGGTTGCTGACACACGTTCAACATCTGCAATTGGGACACTGTCTGCAAACTCGAGCGATCTCGTCGTGCCGATATCGGTCGGTGCTCGTTCGGCCTCGAGTAGCAACACGATTGCGACCATAAATGTCACAGCAGTTGGCACCGTGGCACCTGACGTTGGTGGCTTCCTCACGGTCTATCCATGTGGAACGCGTCCCGACACATCGACACTGAATTTCACCACGGGCCAAACAATTGCGAACTCGGTGGTCACACCCATTTCGGCCGATGGAACGATCTGCGTGTACGTCTATGGAAAAGCCGACGTACTCATCGATGTCAACGGAATTAGCCAGACTTAATCATCAACTGAAAAGACTTCAACTTTTTTCGATCTCCCTGTAACAAATCGATCGGCTTCAGCGATTGCAGTGATGTCCGCCAACAAGTCGGCGGCCAACTAAGGGAGAAAAACATGAAGAAATTGATGATTACATCGCTCATCCGTGCCTCGCAAATTCGCGATGCGGCTGCTGACGACCGTGGCGGCGTCGCTGCGGAATATGGGGTGCTCCTCGCCGGAATTGTCGGCGTCGTGGCCATCGCAGCAGCAGCCCTCGGCGGTCGCATCGGCGGCTTGTTCGACAGCATCCTGCCGTGATTCGTTCTCCCTGGTGGGGTTCGGGCCTGTCCCAACCCCACCACCGGGAGGCCGACTCACGCGATGCTGGTCTCGCCGCCGTCGAATTTGCTCTCATCGTTCCACTCATCGTGATGTTGCTGTTCGCAGTGATCACCGCTGGGACAGCCGCCGCCGGCCAACTCAGCCTCCAGGCAGCAGCTCGAGATGGGGCTCGCTCCGAGTCAGTCGAACCAACCTCCGGGTGCACGACCGCTATCGATCAACTTGCCGGGTCCACGGCAACCGTTGGTGACATCACCTGCTCCACAACGATGGCGTGTCCAGGTGAACGTAACCAGATCGATATCAGCGCACAACGCCTCATTTCGATACCGATTCTCGGCGACCGAACGGTCGCTCTTTCCGCTTCAGCTTCGTACGAATGTCTCTCCGACTAACTCTTCACCATGAACCACAACACCTCAGCGCTTCATCATTCAGATAAGGGGTCAATCTCAGTCCTCTTCGCGATCGCCGCACTTCCAATGCTTGCAATCACTGCTGTCGTTGCCGACGTTGGCATGGTCCATGCAAAACGGCAGGAATTGCAAACAGGTGTTGAGGCATCAGCAATTGCGGGCGCTGCAAAGTTGACGGCCGGAAGCCCTGCCTGCAGTGGCTATACGGAGAATATTTCTGCCAACTTGACATCGCTTTCACCGATAGCAACACAATGTTCGATATCTGGCACCTCGAACAGCGTTGTCACGATTTCTGCCGAGGCGTCAACCCCACTCGCGTTCTCTCAATTGCTCGGAAAGACAGAGGCATCAATCTCGTCGACCGCTTCGGTCAAAGTTGGGGCTTCACGTTCAGCGATGGGCCTTCGTCCACTCGCAATATGCGCAGATCATCCTGCGCTCGAAGAATGGCTCTCCACCGGAATGATGTCGACGACGTACACGATCTTTGTTGAATCAGATGGTGCTAGTTGCAGTGGGAGTGTTCCGGGCAACTGGTCGATGATCGATTTCGATGGCGGGTCAAACTCGAACTCTGAGCTTCAAGACCGGATCGTAAACGGCTATCAATCTGAAATCGTTCTTCCGGTCACTCTCAATGGAGATCCGGGAATCCCAACTCCAAGTATTGACATCGATCTCCTCATCGGTGACACCATCACGATCCCTGTATTCAGCGCCGCTCGATCAAACGGCGCGAGCTCTGAATACGACCTTGACGGCCTTGTCGCAATCGAGGTGGTCGATGTCGTCATGACCGGTGCTGCCGCTCAACGACACGTCGACGTTCGATTTATCAAACGAACTCTCGGCGAGGGCCTCGCCGGTGGACCGGTCACAAACTACGGATCCCAGTCGTTTCAGATCTGCTCACTCGAAGGAAAAGGAAACTGCTCATGAGTCGCTCTTCACTCGGTATTCGACGCTCAGCGCCTGGCCGCAACTTCGCTGCCCCACTCGGTGCTGGCCTACTCGTCATGGTGGGCACCTACCTACTCATTGGCACATCTGGTGATTCCACTGCAGCGAATGAAGACCTCCTTCCGAGCATCGTTGCCATCGAGCCGATCGCTGCAGGCACTGATACATCTGAATTAGGTGGCGTGATCGATATTCGCATGCTCCCGGCGTCAGCACGACCTGACGGCGCGCTCTCCGACCTCGAATCTCTTCCCCAAGGAGTGCTCACATCTGATCTCGTCGTTGGCCAACAACTACTCAAGTCATCGGTTGCGCTCGACAAAGTTGATGCCCTCGGAGGCGGTTTCGTCTCGGTTTCGGTTCGAGTCGATGCCCAACGTTGGGCAGGTCCATACGGTTCAACCGGTGACCGTGTCGATATTTATCGAGCAGGTGAGACAACTCAACTCATCGTTTCTGATGTCGTCATCATTCATGCTCCCCTACTTGAGGACCTTGACTCTCGAGCGGAATCAATCGTGACACTTGCCGTTCCAGAAACTGCAGTAACAAACATCATCACCGCTGCTTCACAAAACGAAATTTGGATGGTAGGCGCATGAAAGACCGAAACATCATTGCTGTCGTCTCTCCAAAAGGTGGCAATGGGAAAACCACTGTGTCAGCGAACCTTGCTGTATCACTTGCTCGCCGTGAACCAACAATCATCATTGACCTCGACGTTCACTTCGGTGATGTTGAGTACGCACTCCGCATGAAGCCGGTACACCGGCTTGACGATCTCGTGCAGGCAGTCACGGAACGTCGCGACGACATCGCCGGACTTCTTTCCGCCCACCCGAGCGGACTGGATGTGCTGTGCGCCCCGAACGACCCTGTCGCAGCCGATCGCTTAAACCCAATCGATGCATTCGAGGTTGTTGATCGACTTGCAGAGAATGGACAGCCCGTTGTTCTCGATACAGCCGGAGGAATTTCCGACTATTCGCTCGGCGCACTCGACCGGGCCGACCACATTGTGTTGGTCTGTGGCACCGACGTGCCTTCGATTCAGGCAGGCAAGAAGCTCCTCGGCACGATGCGCGACTTGGATATGCCGATCGATTCGGTTCATCTTGTTGTGAACCGATCAAACGCTCAGGTCGGACTCGATGTCAATGATGTTGAAGAAGTTCTCGGATTGTCTGCCTCGCTTCTTGTCCCGGATCACCCGAGCCTTGCAGCTGGGATGAACAGCGGAAGTCCAGTTACCGAATCGAGCCCGAAATCATCAATAGCGCAGGCCTTCAACGAATTCGCGGATGACCTTCTTGGGATTGACCCAGGTCCACGACGGAAGTTTCTCGTACTCAAGCAAGGGCACCAGTCATGAGCCTTGCAGCAAGATTTGACACGAAATCTTTTCCAGAGACTGCAGTTGTCGCAGAAGACACTCCGTCTCAGCAAGAAATGTACGAGGCCACCAGCGACCTCAATCTCTGTGCTCTCGAACGAAGCGAACTCAACATCGTCGTCGACAGCGTGCGAACCTCGCTTCAATCAGCCACCCGCGAGCAACAGCTTGGCGGCGAACAACTTCGTCGCCTTGCAGAACGCGAAGTTGACGAGGCGCTGGGCAAATACGTAATTAGTGATCGCCAACAGCTCATGAATACCCGTGACGCAGTACTCAACGAGTTACTTGGCTACGGGCCGCTCCAGGAACTTCTCAATCGTGCCGAGGTTTCTGAAATCATGGTCAATGGCCATCAACAGATCTTCGTCGAGCGAAATGGCCGACTAGAACGAACAGGCCGAACATTCGACAGCGAAGATCACCTTCGAGCGGTCATCGATCGCATGGTTCGCTCGTCTGGCCGTCGGGTCGACCAATCATCACCAATGGTTGATGCTCGTCTTCCAGATGGTTCTCGATTGAACGTTGTTCTCCCTCCGCTTGCCGTCGATGGCCCATCAGTGACGATTAGGAAGTTCACTGCTCAGCACCTCACAAGTAGTGACCTTGTTGAACGCGGCGCGCTTTCTCGTGAGGCAGCAGAATTTCTTTCCGAGGCGGTTTCGCAGCGACGAAACATCATCGTGAGCGGAGGCACTGGCACCGGAAAAACGACAATGCTTAATGTCCTTTCGTCGCATATCGCAAGGAGTGAACGCGTCGTAACCGTTGAAGATGCAGTCGAGCTGCAGCTCGACATGCCGAACATCATCCGGTTGGAATCGCGTCCTGCAAATACGGAAGGCGCTGGAGCGGTCACCATACGTGACCTCGTACGCAACTCCCTACGAATGCGACCCGATCGCATCGTTGTCGGCGAGGTTCGCGGTGCTGAGGCTCTCGACATGCTGCAAGCGATGAACACTGGCCATGACGGTTCACTCTCAACACTTCATGCCAACAACCCAAGAGATGCGATACGACGGCTCGAAACCATGGTGCTTCTTGGCGGCGTTGATCTTCCTCTGCGGGCGATCCGTGAGCAAGTTGCATCAGCGGTTGATCTCATCGTCCAACTCACACGTGGTTCTGACGGTGCAAGATTCGTCTCATCGATCACCGAAGTAGTTGGACTCGAAGGTGACGTCGTGTCGACTGCCGAGTTGTTCAATCGTTCGCTACGTTCGGCACCAGATCGAGTGGCACTGCCACCGCTCGTAAGCACAGGGGTCACCTCGCAACTCGTGCAATGGCACACTTCTCGCCCGGGCGAAGGTAACTGATGACAGCTTTCACTGCGTTCGCATTTGGTGGTGCAGCAGCATTACTTCTTGCCTGGGGCTTCGAGGCGCGGACCGCTGCTCGAGTGAGTGCTCATGCACGGGCTCAACTCGGGCTTCGCCCCGACCTTTCGCAAGAGCAGCGTCAGCGACCGACACTCTCGAGATCATCCCAACGGATGCTCTTCATCGGAATAGCCATCTCGCTCGTTGCAATGCTCCTCATCGGCCCAGTCGGCCTTATGTTAGGCGTTGCTCCTCAGATCATCTCAAGGTCGATTACAAAACGATCGGCGAGACAACGCCAGAGCGCAATCGATAATGCCCTTGCACCCGCCTTGCAACGAATTGCTGACCAACTCAGCGTGGGCCGAACAGTCAGCGCGGCAATTGAATCCTCCATCGAACTCACAGGTGCGCCGCTCGATGCAATCTTTCGCCGAATCATGAGCGATCACAATGTCGGAATTCCCATCGACGTGTCACTGCGCGATGTCGCGAACGAGGAGTCCAACCACCACTTGCACGTCATCGCTTCCGCACTTGGACTCCACGCCCAACACGGAGGCTCACTCACCGACATACTTGTTGCAGTTCTCGAATCGATTGAGGAAGAGGATCGACTTCGCCGAGATCTTCTCACCCTGACAGCAGATGCTCGGCTGAGCGCAAATGTCCTCCTCGCCATGCCAGTCGGTGCCCTTGTCATCACCTCTTTGCTCAGTCCGGGCTACGCAACTCCGTTGGTTGCGACCTCAGCTGGTCGAGTGATGAGTCTCGGGGGACTCGTCCTCGGATCGATCGGAGTTTGGTGGCTACGTCACCTCGCTCAACCGGAGGCCGCATAATGTCCTCAACTTTTGTCGCCATCACCGCAGCATCATCATTCGGCGGCGCAGCATTCCTCATTGCCGCTGTGGCTCGCCCAGTTGTCGACTCAGCCAAGCAAACACTTGTCGCGAAGCTGTCAACAACACAACCCACACGCCCTATTGCCTCAAGGATTGATGCCCTGGGTCCAGTGGCAGGGTCGAATGAACACATCGCACAGCTTCTTCGCTCACAGCTGTCATTCGCTGGCGTCACCGCTGTGATTAGCGCAATGTCGATGATCAGTTCCCCATCTGCAACTTCAGTTCTTGCTGGTGGGGTTGCAATCGCTGGGTCGTGGCAACTCCCACTCATTAGGGCACGTCGCATTGAGACGGAGCGGCTTGCGTCCATCGATCGTGAACTCACGAACGCCCTTGGAGAAATCGTGATGGGAGTGGAGGCTGGTCTCACGTTTGAGGCTGTGCTGAATCATTACGCCCAGCGACACGAGACCCCGTTGGGCAACGAATTCACACACATGTCGCAACTTCTGCAAGCCGGGCGAACGCGGCGTCAAGTGATTGACGAACTCAGCAGACGCAATCCAACACCAATTATTCGGTCATTTGCTGCCGCTATCGATCAGAACCAAACGCTGGGAACTCCACTTGCGGCTGTCTTGCGTAAGCAGGCAGAGACAACACGCCGTCACCGTCGCCAAGCGGCAGAGACACGTGCCGCTGCGGTCTCGATGAAGATGATTTTCCCGACAGTGTTTTGCATTCTTCCGCTTCTGATGATCGTCGTTGTCGGACCAGCAATCGTGCGGCTAATGGAAGTCCTCTAGTGGAAATGCGCGGGAATTTCTTGCTTTCCCCTGAGATACTGGGGTATCAGTTATCTCATTTGGTCAGGGCTTGCCTGCGTGATTCTGTTCCGGCGAACCCAGCATTCAGTGATCAACGAATCAGCAGCACAGCAGGCAGATTGGCGTCACGATGTTGGCGCTCTATTTGTGCTTGCGTTGAGTCTCTCGGCACTCGCCCTCACCTCAGCGAATCCGCCAATTGCTACATCACTCATTCTGGGTATTTGCGGTGGGACAACGGCAGTTCAAACGGTCATCGACGTGACCACTCGAAGGCTTCCCCTTCTCATCAGCGTGACCGCCTCAGGTTTGATGTTGCTGGTAGCCATTTTCCTGACACGCTCGGGAACGCAGCTGCTCGCAATGCTCGCTGGGGCAACCGTCATGATGCTGATCGCCCAGATACTGGTGACGGTCTCTCGGGGCTCGCTCGGCCGTGGCGATGTGTACTTCTGCCTGCCATTAGGACTCGCGCTCGGCATCGGTTCGACAACGTCGACCACCGTGGTCATCTCGATGTACGCCTGGGCCCTTTCAGCACTCGTCGGTGGGCTTACAGCCGGCGCTGGTCTTCTACTCCGGCGTTTTTCCAAACAGTCGACGATTCCGTACGGCCCATTTCTCGTCGTCGGCACGATCGCCACACTCGCCATTCGGGGAACCCCGTGAAACGCGGGAATCGCTATGGGTACTCCCTCCGCGGATTAAAAGCCGGGGAGGGCAACGCATGGTCGTGGCTTGTCGCTGAATTCTCCGGAAAGCTTGTTGGCTATGCGACACGGATGGGAGCTCGAGACCCTGAGGAGGTCATGAGCGCCACTCTTGAGACAATCGCAAATCGAATAGCCGATTTTGAAGGAAACGAGGCACAGATGCGTTCCTTCATCTTTTCAATCGCACACGCCCGAATTGTTGACGACCTCCGCAAAGCGACTCGCCGCAGCGAAGTCTCAATCGAGAACACACTCACCCTGCTTGAGGCGGATGAGCCAAACGAAGACACATTCACCGACCCCGACTTGCTCGAGGCCCTTGAGCGGTTGCCAGATGAGCAGCGGAGAATGCTTGAACTCCGCTACGTCGTGGGCCTGTCGACAAAGGAAACCGCAGATGCGATCGGTAAATCCGAGGTGGCAACCCGAGTCGGTTTGTCCAGAGCGTTCGCCCGTTTAAAGAACTTGCTCGTCGACGATCTTCGGGCAAGTTCGCAAGAGGAGGCGCTGTCATGATGACCATTCGCGCATCTCATCGTCGCCTCCAGTCGAGACTCGCCGACCTTGCGCTGTCGACTGAACCTGTTGGCTACCCAACTGATCCAAGCGAGGTTGATGCAAACTTCGTTGCACGTCTGCAGTCACTCGCAATTGCAAGTTCCATCACCCCAAGTGGTCGTTCGACACGGCTTCGTCGACAACTTGGCGCTGTTGTTGGCGCGGTTGGAATTCTTGGATGGGCGGGTGCGGCCGCCGCCGGAGCAAGCGTTGGACTTGCGGCAACTGGCAACCTTCCGGCACCGGTTCAGAACGTCGTGGCCGACGTGCTTGACGTCATCAATGTGAATATTCCTCGCCCTGATCCGACACCAGAATCTGGTGTCCCTGCGCCCGGATCGAACACGACAACACAAGATGAAGCACAACCAGACACAACCGGTACGCAGGAGCGCCCGATCGAAACAGATCCGGATGAGTCAGCAACACCGGAGCCCGAGACCACAACTACGTCAACAACCTCAACCACAACAACGCTGCCAGAAGATTCTGAAGGTGACACATTCACCGGCGGCGTTGTTGCGTGCAATACCCCTGCAGCCGCGAACAACCCCAACTGCTTTGAACGAATTGATGACGACACGATCGCGCTCGTTCCTTCGATACCGGCCTGCAACAACCCGAACTGCGAAACCGACAACACCGACACCGAGAGCGACAACGACACAGCCACCAACATCCCCGCCTGCAACACCCCGGCCGCAGCCAACAACCCGAACTGCTTTGAAGAAGTTGATGACGATGTCATCGTCGTAGTCCCGTCGTGTGATGGTCCTGCCGCTTCTCGTAACCCTAAGTGTGCAACCAAAGTTGAGGAGTCCGAGGAAAGTTCTGAAATCGATGACGACGCGCCCGGCAACAGCGGAAACTCAAACGGGAACAGCAATAGCAACGCCGGAAACAATGGGAACTCCTCAACGAACAGCACCAACGACGACTCCAACGACAACGCGCCCGGCAACAGCGAAAACTCAAACGGGAACGGCAATAGCAACGCCGGAAACAACAAGCGCTGATCGCCTCACCAGTGAGAGCCTCGCTTTCATCCCCATAAGTGTGTTTCAATCGTGAGATGCCTCGAAGTCGCTCCATCACCATCGCAAGCGTCAACGTGAACGGCATTCGAGCCGCTGACAGAAATGGAATTGCTAGCTGGATTTCAGGACGGAAACCAGATGTCGTGACCCTTCAAGAGGTACGAGCTCCTGATGAGATTTTGAACGAACACGTTGATCGTCTCTGGGGCGAGAAATGGCAGCGCGTGCACGCTGAAAGTGCTGCGAAAGGTCGTGCGGGAGTTGCTGTCGTCAGCTCGATTCCGATGACCGATACAAAAATCGATATCGGGAGGCCTGCCCAACGCTTCAATGACACCGGCCGTTGGGTCGAAGCAACACTCGATGTCCAATTTCTCGATCAACCGCTTGTCGTGATTTCTGCGTATGTCCATACCGGCGAAGCCGAGGACGAACACCGGATGGAAGAAAAGCTCGCCTTCTTCGCAGCGATGACAAAACGAATGGAAACCCTTCGTTCGTCAGGATCGCACGTACTTGTCACCGGCGATTTCAACGTCGGGCATACTGAACTCGACATTAAGAATTGGAAGGGCAACCGAAACAAGGCGGGATTTCTTGAAACCGAACGGGCATGGTTCGACCGCTGGATTCATGAACTTGGGTGGGTCGACCTTGCACGAACGCTTGCTGGCGACGTTGAGGGCCCCTACACATGGTGGAGTTTTAGAGGCCAGGCGTTCGACAAGAACGTTGGTTGGCGAATCGATTACCAATTTGCCACTCCCGAACTCGCTGCATTGGCGACCAGTTCAACAGTCGATCGCGCTCCAAGTTATGCCGAGCGGTGGAGCGACCATGCTCCCCTGGTCATCACCTTTAAGAACTAGTCAAATTCGCTCGAGATCTGCGCCGTCAAACAATGGTGAGATCTCGAATTGCTCGCAGTCATGCTCCATCTCTGCATCCGTAGGAAGATCACCCACCGTTGCCCGACCAGCTGCATCAAGCACCAACGGCAACACCTGCGCATCACTCGTTGAATTTAAAAAGACGTGCTCTCTACCAAGCACGAACTTCACTGCACGTTCAATCGCCTCCGCCTCACGAAGTGGCTCGTACCACGAGAACTTCGGGCCGTCATACCCAGATTCCCACCTTGATTTCGCCACCGACTTAATGGTCTGAATCGCAATTCCACTCTCAACACAACGAGAGATCAACTGCTCAACGTCGGTTGAAAACGCATCGGAGCGCAGTAACGAATAGTTGAATGGAAACAGCACAGAATCAAACGCGAATTCATCGAGACTACGAAGGTGCATACCTGGAATTCGAAGCCCGTGTCCCGTGACACCGATGAATCGAACAAGGCCCTCATCTCGTGCTGCTGCAAGTGCCTCAACTGCCCCGCCTAGAGAAAACGCCTCTTGCCATTCATCCTCTTCGACAAGGTTGTGCAATTGGATGAGATCGACCTGGTCAACACCGAGCCGCTGCAATGAGTCTTCGAGTCCGGCCCGGGCTGCCTCGCCACTTCGTTCACGAGTTTTTGTCGCCAAAAAGACCTCGTTGCGATGTTCTACCAACCACGGATTCATCACAACTTCTGCGTGCCCGTACGAATGTGCGGTGTCAAGATGATTGACGCCTGAAGCGAGAGCCAAGTCAAGAGTTGCGGCTGCACGTTCCTCTGACATTGCCCCGAGAGCAGCTCCACCGAAGATCACGCGAGATGAGTGATGCCCCGTACTTCCGAATGGTGCAGTTTCGATCATGTAATCGACCTTAGTGCGACCCTGACCTCACGCTCTCGGCGCACCATCGAATCGCCGGTGGTAAGACCTCGGACAGTCGGTGCGACGCGGTCGCCAGATTGGCTAAAAATTGATCCGCAGTTGGTGTGGGATGATCAACAAGGTCGGTGATCGTCTTCACCGCAACAAATGGAATATCACTCAAGGAACAAACCCAGGCCACTGCGGCAGCTTCCATCTCTTTCACCTCTCCGTTCAGCGAGAGGATCCACTCACGATCGGTGTCGCTCTCATCGAGCGAGTTGCTCGTGGTCACAATTCCTAGGCGGGCCCCGAGCGCAGTTGCGAGTTCATTACTTCGATTCCATACCGGGTGACTTCCGATTCCATATTCGTGAAACCGTTCAATTCCAATCCGGCGGTCGTGGCGGACCACGTGTGGCCAGGCTACGAATACGTCACCGATGTTTGCCTCCGCTCGGCTCCAACCCCCGGCAGTGCCAGCCGAGATGAGAATGTCGGGCTTCCACCTGTCGATGACGGACATTGTCGTCAGAACGGCAGGTTCAGTTCCGACGAGATCGACTCCATGCACGGGGTCGACTCCGTTGACTCCGATGACGACCTTCGTTTCCCCCTGCCGCGCTGAGTACAACTGAGTCGGTCGCAGGGATGCTCGCTCTTTAGTTGCGTCGAGTTCGGCAATGAGCGGAGCCGCTTCAGCCCGCATCGCAAAAATGACAGCAATTGTTGTCATCAGCCGGAGTGAGATCCTTGTCGCAGGGCAATGACCGCCACACCGATTTCTGATCGCTGCATCACCGAGCGAGCTGTGTGTCCCAAAAACGCAACACCGCCAACTTCTTTCGACTCAGCGCCAAGCAGCACAAGATCGCAGAAGTGCTGATCTGCAGCCTCGAGAATGGCCTCCACCCTCGAATGGTGATTTGAGAAAATACGGTCACAGCGAACTCCGGCTTCACGGGCCAACGACTCGGTTTCATCGAGCAACTTCACGCCAACAGGGTCGGCGTATGAACCAATCGCCCGCTCGTGGGTCCGGAACGTCGTTCGGATGAATCGTTGGACAGTATTCGGCGCTTCGCTCGGGTTGACATGGAGAAGTTTGATGACAGATCCCGTTGCCGCGGCAAATGAGATCGCTAGTTCGGCGGCTGCCCTGGATGGTCGCGTCGCAGATACAGGCAGCAAAATGCGCCTGAACGGCATCACGATCGATTCAGAGTCGATCTCGTCACGTCCAGGCCGCACCAGCAACACCGGCAACTCTTGCTGGTGGAGCACCGCAGAGGTCAGTGGCCCTGCATCGGGCCACTCGACGTCAGGAGACACACTGTCGACAATGAGGTCGAACCCAAGCTTCAGCTGACTTGCCAGCGCCTCTTCACACTCAGCATCATCCTCCACCACCTCGACTCGACGGTCACCCAAAAGATCAATGCAAGGGTTTGCATGCACGTCACCATCGTCTGCTGACAGGTTCAACAACGTGACAGTTGACTCAACTGGAAACGTCTTGCCAACGAATGCAGCCACCGCCCGACATCGGGTTTCGCTAGTCATCGGCCACAGCAAATGCCCAGGACGAACAACAAGGTTGCCCGCAAGCTGTTCCTCACGTTTGAGTCGTGCTTGCTCCTCATCGGTCCCCGACCAACCGGAAACCAACCAGCGAATAGCAGGTGGCGCTACCACCGACGTCGCGATTGCCATCACCACGATTACGACATACGAGGCGGAGTTAAAGACTCCGAGGTCAAGTCCGACTGCCGCAATGATGATGCCAAGAGCACCACGAGCATTGAGAGCCATACCAAGAGTGAATCCCTCCCGGTTAGTCAACCCGGCTGCTCTCGCCCCTGCCCAAGATCCAACGAACTTTGATGCTGTTGCGGCCGCGAACAAAATAAATGACCAGATGATGACCGAGCCATCTGCAAGTAACGACAGGTCAATTCGTAGTCCCGCTGTTGCAAAGAAAATCGGGGCAAGAAGCGAGGAGGTCAGGGTTTCGATCTGTTCCTCAACTCGATGATGGGTATACCGACTTCTGCCAAGTAGTAATCCGGCGATGAAAGCCCCGAGCACCGCCTCAACTCCAAGGGCCTGAGTGACTGCTCCAAGTCCGACCGCAATCGCGATACACATCGTGACCCAGCCGCCAATTCCGACCTCGCGACGTCGAAGAGCCCTCAACACCGCATCAACAATCCGCTGACCGAGAGCCGCCGAGATTGCAAGAAAGACGAAGAGTCCGAGAAGGGTTTGTAGAAATTCGATGAACACGAATCGACCGGTTGACACCAGGCCAGCGATGAGACCGAGCACCACCCAACCAACGACATCATTGGCCATACCAGCAGCAATCGTGAGCTGACCAAAGTTGCGTCGAAGCAGTTTGAGTTCCGACAAGATCACCGCAATGACCGGTAGCGACGAGATTGCGAGTCCTGTGGCAAGGAACAGACTGAACAGCACACGATCTTCGCCTGAGAAGAGGAACTTGTCAGGGATCACCGACCCGACCGCGCCACCAAATGCAAATGGCAACACAAGCGACCCAATACTGACGAGAACCGCTGCTTTGCCTAAACGCCCGATGAGAGCTAGGTCAGTCTCGAATCCGGTCGCAACAAGCAACAACATGACACCAAGCCAGCCGATGGT